>JBFLYZ010000026.1:0-45242 GCA_040756415.1 Bacteroidota bacterium
TAAGGTTGCAGACTTTCAAGGATGCAAATTGGAATTCCTTATGCAGTTTTTATAAGGGTTTTCCCACACCCCCCTGTTCAAATCCCTTTCCACTTTTTAATTTTCCATTTTTCATTTTGCATTTCTTTGCATCATGACCCCAAGCCTTATCATTACCTGCGTAGCCCTTTATACCTTGCTGCTCTTCGCGGTAGTATGGTACACCTCGCGCAACGCGGATAACGAGAGCTATTTCAGGGGCAACCGCTCTTCCAAATGGTTCGTGGTGGCCTATGGCATGATAGGGGCCTCGCTCAGCGGGGTTACCTTCATCTCCGTGCCGGGAGCCGTGTACACCTCCCAGCTCGGCTATATGCAGGTGGTGCTGGGCTACCTGGTGGGTTATTTCGTGATCGCGCTAATCCTGCTGCCGCTTTACTACCGCCTCAACCTCACCTCGATCTATACTTACCTGGAGCAGCGCTTCGGCATCGTAACGTACAAGACCGGCTCCGCCTTCTTCATTCTCTCGCGCGTGGTGGGCGCGGCCCTGCGCATGTTCATCGTCATCAACGTGCTGCAGGCCTTCGTGTTCGATGCCATGGGCGTGCCTTTTTACGTGACCGTAACGCTCTTCATCATCCTTATCCTGCTCTATACCTACAAAGGCGGGGTGAAGACCATCGTATGGACCGATATGCTGCAGACCACCTTCATGCTGCTTTCCCTGGTCCTCACCGTAGCCTTCATCGCCTCCGAGCTGGGTTACGGCCTGGGGGAGGTGACGGAAAAAGTGTTCAGCGGGAAGTACTCGCAGATGATCTTCACCGAATGGGAGCAAAAGTCATTTTTCCCCAAGCAGTTCTTCGGGGGCATGTTCATCGCCATAGCCATGACGGGCCTGGACCAGGAGATGATGCAAAAGAACATCAGTTGCCGTAACATCAGGGAGGCGCAGAAGAACATGATCACCTTCAGCTTCATCCTGGTCTTGGTCAATGCCCTCTTCCTGGCCCTGGGCGCCCTGCTGTACGAGTACGCCTCCACCACCGGCATAGCATTGAGTACGGATGCGGCAGGTAAGGTGATCACGGACGAGGTATTTCCCAATATCGCGCTGAACTACCTGCCGGCCATCATCGGCATCTTCTTCATCATCGGCATAATTTCGGCCGCATACCCCAGCGCGGACGGGGCCCTTACCGCCCTCACGGCCTGTTTCTGCATCGATATTCTGGGAATGAACAAGAATCCCGCCCTTACGGAGGCTGACAGGACCAGGCTCAGGCAAAAGGTGCACATAGGCTTCGCAGTATTGCTGCTGGCGGTGATCGTGATCTTCAAGCTCATCAACGACCAGGCCGTGATCTATAAGGTGCTGACCTGGGCCGGCTATACCTACGGCCCCCTGCTGGGACTGTATGCATTTGGATTGTTTACCAGGCGCGGATTGCGCGACAGGCTGGCGCCCCTGGTTTGCCTGGCCGCCCCCGTAGCCTGTTACTTTTTGGACCGGTTCTCTGCCGATCTTTTCTTGGGTTATCGCTTCGGCTTCGAGCTGCTGATCGTGAACGGGGCGCTCACCTTCCTGGGGCTTTATTTTATCTCCCGCGCCCCTGAGGCGGGCAGGTAAAGAGCGGCATGGCGGGCCGCCACCTTTTCCCTTCTCGATGGACCAGCCTGCTTGGCAGCCTATAAACCTCTGGAAATAAATGTTTTAATTGCCCCTTGCTAATTAAATTCATTTTTATACATTTGCGCACCTTAAAACAGAAAAAATCGCATTATAAAGTCTAACTAAACACAACCAAACCAAAATGAAAACCAAATTATCTGTTCTTTCTGCTTTCGCAGGAGTGCTCTTTTTGGCCTCTTGCTCCAGCGGCCCTTCAGAAGCAACCAAAAAATCACTGGCCGCTCTCGATTCTTCATGGACCGCCATGGGCACCATGGCTATGGCATGGGGCGACTCGCTGAACAAAGCGCTTGCATGGTGTGAGACCGCTTGTAAGGAAGGCGAAGGCATGCAGTGTTGTGAGCACCTCACCGGCACAAAAGATTCGCTCATGGCTCCCTGCAAGAACGACCTGAAAGTGTTCCAGGATATGAAGGCTGCATGGGATGCTGAAATGCCCATGTGGGATTCTCTCCAGGCCAAGCTGGACGGCATCAAGGAAAAAGTTGCCAAGAACGAAGGCACTGACGAGGAGATCAACAAAGTGATCGCTGAGATACAGGGCGCTATGGACAACGGCTCGAAGGAGATGGAAACCTGGGTAGCCAACTTCAACGCTGCCAAGACCACCTGCATGAACAACGCCACTGCCTGCAAGACCGCATGGGAGTCAGCCAAGTGTTCAGACAAGAAATGTTCTTCAATGAAGAAAGAAGAGAAGAAGAGCTAATAAGCAACACCTTTAAAGAGAACCCGTTCGCCTCAGGCGGACGGGTTTTTTTATGCCCGTATGCCGGCCAGCAGGGCCCCGGGCGGAAGCTGTTTCTGCAGCAGCTTACGTGAAGCAAGAAGAGAAAGGATCAGTACCAGCAAGCAGAGACCGAGCGATAAGAGGAGATCAGGCTGCATGATGAAATAATAATAGGAGGACTGTCCCATATCGCTGCTCATGCACAGGCCGTAGGCCATCGCGGCAAGAATGAGCGAAAACCTCCATGCCCAAAGCCAGTTGCGCATAGCCGAAACAAAAAGCAGGATAAGGCAGGAGGCGAAGAGCCCGATCTCGTACCGCTCGGCCAGTCCTTCCGAGCGCAGCGCGGAAAGACTGATGATGGCCAGGAACAGGGCAAGGAAACCTGCAAAGCCCGATCCGCGATGGTGTTTTTCAACCTGGGCACCTGTGAAAATGAAAAAGAGAAAAAGCGCGCACACCCAGCCCTGTGAAAGGAAATCGATCACCTTACCGGAAGAGGAATCCTCGTAATGCACCAATTCAAATTCCCTGGCCCCGTCCTGCGCCAGCAGCCGGGTGAAATATTCCTCGCGCGTTTCGCCCTTATTGAAGGCGATGACCTTTCCATTATCCGGTTCTTTGCCGATCGCATCGGGATTGATTTTCGCTGAAGGTTTTTTGTTCAGCATCTTGGTTTTGACCGCGCTTACCGGCTTTTTCTTTTTCACAATGCTGTCGGGCTTGCTTACCTCCTGTACGGTGTTGTCGAACATGAGTATGACGGGCATCTTGGTCTGCTGGATCTTCGACCGGATCTTGTTGGCCGTTTCGGCCGATGTGCCGTTATCGCTCAGCTTGATGAGCAGGTAATCGGCATTCATGTCTTCGGCCTGCCGGAAGGCTTCGTTGGTCTGCCTCCATGAGGCGGGACTCATTTCATCATCGAGCTGAAAGGCGTATATCTTTTTCTTGGATATGGTCTTGCCCTTGATCAGCGTATCGGGTTTGGGGGCAATGGGTGATGAATCACGCCTGAGGCTGTAGGGTATGCCGATAGGTAAAATGGGGCTTATCTTCGATTCGGAAGGAGAGCAGGAGGGCTCAGCGCCATCCTTGGCCCTGCTTACGGCAAAGGCCGATACCGGTCCGGTGACCAGCAGTAAAAAGAGAGCTGCCTGTTTCAGCATAAGGGGTTTGACTCATACCAAAGATAATGAATTTTAAATGGAACGGCCAACAGCCTTTAACATGTTTTAACAAATGCCGTTTCACCTGCTGATGACCAGGCGAGCGGACAGGCGGCCTGAGCTGCCTGTGAAATGGAGAAAGTACAGGCCATCGGGCAACCCGGACACCGTAAGCTGCAGCTCACCGCTTTGAACGGGGAAATATCTCAGTGCCTGGCCCAGCGCGTTGCTCAGCGAGAGATATCCGTCTTCATTCAGAACGACATGGACCGCATCGGATGCAGGGTTCGGATAGAGTAGCAGGGAAGGAGCCTCTGCTACAACGGTGGTTTCCATGCCTACCGTGAAATTAGGGTCATTGCTCAGGATGCTGGTCTGCCCGAAATATTCAGGCAGCAGGATGAGGCCTTCCTTGCAGATGATATCCTCCACGCCCCAGTACACATCGTGTATGAATTCCATGCTGTGCCTGTAGTAGCCGGTCTGTACCGCGGGGTTCTGCTTGCTGAAAGCGTAGAGGCCCTTGTTGATGTCGCTGATGTACAGGCCGAAGGAGTCGGCCGCCATGCGCACGGCATGGGCTGAGTAAGGCTGCATGAGCGCGTTCATGGCCGTGGTGGAAATGAGGGTAAGCTGGTTGCTGCCGTTGTATTTGTATTTCCGCAGTCCGCCCAGGGCTCCCGACATAAAAGCGAATACCGTATCGTTGTATTCGGTAAGGGCATAAAAATCGGTAAAGCCGTTCGGAACGGCCACTTTGGTAAGAATGGCCATGTTGGCGGCACCATCCATCACCATAATGGTATCCTGCCTGGCTACGAACACTTTCCCGTTGCGGTTCACAAAAAGATCGTTGATGTCGTTGTATTGCATCAAGGTATCCAGCGATGGCTGAAGGGGATTGGAAACATCGACACGGATAATACGCCTGATGGCCGATAATCCTGCCTGCTCGATCTGTATGCCAATAGCCTTGCCCTGCCATACCTGCATGCTGCGGTATTCGCATGCGCTGGTATCGAGGTTCAGGGAATAAAGCGTGCTGAGGGTGTTAGGGTCCATCACGCGCAGGTCGTCACCGGTATAGAACCATCCGAAGATGTGCTGCCCGGTAGCTGAATAGTTGATGTTCCAGCAGAAACCTATGGCCGTGTTCGTTGCTATGAGCGAAGGAGAGGCCAGGTTGGTGATATCGAAGAGCTTTACTCCGTAGCCCTCGTTGGCCAGCGCCAGCCTGCTGCCGAACTTATCCGCACCCAGGTTCCAGCCACCGGTAAGCGTATTGCCCATGTCCACCGGGCTCATCACGTTCAAAACATTGACCGTTTTTATGCCATACCATTCCGAAGCCACATAGGCCTTGCTTCCGAACACTTCCGTATCGAAATGCCACAGCCCCCCGGAAAAATCAGTAATATATTGAACGGTGTTGTTGGCAAAGGCCTTATAGACGTAGGTGCGCCCGGAAAGGGTATCGGTAATGATGTTGAAATTGTTCTTCAGTCCCGATTGAGTGGCTACATATACGGTATCGTTCTGCACATCAATGTTCATGGGCATGGAAATGGCTATGCCGGGCAGGCCGGGCACCGTGTCGCGGTACACCTCTACGGGGTTGGCGGGAACGCTTACGTTGAGCGCGTAAAATATCCCGTGAGGAATAAGGCCGAACGATTCCAGGGATTCGGTTCCGCCCGCCACATACAGCAGGCTGTTGTTCTGCCCGAACTCCACTTCTTCCGGATCGCAGAAGTTCTGCTGCCTGAACGAAATGTAGCTCAGGTTATCGGCATTATAGAGGTACACTCCCGTTCCCGGCTCGGCCCCATAGCCCGTGGTGAAAGCAAGCAGGCCGCCTTTCACCGCGCAGCCGCGTATGCGCAGTTGCACCAAGGGGTTGAGGCTGAGGGGCTGGTGGGCGAACTTGTTCAGCAGGCTGAGCGTATTGTTGGGATTCCTTTTGAAGAGGGCCATCTTGGTCTTGTAGGCCACGAATACCGAATCGCTGCCTTTAAGGGCAATATGGTAAGCCGCCTCGTTCAGGCTGTCGGGCAGGTATTGATCATCCAGCGTAAGGTTCCCGCTGGAAAGGCCGCCCAGGTCCCACATGGAAAGGCCGGCATGGTTGGCCGCTACATAAAGCTTGTTGCCCTGGGCTTTCAGGTCGTCTATATTGGAAACGAGCCGCTTCTCTGTGATCTTGCTGCCTATGCTGCCGTTGCTGTTGAGCTGGTAGACCATCAGCGTATTGCCGGCTCCTGCAAAAAGGTAACCGTTGTGGTAAAGCACTTCGTAGCATCCCGCCCCGGTGGTGGATGAAATGTATTGGAGCGTATTGGACTGTGAAAAAGAAAAAAGCGGAATAAATAAGGATAACAGCAGGGGTATACCTTTTCTCATGCGGGTGCCGGTTTTGAACAAATATAAAATGACGCGCTGTTAGACCGCTGGCGGCCCCGATGGTTTAAGCCGTTTTCTGAAATAGAAAATACCGGCAATGCCGGCAAGTATGAGCAGCACGGCAATGATCTCGGCCTGGCTGGGGCTCATGCCCAGGAAGCTGTACTCGGTGTTTACGCGGATCTTCTCGATGAAAAAGCGCTCCACCCCGTTCATGATAAGATAGATGGAGAACAGCACGCCCGGAATTACGATACGCTTACGCAGGGCCCACAGCACGAAGAACAGGCCTATGCATATTACCGCTTCGTAGAACGGGGTAGGGAAAACGGGATTGGCCAGCTCGTAACAATATTTGCCTTCACATTCGGCAATAGGGTTGTCGTGGTCCATGCCCAGCACATTATGCGGGTATTTGTAGGCCCACATCCAGTCGGGGAGAAAGCCCATCCAGGAAGGCTTGGGTGAAAGATTGTCAAGGCCCCAGTCGCCATCGCCAGCGATGTGACAGCCTATACGGCCTATGCCGTAAGCCAGCATGAGGGCGGGCGCGCTGGCATCGATGAGATGCACCGTGCTGATGCCTTTTTTACGGGCGTACAGGATCACTGAAATGGCCGCTACGATCAGCCCGCCATACATGGTCAGGCCGCTGAAGGAGAAAATGGTTCCCCAGGGGTCCTGCGCAAAGCTGTCGAGGTTCTCCAGTATGTCGAACAGTTTTGCTCCCAGCAGCCCGGCCACGGCAGCGATCAGCGTGATATTGCCCACTTCCTGCCAGGGGTGCAGGGTTTCTTCGATCTCGGACGGTCCGCTGAGGTTCAGCTTTTTTCTTTCCTTCTCCTTGTCCGAGTACTTGAGGTAAGCCGCTGCCGCTCCGCCCAGCAGCCCGCCCGGGAAACTCCCTTCAAGCGAGAGCAGAAAGCCCTGGGTATCCTCGAGGAAAGCGGAGAAATTAAGGATAACATAAACGATCTTGTAGAACAGCACGAAGCCAACGATGCCGGAGCCAAGCAGTTCGCCAGGGCTGGCCTTGGCCCCCCTGATCACTTTTCTTCTCATCGGGGAAAGCAATCCCTCCCTTTCCTTGCGCCTGAGCTCTTTGCTCAGGACCCAGGCTGCGAACACGAAGGCCACCGCCACAAAGAAGCCGAAGCTCTGGAACATTTTCAGGAATTCGATGCGGATACCGAACAGGTCTTCAAACAGGTAATAGAGGTTAGGATACATGCCTTAATTGATGGTTATCAGGGATTCTTCCTGGCTGAGGTCCTGGAGCGTGGCTATTCCGTCACTGTCTATGGCCGAGAGCTGAACCGTACGCAGCCGGTTGACGAGGGCGGGATCGTATTTGGTCTTTACTTTAATATAATTATCCGTGAAGCCGTACATAAAGCCCCGGTCGTTCTCGCCTTCGAACAGCACGGTTCGCTGCGTGCCGCTGTGCAGGCCGTAAAAGTGCCGCAGCTTTTTCGCGGAGAGGGTGCGCAGCATCTTGTTGCGCTGCCTGCGGAGGCTCACCGGCACCGCCTCTTTTATCTTCAGCGCATCGGTATTGGCGCGCTCCGAATAAGTGAACACGTGCAGGTAGGAGATATCCAGCTCATGGAGGAAATGATAGGTCTCCATAAAGTCTTCTTCGGTCTCACCGGGAAAGCCCGCGATCACATCCACCCCTATGCAGCAGTGGGGCATGAGGGCTTTGATGGCGCTCACCCGTTCGGCATACAGGTCGCGGAGGTAGCGCCTGCGCATCAGCTTCAGTATCCGGTCTGATCCCGACTGGAGCGGGATATGGAAGTGCGGGACAAATCGTTCTGAGGCGGCCACAAAGCCGATGATCTCGTTGCTGAGCAGGTTGGGCTCGATGGAGGAGATGCGGAAGCGCGCTATCCCGCTCACCTGGTCCAGGGCCCGGATGAGCTGAAGAAAATCTTCACCTTTTGAATTGCCAAAGTCGCCAATGTTCACGCCCGTAAGCACGATCTCCTTCACCCCGCTGGCCGCTATCTCTCTGGCGTTACCGACCACGTGCGCTATCGTTCCGCTGCGGCTGGCCCCGCGTGCAAGCGGAATGGTGCAGTACGAGCAGGTGTAATCGCATCCGTCCTGCACTTTCAGGAAGGCGCGCGTGCGGTCGCCCAGCGAATAGGCGCCCCTGAACTCGTTCACATCGGCTATCTCGCAGGAGTGGATCTCGGAATGGGCGCGCTTGGAAAGGTCATCGAGGTAATTCAGTATCTTGAACTTCTCCGATGCGCCCAGCACCAGGTCAACCCCCTCTACGCCCGCTATCTCTTCCGGCTTCAGTTGCGCATAGCACCCGATCACCACGATGCAGGCATCGGGCGAGGCGCTAAGCGCTGAGCGCACGATGCGCCTGCACTCCTTATCCGCGTTCTCGGTCACCGAGCAGGTGTTGATCACGTACACATCGGCCGGGGACGGGAAGTCCACTTTCACAAAGCCCTTGTCAGCGAACATCCTGGAAATAGCGGATGTCTCCGAAAAATTCAGCTTGCAGCCCAGGGTATGAAACGCGACTTTTTTCATGTTGGGCCCGCCCGGCTACGGACAGGCATCTTCCCGGATCCGCACAGGCGGGCATTCGGGCTGGCAAAGATAGAAATTTGTTTCCGGCCGGGTTTCGCGCGGCTTATTATCTTTGCCCGGCATGGAGACAATGGAGAATGATGTGCTCGAAGCCATGCTGGGCATGCTCATCGTGTTCGGCATCCCGGCCGTGCTGGGTATTTTTTACTGCCTCACCCTTCAACGCACGCTCGAGGCCGTTTCGCCCGAGAACAGGAAGATGCCGCCAGGCCAGGTGTGGCTGCTGTATATTCCCCTGTTCAACATCGTATGGCATTTCCTGGTCGTGATCGCGATAGCCGATTCGCTCAGGGACGAGATGAAGAAGAGAGGTATTCCTTCGAAGGAAGAACGCCCCACCTTCGGCATTGGCATAGCCACTTCCGTTTCTCCGATCTTTATCGTCACGCTGTTTTACGGGGTGATCTGCTGGATCATCTATTGGGTGAAAGTGGCCGAGCACAGGCGCATACTCGAGCTGAGCGGTTCGCACATCACGCAGGGCGACATACTTGACGCCCCGGGCCCGTTCTGATCCTGTTAATAAAGCTGTTCATTAAAGAGAAGCCCGGTTTTCCGGGCCGGGCAGGCTTTTTTTGATCTTGGCGGAAATCAAAAAAAGGTGATATGAAGCTGAAGATCACAGGATGGATGGCGTGCTGCATGCTGCTGGCCGCATGCGGACCGGGAAAAGAAGATCAGCCGGAAAGCAGCGACAACAAGACCATTTTCAGGTATAACGAGATCAGCACGGTCTCATCGCTCGACCCGGCCGCGGCCAATAAGCTGGAAAACATCTGGGTGGTGAACCAGCTCTTCAACGGGCTGGTCCAGCTCAACGATGAGCTGAAGGTGGTGCCCTGCATCGCCAAAAGCTGGGAGATCTATGATGATCAGCTCGAATACACCTTCCATTTACGGGGCGATGTGTTCTTTCACGACCACGAGCAGTTCGAAGGGGGGAAGGGGCGCAGGGTCACCGCGCATGATTTCGTTTACAGCTTTACCCGCCTCTCGGAAATGAAAGAAGAGCAATCGTCAAAGTACCTGCTCGGCATGCTCGAGCGCACCAATGGCGTGGGCGTAACCGCCCCGAACGACAGCACGCTTAAGATATTCCTGTCCAAACCCTTCCCGCCCTTCCTGGAAGTGCTGACCATGCAGTACTTCTCGGTGGTTCCCCGCGAGATCGTAGCGCATTATGGTGAGGAGTTCAGGCGGAACCCGGTCGGTACGGGCCCTTTTAAGTTCAGGACCTGGACCGATGAGAAGCTGGTGCTGGTCAGGAACGAGAATTACTTCGAGACCGAAGGAAATGAACGCTTGCCCTACCTGGATGGGGTGGCCGTATCGTTCATCAAGGATAAGGAGACCGGCTTTACGGAGTTCCTGAAAGGTAATTTCGACATGATCTCAGGCATGGAGACCATGAACAAAGACGTGGTGCTGACCCGCGAAGGCGGATTGCAGGAAGCGTACAAGGATAAGATCGTTATGCAGAAATCGCCTTTCCTGAAAACGGATTACCTGGGCTTTTTCCTGGATAAGAACCTGAGGAAGGAGAGCGAGAACCCGCTGATGAAAAAGGAGGTGCGCCAGGCTATTTCCTATGCCATCGACCGCCAGAAGATCGTTTCTTACCTGCGCTACAGCGTAGGTGTTCCGGCCACAGCCGGCTTCATTCCGCCCGGCCTGCCTTCTTTCGACAAAACCAAGGTGACCGGCTACGACTACGATCCGGAAAAGGCAAAGGAGCTGCTGAAAAAGGCGGGGTTCCCCGATGGGAAGGGCCTGCCGGAGATCACGCTCAATATCACCTCGCAGTTCTTCGAGATCAGCGAGGCCATACGCGAGCAACTGCGCCAGGCAGGCATCAGCGTAAAGATCAACGTTAATCCCACCGAGATGCAGACCGACATGATCGAAAAAGGGCAATTCGATTTTTTCCGCAAATCCTGGGTGGGAGATTATGCGGATGCCCAGAACTTCTTTTCCATATTCTACAGCAAGAACTTCTCTCCCAACGGCCCCAATTATTTTCATTTCAGCAACGAGCAGTTCGATAAGCTGTACGAGCTGGCCATGAAAGAGGAGAATACCGAAGACCGTTACGGGATCTACTATGCCATGGACCAGATCATCATGGACGAGGCGGTGGTCATACCCGTTTTCTACGATGAGGTGCTGCGCCTGGTTCAGAAGAACGTGGAAGGATTGAGCACCAACGCCATGAACCTGCTTAACCTGAAGCGCGTGAAAATAGCGCGGAGAGGCTGATCCCTCCCGGCCGAAAGGGCAGCCCGATTAGGGCTTCTTCAGCTCGAAAAAGCAGGATACCGGAAAATGATCGGAGTAGCTCTCGCTGTACGTGTAATACCCGCTGGGGAGCAGGCTCCCGCTGTGCAGGATGTAATCGATGCGGAAAGAAGGGAATATGCCGTTATAGGTTTTTCCGAAGCCGTTGCCGCATTCGATGAAGGCATCGTTCAGGTTCCCTTTCACCGTATTATAGGTGTATGAAAAAGGCGTATCGTTGAAATCCCCGCATACGATAACGGGATACCGGCATTTACGGATGTGCTCGGCCACCATTTCAGCCTGCGGGGCGCGCCTGACAAAAGCCCGCTTGAGCCGCCTCAGCAGGTTTTTTGATCCTTCGATCTCATCCACTTCCTTGTTGCTCTCCAGGTCTTCTACGAACTTGTAATCCGCATAGCCCATTTGTATGCTCTGGAGGTGCATGTTGTACACGCGGATGGTGTCGCTGTTCACCAGCAGGTCGGTGTAAATGCAAATGTTATTGGTCCGCGTCTCGAAGCGGATCTCGCCTTTGTTGACCATGGGAAAGCTGGAAAAGGTGGCAATGCCGAAATGCTGGTAACCCCGGAGGGTAAGCGTGTACTGGTAATAGACATTTTTAGCGGCCAGCATTTGCTGCAGGGTGTCGAGGGTTGGAAAATAGCCCTCCTCGCCATGGAAGAACTCCTGCAGGCAAAGCACCGCGGGGTTCTCTGACCTTAGGAAGCTGAACATTTTGTTCCGGGTCTCCTTGTTCTTGCTCCAGTTGTACAGGTCGAAAAGCCGTACGTTCCACGACATCACCCCGAAGGACCCGCTGCCCGGCTTTTCCTCTCCGAAATGAAAGTTGAGAACGGAGGGAAAACGGTTGATGCCGATGAGAATGGCGATAAGCGGAAGGATGATCTGTATGCGCCAGCGAAGCAGCCAGTAGATAACGAAGAGGGCGTTGAGCAGGAGCAGGTAGGGATAGGCGAGCCCGAAAAAAGCTATGGGCCAGAAATCGGCCGGGCTGACGTAAGGCGCCAGGTAAGAGAGCAGGAGCGAGGCCACCGCGAAATAATTCAGCCAGAGCACTATCCGGCTGATCCAGGTCATCCGCCTGGCCTTTTTCTCGGCCTTGGCTTCACTGTGTATGTTGTCGGGCTTGCTCAAACCGTGCTGGGCTATACAGGAGGAAAGCCGGGCTACTTTTTATTGCTGGCTTTAAACAAAAAGTCTTTTTCCTCTTTGCTCAGGCTCTCATAGCCCGAGCGGGAAATCTTGTCCAGTATCTCGTCCACCTTCTGCTGTACCTGGGCTTTGCTGAAATTATACTCCGCATCGCTCTTTTTTCGCGTATAGGCCACTTTCATGCGGGCTCTCCGCCTGCCGCTTAAAAGCGAGCGTATCCAGCCGAACACCAGGTTAAAGCTCTTCGACCAGTCGCGGCCGCGTTTCATCTGCGTAACGAAAAGAAATCCGAAAAGGGCACCGCCCAGGTGGGCGATATGGCCCCCGGTATTATTGAAATAGGGAATACTGATGATGTCGAGCAACACCACGAATGCCGCCACGTATTTCAGCCGCACGGCCCCGATGAAAATAATGCCTATCATGTAATCGGGCACCAGGGTGGCGGCCGCCAGCACAAGCCCCATGATACCGGCCGAAGCGCCCAGCATGGTACTGCCGTGCGATATCTTATACAGGGTTGGAATGAAGAGGTAGGCAACGAAGGTGAGCAGCGCTCCCGCCAGCGCAGCGTAGAAATAAATGGACAGTATTTTGCTGTTGCCGGTGAATTCCTGGAATATGCGGCCGAACACGAAGAGCATGATCATGTTCCAGAAGATGTGAAAAAAATCGGCATGCAGGAAGAAGTGGGTGAGGAGCGTCCAGGGCTGCTGGACAAAACGGCCGACCGAAAGGGGCATGGCCAGCCAGTCGTTGATGAAGCCGTAGAAGGCGGCATCGATCTCCGCCCGGTTATAACCGCTGAAGAAGAGGGCCAGCCTCACCAGGTTCACGGCCAGGAACACGGCCACATTGACGATGATGAGCTGGGTAACTACATTGCCCGAGCTGAACTGCAGCCTGATATCGCGTAGGATCGACATGCCTTAATGATAAAAATCCCTTCTCCTGCGGTTACGCCAGTACAAAATTAAGGCTAATCCGAACAACATGCCACCCAGGTGGGCGAAGTGGGCCACGTTATCCTGCGGGTTGTTGCTTAACCCCGACCACAGCTCCAGCGCCCCGTATAGGATGACGAAATACTTCGCTTTCATGGGCAGGAAAAAGTAGATGTAGATCATGCTGTTGGGGAAGGTCATGCCGAAAGCCAGCAGGATGCCGAATACGGCCCCCGAAGCCCCGATCACAACAGGCGCGTTCAGGAAATCGGTACGGTATTGTTCCAGGAAATGAACCATGCTTTCCTCGCTCCCGGTGGCGATCAGCGTTTGCTGAGCGCTCATCAGCGCGTCAGAGATATTTTCGGGGTGCATGGGCGGAAGGTCGGCCGTTATGCTTTTGAAATCGTAGGCCGATGGGTTCTGGATGAAGGCATCGATCATGGTCAGTATGGGCCTCGACTCGAAATAGAAGATGGTATAATGCGTAATGGCCGCGCCAATGCCGCAGAATATATAGAACTGCAGGAAACGCTTGCCTCCCCAGTAGTTCTCTATGGGCGATCCGAACATCCACAGGGCGAACATGTTGAAGAAGATGTGGAAGAAATTATCCGGAGCGTGCAGGAACATGTATGTGATGAACTGGTAGATCCTGAATTTTTCCGAGGTAGGGAAGTGAAGCCCCAGCTCATCCGTCAGGTCGAACATGTTGGCCAGCGCGAAGGTGGCCAGGTAAAAGATCGCGTTGATGATCAGCAGGTTCTTGACAACGGGGGGCAGTATCTGAAAGCCCTGAGGGCGGTGTTGTTCCATACTTATTTTTTAAATCGTTTTTCCAGGTCCTCCAGGCTGAAGGTGATCAGCGTGGGGTTGCCGGAAGGGGAAGAGTAGGGCATCTTGCAGGCGAAGAGCTCATCAACCAGGGCATCCATTTCCTGCTCGCTCAGCGTTTTGCCGGGGCGTATGGCGGTGTGCTGCGCCATGGCGCGGGCCAGGCTCTCCCTTTTCTCAAATTTCAGGCCGGTAAGGTTCTGCTTGTACTGCTCCATCAGGTTCTCCAGCAATTGCCGGGCATTGTTCTCCGGCACGATGGCGGGTACGCCCTGTACGATAAACGTGCTTTTGCCGAACTCCTCTATGTCGAATCCCAGGGCGCGCATCTCGCTGAGCAGCTCTTTGGCCAGCTCGAAATCGCTTTGGTTGAAGGTGATGTGCTGGGGAAAAAGAAGCTGCTGCGAGTGGGCTTTCTGCTTTTCCAGCATATCGGAAAATCGCTCGTACAATATACGCTCGTGCGCGGCATGCTGGTCGATGATCATGAAGCCCGACTTGATGTGCGACAGGATATAGCGGCCGTGAAGCTGGTGGTTCTTTTTCTTCTGCTCTGCGCCTTCCTCCAGTCCTTTCTCCACGTGCTGGCCGAACTCCTTCTCCCCGGTGCCCTGCGCGGTTTGCGGTGAAAAGTATTTCTCCGCGAACTTGCTTTTCAGGAACTCCTTTGAGGAAGGTATCTTGTCCAGCTCCTCTTTCGCGAACGGGTTGTAGTTCGGGTTGACCGATATGACGGGCGCGTGTATGGTCTTATCCTTGGGCAGGGGCGGCACGTTGAAGCTGGTCTCCTGCTCGAAATCGAGGGTGGGAGAGATGTTGTACTTGCCCAGCGAGCGCTTGACGGCTGAGCGCAGGATGGAGTAAATGAATTTCTCATCCTCGAACTTCACTTCCGTTTTCGTAGGATGAATATTGATGTCGATGCTTTTCGGCTCCACCTCCATGAGGATGAAATAGGAGGGGAAGCTGTCCTGGGGCAGCAGTTCCTCGTAGGCCATCTGCACGGCATGATGCAGGTAGGCGTTGCGGATAAAGCGCTCGTTGATGAAAAAATACTGCTCCCCGCGGGTCCTGCGCGCAAACTCCGGCTTGCCGATAAAGCCTTTGATCTTTACGATGCTGGTCTCTTCCTCTACCGGCACCACCCGCTCGTTGTAGTTGCTGCCGAAGATCTGGGCTATGCGCTGGCGCAGGTTGCAGGGCGCCAGGTTGAACAGCTCCGTATTATTATGGTGAAGCGAAAACCCGATGTTATGATGCGGAAGGGCTACGCGCTGGAACTCTTCGATGATGTGCCGCAACTCCACCGCATCTGTTTTAAGGAAATTTCTGCGTGCGGGAACATTGTAGAACAGGTTCTTCACCGAAAAGCTGGTGCCTTCGGCACAGTTGCAGGGCTCCTGGGTCTTCACCTCGCTGCCCTCTACCACGAGAAGGGTGCCAAGGGCCTCTCCGTGCTGTTTGGTGCGCAGCTCCACCTGCGCTATGGCGCCAATGGAGGCCAGCGCTTCTCCGCGGAAACCTTTGGTCCGTATGTTGAAGAGGTCGTCTGCATTCCGGATCTTGGATGTGGCATGGCGCTCGAAGCTCATCCGCGCATCGGTCTCGCTCATCCCCTTCCCGTTATCGATCACCTGGATCAGCGTTCTGCCCGCGTCCTTCACCACCAGGCGGATCAGGCTGGCGCCCGCATCCACCGAGTTTTCCAGCAGCTCTTTTACGGCCGAGGCCGGGCGCTGGATCACTTCACCGGCCGCAATCTGGTTAGCTACCGAGTCGGGTAATAAGCGGATGATATCTGCCATAATAGAAGAAGGTAAAGATACGATTATTCATTCTTTTATGCCCGTAACCCAAGCTCAAAAAAGGCCGGAGAAGCGTATTGGCAGCACACGCATTAGCTTACCGTTGTGCCTCCTTGCCGGTTTTTCTTTATCCGGTTCCCGCCTCAAGGCAGGCTTCCGAACGGGATACACGGCCATAATTATCAATATATTGCCGGAGCATATCATTTTTTATATATTTGTTAGGAGTTCCCCTTCATCAAAGCCGTTCCCTATGAGAAAAATCTCCTCAGCCTGTATCGCCATACTTATTGCAGCCAGCGCAGGCGCCCAAACCTACCTGAACAAGCAGCCGAACATAGTGAATCGTCCGCAGGATAAAAAGGTCAATTTCTGGGACCTTCAGAGGGCCTTCGAGGATTACTGGGCCGATAAGGATGTGAGCGATACCGAAGGCGGAAATGCGGAAGAGGGAGGCTACCAGCAGTTCAAGCGCTGGGAATGGTTCTTCAAGCAGCGTACGTACCCCAGCGGAGAATTTCCCAGCTCTGATATCCTGTTCACCGAATACCAGAAATACAAAGAGCAGTATGCGGCCGGCAAGAGCATGTTCACGCAGGCGGCCAACTGGAGCTTCATCGGCCCGGGCGTGGTTCCGGGCAACGGAGGCGGAGCCGGGCGCATCAACTGCATCACCTTCCATCCCACCAATACCAACATTATTTATGTAGGCGCGGCTTGCGGTGGACTATGGAAATCGACCGATGGCGGCCTGACCTGGACCTGCAACACCGACCTGCTGCCTTCGCTCAGCATTTCGGACATCGTGATCAACCCAGCCAACCCGCAGGAGATCTACCTGGCCACGGGCGATAAGTTCGGCATCTATGTGCAGTACGAGACCTGGGGACATTACAGCGCGGGCGTGCTGAAATCCACCGATGGGGGCGCTACCTGGAATGCCACGGGCTTCAGCAATGTGCTGGCCAATAACGTGATCATCCAGCGCCTGGTTATGGACCCTGCGAATACGAACACGCTTTATGCCGCCACTTTTTCAGGCATCTATAAGACCACCAATGGCGGCACCACCTGGACCAATATACGCAACGGGTATTTCTACGACCTGGAGCTGGCGCCCGGCACGCCCAGCACTATTTACGCTGGCGATAATATGGGCTTCCAGATATCGACCAACAGCGGCAGCACCTGGAACTATGTAAGCGGTGTCACCTCTACCGGCAGGACATCCATTGCCGTTACGCCCATAAACGGAACGGTGGTTTACGTATGGACAGAAGGCGGCAATTTCTATTATTCCGGCAACTCGGGCACTTCCTTCACTGTTCGTACCAACCCCAGCGGATCCTGTACGCCTTACGGGCATTACGATATGGTGCTGGAGGTTTCGCCCGTGAACGCCAATGTGCTTTTTGCCGGTGGCCTTGAAGTGGCCAAGAGCACCAATGGAGGCACAAGCTGGGCCACGGTTTCAGACTGGTCGTCATGGCCGGCATCCAACTATGTGCATGCCGACCAGAAGAACATCCTGTTCCTTCCCGGCAGCAACAACATGGTCTTCGCGGTGAACGATGGGGGCATCTTCAAAAGCACCGACCAGGGAGTGACCTGGACCGACCTGAGCAACGGTATCGATATCAAGCAGTATTACCGTCATTCTTCCTCGTACCAGAATCCCAATATCATATTCGCGGGATCGCAGGATAACGGCACCGATAAGATCACCGGCATCAACACGGCCACCCAGGTAATGGGCGCTGACGGTGAGGAGTGCCTGGTGGATTTCACCAACGACCAGATCGTATTCGTATCCACCCAGGGCGGGTATTTTTACCGCTCTATCAACGGGGGCGGCACCTTCACCAGCGTAAGCCCTACCGGCTGTGACTGGACCTCCCCGCTCACCATGGATCCCAATAACAACAATATCATTTACCTGGGCGATGACGATGTGTACAAATCCACCAATAATGGCGTGACCTTTACCAGCGTTTCGCCTTCGCTCGATGGAACCTGCATCTATTCCATCGAGGTGGCGCCCTCCAACAGCAATTACGTTTACGCGGCCACTTTCGGCAGCATCTGGCGCACGACCACAGGCAACGCTCCCTGGACCAATGTTACAGGCACCCTGCCCGTGGGAAGCGCGGCCATTACGGGAATAGCGGTGAGCGGATCCAATCCCAACATGGTATGGGTCACCTTCTCCGGCTTTTCAGCGGGCAACAAGGTGTACTTTACTTCCAACGGGGGCGCTACCTGGACCAATATTTCGGGTACGCTGCAGAACATACCGGTGAACTGCATAGAATACCAGAACGGCAGCAATGATCTTGTTTACATCGGCACCGACCTGGGCGTATACTACATGGACGGAAGCATGAACGACTGGGCGCCATATAATACCGGCCTGCCCAACGTGATCATCGATGACCTGGAAGTGTATTATCCTACCAGCAAGCTGCGCGCGGCAACTTACGGACGCGGCATCTGGGAAAGCGACCTGCAGGTATCTACCCTGCAGAACCTTGACGCCAGCGCTTTCAGCGTTAGCTATCCTCCCTCGCAGACCTGCAGCACCAGCATAGCGCCCATCGTGGTCATCCGCAACTCGGGCGTGAGCACGCTCACTTCGGTCGACCTGTATTACAGCATGGACGGGCAGCCTTACCAGCTCTTCAACTGGACCGGCTCGCTGGTGTCGTTCGCAACGGCCAACGTTACGCTTCCGGTGTATAATCTCACCAGCGGCACGCATACGCTGGTAGCCTATACCAGCAACCCCAATTCCTCGCTCGACCAGAACACGCAGAACGATACCGTTACCTATAGTTTCGATATCATCGCCAACCCGGTGGGTTCAGCTCCTCCCTTGCAGGAGGGCTTCGTGTCTACCAGTTTCCCGCCAGCCAACTGGCTGCTGGAGAACTCGTCCAACCTCTGGTCGCGCTCCAGCACCGTGGGCGGTTATTCGCAGTCGAGCAATTCGGCCAGGGCTAATTTTTACAGCATATCAACGGGCGATGACCGTATCATTACCCCGTATATCGATTTTACCAACGTGATACCGCCCATCAAGCTCTATTTCGATGTGGCTTACGCGCCTTACAGCTCCGGCTACCTGGATTCTCTCTTCGTGGAAGTGTACACCGATTGCAATCCTGCGGGTTCCAGGCTATATACCAAAGGTTACCTGAGCCTGGCCACCGCGCCTGCCACCACCAGCCAGTTCGTGCCTGCGGCCAACCAGTGGCGTACCGATACCATAGGCCTGGATTCCCTGGCTGGCGATCCGGCCAAGCGGTTCCGCTTTATAGCCAAGTCGGGTTACGGCAACCACCTGTATATCGATAACATCAACCTGACTGGCGGGCTTACGGATGTGAACCTGCTGCAGGGGGGCCTGGAGATAGCCATTTTCCCGAACCCGGCCGGGGATGCCATTTATGTGCAAACCAGCGCTGAGTCGGAAGAGCAAACCCGCGTGATCATCTATGACCTGACGGGCAACATCCTGCAAAGCTCGGAAGTCTATATGTCGGCAAGCAGCCAGCTCAAGATCGATGTTTCGGCCTTCAGCCAGGGGGTGTATTTCGTGAAGGCGGAGGCGGGTGGCGTAGTGAAGACGCAGAAGATATCGGTGATACGCTGATCCCGGTCAATTACTGTTTTTTGCAAATTGATCTTTTTTTGCCGCAAAAGTCAGTTTTGAAAACCTCTTCGCGCGTCCGAACTTTACGGCATGAGCCGCGCCTGCATTTTCAGCCTTACATGTTTCGCGCTGTGGATGTTTCCGCTGTGCGCCAAGCACAGGCTCTACCTCCTGCCTGGCCATGGCTCAGATCACCGCGTTTTCAGCAAGCTGAACCTGGAAAAGTTCGATACCGTGCATATCCGCTATCCTGTACCTTTCCCGGACGAAAGCATGCGCGACTATGCGCTGAGGATATCCTGGCAGATCGATGCCTCCAGGCCCTTTTCCATTCTGGGTGTTTCGCTGGGCGGAATGCTGGCCGCAGAGCTCAACGATATGCTGAGGCCGTTCAGGGTAATCCTGGTATCCAGCGCTTCGTGCCGGCAGGAATTGCCCCGCAGGTATACCTTCATGGACAAGGTGCCTTTCGACCGCATACCTACGGGTAACTTCTATAAAATGAGCGCCCGCTATGCGCAGAAGCTCGTGGAACCTGATCGAAACGGGGAGGGGGCGTTGTTCGACAGCATGCTCAACGCCAAGCAGGCTCTTTTCCTCAAGAGGGCATCGCGGATGATCATCGCCTGGGAGCGCAGTAAGCCAAAATCCCCGAATTTGGTACATATACACGGAAGCAGCGATAACACCCTGCCCATTAAGAATATAAAAGCGGATCATGTGATAAACGGGGGCTCGCACATGATGATCCTCACGGAGGCCGGAAAGATTTCCGATCTGCTTCATAACATCCTTTGCTGTACTGACGTATAAGCACTCCGGCAAATCAACAGGCGCTTTGTTGAAAACAAAATTTAAGGCTCGCATTTTGCAGTGAGGGGCAGGGTAATTTTATTCCGTTTATTATGAATAACCAGCTTAAGGTTTTTTTCATCCTTTTCCCGCTGCTGCTTTCTGCCGGATTCATCAGCAGGAATGAGCCTTTGCCCGCTTTCCAGGACGAAAAAGGCAACCAATGGGTGGATTCGGTATTCGCCACGCTCAGTCCCGATGAGCGCATTGCCCAGCTATTCATGGTGGCAGCCTATTCCAACAAGGATAAAAAGCACGAGCGCGAGATCGATTCGCTGGTCATCAAACACAAGATAGGCGGCCTGATCTTTTTCCAGGGCGGCCCTGTGCGGCAGGCCGTGCTCACCAACCGCTACCAGAAAGCAGCTAAGGTTCCCCTGCTCATTTCCATTGACGGGGAATGGGGACTGGCCATGCGCCTCGACAGCACTACCTCTTTCCCCAAGCAGATGACCCTGGGGGCTATTCAGGATGAAACGCTGATCTACGAGATGGGCAAGGAGATAGCCCGGCAGTGCAAGCGCATAGGCATTCACGTGAACCTGGCCCCGGTGGCCGATGTGAACAACAATCCCCTTAACCCGGTGATCGGCTATCGCTCTTTCGGGGAGGATAAGTACAATGTGGCCCGCAAGGCGGTGATGTATATGAAGGGCATGCAGGATAACGGGGTAATGGCAAACGGCAAGCATTTTCCCGGCCATGGCGATACCGATTCCGACTCGCATAAGACCCTTCCCACCATAGCTTCTTCGAAAGAAAGAATGGACTCGCTGGAGCTGTATCCTTTCAGGCAGATGATAAAGGAAGGATTGGGCAGCATGATGGTGGCCCACCTCTACATCCCGGCCTATGACACTACGAGGAATACCGCATCTACCCTGTCGAAAAAAGTGGTGACCGACCTGCTCAAGAACGAGATGCAGTTCCAGGGGCTGGTATTTACCGATGCGCTGAACATGAAAGGGGTGAGCAAGTTCTTTGCGCCCGGCATCGTGGATGTGAAAGCCCTGCTGGCCGGCAACGATGTGCTGCTCTTTGCCGAAGACGTACCCACCGCGATCGATTCGATCAAAAAGGCGATAGCCAGGGGGGAGATCAGCCAGGAAGAGATCGATCAGCGCTGCAAGAAGATACTCAAGGCCAAGCAGTGGTGCGGGCTGGACAAGCTCAAGCCCATCAGGACCAAGAACCTCTTCGATGAGTTGAACACGCCTTTTGCCGGGCTGATCAACCGCAAGCTGGTGGAGAACGCCATGACCCTGCTGAGCAACCGCGACAGTCTTATCCCTTTGAAGCGCCTGGATACGCTGCGCATAGCCTGCGTTTCGCTCGGACACGATGATGAAACGACCTTTTACCGCATGCTGCACAATTACGCCCCCGTTGATTATTTCGGATTGAACAAGAAGGCCAAGGACGCCCTCTGCGATTCGGTGATCAAGTGGGTGGACGGCTATAACCTGGTCATTATCCAGCTCGACAACCTCACCACCAATCCCGCCAAGGATTTCGGGCTTACGGAGAAAATGGAGTACGTGATGAACTGCATCATAGCCAAGAAAAAGACCATTGTGAGCGTATTCGGCTCGCCTTACGTGCTGGCCAGGCTCGACAGCATCAGGCATGCCCACGCGGTGGTGATGAACTACGAAGGCACCTCGCTGTTCGAAGACTATTCCGCCCAGCTCATTTTCGGGGGCATTGGCGCGAAAGGAAGGCTGCCGGTTACCGCATCTGAAGATTTTAAGCTGGGGCAGGGCCTCTCGACCGCACCGATAAGGCTGAAGTACACCGTTCCGGAGGAAGCGGGGATGAGCTCCTCGGAACTATCCAAGATCGACTCCATTGCTTTGAAAGGCATGAAGGACAAGGCTTATCCCGGCTGCCAGGTGCTGGTTGTAAAGGAGGGAAAGGTGGTGTACCAAAAGGCTTTTGGCTTCCATACCTATGAAAACAAGCGCCCGGTAAAGCTCACGGATCTTTATGACCTGGCCTCTGTCACTAAGATCTCCGCCTCCACACCAGCGCTGATGCGACTGGTCGAGGAAAAGAAAGTGCATCTGGACAGCGCCATGAGCGTTTATTACAAAGAGCTGAACGGGACCAATAAGGAAAAAATGACCTTCAGGCAGGTATTCACCCACCAGTCGGGACTTCCGGCCTGGATACCGTTCTGGAAGAGAACAGTGAACAAGGGCGTGTACCGGCCCGGAATTTACAGCACCACCCCAAGCAAGGAATATCCCTACCGCGTGGCCGAGAAACTGTATATCAGCAGATCGTATCCTGACAGCATCATGCAGCGCATCATTTCATGCGAGGTGGATTCACCGGGCAAGTTCGTGTACAGCGACCTGGGCTATTACCTGCTCCAGAAGATCATCGAGGCGCAGACCGGCAAGCCCCTCGACCAGTATGTGACCGAGAATTTTTACCGTCCTCTTGGCTTGTCATACATGGGTTACAAGCCCCGCGAGCGTTTTAACCTTAAGCAGATCGCGCCTACGGAATACGATGTGGCCTTCCGAAAGCAGTTGGTATGGGGCGATGTGCATGACCAGGGCGCGGCCATGCTGGGCGGGGTGGCCGGGCATGCCGGGCTTTTTGCCAATGCCAACGACCTGGCCATACTCATGCAAATGTTTTTGCAGAAAGGAGAGTACGGGGGCATGCGTTACTTCGATACGGCAACCGTGGCGGAGTTTACCCGCTGCCAGTACTGCATCGATAACCGCAGGGCCATCGGCTTCGATAAGCCTGAGACCAATTCGGAAAAAACCAGCCCGGTCTGCGAATGCGTTTCGTACCTGAGCTTCGGACATACGGGGTTCACGGGCACCATTGCCTGGGCCGACCCGGAAAAGCAGCTTGTGTACGTATTCCTTTCCAACCGCGTGTATCCCGATGCCGAGGTCAATAAGCTGGCCAAGCAGGGCATACGCACCAAGATACAGGAAGTGATCTACAGCTCGGTCAACTACTGATCAATTGACAAGCGTTTTGACCTTTTTGTAGCGCGCGGCAATATTGATCTGCAAACCCAGGCTGAAACGCTGGGGCTCGGTGGCCACATAGGTCAAACCCGTAATCCCGGAGCTTAGGCAATACTGAAAAGAAAGCTTGATATGTTTCCAGCCCATTTTAATGGTAAATGCGGGCTCAATAAAAGCCTGGAAAGGGTGCCGCTGAAGGTAATCGACTACATCGGTTTCGACCCGGGCATAATTGCTGCCCGGGTAGTTGTCGGGGTAACTGGTCCTGATCCGGTGAAAATAAAAATTGTTCTGCCGCAGGGAGAGCGAAACGGTGAGCCATGGCAGGTTGACCCCTATAGCCGGCTGAACATAAAAGATCAGGGCTTTCAGGTCAGCGCTGCCGGAGTAGGCGCTATCGCGGTAAAAGTGACTCTGCCCCGAATAGCCCAGGCCCGAGTAGGCCTCCACCTGTATGTATTTGCCTGCTTTCCCCAGCCAGCCGAAGCGCTCCAGCGTCATATAATATCCCGCTCCCAGGTCTGTGGCAAAGCCCCTTCCGGACCCTTCCAGGTCGGTCACATTGCCGTTCGAGTTGGAATACTGTTTCCATGAACGATCAACCATCATATGGTTGAAGGCGATGCCTATGTTCGATCGGTGTGAATAGGCCGCCTGCAGATAAAAGCCGCCCGTATAGGTGGGCTCGCAGAAATCGTAAGGCTGTGGAATGCGCCCGCTGGTCAATCCGCATTCGGCACTCAGCTCGCCTTTTTCTTTCAGCATGGGCACGTTCTGCGCGGGAGGACTGTAATACACATGCCTGGGGCAACTGCAGGCCATGGTAATAAGCGCTGCAAGCACCAGCGCCAGGTTGAGCCAGGGTTTTTTCATGGTGTGTGATTGGGCCCGGCAAAACTATCAATAATAATCTCAGTGTCAAATAGGCCTGGTTGGATGAATTGGTTCCGCGAGCGAGCTCCGGCCCGGTCAGATAGCTCTTTCTTTTATTCGTACATTCGCAAACGATGAAAATCGGAATAGTTTGCTACCCAACTTTCGGAGGGAGCGGTGTTGTTGCCACTGAGCTGGGCAAGGCCCTGGCCGCCAAAGGGCATAAGGTGCATTTCATTTCATACAGCCAGCCGGTGAAGCTGGATGCCGTTTCGCCCAATATCTATTATCACGAAGTAGCGGTTTCGGATTATCCCTTGTTCGATTATGCCC
This sequence comes from Bacteroidota bacterium, assembly GCA_040756415.1. Classification (GTDB taxonomy): domain Bacteria; phylum Bacteroidota; class Bacteroidia; order JADZBD01; family JADZBD01; genus JBFLYZ01. The sequence goes on from JBFLYZ010000026.1 coordinate 24,327, forward strand.
CCTACGAGCTGGTGTTATCGAGCAAGCTGGTGGATGTGGTGAGGTACTACAAACTCGACCTGCTGCACGTGCATTACGCTATACCGCACGCTTCGGCCGCTTACATGGCCAAGCAGATCCTGGCTACGCACGGCATAACGATCCCGTATATCACTACCCTTCACGGAACGGATATCACCCTGGTGGGCAAGGATGCCTCTTTCGAGCCGGTGATCACTTTCTCCATCAACCAGAGCGATGCCGTGACCACGGTTTCCGAAAGCCTGAAAAAAGATACCCTGCGCTATTTCAAGATCACGCGCGATATACACGTCATACCTAATTTCATTTGCCTGGAGGAATACCGCCACAACCATACCGGCCAGGACCGCAGGCTCTACGCTCCCTATGGCGAAAAGATACTGATCCATATCTCCAATTTCCGCAGGGTAAAGAGGGTGGAGGACGTGCTGCGCGTTTTCGATAAAGTAAGGAAGGAGGTCCCGGCCAAGCTCATCCTGGTGGGTGACGGGCCGGAGAAAGCCAACATTGAAAAGCTTTGCCGCGAGCTCGATACCTGCGGTGATATTACTTCCCTGGGCAAGCTGCGCGATACCGAAAAGATCCTTCCCGTGGCCGATCTTTTCCTGCTGCCCTCAGAGACCGAAAGCTTCGGGCTGGCCGCCCTGGAGGCCATGGCCAGCGGGGTGCCCGTGATCTCGTCCGATACGGGGGGCATACCCGAGGTGAACAAGCACGGCTATTCCGGGTACCTGAGCCGGGTAGGGGATGTGGACGATATGGCCAAAAATGCTGTAGCCCTCCTGAAAGACGAAGGCCTGCTGATGAAATTCAAGGCCAATGCCGTTGAGCAGGCGAAAAAGTTCTCTATAGAAAAAGTGCTGCCCATGTATGAGCGGCTCTACGGAGAGGTGCTGGCGAGATAAGAGATCGCACCCCGTCAATTCCTTTTTATTCCGGCTTATGAAAAGTGTGTAATAAAAATGCCGAAAATGTAAAATAATAACAACTATGCATATAGGGGATTGTACTACCCTTATCGGCATTTTTGTTAAATGACGATTCACATCGGAAGCAAGGTGCGCAAGGTGTTCGAAAAGAGCGGTATGACCGTTAGCGAGTTCGCCAGGCGCATCAATAAGTCAAGGGAGAACGTTTACAGCATCTTCAACCGCAAATCGATCGATACGGAGCTGCTGCAGGAGATATCGCGGGTATTGCAATACGACTTTTTTGAATTATATCATCATCAGCCCAAAGCTTCGGGCGAGGGGAAGGGCATGTATATTTCCAAGAACCAGTTGCTGCGCCAGGAGATACAGGCCCTGAAGCGTGAGATCAGGAACCAGCAAAAGCAACTGGACGACCTGCGCGAGAAATACGAACTGGTGAAAGAGCTGAACAAGGCGCTTTCGCAAAAGGCCGGTAAAAAGTAAATCTCCCTATTGAATAATTATCCGTGAGACGTGTATTCCGTCCTCTGAAACAATTCTCGCAATATATACTCCAGGGCTTTGCTTCCCTAAAATGATTTGATTATCGCCTATGCTTATATGCCAATCACCGATAAACTGCCCCAGCAACGAATGAATTTCGACTTTGGCTTCTACAGGACTGCTAATGGTAAGTTGGCTATTGGTGGGGTTCGGATACATTAATATACCGCTGTTGTTTTTTATTGTCCCTATTCCCGTCAGGATATTGCTGCACAAGGTCGTTACTGTAAGCGATGAGTTTGCGTACTGTATATTAGTATCGGGAAGGGTCATTGTCACAGGAATCCCCGTCCCGCCTGAACTGTCTATTAATGAGCAATTGAAAACAGTCGGAACCATGCCCTGCTCATTACATCCGCTAACTCCATAGGCATTTGTCTTTATCAGCCAGGCATCCGTATAACCGGCCTGCTGCGATAAGCCTACGGTATAACCAGACATTACATAGCCACTATCGGGGGTCTCAAACAGGTTATTGACCACATCTGCTTCGTTAGGGTTAGGTACAAGATTCCCGTACATCATTCCCCATTGAAAAACGCCATTCAGATCGGTTTTGATCATAAATGATTTGGGCGCAGGATAATAGGTTGATTCAAATCCCGCAGTTATTCCGCAAATAATAAAACCGTGATAACGCCTCGCTTCCGCTATAAAGGAGCCGGAAGTGCCGTAAGTAGCCCCATACACCTTCGACCATGTGACGTTTCCATTCGCATCCAGTCTAACGACCAACAGGTCATAGAGGCCGCTGCATGCAAGCGTGTGGCTGACAAGGGCATAGCCTCCTATGGAGCATTCGATGATCCGTTCAACATACTCTGCACTGCTTGGGCTTCCGAGCGACCTGGTCCATTGCACCTGGCCATTCTTATCGGTCTTGACAATATACATGTCCTGGTCTAATATTCCACCGGAGGCCAGGTGCTTGGTGCCCCCGGCAAGTATGAACCCGGAGTCCTGGGTTTGCTTGAGAATAGAAGGCATACCATAATCAAGATTGCCAGCGCCATATTTTATTATCCATTGTATGTTGAATGCCGAATCTCTTTTGAATATATGGTTCCCGCTGGTGTGGGCATAACCTCCGTCCATAGTCTGAACGAGGCCTTTTGATCCTCCACAGGGTTTTACCCATAATGTATCACCGAATTTGTCAGTCTTGACCGCAATCACTCTTCCCGCAACGAGGCAAGTGAACAAAAAACCGGTATCCCTGGTCTGAATAAAATTTATACCGGCCATATCTCCGCCAACAAAATCATATGTTTTAGTCCATACCGTATCCCCGAATTTGTCCGTTTTTACAAGAGATATGTTGGTGTTCAGTGTATTCTGAATAGTGCACAGCATAGCGTAACCCGTATCCTTTGAGGGAATAGCTATTCCCTCGTCAGAAAGAGTCCCACCATAAGTTTTCTGAAATTGCTGAACGGTTTGAGAAGGGAGCACGAGGAAACAGAGCAACAAAGAGAGAGAGAAAGCTACTTTGAGTATAGTGCCCTTCATTTGTCAAATGTATTGAAAACAGCAAACTAAAGCAAATAGCGTTCTCTAATAAAGATGGTTGGCAGCATCCTGTTCTCAATTTTGTATATGTATGCTTTTGTTTCCGTGATTTGACAATAGAGATAACAAGCAACCTGATAAAAGTGTCTGGTGAAAGAGCTGAACAAGGCGCCTGCCGCGAAAGCGGGTAAAAAGTAATCCGGGATCTAAGGGAATAAGCTCAGCCGGTCAGTTCCTCTGCTCGAAGAGAAAGGGATTGGGCGAAATGATCTCGTTGCGTATGGCAAACATCATCAGCCCTGCCGTATTGTTCACGCCCAGTTTGCTCATGATGTTCTTGCGGTGGGTTGTTACCGTATGCACGCTCAGGAAAAGGCGCTCGGCTATCTCCTTGTTCGAAAGCCCCTCGGCCACCAGGCGTATGATCTCCACCTCCCTGCGCGAGATGCGTATACCCTCGCAGGAAATGGTCTCGGCCTCGGCCACGGTGTCGGTCTCGCGGTTCATCGCGTAGCTCACGATCTTGCCGCAGAAGAACTGCTCGCCCGCAGCGGTGGCGTAAATGGCCTGGGTGATCTCCTCGCGGTCGCATTCCTTCAGCAGGTAGCTGGTCACACCGGCCTTGATAGCCGATGTAATGGCGTTCTTATCCTGCTGTGAGCTGATGGCCAGTATTTTTATAAAGGGGAAGTGCGCGATGACCTGCTTGATATGATCGAGCGAGAAATTGGCCGTGGTAAAATCAATAATGATCACCTCCGGCTTGGATGCGGCCACTTTAGAAAGCAGCTCTATTCCGTTATCTACCTCAGCGGCCAGCTTAAAATCCTCATTGCCTTCTACGAGGGCCTTTAAGCCGGTCCTTGAAAGAAAGTGATTATCAGCAACTAAGACCTTTATCCGCTTCATTGTGTTTATTTAGAATCTGTATAAAGAATATCCAAAAATAGGAATTAAAGCCTTCCAACGCAGCTTCCTGCCCTAATAATTTTTAAGCCGATTTTTCAACATACCTAAATAAGGGTAGGGGCCGGAACGGGATAGGTCTTGCCCTCTTCGGCAAGCAGGGTGTTTTCGAATATGGCCTTTGCCTCGGCATGCAGCACATCCAGCTCGGTATAGCGGGCCGAGTAATGCCCGATGATGAGCTGCTTTACCCCGGCCTGCAGGGCTATGCTGGCGGCCTGGGCGGCAGTAGAATGAAAGGTCTCTGCCGCGCGCGCGGCCATATCGCTGGCAAAGGTTGCCTCATGGTAAAGCAGGCCGGCACCGTTCACTTGCCCGATGAGGGCGGGATGATAAAGCGTATCGGAGCAATAAGCGTAGCTGCGGGGAGGGTCGGGAGGCAGTGTAAGCTCGGCATTGGGAATGATGCGGCCATCGGCCGTAACATAGTCACCGCCCTGCTTTATTTTACTGATGTAGGCTACCGGGATCTTGTATTCGGCCAGTTTTTCAACGATCATTTTCCGCTCACCGGGCTTTTCCCTGAACAGGAAGCCGCAGCAGGGAATGCGGTGATTGAGGGGGATGGTCTCCACGCTTACCTTATCGTTCTCGAAAACGATCTTCCTGTTCTGCGTATCGAGCTCACGTATCTCGAGCGGAAAGCGCAGGAAGGTATCGGAGTAGTGATGCTGTATATCCACGATCTCCTTCAATCCCTTTGGCGCGTAAACGTGCAGCTTTTTCGTGCGCCCCAGCAGATGCATGGTGCCCAGCAGGCCTACCAGTCCTAGGTAATGGTCCCCGTGCAGGTGGGAGATGAAGATGCGGTCGATCTTCTGGAAGCGTATCTTATACTTTCGAAGCTGGATCTGCGCGGCCTCACCGCAATCGATCAGGAAGAGCTGCTCGTGCACGTTGAGCACCTGCGAAGTAGGATTCCGGTCGGAAGTGGGAGTAGCCGAACTGCAGCCGAGTATGGTCAGTTCGAATTTCTGCATCAGCGGCTCACGACCATGCGCCTGGTTACGGTGCTATCGCCATTGCTGAAGGCGCAGAGGTAAACCCCTTCGGCATACGACCGGGTGTCGAGGTAAAAGCGATTGGCGCCAGGCTTTGATTTGAGGCTTCCCGAATACACCGCATCGCCCACCATATTATATACCGTAACGGAGAGCATGCCCGGTGCGGAGGCTTGTATCATGAACTCCGTATGACTGCTGGCGGGGTTGGGCGCGTTCTGGCTTACCTCGAATGGTGGCTTGCCCGGCTCAGCCACCGACATGGGGCCGTTCACGCGGATCTTGTAATACGTAATGGTGTAGGGGTTGGGCGTGGTGCTCCCGGCCAGGAAGTTGTGCGTGACAATATTCAGCGTATAGGTTCCCGTATCGTTAATGGTGGGGTTGCCGGTAATGATGCAGCAGCCGGTGGTATTGCCCCTCCATGAGCAGCGGTTGGGCGAAGTGGAGTTGTTCCAGCAGGCGTAGGTGAAGCCGGGCGGCAGGCCGGTCATGCTCACGAGTACGGTCGAATCCCACACAAAAGGCGGAAAGGGCGGATTGAGCACCTGGGTATCCTGCGGTATCACCACCGTGATCAGTTGCGAATAGGGTGTATTGGCATAGGCCGGGGCAAAGTTCGTGGCGCTGTCGGGGTAAATGCCGGGCTGTGTGTACTGGGGATCGGGAGTGCAGTTCTGGGCCGGTGTGGATGCGAACGACAGGATCAGGACTGCGGCAGCGAGTAGGGCTCTCATCATAGCAAAATAAGATTAAGGGAATTAATTTTTGCGGCTTACCTCTTCGGCAAAGATCAGGCTTACGCTTTCATCGATCGTGGCGGCAATGTTCAGTATGGAATCGAGCTGCGAGATGGTGATCAGCTTCATGACGTTCTCCTGCAGGCCGGTGATCACCAGTGAGCCCCCGGCATTCTTGCACAGGCGGTTGGCCACCAGGATGGCCGACAGGCCGCTCGAGTCGCAATAGCGGGTCTGGCTCAGGTCGATGATGATGTTGCGCACGCCATCGGCATTAAGCACCACCAGCTCGCTTTTGAGGGTAGGCGCAATGTTGCTGTCCAGTTTCTCCACGCTGGTCCTGATCACCGAATATTTATCCTTTTTATCTACCGAAAACGACATAGCTCGATGTGTAAAGAACAAATATAGGAAAAATTGTTTGGTACGTGCGGAAGTAGTTTTCAGCCGGCTTATAAACAGGGGCTCAACCCTCCTGCCGGCCTGCCAGGAGGTAAAGCACCGCCATGCGCACGGCCACCCCGTTCTCCACCTGCTCGAGGATGATGGACTGCCTGCTGTCAGCCACATCGCTGGTGATCTCCACCCCGCGGTTGATGGGGCCGGGGTGCATGACCGTGATCTCCTTTTTCAGGGAATCGAGTATCTCTTTGTTAAGACCGAACAGCATGCTGTATTCGCGCAGGGAAGGGAAGTATTTGATATCCTGGCGCTCGAGCTGTATGCGCAGCATATTGGCCACATCGCACCATTCGAGGGCCCTGCGCAGGTCGTGCTCCACCTTTACTCCCAGGGAGGTGATGTGCCTGGGCATAAGCGTAGTAGGGCCGCACACCATCACTTCGGCCCCCAGCTTCTGCAGGCAGAAGATATTGGAAAGGGCTACGCGCGAGTGAAGTATGTCGCCTACAATGGCCACCTTAACGCCCTTTACCTTTCCCAGCTTTTCTTTGATCGAAAAGGCATCGAGCAGGGCCTGGGTGGGATGCTCGTGGGCACCGTCACCGGCATTGATGATCTTGGAATTGACATGCCTGGCCAGGAACAGGCAGGCGCCCGGGTTGGCATGGCGCATGACCACCATATCCACCTTCATGGCCAGTATGTTGTTAACCGTATCGATCAGGGTCTCGCCCTTTTTGACTGACGAGGATGATGCCGAGAAGTTGATCACATCCGCGCTCAGGCGCTTTTCAGCCAGCTCGAACGAGAGGCGGGTGCGGGTTGAATTCTCGAAGAAAAGGTTGGCAATGGTGATGTCGCGGAGAGAGGGAACTTTTTTGATCGGGCGGTTGATGACTTCTTTGAAACTGGCAGCGGTAGAAAGAATAAGCTCGATATCGTTTTTGCTGAGGTCCTTTATACCGAGCAGGTGTCTGGTAGATAGTTTCGTCATTCCCTTGTTTTAGTCGTTAGTGAACAGCCATACCTTATCTTCTTTATCGGTCTCTTTCCATTCCACTTTCACCTTTTCCGAAGCAATGCTGTCGATGGTGCGGCCCACGTATTTGGCCTGTATGGGCACATTGCGGCTCAGCCTGCGGTCGATCAGCACCAGCAGCTCCACATCCTTAGGGCGACCGAAAGCCAGCATGGCGTCAAGCCCGGCCCGGATGGTGCGGCCGGTGAACAGCACGTCATCGATCAGCACCACGTTCTTATCCTCAATAATGAAATCGATGCGGGTGGCGTTGGGGATCAGCTCTTTTTTCCGGAAATCGTCACGGTAAAAGGTAATGTCCAGCTCACCGTATTTGATGTCTTTTTTGCCGAGGATATCGCGCAGCTTGGCATGGATACGCCTGCCCAGGTAAATGCCCCTGGGCTGCAGGGCGATCAGGGCCGAATCCTTAAAATCGTTATGGGTTTCTATTAATTGGTGACAAAGCCGGGTGAGCGTAAGGTCGAACTGTTTACTGCTCAGAATGAGGCGGGGCTTCATATCATGCGCAAAGATAGTACGAAAATATGAAATGAGAGATGTGAAATGAGAAATAAGAAATGTGAGATGTGAAATGTGAAAGGGGAGAAGCCAGGCCGGAAGGTTCAGGGGGCGATCACCCGCAGGGAAAGCGGCTCTATCTTGATGCGCAGCTCGTGGCCGATCTCTTCCGGTTCACCGTCTATATGCGCATAAGTGTGTTCCTGGCGGATAAAGGCTTCTTTTACCTGCGCGATCTCCACGTACCGCGAGCGGTCAATGGAACCCAGGAACAGGCGGGTGGCCATGATGGGAAAATTACGGTAGGGAAAATCCCTGACCATGCACAGGTCCAGCAGCCCGTCATTGTTCACGGCATGGGGGGCAATGCGGGCGTTGTTGCCCCACTGGCTGCCGTTGGCTATATCGATAATAAAGGCATGTATGCTTTGCTTTTTGCCATTGTACTCCACCTCGCATTGCTGCGAACGGTACCCCACCGAATCGCGTATGGCTATTTTGAGGTAGTTGCTGAACCCGCGCTTCTTGAGCCTGGAGAACACGTGGGCGATATGAGCGGCATAGCCGATCCCCGCGGTGTTGACCACGGTGTACTGGTTCAGGCTGAAGGTGTCGATGGCCGTTACGTTAAAGCGGTTGATGACCTGCATGGCCTTTTCCAGGTCCACCGGTATTTTCATGTGTCGTGCCGCCCCGTTACCCGAGCCGCAGGGCAGAATGGCCAGGGCGGTTTTGCTTCCTTTCAGCCCGGTGCCTACCTCGTTCACCGTGCCGTCACCGCCAATGGCGGCTACCGCGTCAAAGCCTTCTTCCGCAGCTTTCCGGGCCAGTTCCGTAGCGTGCTTGCGGGCTTTGGTCATTACAAACTCATGCGCGAACTGCCGGTGGTCCAGCTCTTCCTTTACCAGCTTTTCGACCTTCTTTTGCCTGCCCAGGCCCGAAACGGGGTTAATGATAAAGAGGATGTTTTTTCTCGACATAGTGAGCGGCCTGGCCGGTGACCAGCAAAAGTAAACATCTTATTGTTTGACCAGGACAGCCGAGCAGGTGTCGTCAATTCCCGCACCGTTAAAGGAGTAATCCACCGTATAGTTCAGCCGGGTGATGGCGGTTGAAGTACAAATGCCGCTGATACTTACAATGGTGCCGGGCTGTATCATGCCGGTGGGGTTCTGGGAGGGTAGGCTGAGCGATGTTCCGCTTACATCGGCAAACACGGAAACGGGACTGCCGAAGTTGTGCAGGTTCTGCAGGAACAGCCTGTTATCCGTCAGGCTCGATGCGATCACGTTGAGCGTATAGCTGAGCGTATCGTTGTTGGCGGGTATAGCGCTCACCACCGTGTCGCTTACCAGGTACGTGCCTTCGAGCAGGTAAGCGTGGTTGCTGATGACCACGGTACGGATGGCCGACCCCTCGTTGCCCGCATCATCGGCAGCGGTATAGGTCAGGTAATAGATCCCGGCCTGGGCGGTGTTCACGGCACCCTCTATCTCGATCCGGCCGGAGATATCGCCATCTTCCTGGTCCTGCGCGTAGGCGCCCTGCTCCTGGTAGGTGTCGCCCATAAAGAGGTACACGGTGCTGTTGCCCTTAAGCGTAATCACCGGGTCGTTCATATCCTCCTTCCTGCAGGAAGAGGCTAAGGCCAGGGAAAAAAGCACTATGTAAACAGGGATCTTCACTCAGCAAATATAGGCCATTAACGGCATGCCCTTTCTTTTATTGTTCGCATTCATTCAGTATCTGCCGGGCATGATGGAGAACGCTGAGCGGATCGAGGGGGCGCGACTCGCTGTACTCGCTTTCCGGCCTGTTGATCTTGGTGGCGAAGCGGTACTCCGCGCTGTCGAGCAGGTAATAGAAGAAATAGCGCGTTTTGATCTCCTTTTCCTTGTCGGCCTGCGTAATGCCCTGCTGCTTTTGCTCTTCCTCGCTCAGGCAGGGATCGTAATTGAACCAGGTTTCCTTTGAAATAACGCCTACCAGGGTGTCGTTCTTCACATAAAAGATCTCCTCGGTAAGATAGGGCGAGCAATCACCGCAGGCGTAGCTGAATTTGATCAACTGGTTATCCTGGTAATATTTGTTTACCTCGCAGGCGGGCCCGTCAGCGCTGGTGAAGCAGTTTTCTACATAATAAGCCGCCTCAGGGTAATCTTCCTTAAGCCGGATATACCGGAGAATGTAATCCTTGTCCAGCCGCCTGGCCGCTACATACAGCTTTTCCTGTTTACGGCTTTTCCTGACCGTATCCTGCGCGGGCGTTTCCGCCTTCGGCTCGGTTACACGGCCCGGTCCGCAGGCAGTTATATGCAGTACGAGAACAATAAGGATCCGGTGCATCATTCAAAGATATTCATAGTCCGCGATCGGGAATCAAATTCCCTAAAATGGAAGCGATGGGCTCCCACGGGCTTTCTTTCCGGCCTGAACCGCTTATAAAACAACAGCTTGCAGAACGGCAAATTTCGGGTATTTATTTTGCGGGGCGCTTATGCTGCGCCCTTTCTTAAAAAAAGGAGGGTAAAATGAGAACGATGGGATTGAAAGCGATCCTGGTTGCCGGAATGGCGGCCGTTTTCGCGGTTACGGGAACCTCTCCTTCTTTGGCCGCAGACGGGTCTCCCAATAGCGAATCGATCAAGAAAGATATCGCCAATATTGAGCGGGACCGGGCAAAGATAGCGGAGCTGAAGCAGGAGAGAAAGGACCTCAAGCGCTCGGGTGACGACAATAAAATGTCGCTGGTCGAAAACAAGGTCGGGCTGAAGAAGGCGAAGGCTGACCTGAAAAAGGATAAATGTTATCTGAAAGCCGACAAAAAAGCGCTTAAAGAGGACCATAAAATGGCCATTCGCGAAGCCAGGAAGGCCATACGCGAGGATAAGGCCGAACTCAGGGCCGCTAAGCGCGGAGCCGGCAAAGACGATAACCTGACGGCCCAGTACGAAAAACAGCTCGAGTACGATAAGATGCTGCTCGAGCGAAGCAAGGACGAAATGAAATCCGATATGGAGGACATACGCCAGCTCGTAAAGGACGCCAGGAGCGATGATGACGGATACCGTGTTATCAAAAGGCGAGGTAACAGGTAACCCGATTCGTGTTGTGGATAAGCCGCCCCCGCTGAAAGCGGGGGCGGCTTATTTTGTGTATTTTCGTCCTATGAATTTTATCCTGTTCGATGACCGCAGGGAAGAGCTGCTCCCGCTCACCTTTACCCGCCCCGTGGCCGATATCCGCATCGGCATACTGACCATACGCGGGAAGTGGGAACAGTACCTGGGATGCAAGGTCTCGGTACTTACGGAAGAATACCTGCAGGCCCGGTTCCCGGCCGAATTCACCATCGATGAGGACAATATATGGGTCAACGGCTCGGTTTGTCCCAATGCCAGGCTGGCTGAAGAGGTAAAGCAGTTGAAAAGCGGGCAGCAACTGGTTGCCGGGGATGTGCTGATCGCCCATAATACGGGCGACCAGAAGATGTTTCCGGGAACGGCACATGAATGTTCGGAGCGCTTTGAGAGCCATGCTCATGCCCTGCAGGTAAAGAACCTCTGGGATATTTTCTCCAGGAACGGGGAGGAGTTGCAGCGCGATTTTGAGCTGCTCACCAAAGGCCGCAACTCGCATGCGCTCAGCAAGAGCAACCGGCTCATCAACCCGGATAATATTTTTGTGGAGGAAGGCGCCAGGGTGGAATGCGCCATCCTGAACGCCTCATCGGGACCCATCTATATAGGCAGGGATGCCGAGATCATGGAGGGCAGCATGGTGCGCGGCCCCTTCGCCCTGTGCGGGCATTCGGCCCTGAAGCTGGGCGCCAAGATATACGGCCCCACCACCATAGGCCCGCACAGTAAAGTAGGAGGGGAGGTGAATAATTCCGTCATCTTCGGGTACAGCAACAAGGCCCATGACGGATTCCTGGGCAATTCCGTTATAGGCGAGTGGTGCAACATAGGTGCCGACAGCAACAACTCCAACCTGAAGAACAATTACGCGGAGGTGAAACTCTGGAGCTATAAGAGCCAGCGCTTCGAGAATACCGGGTTAACCTTTTGCGGCCTGATCATGGCCGATCACAGCAAGTGCGGCATCAACACCATGTTCAATACCGGTACGGTGGTGGGGGTAAGCGCCAATATTTTCGGGGCAGGATTCCCGCGTAACTTTATTGCCGATTTCAGTTGGGGCGGTGCCGCGGGATTTTCGACCTATAAATTGAAAGAAGCCTTTGAAACCGCGGAACGTGTTATGAGCAGAAGGAATATTCCTTTTACTGACGCGGACAAGGCCATTCTCACCAGGGTTTTTGAGCAAACCGAGAAATTCAGAAAATAGATGATTTCTGAAAAGCAGCAACCGGTTTTCCGTATCGTCAAATCCAAACTGTTCATTGACGAGAATCATGCGAGCGCCATTAAGCTGAATGAGATCTCCCGCCAGGCGCACTTCTCGCTGTATCATTACATACGCCTCTTCAAAGTGATCTATGGCATAACGCCCCACCAGTATTTAAAAGAGAAGCGGATAGAAAAGGCAAAGCTCCTGCTTGCGCAAAGCGAATTGAGCATATCGGATATCTGTTATTCGGTCGGCTTTGAAAGCGTAAGCTCTTTCACTACTCTTTTTAAGGCGGTTACCGGCCTTAACCCGCGAAGGTACCGCCAGAATCACCTGGAAAAGGAACAGAAAATAGCCGAGCAGCCCCTTGTGGCTATACCCGGCTGCATGGCCGAAAAATACGGCCTCAAGGCAGGTTAGCAATTTTCAAGAAGTCTTGTTTCCTTCCCTGCATTATGTTCGCGGAAAAATATACGCCATGATCACACGAATGTCCCACACTACGATCTATGTCCTGGACCAGGATGTAGCTTATGATTTTTATGTCAACAAGCTCGGATTTACCGTGCATACCGATGCCAAAATGGGCGAGTTCCGCTGGCTGACCGTTTGTCCCAAAGGCCAGCCCGACCTGGAGATCGTGCTGATGCCCATCGGCCTCGATATGGGCGGCAGCGGTGATCCCGAGGTCAAAACCATGATGAAAAAGCTGCTTGAAAAAGGAGCGCTCGGCTCGGGCGTGTTCGATACGCCCAACCTGGAGGCCACCTACCAGGAGCTGAAGGCAAAGGGGGTGGAGTTCCTTTCTGCGCCCGAGCAGAAATTTTACGGAAAAGAAGCTATCTTTAAGGACCCTTTCGGCAACTTCTTCTCCCTGGGAGAAAAGCCGGAAGCTAAATAAGAACTCAACAACCTCTAACATCTAATATCCAACATCCAATATCCAATATCCAACATCCAACATCCAACATCCAACATCCAACATCCAACATCCAACATCCGATATCCAACCATGGGCAAAAAAGACAAACGCATCGATGCCTACATCGCCAAGGCCCGGCCTTTCGCGCAGCCTATCCTTAAAAAGCTTCGCGCGCTTATTCACAAAGGCAATCCCGGGGTGGAAGAGACCATCAAATGGGGAATGCCTTCTTTCGAGTACAAGGGGCCTTTCTGCAGCTTTGCCTCGTTCAGTCAGCATGCCGTGTTCGGCTTCTGGAAATATAAGCTCATAAAGGATCCCAAAGGCTACCTGCAGGAAATAAGGAATAAGGGTGGCGATGCCATGGGCAACCTGGGCCGCATCACCGATATCAGCGACCTTCCCCCGGATAAGGTGATCATCGATTTCGTTAAACAGGCCAAAAAGCTCAACGATGAGGGAATAAAAGTGCCTGCAAGGCCCCAAAAGCCCAAGGCCGAGCTGGTCATACCCGAATATTTCATGCGTGCCCTGCGGTCGAACAAAAAAGCCCTGGCCGTGTGGGAAAAAGCATCCTATTCCTTCAAAAAAGAATACCTCATGTGGATCACTGAGGCCAAGACCGAAGCGACCCGCGAGAAGCGTATCGAAACCATGCTGGAGTGGATGGCAGAAGGCAAGGGCCGTAACTGGAAGTACGAGCGCAAATAGTCCACGCGCGTTGGCCGTTCAGGCCGGGTTTAGCGCCTTTTATCTTTTCCGTCTACCTCAAAACCTTCTTTTATCGAAAAGGGCAGGAATTTTGCGGGTTTTTGAGTAGTTTTGTATGAGACAGAATGTCACTGCAGCGCATGTGGCACAGGTATTGACCTTCAATCACGCAAATACCTCTTTATGAACGAGAAATTTGACCTGGATCCCCTGGGATTACAGAATATACCGGAAGATGAAACTGACTTTATACCGCTCCTGACCTCGGAAGAGGAGGACCAGTTAAACTCAGAACAGACCCCCGAAACGCTGCCATTATTGCCGCTTCGCAATACCGTATTATTCCCCGGGGTGGTCATCCCCATTACCGTAGGCCGTGAAAAATCGGTGAAGCTGATCAAGGAGGCCAATAAGGGGAACAAGACCATTGGTGTGGTCTCCCAGAAAAGCGATAAGGTGGAGGATCCCGGCTTCGATGACCTGAACAAGATAGGCACCATTGCCCAGATCATGCGCATGCTGCGCATGCCCGATGGCAACACCACCGTGATCATACAGGGCAAGAAGCGCTTTGAGCTCAAAGAGCTGCTGCAGACCGAGCCCTTCATGGTGGCCCGTATCTTGCCCTTTAACGATATAAAGCCCGAAAAAGGGGACAAGGAGTTCGAGGCCCTGGTGGCGTCCATCAAGGAGATATCGCTGCAGATCATCAAATACTCACCGCATATTCCGCAGGAGGCGGGCTTCGCCATCAAGAACATCGAGAGCCCTTCTTTCCTGATCAATTTCGTTTCATCGAACATGAATGTGGCCACGGCCGAGAAGCAGCGCGTGCTCGAGATCGCTGGCCTGAAGCAGCGCGCCACCGAGGTGCTGGCCCTGCTTACGCGCGAGATGCAGATGCTGGAGCTCAAGAACCAGATACAGAACAAGGTGAAGACCGACCTCGACAAGCAGCAGCGCGAGTATTTCCTGCACCAGCAGATCAAAACCATACAGGAAGAGCTGGGCGGCAACAGCTTCGAGCAGGATATAGAAGAGCTCAAGCAGCGGGCCAGGGAAAAGAAATGGAGCAAGGCGGTGGCTGATGCTTTCGAGAAAGAGATCAAGAAGCTGGAGCGCATGAATCCCAATGCGGCCGAGTATTCCGTGCAGACCAATTACCTGGAGCTGCTCCTCGACCTGCCCTGGGAGACCTATACCAGCGATAAGTTCGACCTGAAGAACGCCAAGAAGATACTGGAGCGCGATCATTACGGGCTGGAGAAGGTGAAGGAAAGGATACTGGAGCACCTGGCCGTGATCAAGCTCAAAGGCAATATGAAGGCGCCCATCCTTTGTCTCTACGGCCCTCCCGGTGTGGGTAAAACATCGCTGGGAAAATCCATTGCCGAGGCGCTGGGAAGAAAATACGTGCGCATGAGCCTTGGCGGACTGAAAGACGAAAGCGAGATACGCGGGCACCGCAAAACCTACATTGGCGCCATGCCGGGCCGCATCCTGCAGAACCTGAAGAAGGCCGGCTCGTCCAACCCGGTGTTTGTGCTGGACGAGATCGATAAAGTGGGCAACGATTACCATGGCGATCCCTCATCCGCCCTGCTCGAGGTGCTGGACCCCGAGCAGAACAGCACCTTCTACGATAATTACGTGGAGCTCGACTACGACCTGAGCAAGGTCATGTTCATCGCTACGGCCAATACCCTCAGCTCCATACAGCCCGCCCTGCGCGACCGGATGGAGATCATTGAAGTGACCGGCTATACGGTAGAGGAGAAGATCGAGATCGCCAAGCGCCACCTTATACCCAAGCAGTTGGAAGAGCATGGAGTGAAGCCGCGGCAGATCAACCTTACCGATAGGGCCATTGAATACCTGATCGAGAACTATACCCGCGAATCGGGCGTGCGCGGACTGGAGAAGACCATTGCCAAGCTGATCCGGAATGCCGCCAAGAGCATAGCCATGAAGGAGAAATACAAGATCACCCCCGATGAAAAGGAGCTGAACAAGATACTGGGCCCCACCCACGAGAAAGATAAATACCAGGGCAACGATGTGGCGGGTGTGGTCACCGGCCTGGCCTGGACACCGGTAGGTGGCGACATACTCTTCATCGAGACCAGCCTTTCGCGCGGAACGGGCGGCAAGCTCACCCTTACGGGCAACCTGGGCGATGTGATGAAGGAGTCGGCCACCCTCGCGCTCGAATACCTCAAGGCGCACAGCGAGCTGCTGGGCATCAACCACGAGGTGTTCGATAAATGGAACATACATTTACACGTGCCGGAAGGGTCAACGCCCAAGGACGGGCCCTCGGCCGGCATTGCCATGCTCACGGCCATCGCATCGGCCTTTACCCAGCGCAAGGTTAAAAAGAACCTGGCCATGACAGGCGAGATCACCCTGCGCGGGCGCGTGCTGGCCGTAGGCGGCATCAAGGAAAAGATACTGGCCGCCAAGCGGGCCGGCATCAGGGAGATCATCCTCTCGGCCGATAACAGGCGCGATGTGGAAGAGATCAAGGGCGAGTACCTGAAGGGCCTCACCTTCCATTACGTTGAAAAAATGAGCGAGGTGATCGATTACGCCCTGCTTCGCGAAAAAGTGAAGAACCCCCTGGTGATCGAGATCAAGGAAAAGGCGGCTTAAAGAATCGGCTTTCCCGCTACTGTTTACTGTTTTCTGATAGCCGGTTTCTGATTCTTCTTTCCTGCACTTCTTTTACTCCTGCTTTCCTTAATTTCTGTCCCACCCGCAGGCTGGAATTGCCCACAGGCAATTTCTTAACGCCCGGCTCTCCCTATTTGCTTTTTTCGGATATTTGCGGTATGAAAAAGAACCTGGTCGTATTAATGGCGCTGCTGTGGGCGGGATGGGCCTTTGCCGGGCAGGCAAAGATCGATTCCCTGCTGGCCGTGCTCCGATCGCAGGATAACGATACGAACAAGGTAAAAACGCTCAACAGGCTTTGTGCCGAGTACCAGAACAACGATCCCAAACGCCTGCAGGAGCATGCGGCCGAGGCCATTCGGCTTTCGGTATTGCTCGAATACCCCAAGGGAGAGGGCGATGCCTATGCCCACCTGGGCGTGCTGTTCAAGAACCAGGGGCTTTACGATACGGCCCAGGCCTGCCATAACCGCGCGCTCGACCTGTTCAAATCCATCAATTCAAAGCCCGATGTTTCGCGCACCCTGAGCAACCTGGGCATAGTAGAGAAGGAGCTGGGCAACTTCGATGACGCGCTGAACTACTACATGGCGGCCCTCTCGCTCCTGGATGAAAAGAAGGACAGGAACTCCATCGCGAAGATCTACTCCAACATCGGCATCGTGTATAAGCACCTCAGGCAGTACGACAAGTCCATGGAGTATTTCCGGATGACGCTAAAGATCAACCAGGAAGCGCGGGACAGCCTGGCCATAGGGCGATGCTTTAACAACATGGCCAGCGCTTTCAGCGGCATGGAGCAACTGGATTCGGCCCTCCACTATATCCGGCTCTCGAACGAAATACGCACCCGTTACAACGATAAGCTGGGATTGGCCATTGGCTCTTCGAGCACGGGCGATATCTACATGCGCATGAAGGACCCCGATCAGGCCCTGTACTATTATGAAAAGGCCATGAAGCTTTACCTCGAGCTGGGAGATAATGACGGTTACGGCTCCAGCCTGGCCAGCATAGGCAAGACCCAGTTCGAAATGGGCCAGCACCAGAAGGCGCTGGAATCGTACCGGTCGGCACTGACCATCTACGAGAACATCAGGAAGCGCGAGGATATCATGACCATTTGCATGGATATAGCCGATGTGCTTGAAAAGCTGAACCGGCCGGCCGAGGCCATGGCTTACCTGAAACGCTATATCGCCATCAGGGA
This sequence comes from Bacteroidota bacterium, assembly GCA_040756415.1. Lineage (GTDB taxonomy): Bacteria > Bacteroidota > Bacteroidia > JADZBD01 > JADZBD01 > JBFLYZ01. The sequence goes on from JBFLYZ010000026.1 coordinate 41,850, forward strand.
TTCGCTGTTCAATGCCGATATCACCATGCAGGTGAACGAGCTGGAGCAGAAGTACCAGGCTTCGAAAAAGCAGGCCCAGATCGAGGCTCTGCTCAAAGAGCAATCCATGCAGGAGCTGAAGAACAACCGCCTGCAGATGTTCGTTTACGCGGGGCTGGCCGCGCTCCTGTTTGTGGTCAGCGGTTTCCTGGTGGCCAAGGTACGCAGGCAGAAGAAGATCATTGTGCGGCACAAGGAGGAGAAAGGCAGCCCGGTAGTTTAAGGGCTATACAATAAAAATGCGGCTCTGCCGTTAAAGCAGAACCGGTAAGGTACCATGAAAAGGGCAGTTCTATCGCTTTTACTCATCCATTATGCGGCCGCTGCTTTTGCGCAGATAGGCGGTAGCGCTACGTACAAGTTCCTCAACCTGCCTTTTTCAGCGCGCACGGCCTCGCTGGGCGGCAACCTGATCAGCGTAAAGGACGATGACATCAACCTGGTGGCGCAGAACCCTTCGCTGCTCAACGCGGGCATGAGCAATCGCCTGTCGCTCTCCTATATCAACTATTTCACGGATATCAATTACGGCTATGCCGCATACGCGCGCTCGTACGAGGGGATAGGCAGCTTCTCGGCCGGCATACAGTTCGTTGAATACGGTGAGTTCAGGCGCGCGGATGAGACCGGCACGGTTGACGGCACTTTCCGTGCCGCTGACTACTCCCTGAACCTGGCCTATTCGCGCGATCTTGATTCCATGTTCTCCGTAGGAGCCCAGCTCAAAACCATCTATTCTTCCATGGAAAGCTACTGGTCGGTAGGCAATGCGCTCGATCTTGGCGCCACCTACTTTGACCCCGCCCGCGGGTTTACGGCAGCCGCGGTGATCAGGAACCTGGGCATGCAGTGGAGAGGCTACAGCGAAAGCGGCAAAGAGCCCCTGCCTTTCGAGGTGCAGATGGGCCTGTCCAAAAAGCTCAAACACGCCCCTTTCCGTTTTTCCCTCATCGCCACCAACCTGCAGAAGTGGGACCTCACCTACGAGGACCCGGAGAACCCCGTTCAACTGGTCGATCCCCTGACCGGTGACTCCATTAAGCAGAATAAGGCCCGTATCTTTGGCGACAAGCTGCTGCGCCACGCCATCTTTGGCGTGGAGTTCCTGCTCACCAAGAACTTCAACCTCCGCTTCGGCTTCAATTACGAGCGCAGGAAGGAGCTCAAGCTGGTGGACCGTCCGGGCATGGTAGGCTTTTCCTTCGGCTTCGGGTTCAGGATATCCAAGATCCATATCAGCTACGGCTTTGCCAAGTACCATATCGGCTCCTCTTCCAATCACTTTACCCTTTCCGCCAACCTCTCCGAGTTCTATTCCAGGAAGTAATTCGTACTTTAGCGGGGAATGAATATCACGATCGCCATCGATGGCTATTCGTCATGCGGTAAGAGCACCATCGCCAGAGCGCTGGCCGCCCGCCTGGGTTATAAATACGTGGATTCAGGCGCCATGTACAGGGCCGTTACGCTGTATTGCCTGCGCAAAGGCATACTGAAGGACGGCAAGTTCTTCCTGGATGACGTGGTGCGGGCCCTGCCCGATATACACCTGAGCTTTCACTATAACGCTGCGCGCGGGGCCAGCGATACCTACCTGAACGGGGAGAACGTGGAGCACGAGATACGCAGCATGGAGGTATCGGGGAACGTAAGCCATATCAGCGTGGTGAAGGAGGTGAGGCAGGCCATGGCCAGGATACAGCGCAGGCTGGGAAGGGATAAGGGGGTGGTGATGGACGGGCGGGATATAGGCACGAATATTTTCCCCGGTGCCGAGCTCAAGATATTCATGACTGCCGATACGGATGTGCGTACCCAGCGCAGGCTGGACGAGCTTACCGCGAAGGGCATACGCGTGACCTTCGATGAGGTGAAGAAAAACCTGATGGAGCGCGATTACGAGGATACCCACCGCAAGGAAAGCCCCCTGCGCCAGGCCGAAGATGCCGTGGTGCTGGATAATACCGACCTCAGCAAAGAAGAGCAGCTCGAGTTTGTGCTTAAGCTGGTGGAAGACCTCAAGCTGGCGAAGGAATAAGGTGAATCTTTGTTTAAACCGAGACCTTGTGGACGGATTTCACATTATTTCTGAATAAAAAGTTTCTTTGTAAAAATGCGAGAGTCATTAATCAAAAGGAGGTAATATACTCCTGTACTTTTTTGGGATAGGTCAATAACAGTTTCCTGGCCAGATAATTCTTCGTTATATATCATTTCACCTAAAGCATTATAGACTCTAAAAACTCCTCTCGCGTTAACTCTAAAGTGACCATCAGAGGGATTGGGATAAACAAAAAAATTATCCATTTGAGGATTTGTAGTGTCATTAATTATGCAAGGATCGGCTATAATTGTACCGGATCCGGTTGTGTAAAGTGGTATTCCGATGGCGCCTCCAGAATCAACGATAGTAGCGGTAATGGTATCTCTAAGCGAAATTGCACTTGCTGTTATTGGAAAGTTGCGGCTAATACAAGGACTGTTGCCAAAGGAATCTGTTTTAACTAAGTAAATAATCCCGCTGTCTATCAAAGTTGTGGGCATATATGTAGACAATATTGAATACCCGCCATCATTTGATAACGAAAAGCTATTTCCGCTCATAAAACTTAAACCGTAATTTTTTGTCCATAAAGTATCTCCGAAAAAATTGGTTTTTATAAGACAAACATCGTAAGGGCTGTAGGACAGCGTGCGCCCCAACAAAACGTAGCCATTATCTGATATTTCCATTGATATTCCTGCATCAATATATGGTCCACCATATGTTTTGGCCCATTGAATATTTCCCGAAAAATCAGTTTTGAAAAGGCAAATATTATGGTCATTGTTAGAAGAATGACTAGTTCCTAATACAACAAATCCACTATCCGGTGTTTGATAAACAATGCGTCCTCCAGCTTCTTGATTTAAACCACTGTATGTTCTTGTCCATAAGGTGTCACCATATAAATCAATTCGTGCTAAATAGAATGTCCGAATGGAACCACAGTAAATACCTGATAAATAACCGCAAAAAACATATCCTCCATTATTTGTTTCTCTAACGCATACAGCAGCATCATTACTGTTGGGTTCCCCGTAGGTTCTTGTCCAAAGCAAGTTTCCCAGAGAGTCTGTCTTAAGCAAATAGGCGTCATTATCTCCTGTGCCAAAACTTTGTGTGTAACCACAAATAATAAATCCTCCATCAGAAGATTGCTGAACGAAATTGCTAAGTTCTAAACTATTGCCACCATAACTTTTATTCCAAGATATTTCCCCATCATTATCCGTTTTAATCAATAAAATATCCCAATTAGATGTGGAATTGTAAATCGCGCCAACAATGATATAGCCGCTATCCGCGGTTTG
>JBFLYZ010000027.1:0-43626 GCA_040756415.1 Bacteroidota bacterium
GGAACCAATGGAGCCACCGGACCCACTGGCCCAACGGGAGCTAACGGTACGAACGGAACCAATGGAGCCACCGGACCCACTGGCCCAACGGGAGCTAACGGTACGAACGGAACCAATGGAGCTACCGGACCCACTGGCGCTAATGGAGCAACAGGTCCCACAGGCCCCACCTGGACCATAACCTCTACCAGTTTTGATGCCGATGGAAATTTTCTGATCAATACTTCCATTCCATCTACCATCACCTCCCCGCAAAGGGCATGGCTGGTAGGCGGCAATAATTTTGCAACGGTAGGTTTACCTTATATTTTCGGAACCATTTCGAATGATCATGTTGACCTTTATTCAAACAACCTGGTGCGCGGCCGATTGAGCAACCTGGGTGAATTCTTTATAGGCACCACCAACACGGTGCTTGCTGGCGACCTGATGAATGCGGTAGGTAATGCTACTTTCCCCTGGGCAGTTAACGGCTACACCAGCTTTAACGGTGGCGGTGTTTATGGGGCCATACAAGGAGCAAACACTACGGCCTTCGCGGCCATCCAGGGCGAGAATAACTCTACTTCGGGCACCTTCAACAGCGCGGCTGTGCGCGGGATCAATGCCAGCACGGTAGCCGGAACGGGTTTCCGCAACCTGGCCGGATCTGGTCCCCGTATGGGCGTTACCGGAACTTTTACCCAAACGGGCTCCTACTCTTTTGGCGTGTATGGCTCATCACCCAGTTTCAACATCCGTACGGGCGCGGTGTTTGGAGATGATGGGGGTTTTGCAATGGGAGCCCTCGGTTATTTTGCGGCAAACGGCCTTGATTACGCGGTGTATGGATTCGGTTTGGCTTACCAGGTTGGTGTAGGAACCGGCCGTTATGGCGACCCTAACCTGCACACAAAAGGCGGCAACACCGAAAGCGACCTTGATCCCGGTTACGACAAGCCGGATGCGCAAATAGGCCTGGGTGTATATGGGGGCATTATGGGCGGATGGATACGCGGTGTAGTTTATGGCGCTCATGTACGCGGAACGCGATACAGCCTTTACGTAGACGGCCGCACGTATACGAATAAGCCTATTGCGCAGTTGGTTGAGAAAGAAGACGGAACCCGGTTTGCCACCTATGTCCCTTCTTCTCCCGAAGCGGATGTTTATGTAAAAGGAAAGGCTAACCTGGTGAATGGTCAGGTATACATCCACTTCAGCGAGGAGTTCAAGCAAGCCGTAAAAGCCGAAGACGCGGTGATCACCGTTACCCCTAAAGGCAACACCAACGGAGTTTATGTAGCTTCAGTTGATGCGAACGGCTTTTGGGTAAAGGAGAATAACAATGGTACTTCTTCCGTTGAAATATCATGGATAGCGATCGGCACGCGCAAGGGGTACGAGGATATAAGCGTTCCTTCTGAAATACTCAGCAGCGATTTCGACATGAACATGAATGGGGTGATGTTCAACGATAACGATGTTACTTCAACTCCTCAGGGAATATGGTGGGATGGCACCAAGGTTAACTTTGGCACGCCACCGCCCAAAACATACGATCTTAACTTTAATCCTGTGCTTAGGCCCCAGACCACAAGTACCGGTTTCAAAAAAGGATTTTAATGATCGCAACCCTTATAAATAAGCCCGCAGCAATGCGGGTTTATCTTTTGGCGCATGGAGAGAAAACGGTCAGTTTGACGTATTAAATTTTTTGTTTATACATTTGCAAAAACACACCCTGTCACCATGAGATACTCTCATCACCTAAAACGCATCTTGCTTTTGTTAGGCGTTTCATTGTTTTTTACTCCCCTTTCCCATGCACAGGACAATGTGGGAATAGGAACAAGCACTCCTGACGCTAGCGCGCTGCTGGAGCTTTTATCCACGGATAAGGGCCTGCTGGTGCCGCGCATGACCACGGCACAGCGCCTGGCCATAGTAACCCCGGCCAATGGCCTGCTGGTGTACGATACCAATTTTGACTGTTTCTTCTATTTCACAACGGCCAGCGGCTGGATATCCCTTTGCCAGCTTTCAGGGCCTACAGGTCCAACCGGCCCGAATGGCGCTAATGGAGCTACCGGGGCCACCGGGGATACCGGCCCTACGGGTATTGCTGGCGCTACTGGCGCTACAGGTGACACCGGTCCAACCGGCCCTCAGGGCATCCAGGGTGTGACCGGAGCAACGGGCGATACAGGGCCTACAGGCGCCCAGGGACCCCAGGGTGTTACCGGCCCCACCGGCCCGCAGGGTATTCAGGGTGCCACAGGGCCCACCGGTCCTCAGGGCCCTACCGGCCCGCAGGGCATTCAGGGAGTAACAGGCCCAACAGGTCCTCAGGGACCCACAGGAGCGAACGGAACTAACGGCACCAACGGAGCTACGGGTCCTACCGGCCCTACAGGCGCTAACGGAGCCAATGGTGCGAACGGAGCAACCGGCCCCACCGGACCTACTGGCGCAAATGGCACTAACGGTACAAACGGAGCAACAGGACCCACCGGCCCTACGGGACAGACGGCTAACGTAACCAGCGTATCCCTGGCCGCCTCCGCTACCATCGGAACGGTTGCCTGGGCTAATGTTGCTGGCATGTCTTTAACCTTTACTGCTACCAAAACCACAGCGTTCGTTATCTTTTCCGCCTCCGGGTACGGTTATACCAACTCTATGTCATATGTGCAATTCCGTGTCAGGAATACCACACTGGCTACCACCGTTACCCAAACCAATGAAAAGGTTCAGAACTACGATGATGTTACCGGTACGGTTACACCCTGGAGCTGCTCCTGCTCGGTATTGATGACTGGCCTTGTAATCGGTAACACTTACACCTTGCAGGTTCAGGGCCAGCGAAACGGCATACTGGGAACTTATGATGCCATTGTCAACCCTGCGTTGGATGGCCACCATATGACCTTATCTGTGATGCAATAAAAAGAACATGGCAAAAAGAGCATTTTTCATTCTGTTCCTGACTGGCGGCATGTACTTTTACAGTGCGGCTCAAAACAACGGCAAAACACCTGCTCCACCCAAATTGGCTGAAATGGAGGCTGTGAAAGACACGATCGGCCGTGAATACAATAAGCCCGAGCTGAAAGACTCAGACGCTAATACCGCTTCGGAAAAGAACAAAGAGAATAGCTCTGACTCGGGTACTGTGCCCCAGCTCCAGAATACTACCGGACCCAAAAGGGATTAAACCTGTAGCCGTTAATAAAAAAAGGTTCTGTTAACACAGGACCTTTTTTCATTTAAGGCGTAAAGGGGGAGTCAGATCCTGATCCCGATCACCAGCACATCGTCTACCTGCTCCAGATTACCCTTCCACTCTTCAAACGTGCTGTCGAGTATCTTCTTCTGTTCGTCCATGGGCCTATCCTTGATCGCCATGAACTTATCTTCAAGCTGCTTGTATTTGAACTTCTTTCCCTTATCGCCCCCGAACTGGTCGGCATACCCGTCTGTAAGCGTATAGATCACATCGCCCTTTTTCAGGTCGATCGTATGAGTGGTAAAGGCATGCTCCTCCTTCGGTGATTTGCCTACCGGCATCTTATCGGCATGGCTGGCTATAAGCTCATTGTTACGTATCAGGTAAAAAGAATTGTTCGCAGCCGCATAATACAGCTTGTTGTTCTCGAAATCGAAAGCGCAAAGGGTACAGTCCATACCGTCTTTTGCCTCCTCTTCGGTACCTTCCGGGTTGAGCGAACCGATTATCCCCCTGCGGATATTATCAAGTATCTTACCCGGCTCGGAAATATTCTTTTCTATGATGGATTCATTGAGATAGGATATGCCCAGCATGCTCATCAGAGCTCCCGGAACGCCATGACCCGTGCAATCGGCCGTACAGATATAGAATATCTCCGATTTTTTGTCGGGGTGCTGATGCGAGAGCGCATAATAAAAATCACCGCTTACAATATCTTTGGGCTTATACAGCACAAAGAACTTTTTTTGGTCATTTGTGTTTTCCATGGCTGTGAATTTATAAATTTTTCCAACCCCATCTCATAAAATAATTTTTTATGATTTTTACCGGCCTGCTGCAAGCTTACGCCATTTGCTGTCGGCAAGACGGGTAAAAGCACGGCCGAATGCCCTTGACTTTAGCCGCTGGGCGAAGTAACTTCGGGTATGAAAACAAGCAGCTTAGTTCTGGTCCTTCTACTGGTGTTCAACCTGGGGCTGGCCTATGGACAAAGCTCTTGTTTTACAGCCACCCCGCTGGGCAAAAGCGATACCTGCCTACACAAGGTCTACACCAGCGAACCTGAATACTGGTTCTCGTTCGTAGCGGATTCGGGTACGACCGATATCATCCTGACCAACGATACTTCACGCAGCGTGGGCCATGTTCACCGCCTCATATTGTATGCCGGTTCGTGCAACGGCCTTATTGTTATTGACAGCGCGGATGTGGTCGACCTGTCAGACGCCATCAGGTTTCAGCTTGAAAAACTGACCGTAGGAACTACCTATTATGTGGCCGCTGATACGCGTATTCCGGCTTGCCGTACCCGCTGCAGCCAGCGCGCCCGCTTTGATCTTTGCTTTCAGGTACGGTAAGAACCATCCCATTCTGCGCATTTTTTTACCCGCCAGGATACCGCTTATCGGGATACCGGGAAGCCCGCAGATTTGGTATGGTTTTCCCTCATGCGAGAAGTACAAACCTAAAAACCTGCAAACATGGAAGAGAACACAAAAAAACTGGTCAACGAGATCAATACGCTTGTCGAAATCAATAACGACCGGATTGAGGGCTACAAAACTGCCTTGCTCGAAACAAAGGACAGCGATCTGAAAGAGCTTTTCAAAGACATGGCCGACCATAGCTTTAAGTTCAAGAACGAGCTGGCCGACCAGGTGCTTAAACTGGGCGCGCAGCCGACAGAAAGCACCAAAACCTCCGGGAAACTGTACCGCGCGTGGATGGACATCAAAGTGGCCCTGAGCAGACAAGACAGGAAAGCCATTGTAGAGTCGTGCGAATTTGGAGAAGACCAGGCGCTCAAAACCTATGAAGAGGTGCTGAAACAGAACCATTTTCCGCCCCATGTGCGCGAAATGATCGCCAGGCAGAAAGAAATCCTCCGGCAAGATCACGACCGCATCAGGGAACTGCGCGACAGGGAAAAATCTGCCGCCTGAATTGTTACCATTTCCTTTGAACTCGCCCTGGCAGACATGCCGGGGCTTTTTTTGGCGATCAGGCAGGGTCCCAATACCCGGTTCATTACGCTTATTGGTCTATAAATAAATTTGCAATTCAGCGAAACATTTATAACTTTGTTTACCTCAAGCCTCCTGCCCATGAACATCTCTACCCGCCCCTTTAAAAGTATATTCCTGGCTTTTTCACTGGTACTCTCCCTCTCCTCCGGCCTGCTGGCACAGGATAACGTGGGCATAGGTACCAGCACGCCCGATCCTTCGGCCATGCTGGAACTGCTTTCCGCCAACAAAGGCCTGCTTGTTCCGCGCATGACAACGGCCCAACGCACCGCCATTGTTACCCCCGCAAACGGCTTGCTGGTGTATGACACGAACTTCGATTGCTTCTTTTACTTTACAACGGCCAGCGGCTGGATATCGCTTTGCCAGCTATCCGGACCCACAGGACCGACCGGCCCTTCAGGAACGATGGGCAGTAACGGGGCTACAGGACCTACAGGAGACACCGGACCTACCGGTTCTAATGGTGCGACCGGAGCCACCGGACCCACTGGCGATACGGGGCCTACCGGGGCCAATGGTGCCAACGGAGCTACCGGACCTACCGGTGATACAGGCCCAACGGGAGCTATGGGTCCAACAGGCCCGCAGGGCATACAGGGCGTAACAGGCCCTGCCGGGCCTACAGGAGCCGTAGGCGCTACAGGACCAACAGGAGCGAACGGGGCCAATGGGCCAACCGGACCAACGGGGGCAAACGGAAGCAATGGCGTTACCGGGCCAACAGGACCTACCGGACCTGCGGGCTTGTATAACAATACGTTCTATGCTTATGGCAACGGAGGTTTCACCCCTCCGGCATTTCCCACCTTTGCAGTCATCCCTAACCTGACGATAACCGTTACGCTGACCACCAATGCCATTGTATATGTGTATCATGATGGCGGCATTCAAACCCAGTCAGGGGCAACTAACGGTAATTCCACCGTGGATGTAGCGCTTCACAATAATGGTGCGCTGGTTATCTCCTCATCGGGTGGCGGATTCAAACGTGTCACCGTTAATAACAGCACCACCCTGGTTAACCAGATCGGGCATTACGCAATGGGGGTCTACATTCCCCTTGGGCCCGGAACCTATACTTTTGATGCCCGGGCGAGAATGAACGGAGGCACCAACGCCACGGTAAGCGGCAATAACACATCCGTGCTGCAAGGCACGCTGCTGGTACAGGTGATCAACAATTAAACAAAAAGCCATGAAACAGCTCATTTCAGTTCTTTTCTTTGCCCTGTTTTTCCTCTGCTCGTACGGTCAGAATAACCCTGCACCGTCATCCAGCTCTTCGGCCATCGATGGATCTCAAAAGAACGGTACCTTGAGCGCAGAAACCGCACCCGACACAGTAAAGGTCAGCTCCCAGAACGCTGATCTGAACGCTCCAAACTCCACCGGGGCCCAGAACCCCGTGAATACCCAGCCGGCCGACACCAGGAAAACACCTTCCGGGACGGACGCTTCTATTCCCAAATAAGCCCCGGCCTGCACCTATTCCCGGGCCCACATATTCGTGTGGCAGAAATTTGTTTTTATCGAAAGAAATTATACTTTTGTAGGGTTTAGAAACTCTCCTACATCCTATGAAGAACACTTTACTCAAAAAAGTACTTTTAACGCTGGGAATTCCTCTGCTGCTGGCAGGGAATCTTTCCGCACAGGACAACGTGGGCATTGGCACTACAACGCCTGACGCCAGCGCGCTGCTCGAGCTGCTTTCTACCAATAAGGGGCTTCTGGTACCGCGTATGACCACCGCACAGCGTCTTGCCATTGTAACCCCGGCCAACGGCCTTTTGGTTTACGACACTAACTTCGACTGCTTTTTCTATTTCACCACCGCAAGCGGGTGGATATCGCTTTGCCAGCTTTCTGGCCCTACAGGCCCTACAGGCCCTATGGGTACCAACGGGGCAACAGGCCCTACGGGTGATACCGGCCCCACGGGCGCAAACGGAGCTAACGGTGCTACCGGACCTACGGGCCCGACTGGCGCAAACGGTACGAACGGTACCAATGGCGTGACCGGACCTACCGGTCCGACCGGTGCCAATGGCGTTACAGGACCTACCGGTTTTGGCGTGGGCCCCACCGGCCCGACCGGAGCTACGGGAGCAAATGGAGCTAACGGCCCTACCGGACCTACGGGAGCTAATGGTACCAACGGGGTAACGGGCCCCACAGGACCTTCCGGGGCCAATGGAGCTAACGGTGCTACCGGGCCCACAGGGCCTACCGGACCAACTGGCGCCAACGGAACAAACGGCACCAACGGAGCTACCGGGCCTACCGGGCCTACGGGCGCTAACGGCACCAATGGCGTTACAGGGCCCACAGGCGCTAACGGCACCAATGGCGTAACCGGCCCAACAGGTGCAACAGGGCCCACCGGAACCTTCACCAATAATGCCTGGCTTATCGTGGGTAATTCAGGTACGGTTGCCGGTACCAATTTCATCGGAACACTCGATGCCCAGGATTGGGTCATCAAAACGGGAGGCGGCCTTGCCACCAACGAAAGAATGCGCGTGCTGCAGGGAGGCCAGGTGGTTCACAACCGCACTACCATTCAACCCGGAGACGTGCTTTCCGTGTATGGTGACGGCTCTTCACTGCCCATTAACAATACGCTTGGCAACTGGGCCATTAACGGATATGTTTCATCCAATACCGGTGGGGGTGTTTACGGTGAGAACGGAACCACCGGCTATGGTGTGTATGGCGTGGCCTCTGTTACAACGGGAGGTAATATGGGCATTGGCGTTTACGGCCAGAATGCATCCACCGGATGGGGCGTTTACGGCACCACAACCGGTACGGGCACAGCCATACAGGGTTACAATGGCACAGGCACCGGAACCGGTGTTTTCGGATGGAACGCCTTTAACGGGGCCGGTTTCCCGATCGGTGTACGCGGACAATCAGCCGCCCCAACAGGATTTGCGTTCTATGGGTATAACTCCAATTTGACCGGACCAGGTATGATCGTTGGGGGCGGACAGTTGCCTACCTTGTTCTATACGGGCAGCCAGGGAGGGTCTTTCAACGGAAAAACATACGGTGTTTACGGTAAATCGTACAACGGAAACGCGGCTACCACTACAGCCGGAGGTTATTTTGAGGACAGCCTTAGCCCTGCGCTTGATTTTTACGCCTACGTCTGCGCCTATAACAATACCCTGCTTCCCCAGCAGTATAAGATACTGGGTACAGGAAACGTTTCTTCCATCGTTACGGGGGTTGATGGACAGAAGAAAATAATTTTTGCTCCCGAAGGCACCATGCCCATGCTCGAGGATTACGGGCAGGGGCAACTGGTCAACGGTAAGGCGTATATCAAGCTCGATCCTGATTTTGCCAAAAACATTGCCGTTGATGACAACCATCCCCTGAACGTGTTCATCCAGTTGGAAGGAGACTGCAAAGGGGTCTATGTGACCAATAAGAGCAAAGACGGTTTCGAGGTGATCGAGCTCGATGGCGGAACCAGCAATGTCAAGTTCACCTATAAGGTGATTGGCAACCGTGCTGACGAATACGCGTCTGACGGCACTTTGGTGAGCAAGAACTCCGACCTGCGAATGCCGCTGGCTCCCGGAAAGGCTCCCAAGAATTCGATCAGCGTAGACCTGATGAACGACAATACGTTCATTGCCCCCCCGATCAAGAAGCAATAAGCCCAAATACGTGCTGAAACAAAAAGCCTCCCGCGGGAGGCTTTTTGTTTTTAGGATCAGCCTGTAAAATCAGGCATCGATCTTCGCGTACTTGGCGTTCTTTTCAATGAATTCCCTGCGGGGAGGCACATCATCTCCCATCAGCATGGAGAATATGCGGTCGGCCTCGGCAGCGCTCTCAATAGTCACCTTGCGCAGGGTACGGGTTTCCGGGTTCATGGTGGTTTCCCAAAGCTGCTCCGCGTTCATCTCTCCCAATCCCTTATAGCGCTGCACGTTTACGGTGCCTTCCTTGCCTTCGCCCCCTGCCAACTGCTTGATGGCATTATTGCGCTCCTCATCATTCCAGCAATAGCGCGATTCCTTGCCTTTTTTGACCAGGTACAGGGGCGGGGTGGCAATGAACACATACCCGTTCTCGATCAGCTCTTTCATGTGCCGGAAGAAAAAGGTAAGAATAAGCGTGGTGATGTGGCTGCCATCCACATCGGCATCGGTCATAATGATGATCTTGTGATAACGCAGCTTTTCCAAGTTCAGCGCCCGCTCATCCTCAGCGGTACCCTTGCTCACGCCCATGGCGGTGAACATATTCTTGATCTCTTCGTTATCGTAGATCTTGTATTCCATGGCCTTTTCCACGTTCAGGATCTTACCCCTCAGGGGCAGAATGGCCTGAAAATTCCTGTTCCTGCCCTGCTTGGCCGTACCTCCGGCCGAATCGCCCTCCACCAGGAAGAGCTCACATTTGCTGGGGTCAGAATCGGCACAATCTGACAGCTTGCCGGGCAGCCCGGTTCCGGAAAGTACGTTCTTTCGCTGCACCATCTCGCGCGCCTTACGCGCTGCATGGCGGGCGGTAGCGGCCAGAATGATCTTATCCACTATCGATCTGGCCTGGCGGGGGTTCTCCTCCAGGTAGTTGTTGAGCATTTCGCTCACGGCCGTATCCACGGCACCCATCACCTCGTTATTACCCAGTTTGGTCTTGGTCTGCCCTTCGAACTGGGGCTCGGCCACCTTCACGGATATAACGGCCGTAAGGCCTTCGCGGAAATCGTCCCCGTTGATGTCGAACTTCAGCTTGGCCAGCATGCCGTTCTTTTCAGCATAATTCTTCAGGGTTCGGGTAAGACCCCTCCTGAAGCCGGCCAGGTGCGTGCCGCCCTCGTGGGTATTGATGTTGTTCACGTACGAGTGAATGTTCTCATTGAACGAGGTGTTGTACTGCATGGCCACCTCAACGGGAATGCCGCTTTTCTCGCCTTCCATGTAGATGACGCCATCGGTCAGCCGCTCGCGCGTGGCATCCAGGTACTCTACGAACTCGCGGAGCCCGCCCTCCGAATAGAATTCTTCGCAAACCGGGAAACCGCTATCGTCCATCCTGCGCTTATCGCACATTTTGATGTGAATGCCCTTATTCAGGTAAGCCAGCTCCCGCATGCGGGTGGCCAGCGTGTCGTAATTATATTCAGATACGGTAAAAATGCTGAGATCGGGCTTGAAGGTAACGATAGTGCCCCGGTAATTCGTTTCGCCCACCTCTTTCACGTCCGACAGGGGCTTGCCGCAACTGTACTCCTGCACATACATCTTGCCGTTGCGGTGCACTTCGGCCTTCAGGTGGGTGGAAAGGGCATTTACGCAGGAAACACCCACTCCGTGCAGGCCGCCCGAAACCTTGTACGAATCCTTATCGAACTTGCCGCCCGCATGCAGCACGGTCATCACCACTTCCAGGGCCGACCTCTTTTCCTTGGGGTGGATATCGGTAGGAATACCGCGGCCATCGTCCTTCACCGTGATGGAGTTATCCTCGTTGATATAGACCTCAATACGCTTACAATGACCGGCCAGCGCCTCGTCAATGGAATTGTCCACCACTTCGTACACCAGGTGGTGCAGGCCCTTTACGCCAATATCGCCAATGTACATGGCCGGCCTTTTACGCACCGCTTCCAGCCCCTCGAGCACCTGTATGCTGTCTGCTCCGTAATCTGATTTTTTCGTCTTTTCGTTCACAATTTCTTCCATATTTTGATTCATTTTCACCCTATTCTTAAACGCAAACAAATATAACAAAAAGGGGGGCTCGGGCAGCGCAAAACGCCAATGAAAACACGCTTTTTTTCAACATTTGTTAACAAATTTCAGGGGGCCTGCAGGGGCCGTTTTACGGCCGGAATACAGGTAGGAAAAAAGGGCTTTTCTACCCGCTTTTTACCGGCTTTTTTTCAGAACGAATAGCTCAGGCCGGCCAGGAAATTAAAGCGCTGCGAAGGGTATTTCTGCCAGGTATCATAACGCACCGACCCCAGGTTGCTCAGGTTAAGGAAAGCCGAGAGCTTTTTGTTATAGCGGTATTCAAGGCCAAGGTTCACATCGGTGTACGATTTCAGCTCCACGTAGTTCAGCGAGGGATCGGCATCCCGCTGGTCGTTCGAGAGGCGCTTGCCCACGTAATAAACATCGATATGGGCCATTATCTTGTCCTGCAGATTATAGCTGAACGAAAAAGTAAGCTGGAGCTCGGGTTTGTGCCAGGCATGGGGCTGCCGGCCCATAAAGTACTTGTTGTAATCGGCCCGGATGAGGAACCCCGTCTTTTCGCGCTTCCTGTAGCTGAACTCCCCATGGAAATTAAACGCATTGACCGTATCATAGACTGCCTGAAAGCGGTTACGCAGCACCTCGGTGGTGTCGATCACGAAGAAATACATGCCGTTCAGCTTGCTGTACGATGCCCCCAGTTTATAGCTCATCTGCGAGCTGATGCTGCCGCGCAGGCCGGCATACCACTCGCGCACCTTATCCGTATTGCCCAGCGCGACACCGGAACGCACAAAGGGGTTTTCCTGCGAAAGCGAGCGGTAGCTGTTGCGCGTAAGCCCTCCCCTGAGCCCGGCACTGGCGATAATGATGTTGTTGGCCGGGTTGAAGTTCAGGTCCACCCCCGGGTAAAAATGGAACCGCCCCTTGCTGTCGTTGACATCGGCATAAATCCCGAAACGGAGGGATACATCCCATAGTTTACCGCTCATGCCTATAGCGGGCGCGAACTTCATGATGACGGTGTTGCTGGTATCTTTTTTCAGCCGGTTATTGTAAAAATCCACCCCGGTGGCCAGGGTGATCTTCTGGGAGAGGTACCAGGTGCTAAAATCGGCATTCACCTTTATGTTGTTCTCCTGTGATTTATACAGGTCAGAGAGATTATAATAGTTCGCCCTGATATTCGTATTGACCTTCGATGAATCCTTATAATGGCTCTGAACGCCCGTGCCGGCCGAGATAAACGAGAATACCTGCCGGGTGAAGTCGGCCGAAAGCGAATTCACGGTGGCATCGTAGCCGTAATAATGGAGCGAGTTGCGGCTGTAATCGGCCTCGCCAAATACGGTGAACTTGCGGACGAAACGCTTGCCGTACCAGTTGATCTGATCATCGCTGTACCCGCTGTAGCCTGCGTTCTTCAGGGTTGCGGCCGAAGAAAGATGCTTTGCATGCAGGCCCCATGACGCTTCCTTCGAGCGAAGATTGTTGAAGAACAGCTCACCGTAAGGCGTAGTATAGTTGCCGAACCCGGCCCGCACATACCCCTTATACAAACGCTTGAGCGGCTCTCCCTCGAGAGTAGCCGGCCGTATCGGCTCCGGGCTGTAAAACGTAGGCACCCTGGCCGATTGGATACCGTACACGAGCTGGCTGCTCACGTTGGCCGTATCCCCGATCACCGGGTTCTCAGCGATCTTTTTCGCGTCCGATATGGTCACGTTGAAGGTGCCCGTATACTTGATAATCATCGTATCCAGGTTTTGCTGCCCGAAGGCCATTGCCGGAAGCAGGGCCAGCAGTATATGTATCTGTCTTCTCATTGTCCTCCCTCCGTTTTTTCTATCTCCAGGTTCTCTTCGATGAGATGGATCGAATCCTGCCGCATTTTTTCCTTCTGCTGCTTTTCCAGCTCGGCCTTTTCCATTTCCAGTATGGCGCCCAGCCTGAGCTTGGCCTGCTCCACCAGCTCATTATTGGTCGATTTATCGATCACCGTTTTCAGGGCATACTTGGCGTTGAAGTAATCCCCCAGCGCCACGTAGTTATCGGAAAGCAGGATGAACGAGCGGGTCACCCAGTACCCGTAAGAGGGCTTCTGGCTGATCAGCTCGAACAGCAGCTTCTGCGATTCCTTATACTGGCCCTGGATGAAATAAATGTCAGCGATGCCGTATTTGGCCTCAGCGGCTTTTTCATTCTGGTTTTTGGCCATTACCGTATCGTACTGTTTTTTTGCCAGCTCGTAATCCTTCTTCTCAAAGGCCGAGCGGGCTATGGTCATGCGGGCCTCCGTGGCCAGCTCAGCGGATATCTTCTCCGTTTGCAAGACCTTGCCCGCGTAATTGATGGCCCCATCGTAATTCTTCTGCAGGAAATTACAGCGCATCTGCCCCACCCTTGCATCGAGCAGGTTGGCCGGCACCTGGGCTATGGTCTCCAGCCGCGAATAGCTTTTGAGCGCCAGCTCGCAGTTCTGCATCTTGAAGTAAAGCTGGGCCGCCCGGGCCACCGCTGGCTCGGTGTACTTGCTAAAGGGCCGGTCAGCAACAAAATTGTACCCGCCCAGGGCCAGGTTGAGGTTGTTCATCCTGTGATCGCTCTCCGCCTTGTAGTAATATACCTCCGTAGTGAAGATGCCGTCAGGATAGTTCTGGATATACTTCTGGAAGCTCTTGGAGGCTTCGGCATACTTCTCCTCGAAGAAGAAATTACGGCCGATCTCGTAGTTATCCGAATCCAGCTTGGCCGCGCTGATGTTCGGGACCAGGTTCTTCAAATCGTTCAGGCAATCGTTATCGCCCTTGTTCTTGCAGATCTCGCGCAGGGTCTCCACGGCCATCATGGCCACCTCCGACTTGGGATATTTGTTCACCACCGCGTTCAGCGTTTGAAAAGCCTCGTCATATTTCTTCTGCTTGTTCTGGATATTGCCTATCTGCAGCAAGCTGTTGGCCACGAACAGCGAGCTGGGGTGCTCCTTGACCACCTTGCCGAAGCTCGCTGCAGCCTTATCGAGCTCGTTCATCTGCAGGTAGGTCTTGCCCAGCTCGTACCGGGCCGCTGCCGTATATTCCGATACCGTTCCGTACGATGCCAGCATCTGCTCGAGCGTTTTGGCCTTGGCCTCGTCCTTATCGAGCAGGCCCAGCACAATGGCCTTCTGGTAAAGCGCGTAATCCGAATCGGCTGTTTTCATCTGCAGGGCCTTATCGTAATAGTCCTCCGCGTTGGTATAATCCTTCAGCATGAAATAGCCATCGGCCAGCCTCATACAGGCGTCATTGATCTTGGCCGCGTCTTCCTGGCCCTTGCCGCTTATGAACTTCCTGAACGCGGTATTGGCGCTGGTCCATTCGCCCTTTTTAAAATAGGCATAGCCCATGCTGTAATTGACGGTATTGAACATGGGCAAGGTTGCGGCCACCTGCTCGAACTGGAAGGCCTTATACGCTTTCAGTGCCGATTCCATCTGCTCGTAGTTCTTGCCGGCCTCGGCCCGTTTGTACCAGGCCTCGCCCGACCAGTACCAGGCCAGGGCGCTGAACGTTTTATCGACCGGGTACTGCAGCGACTTCTCAAAATGCTTGATCGCTCCCGCCATGTCGTTATCGTTGAACAACTGCACGGCCCGGTAATAGGCTATCTTCTGGTAGACCGGCTTCATCGTGGCATCCAGGTTCTTGATGCTTTCTATCGATTTGAAAGCCGCTTCGTAATTCTTGCACGAGAGGTATACATTGACCAGGTACTGGTAGGCCTCATCCGTGCGCGGGGTGCCGGGGTATTTCCGGATGTATTCCTCAAAAGCCTCTATCGCTTCCAGGAACGGGTTATACGAGAGCTCATAGGAAAGCTTGGCATAGTTGAACAGCGCATCCTCGCTGATCTTCGCGTCAGCCCCTATCGTGTGGGCAGCCTGGAAGGCGGTGATCGCAAGCTGCTTGTTCTGCACCTTGATGTAGCAGTCGCCCATGTGGTAGAGCGCGCTCTGCGCAAGCGAATCGGCCGCCCCGGCCGAATTCTTGAATGCCTCTATCGCGCTGGCGCAGTTCCCGCTTTTATAGTATGAAAATCCCAGCTCATACCAGTCGGCACGCGTAATGGCTCCCGATGCGGCCTTATACTTTTCAAAATACGGTATGGCTTCGCTGTACTGCGCCAGGCGGTAATGCGATTCTCCAATCATTTTAGCGATCTCCGGGCCGCGCTTGGAGTTCACCGTATCATTGAGCAGCGAAGGGGCGTAGGCGATCACCTCATCGTATTTCTTCTGCAGGTACAGTATCTGCGTGATGTAATAGGGCACAATGGGAGCGAAATCCTCGTTCAGCAGCAGCTTTTTAAAGCCCGTGAGGGCCGATTCGTAGTTCTTCTCGGCATACAGTATGTGCGAGTAATAATAATTGGCCGGGGCGGTGTATTTGGTATCGATGTCCTTGATCTCGAAAAAATCCTTCTTCGCATTCTCAAGGTCCTTCAACTCGAAATAGCTGTAGCCACGCTTGAAATACAGCTCGTGCACTTCCGCTTTGCTCAGCTCGTAGATGTCGGATTTCCCGAACCAGTCTATGGCTTCCTGGTATTGCTTCTTCCTGAATTTGTACCTGCCCATGTTGAAGCAGGCCAGCTTCACTTTCGGACTCTCGGGATGCTGGTTGATGAAATTGACCAGCATCTCCTCCGCGTCCTTGTTGAACAGCTCAACCGCGCACAGGGCCGCGTAGTACTCGGCATCGATGCGCTGCAGCGAGTTCTTATCTTTTATCTTCTGGGCCGCCTTGATGAAATAATGCTGAGCCGCCCCGTACTTCTCCTTGAGGAAAAGGTCCATGCCCGTTTTGAAATCGCTGTCCTCGTTCGTATAGACCTTGGTCTTCTGGGCGTACCCTGCCGCAGCCAGCAAAAAGAACAAAACGATACCGAAAAAAGAGAACTTGCCCTTCATTTTTGACCTTCCGTTTGGATCAGATAAAATTACTTCCCTTCACAGGAGGGAAATTTTTGCTCCGCCACAAGTTATTAACCCGGCCGTGTTGACAATTGCGGACCTAAAAGCGACCGTAAGTTCTAAGGGATAGAGAAGTTTCGATATATATTTGCCTCAGCGTTCAGGGAATATGGGTCTTGATACGATAATACACCTGCAAAAGGTTTCAATTTTCCAGAAAAAAAACCTGGTGCTTGCCAATGTCAGCCTGGAGATCGACAAGGGCGAGCTGGTTTACCTGCTGGGCAAGACGGGCAGCGGCAAAAGCAGCCTGCTCCGCACCTTTTACGGTGATCTTCCGCTGGTTGACGGGGAAGGCAGCATTGCCGGCTTCAACCTGCGTACGATCCGGCCGCGGGAGATACCTTACCTGCGCAGGAAGCTGGGCATCGTGTTCCAGGATTTTCAACTGCTTACCGACCGCAGCGTGAACGATAACCTGCTCTTTGTGCTGCGGGCAACCGGGTGGAAGGATAAAGAGCAGATGCGGGAACGCATGCAGCAGGTGCTCGACAAAGTAGGCCTGGGCACCAAAGGCTTTAAAATGCCCTATGAGCTGTCAGGAGGCGAACAGCAGCGCGTAGCCATCGCCCGCGCCCTGCTGAACGATCCCGAGGTG
Organism: Bacteroidota bacterium; assembly: GCA_040756415.1. Classification (GTDB taxonomy): domain Bacteria; phylum Bacteroidota; class Bacteroidia; order JADZBD01; family JADZBD01; genus JBFLYZ01. The sequence goes on from JBFLYZ010000027.1 coordinate 16,577, forward strand.
ATCCTGGCCGATGAGCCAACAGGCAACCTTGACCCCGAAACTTCGGAAGGTATTGTTTCCCTGCTCCTGGAGATCAGCCGCAACGGCAGGGCCGTGCTGATCGCCACGCACGATATGATGATGCTGCAGAAGTTCCCCTCGCGCATCATCAAATGCGAGAACGGCATGATCACCGATTCCAGATCAGCTCAACCAGCCGCTTAGCGTTGGCTTTATTCGAAAAATCACGCTGCAGTATTTCCTCCCTTTTCTTTACCTCCGCGGGATCAAAAGGAGTATCGAACAGCCGCTTCAGCTCGTCCGCCATCTCCTGAGCCGTATCGCGTACAACGCACAGCGCTTCCAGCCCCGTATTCATCACCATGGGCGGGTTGACCAGGCAATGCCGCCCGTTGTGCAAGGCAGCCAGCAGTTTCAGCTTGATGCCCGTAGACTGAAACGTGGGCAGAATGTTCACCTGCGCGTTACGGACCATGTCATGCATCTGCTCCAGTGACAGGTCGGCAAAAAGCCTGACATGAGCGTGCTTTGCCGCTTCGCTCACCAGCTCCTCCGAAGGGTTGCTGCCGGCAATATAAAGGGGAATATCCAGGCCCCTGAAAATATTCCTGACCAGGAAAAGGGCAGCTTCGTTATTCTCGCCCACGGCCATATTACCATGGTAAAGCGCGTAATCGCCCCTGCCCGGCTTTACCCGCACCTGCTCATCGGGGTGAAACGCGGGAATGCAGGAAACATTTGTGTAGCGCGATGCAAGCTGGGCCGCATCGGCCGGTGAGATAGCCGCTATACGGTCGGCCCGCTCATACACCTTTTCAAAACGCTCCAGCTTCTTCGACTCGCGGCTGAAATACGAGCGCCTGAAGAACTTCTTCTCCACCCTGGCCAGGGCCGCATAGTATTCATGCTCGATATTGTGCGAACGCACGATACGGGTCCTGCCGGGAAGGTAATCGGCCTGCAGGTAGTAGCAGCAGTGAAGGCCCTCGAAAAGGACGGGATGCCGGTCGCCCTGAAGCTTGGCGAGCAGCTCGGCCGAACTGCGCGTGGAAACGATGTACGGCAAGGCATTGAACACAAACCCGGTGCCCGACCTGCGCTTATAATAGTTCACGGTGGCGCACATCCGGTCAAGTGCGGGATCGCGGCTGCGCCCGTACTCGAAGCAGTGCAGGTGAATGCGCACACCCTCTTCCTGCAGGGCCCTGATCTTGAAGAACACATCGATCACCCCGCCATAGCTGGGCGGAGACGGGATGTCGAATGAAACGATATGCAGGTGTTTTTCAGACAAAGCGCGAGAACAGGTTGATCAGGTTACGTTCTTCATTCTCCCAATTATATTTCATGGCGGCACGTTTGCAGTTTTCCCTCCAGCGTTTTTGACCCGCCTCGTCATGCAGCATGGTCATGAGCCTTTCGGCTATGTGCCGCGGATCGTGGCCGGTGATCATCAGTCCCACCTCGAATTCAGAAAACACCTTTTTTATTTCCTCCAGCGGAGAGGCCAGCACGGGCACCCCAGCATGAATGTAATCGAACAGCTTGTTGGGAAGGCTGTAGCGGTAATTGCTGTTGGTATCCTTGTCGATGCTGAGCCCGACATCAGCCAGCCGGGTATAACGCGCCAGCTCTTCGAGCGGCAGGCGGCCGATGAACTTAACCTTACCCGCAAGCCCCGGCTCCGAGGCCATAACTTTGAGTTTACTGACGATGTCGCCACCGCCAATGATCAGGAACAGGGCATCATCGATATAGCGCATGGCCTGAACAGCTTCCTCCACGCCCCTGTCGATATTGATCCCGCCTCCCTGTAAAAGGATGATCTTCTTGTCGCCTGGCAGGCCCAGCTCCTGCCGGCTGAGCGCTGGCGTATCCGGCATGCGCGCTGGGACATTTCTAACCACCCCTACCTCCACCCCGTATTCCTTATTGTAAATGGCAGCGATGGCGGGATTGACCGTAATGACATGCCGCAGACGCGGGAAACAAAAGCGCTCTATTCTTTTCCAGAAAGCTTTTTTAAAGGGGCTGCCCTGCAGCTCCGGCACTTCGCAGAAAAGCTCGTGCGAGTCGTAGACCAGCTCAGCGCCTTTGAGCCTGGCCGCGAGGTAATTGGGCAAAAGGGTATCCAGGTCGTTGGATACCAGCATATCCGCCCTCCGGAACAGCAGGAAGAAGAACAAACGCACGTTGAAGAACGCGTAGAACATAAATCCCCTGGTAAAAAACAATCTCATGCGGTGCGTGGCGTACGAACGCTGAAGCGGCAGGCTGCCGCCCAGGCGCCTGCCCACCAGCAGCACTTCGAAGCCCATGGTATGCAGCGTGGTGCAGGTGCGGTGCACCCTGTTATCCGTTACCAGGTCATTGATCACGGATACTATTACGCGCTTCTTTTTCACGCCCTGAATGATGAATGCGAAGATATGAATATTCAACTATGGAAAACTTTTTGCGTAGTTTTGAAGCTGCCCTCCGGCTGTTCCTATTTTTATAACGATGGAGATCATTGAAAATTGCCCGCTGCGTAAGCTGAACACGTTCGGCATTGACGCGAAAGCCCGTTTCCTGGTCGACCTGAACAGCACCGAGGAGATCAAAGAACTGCTTTCGACACCGCAATTCCGGTCCATGCGCAAAATGGTGCTGGGAGGTGGCAGCAATGTGCTGTTCACCCGCGACTTTGACGGGGCTATCCTGAAGAACAACCTGAAAGGGATCGAGCTGATCAGGGAAGACAGCGAACACTGGTACCTGAAGGCCGCTGCCGGTGAGAACTGGCACGCCCTGGTGACGCATTGCATAGAGCAGGGCTATGCGGGCATCGAGAACCTCTCGCTCATCCCCGGCAACGCGGGAGCCGCTCCCATGCAGAACATAGGGGCTTATGGCGTAGAGCTGCAGGAGGTGTTCGAAGAGCTGGAAGCGCTGCATACCGGGAGCCTGGAGACCCGAATATTCTCCAATGCCGACTGCCGCTTCGGGTACCGCGACAGCATCTTCAAAAGAGAAGCGAAAGACCGGTATATCATCACGTCTGTTACATTGCGGCTGAACAAAATTCCGAAATTCAATATCAGCTACGGGGCGATTGAAAAGGAACTGGAAGCAATGGGCATTGGCGAGCTTTCGATACAGGCTATCAGCAGGGCCGTTTGCAACATACGCAGGAGCAAGCTTCCCGACCCCTCCGAGGCGGGCAATGCGGGCAGCTTCTTCAAGAATCCCGTGGTGACCAACGCCCGGTTCGAAACGCTGAAAAATGACCATCCCGGCATAGTCGGCTACAGGAGCTCGGAAAATGAGACCAAGCTGGCCGCTGGCTGGCTGATCGAGCATGCCGGATGGAAAGGTTACCGGCAGGGCGATGCGGGCGTTCACCCAAAGCAGGCCCTGGTACTGGTGAACTACGGCCAGGCAAGCGGCCGCGAGATCATGGAGCTTTCGCAGCGCATCGCGGAAAGCGTAAAAGAGAAGTTCGGTGTGGAGCTCGAGCGGGAAGTGAATATCATATAAAGTAAGCCCTGTGTTCAGCAAATCTCATTTCAGCTACCTGTTGAAAGTGTATGGTCTTGGCCTGCTTGCCCTGTTCCTGCTGCGGGCCGTGTTCATTATTTATCACTTTTCGTCCATCACGCCTTTTTCTATTCCCTCCCTCGCACAATCCGTGCTTACCGGCCTGCTCTTCGACTCTGCCGTCATCGCTGTCACCCTGTTCATCCTTCTCCTTTTCGCCACGTGCGCTGGACTGATCGTAAAGCGGGCAAAGGATAAGGTGTTTTTTATCTCGGCCAACCTGGCCTTCGCCCTCATTTTCTTCGTCAACCTCACCGATGTATTCTTCTATAACCAGTTCGGCACGCGGCTCAACCTGCTGGCTACAGAGGCCGGCCAGGACCCGGGCAAGATATTTCCCAGCATCTGGAAAACCTATCCCGTCATCCGCGCGTTGCTGGGCTATGCGGCACTCCTGTTCGTATTTGTACGCATTCACCGGAAAATATACCGGGCTGCCATCCAGGCGCCCGCTTACGGCCCCCGGTTCAAATGGGCCGGCATTTCATTCTTCACCATGGCCTCGCTTTCATTCCTGTACTACGGTCCCCCGCTCTGGACCTTGTCTGAGTTCTCCCACTCACCGGTGCTTAACCAGGCATCCATGAACGGGGTATATACCATCGCCAAATCCTGGCAGCAAATGCGGTATGATACGGACGTACCGGTATATGCCTATACCGATGATGCCACCGCGCTCAGGCACCTTCTCGATTCCATCGTGCAGCCGGGCGATTCGCTGCTCGATGAACGGGGATTCCGCTTTATGAAAGGGGCAGACAGCTCCGGCCTGAAGCGAAAGAACATTGTGATCATCCTGATGGAAAGCTTTGGGGCCAGGTACATAGGCAAGCTGAATGAGGGTAAAGGGTTTTCACCGGCCTTTGACCGGCTGGCAGATGAAGGTATCTTCTGCACCCGCTTCAAGTCGAACGGGCCGCGCACCCAGAACGGGATCATAAGCACCGTGTCGGGCTTCCCTTCCGTGCTCGGGGTTAACCTGCAGCGGAGAAAAGGAGTGAACGAGTTCCACACCCTGGCCGGTATATTGCTCGGCAGGGGTTATGCCTCCAGGTTCATACACAACGGCCATGCCGATTACGATGACATGGACAAGTTCATGCGGCAGGGCGGCTTTCAGGAGATCGTGGATGCGGACGATTACACGCACTGGCGTGTAAAGAACGAGTGGGGCGTGAGCGATGAGGACCTGTACGACAAGGCCTATGAAATGATCTGGAATACCGATGGCAGGCCGGTGCTATCGGTACTGCTGACCATGAGCAACCACAGCCCTTACGATATACCGGAAGCTTTCCGCAAGGCGCACCCCGAAACGAAGCAGATGACCCCGCAGCAGGCCTCGTTCTATTACAGCGATCACGCGCTGGGCAATTTCATCAGCAAATGCAGGCAGCACCCGCAATACAGCGAAACGCTGTTCGTTATCCTGGCCGACCATGGCGAGGCCTACGATCCCGTGGATAACGAGTATAAGATCTTCCATGTGCCCTGCCTTTTCCTGAATTTCAGCGCTGGCCGGGGCGTCTTCGGCAAGGCCGCCTCGCAGTGCGACATTCCCGCCACCCTGCTGGCCGAGCTCAATTACCGCGGCAATTACCATTTTATCGGTCAGAACATCTTCGATAAGAGCTACAGGCCCTACGCCTTTTCACGCTCGTACGGAAATGACGTGTACCTGTGTACGGACAGCATCCTGGTCAAGTATTTTTTTGAAACGGATAAGGCCGAGTTCTACCGCCTGGGGGCCGACCAGTACCTGAAGCCAGCAGGGGCGATCAGCCAGAGCACGAAAGAGAACATGGTCCTTTTCACACGGCACTACATGCAATCGCTGTCGGCCATATTCCGGAAAGGCAAATACCGGTTCAATTAATCGATCTCGGGCAGGTACCTGGTGCGGAGCACGTGCAGGTGATGCAGCTCGTGCCCGGATATCACGTAGATGAGCGAGCGTACGGTCATATCCCACTTGTTGGCCCTGCCCCTGCGCATAAGCGCCTCTTCATCAAAATGGCGGAACAGCAGGATGTTGGATTCGCGCACCAGGCCGAATTCGTGGGCGATATCGTAGAGCGTACGCTTGTTATAGTTGGCGTGAGGGGCATAGATGTTCTGATCATAGCCCGGCAGCTCCACCTTGTCGTTGCGCGCGAAACGCAGCGCCCGGTAAGCCAGTATACGCTCCGTGTCGATGATGTGGCCGATCACATCCTTTACCGACCATTTATCCGGGGCGTAAGCGAAATTCTCTTTTTCCTCGGGTATGTTCGACAGGATGGACTGCAGGTCGAGTATGGAGTCCTGCAGCTTTTTGAGCACGGTATCACCGGGCACCAGCCGTATATACTGCTCGAAATATTCCGGGTATTCAGCGGAAGAGGGGCGCCTGATGATCATGAGTGTAAGCGATTGAGCTCGGACTTTACAAACCCGATGAGCTCCTTTACATAATCGGGCGAAAAACCGAAACGTATACCGGCAGCCTCGTAGATCTCGGGGATGGAACGGGTGTATCCCAGCCGGAGGGCATTGCTGTAATTTTCCACCGCCTGGCTGGCGTTGCGCTTATAATTCCTCCATACCGCTATGGCTCCCAACTGCGCGAAACCATACTCGATATAATAGAAGGGGACCTCGAAGATGTGAAGCTGTGCCTGCCAGGTGCGGGCAGCGGCTTCCGTGTAACCGCTCCAGTCCACTTCCCTGCTGGAAAACTCAGCGCCCAACTGCATCCAGTAAGCGTTACGCTGCTGCACCGTGTGCTCGGGATTCTCGTATAACCAGTGCTGGAACTTATCCACGCGGGCTATCCAGCTCAGGCCGCGCAGCACCTTCTCGAGCTGCTCGAACCGGGCCCGCCTGAGCTCGTCCTGCTCCGGGTAAAAAACATCCCAGTGCTCCATCGACATAAGCTCCATGGCCATGGAGGCCAGCTCAGCGATCTCTGAGGTCAGCGATTTAAAGGCGGTGAGCTCCAGGTCGCGGCTCAGGAAGGAATGCACCGCGTGCCCGCCTTCATGCACCATGGTCACCAGGTCGCGCTGCGAGCCTACCGAGTTCATAAAAATGAAGGGCACTCCAATCTCGTCAAGCGTATAATTGTATCCGCCCGGGGCTTTGCCCTTACGCGAATCCAGGTCGAAATAGCCCATCTGGTCCATGATCTCGAGGCGCTCGGCAAAATAGGGGCTCACGCGCTGAAAGCATTCGATGGACTTGCCGATCAGCTCCCGCGCATCGCTGAACGGGCGCAATGCCGGCTTGCCCGAAGGATCCACTTCCGTATCCCAGGGCCGGAGCGATTCCAGGCCCAGTTGTTTTTTCCGCGCCCGGTCGAACTCTTCCACTACGGGCACGATCTCCCTGGCTATCGAATCATGAAAATCGAAACAGTCCTGCACGGTGTAATCAAAGCGGCCCAGTTGAGCGTGCTTGTAATCGCGGAAGTTCTCAAAGCCGGCATTGACCGCCACGCGGTGGCGAAGCCGGATGAGCCGCGTAAGCAGGTCGTTGAGCGCCTGCTCGTCCTGCCCCCTGCGCTGCTGCATCTTCATGAACACCTCCTCGCGGAGCCCGCGGTCAGGGCTTTTGAGCAGGGTGGCCGCCTTCTGCAAGGTCATCTCCTCTCCATTCACGGTCACCGTCATCAGGGCGTTGATGCTGCCGTATTTCTGGCTTTCGGTGGCGATCTCCACCATGAGCGGGATGTTCTCTTCGCGGAAAAGCTTCACGTTCTTACGCACCGTACGCAAAAAGATCGCATACTTGTCGCTGTCGAGCTCCCGCACAAAAGGGCATTCGATGAGCTTTTTGCTGAAATCGTTGTGGTAAGGGGCCAGCCTGGGCTCGATCTGGGAAATAAAGAAATTATAGGAATCCACCCTGCCCTGGTCGGTGGTATCGCAGGTCATCTTAATGTAGCGCCAGGCCAGGTCCTCGTTAAAGACCGCATCCACCTCGCTCCAGTCGAGCAGCCACTGCTCCAGGTCGGCCACCGATCCGATGGAACGCTCTTTCAGGTTCCTGAAGTACTGCTCTACCTTTTCCCAGGAATCGATCTTCAGGTCATTAGGCAGAAAACGCCTCGGTGGTTTTACCGGGATCTCAATCGTGTTCATTTCCTTGCGTATCTGGGCGGGCCTTATTAAGAGCCGCCTCCTATCTTGCGCACACCGGTGGTCTTCTTCGCCACGTTCATATTGGCGTTAAGATGCTGCTTGGTTTCCGTATGCTGGTTGCTGAACTTCTCTTTCGTATCATCGCCCTGCAGCAGCTTCTCATCCGTTTTTTCCGGCTCTTTGGTAAGCAGGTCGGTCTTTTGCAGGATATTGTACCATTGCAGGCACTTCCGGATGTCAGAAACGCGAACGCGGTCCTTATCGTATTCGGGCAGCACGGATTCAAAGTACTTTTTGAGCTCCTCGTCAGAAGATTTGTGGTCTATGGCCGGGCCGCCTTTCTCTTTCTCGAATATACGCTTGTACACGTCCTTCAGCAGGATGTCCTCGCCCGTGGTAAAGACGCTGATCTCCTCCAGGCCGCTGATGCGGGAAGACGAGGAGGCGTTCATGCGCTTGCCATCGGTCAGCGATTCAACGATAAAGCCGTTAGTGGATTTGGCGATGACCTTGTGCAGCCCGCTGACGCCCGAGATGGAGATTACTTTGGTTAAATCCATTTTATTTTGATTTTAGGGTAGCAAATGTACGAAAAAGGCCATGAATAGTACCATGGGCGGGCATCACTTTACCAGCTCATCGGGTATGCCATCGTACTTGATCCGCGAAGAGACGCGCCACCCGCTATGCGTTTTGATGCAATCGCCCAGCCTCAGCTCGTATATCTTCGACTTATAGGTGAACAGCACCGCTATCTCCACGGCCTGCTCGAAGCCGGCAGGCGTCATCTGCACGCTGGTGCGGGGCTCCAGGTACTGCGCCTCCTTCCATGCAATGCCCGAATCCCTGCCCGCTTTTACCGTCAGGACGAAGCGCTCCACGGCCTTTACTTCTTCCTTCTTTTTGTTTTCCGGGTATCCTGTAATAATAAGCTCCTTTTCCTGGCCAGTAAGGTTGGCTTTGGAGATCATGGTCTCTATCTCCGGGTAGGATGGCAGCAGGTTGAGGTAGGCGGCCGTATCGCCCGATTGTACCGTGGCAAAAACGGCCCTGCAGAGCTCCTCGATGGAATTCAGGGCCGGCCTTGTACCCTGCTCCGCCTGCTTCAGGCTGTCGTTCAACAGTTTTTCGGCATCCTGCGCCTTGACCGTGTCAGCGTTCGTCTTTTCCTCCGCCACCGGCTCGCTTCCGCAGCCCGCAAGCAAGGGGATCAATGCCAGGATAAACAGATTCTTCATGCGGATAAAGATAGAAAAGAATGAGATTTACGCGTTCCGGATGATAATTCATGTTATTCAGCTACTAAAAGCACGGCTTTAGAAATTATCGGCTGCCGGTGGCCATGGCCCATTGTACCTTTGTATCAAAGAAAAGCGGAGGGCGCTATGAAGGCAAGGATTCTTTTGATATTTCTACTCGGATTGGGACTGCTGGCAGGTAACAGTTGCAGCAAGGAAGAAAGCCCCTCCACGCTTCTGAAGATAAGCCTCACTGACGCTCCGGCAGAATACGATGAGGTGAATGTAGATATCCAGCAATTAACGGTCTTAACGGAGCGGGGATGGAAAACGCTCAGCACGCGCGCGAACATTTATAACCTTACCATACTCAGCGGCACGGATGTGCTGCTGGCGAGCGGACGCGTGCCGGAAGGACATATCTCTAAAATACGCATCGTGTTCGGCCACCGGAACAGCCTGGTGATAAATGAAACCGTTCACCCGCTCGAGCTGGCGCTTCCATCGGAAGACGGCCTTATCATCGACCTGGATGACCATGCCCTGGCAGCAGGCACGCGCATGAACCTTATCCTTGATTTTGATGCGGGCGAATCGGTGATACCGCCAGTGCTCAGCGGGACGAACTACGTGCTGAAACCAAAGATACGCGTGATCGCTGTCGGACACAGGGAGGGGAATATAAAAGGCACGATCGACCCGCTGCAGGCAAGGCCCTACATTAAGGCCGAATCAAGGACGGGGAGCTACAGTACCTATGCCGGGCCTTCGGGTTTCTTCACCCTGCGGGCGCTGCCGAGCGGGATGTATAAAGTGAACTTTTATCCCAAGCCTCCCTATGCACCGCGCACGCTCGACAGCGTGATCGTGAAAGAGGGTCAGACCACGGACATAGGCAAAATGCATTTTTACTACAGGGGAAGGGAAACGCAATGATAATTATTACAGGGAGTAAAACTCCTGAAATGCCAATTTTTTGTGATGTAAGGGGTGCAGTTTTATTGGCATGATGGAGATAGCTCCCGGTAAGGCGTTCCGCAGAAATGCGGAACGCTTTTTTTATTTGTTCGGCCTGGCGTAAGCCTGCACGTCTTTATCCGTTATGGTCTTGTCGCACAGTATCAGCAGGCGCTCCACCACGTTCCTGAGCTCGCGTATGTTGCCGGTCCAGTTGATCTTCTGCAGCTCTTTGAGCGCTTCCTTGCTGAACGTTTTGGGCGCCATGCCCTGCTCCGAGCAGATCATGGCCGAGAAGTGATCCACCAGCAGCGGTATATCCTCCTTCCGGTCGTTGAGCGAGGGCACGTGGATCAGGATCACGCTCAGGCGGTGGTACAGGTCTTCCCTGAAATTGCCGGCTTTGATCTCTTTCTGAAGGTCTTTATTGGTGGCGGCCAGTATGCGCACGTTCACTTTGATCTCCTTATCCCCGCCCACGCGGGTGATCTTGTTCTCCTGCAGGGCCCGCAGCACCTTGGCCTGAGCCGAAAGGCTCATGTCACCGATCTCGTCCAGGAAAATGGTACCCCCTTCGGCCAGCTCGAACTTCCCCTTGCGCTGGGCCACGGCCGAGGTAAAGGCGCCTTTCTCATGGCCGAAGAGCTCGCTTTCTATCAGCTCGCTGGGAATGGCTGCGCAGTTGACCTCGATCAGCGGTGCTGCCGAGCGCGGACTTTTCTCGTGTATCCACCGCGCCACCAGCTCCTTTCCCGTGCCGTTCTCGCCCGTGATCAGCACGCGGGCCTCCGTAGGCGCCACGCGGTCTATCATCTCCCTGATCTGCATGATGGCCTTCGACTCCCCGATCATATCGAAGGTCTTGTTCACCTTTTTCTTCAGCACCTTGGTCTCGGTCACCAGCTTGGATTTATCCATCGCATTGCGAATGGTCACCAGCAGGCGGTTGAGGTCAAGCGGCTTGGCAATGAAATCGTACGCGCCCTTTTTCACCGCCTCTACGGCCGTCTCGATGTTGCCGTGGCCGGATATCATGATAATAGGCATATCGTGCGCGCTCTCCATGACCTTATCCAGCACCTCCATGCCGTCTACCTTGGGCATCTTGATGTCGCAGAGCACAATGTCATACGCATCCTTGCCCAGCATGGAAAGCCCTTCAGCGCCATCCGCGGCCTCGTCCACCTTAAAATTCTCATACTCCAGGATCTCCCTCAGGGTCTTTCGTATACTCTTTTCATCATCAATGATCAGGATGCGCGGCATAACAGGCTGTTTGAAGAGCTAAAAATAAAAAAAAGTAATTAACCGGGACCGCCCTGCCGGGCGCGCGTCCTGGCCGAACCGTGCCTGCGGCATCAAACCGTGCCCATCAGTTCGTGGAGCACGCCCTCTTTCAGCGAATAGGTGGACAGGCGCATCCTGCGCAAGGCCAGCTTTTCCAGGATGAGGTTAACGAATACCGAGGCGATCACGATCATATCCACGCGCATGGGAATAATGCCCTTGGTCTGCAGCCGCTCAGCGGCCGTGGAGCGCAGCAACTGCTCGTGGACAGCGCGGAACTCATCCAGGCTGAACTCGTACTCCGTGCGGCCCTTCAATATCTCGGGGGTGTGAAAGCGGTGCGCGATCATACCCGCGAAGGTATCGAACGAGCCGCTGGCGCCTATCAGCTCCTTGACGGGATGCCTGGCGGCCGCTTCGAACAGGGGCTCCAGCTCCCCGGTAAAATAGCTCTCCAGCGCGCGAACGTCCTTTTCACTGATGGGGTCGGAAGGGCGGAACTTTTCGAGCATGCGCGCCACGCCCAGGTCGAAGCTCTGACGGTGCAGCATGGTGCCGGATGTGGCGATGATGAACTCATTGCTGCCCCCTCCTATGTCGAGCACCAGCGAAGGCTCCGGGCCGATGTCGAGGGCCTGCTTTACCCCTTTATAGATCAGCTCGGCCTCGCGGTCACCGCTGATGACCTGCACCTGGATGCCGGTAGCCTCGCGGGCCGCCCTGACAAACTGCTTTCCGTTCGAAGCGCTGCGTATGGCGGAGGTGGCGAAGGCGAACACCTGCTCGGCCCTGAAATCGCCCAGCAGCTTTTTGTACCGCACCAGCGCTTCGATACCGCGGCCGAAAGCGGCCGGGGCGATGCGGTTCCTGGCGATGCCTCCCTCGCCCAGCTTGACGGGGATCTTGGTCTTGAAGACGCTTTTGTATTCTGCCGAAGAAATGATATCAGCGATCAGCAGGTTGAAGGTATTGGTGCCCAGATCGATGACCGCTATGCGCATAGGTTGGCAAAGAAACGATTTTATATCCTCACTCCATAAACTTTCTGATCAGCCACAACGCCAGGCTCAGCGCCAGGCTCACAAGGATCATGGTGGTGACGGGAAAATAGATGCGCGTGTTATCGCTTTCGTACCGGATGTCGCCCGGCAGGTTGCCGAACCATCCCAGCCGGTTACCGAAAAAATAAACGATGATGCCGATGATGACCAGCGCCACCCCAGCGATGATGATGTATTTTCCGGCAGTTTGCATAGCTCAAAGTTATCAACAATGAACCGGATGGCAAACAAAACCGTAATTTTGATTCGTGAAGAATTACCTGGACGAACTGAACGAAGCCCAGCGGGCGGCCGTGGAATGCACCGAGGGCCCGGTAATGATCGTGGCTGGCGCGGGATCGGGCAAAACACGCGTGCTGACCTACCGCATCGCCCACCTGATGAACAAAGGGGTAGACGCTTTCAATATCCTCGCCCTCACCTTTACCAACAAGGCCGCGCGCGAAATGAAAGAGCGCATCACCCGGATCGTGGGCAGCGGTGAGGCCCGTAACCTGTGGATGGGCACCTTTCACTCCGTTTTCGCCCGCATACTGCGCGTAGAGGCCGAGAAGCTGGGATATCCTTCCAACTTTACCATTTACGATACGGATGACTCGAAGAGCCTGATCAAGACCATCCTGCGCGAGCAGGGCATAGACGAGAAAGTCTATAAGCCTTCGCTCGTGCTGGGAAGGATATCGGCCGCAAAGAACAACCTGATCTCCCCCATGGCCTATGCCAACAACGCGCAACTGGCCGAAGACGACCGCATGTCGGGCAAGCCCAAGATGGGGCTGATCTACGAGATCTACGCCAGGCGCTGCTTCAAGGCGGGCGCCATGGACTTTGACGACCTGCTGTACCAGACCAATATCCTGCTGCGCGATTTCCCTGACGTGCTCAACAAATACCAGATGAAGTTCAGGTACATCCTGGTGGACGAGTACCAGGACACCAACTTCTCGCAATATGTCATCGTCAAGCAACTGGCCGCCAAGTTCGAGAACATCTGCGTGGTGGGCGATGACGCGCAGAGCATCTACGCTTTCAGGGGGGCCAATATCCAGAACATACTCAACTTTGAAAAGGATTACCCTGACCTCAACACCTTCAAGCTGGAGCAGAACTACCGCAGCACGAAGATCATCGTGAACGCGGCCAATAAGGTGATCGCCAATAACAAGGACCAGATCAAAAAGCTGGTGTGGACCGATAATATACACGGTGACAAGATCAGGGTGCAGCGCGCGCTTACCGATAACGAGGAAGGCTGGCTGGTGGCCAATTCCATCTTCGAGATCAGGATGAACCACCAGGCGCATTATAAAGATTTCGCCATCCTGTACCGCACCAACGCGCAGTCGAGGGCCATGGAAGAAGCCTTGCGCAAAAAGAACATTCCCTATAAGATCTACGGGGGGCTATCTTTTTATCAACGCAAGGAGATCAAGGACCTGCTGGCCTATTTCCGCCTGGCCATCAACAACCACGATGAGGAAGCCCTCAAGCGGGTGATCAACTTTCCCGCGCGCGGCATAGGCGATACCACGGTGAGCAAGATCGTGCTGGCCGCCAACGACCATGGCATCAGCACCTGGACGGTGCTGGAGAATTTGGGCGAATTCGGATTAGGGATCAATGCCGCCACTACGGGCAAGATCAGCGAGTTCGTTACGCTCATCAAGTCTTTCTCCAGCATGCTGCCCGTGACCAGCGCTTACGACCTGGGCGAGCACATCGCCACCGCATCGGGCATACTGCGCGAGCTCTACAACGACAAAACGCCCGAAGGCGTAAGCCGCTACGAGAACATACAGGAATTGCTCAATGGATTGAAGGAGTTTTCCGAAAAAGGTGAAAAGGAGATCGAATTGCCCGCGGATCCCGAGATCCCGAATGCACAACTTACCGGAGAAGCCGGTTCGGAAGGAGCTACAAACCTGCCTGGCCGGCAGGCAGGCCACAACCTGCAAACTTTGAACTTGTATATGCAGGATATCGCCCTGCTTACCGATGCCGATAAAAAAGAGGAAGATGGCGAAGACCGGGATTTTGTTTCGCTGATGACCATCCACGCGGCAAAGGGCCTCGAATTTCCCTATGTGTTCATTGTGGGGATGGAAGAAAACCTGTTCCCCTCCCAGCTTTCGCTCACCTCGCGTACCGACCTGGAGGAGGAAAGGCGATTGTTTTACGTGGCGCTTACGCGGGCTGAAAAGAAAGTACATATCTCCTTTGCCGCCACACGCTACCGCTGGGGCAACCTGATCAGTTGCGAGCCCAGCCGCTTTATCGATGAGATAGCCGATGAGTACCTGGATTACATCATGCCCGAAGAGCCGGTAAAAAAGCAAAACGGCAACGCGGGCACCGGTCGCCTGTTCGGAAAGAAAAGGCAGGAGGAGAAAAAGAGCTCGGCTCCCCCCCCCGTTGTAAAGCAGAACCTGGTCAAGCTTTCGTCAGCGCAGCATAAGGGGGCCGCCAACGGAAACAGCGAGCAGTTGAAGGACCTGCAGGCCGGCATGGAAGTGTACCACGAGCGTTTCGGCAACGGCACCGTGATAGCCATAGAAGGCGAATACCCCAACAGCAAGGCCACCGTAGCCTTCGAAGGCATAGGGCACAAGCAACTGCTGCTCAAATTCGCCAGGCTGAGGATCCTGAATTGATCTCATTGCGGGAGCAGCAAGGCGATCCCCTCCGCCACCTTTCGGCAAAACTGGAATCAGGATATCCGCACAATCTGTCGCAGAACTGAATAATTCCTTTCTATCTTCGCGGTTCAAATGAAAATTTTAGTCACCGGCCCTACGGGGCTTCTTGGAAACAACCTCATCCGCGAGCTGCTTTCGCGCGGCTATGATGTTACGGCCATGATAGAGCCGGGCGTGAAAAAAGGAACCCTCGAAGGACTGAGATTGAATTTTGTTACCGGGAATATACTTGAGCCGCAAAACCTGGAATCGGCATTCAGGGGAATGGATTACGTGTTTCACGCGGCCGCCAGCACCAACCTCTACCCCAACCGCTCTGCCAGGCAGCGCGAGATCAATATTACCGGCACCCGCAATGTGACGGAAGCCGTACTGCATGCAGGCGTAAAGCGCCTGGTCTACGTAGGCACCGCCAATACCTTTGGTTATGGCAGCAGGGAAAAGCCGGGCGATGAGAATACACCCTATAACTACGCCAGGTACGGCCTCGATTACATGGACAGCAAGCGCGAGGCGCACGATGTGGTGATCAAAGCGGTAAAAGAAAAAGGCCTTGACGCGGTGATCTGCAACCCCACGTTCATGTTCGGCCCTTACGACTCCAAACCCAGCTCGGGCGCCATGATACTGGCGGTGTACAACCGGAAAGTGCCGGGCTATACTGCTGGAGGCAAAAACTATGTATGTATAAAGGATGTAGTGAAGGCCATGGCCAATGCCATACAAATGGGGAAAACGGGCGAATCCTATATCCTGGGCCATGTCAATCTCTCTTTCAAAGAGATCTTTGAAAAGATAGCGGCCGTTTCGGGGGTCAGGGCCCCCGGCATAGCCCTTCCGAAATTCATCACCAAAGCATACGGCAGGCTGGGCTCGCTGAAAGCAGGCATTACAGGTAAGGCGCCCACGGTGAGTTATCCTATGGCGCTTATGTCATGCGATAAGCATTACTATACCGCCCAAAAGGCCGTACGCGAGCTTCAGCTCCCGCAAAGCCCGATAGAAGAAGGTATAGAAGACGCCCTGCGCTGGTTTAAAGAGAGCGCCCCCCACCTGCTGGCTCCCCGCTAAACGGATTTCCCCGGAAGGGAATATTTTTCCACGGCCTTACATGCATTTTCCCTGCAGGCCATCAGCTATGGCCCGGCCCGCTTTTTATCCGGCCGAAAGCGTTGTTTTATGGCGCCAGGCCGCCCCCGGGCCGTGCACGCGGGGCATGAATATTGACCCCTCCCCTGTATGGCAAAGAAAAGTCCTCACACCGTATGGCTGAAGGTGTTCTTTATTGTATTTCCGCTGATCTGGCTCATCAACCTGCTGCTCCCTTTCCTGGTGCGGCCCCTGGTGAACAGGGCCCTTTCAAAGCTGGGCGCTTACAGCGGTAACCTGCGCAGGCTGCGCATCCGGCTTTTCCAGCCCGCGTTCATCATCCATGATTTTCACATGGAGGAGATCCGGGAAAAACGCACGCGCTTTGTATCCTGCCGCGAGTTCCGCATGGATTTCGAGTGGCTGGCCCTCTGGAAAAGAACATTCGTGTGCGATGTGCGCCTGAAGGATTGCTCCGTTTACCTGGAAAAAGGAGAGGAGGACGCTGAGAAAACAACGACAGTAAAGGATAAGGCACCGCAGAACGAGATCGTATTGGAAATGCCCACGCTGGTATTCCCCGCCATCGTCAAAAGCTTCGAGGTGCTTGGCGGCCGGCTGGATTTTGAAGATACAGCGGCCCAGCCGCAGGTGAAGCTGGAGGTGAGCGAAATTGAAATGCGCGGCACCAACATCTCTACCGTGCCCTTACGGAGGCTGCCCCCCGCTGAGATCCGCATCAGGGCAACGGCCTATAGCGGGACCATTGACATACAGCTCAAAGCCACCCTGTATGAAAAGCGCCCCGCCTTCGACATGAACCTGGAGGTTAAAAATATAGATATGCCCCGCCTCAATCCCATGTTCGAAGCTTACGGGAAATTCGATGTAAGCGATGGGAGGATGGGATTGTTCGCGGAAGTGGCGGCCAAGGGAGGCCGGTTCAGGGGCTACGTGAAACCCCTTATCCGCGACCTGAAGGTGCTGGGCCGTGACGACCGCAGCGAATCGGCCCTGAACCGGATCTGGCAGGGAATGATAGGCACGGTGAAAGAATTGTTCGAGAACCAGAAAAAAGACCAGTTGGCCACCAAAATACCCATGCAGGGCACCTTCAATGAACCGAACATCCGCATCTGGCGGGCGGTCATGTACGTGCTGCGCAATGCCTTTGTAGCGGCCCTCAAGCCATCCATCGACCACGAGATCGACCTGGGCAGCGCCCGAAATCAGCGCCTGTGATCTGTGGCAGGATTTATCAGCCATATTACGATAAAATACAGTACTTTTGAGGCTATTATGGAAATGACAATGGAATACAATACCCAGCTCCCCCCGATGATCATATCGGAGTACGGGAGGAACATCCAGAAGATGGTGCAGTACGTTTGCACGATCAAGAACCGCGAAGAGCGCAACAGGGCCGCCCAGTCCATCATCGCTGTAATGGGAGCGCTGAACCCTCACCTGCGCGATGTGACCGACTTCAAGCACAAGCTTTGGGACCACCTTTTTATCATATCCGAGTTCAAGCTCGATGTGGATTCGCCATATCCCAAGCCTTCGCCCGAGCAGTTCAAGACCAAACCCAAGAAGCTGAATTACCCTTCGCAGGATATCCGGTACAAGCATTACGGCAAAACCATCGAGGCCCTGATCCAGAAAGGCATCGAGATGGAAGAGGGCGACAAGAAGAACTATTACATCGAGACCCTGGCCAACCTGATGAAGCGCTCTTACCTGAACTGGAACCGCGACAGCGTGAATGACGAGGTGATACTTCAGCACCTGAAGGAGCTCAGCAAGGGCAAGCTCAAAGTGCCGGCCGATTTCAAATTCAACCTCACGCAGGACATACTGCAGCGCACCGGCCTCAATCAGCAGAGCCAGCAGAACCGCCACCATAAGAAGGACGGCAAGCACCACGGCAAAGGCAAACACCACCGGAACTTCAAGAAACGCTACTAACCGTGCCGGTATTTGAGATCGAAGGAGGGAAAAAGCTGAAAGGGGAGCTCATTCCCCAGGGCGCCAAGAACGAAGCGCTACAGGTCATCTCCGCTGTGCTGCTCACCCCCGAAAAAGTAACCATCTCCAACATCCCCGATATCGTTGACGTCAACAAGCTCATCGACCTGCTGCGCGCGCTGGGCGTGAAAGTGGAAAAGACGGGGCACGAAGAATACACTTTCCAGGCCGATAACGTTAACGTAGACTACCTGCATTCCGATGATTTCCGCAAAAAAGGCGGGGGCCTGCGCGGCAGCGTCATGATCATAGGGCCGCTGTTGTCGCGTTTCGGAAAAGGATATATCTCCAAGCCCGGTGGCGATAAGATAGGCAGGCGCAGGCTCGATACCCACTTCATCGGCTTCCAGAACCTGGGCGCCAAATTCGTATATGACGGCAAAAGCGAATTCTATAAGGTAGAGGCCGACAACCTGAAAGGCTGCTACATGCTGCTTGACGAGGCATCGGTTACCGGCACGGCCAATATCATTATGGCGGCCGTGATGGCCAAAGGCACCACCACCATTTACAACGCGGCCTGCGAACCCTACATACAGCAGCTCTGCAAGATGATCAACCGCATGGGGGGCAGGATATCCGGTATCGGCTCCAACCTGCTGACCATAGAAGGCGTAGATTACCTCAAAGGCACCACGCACCGCCTGCTCCCCGATATGATCGAGGTGGGAAGCTTCATCGGGCTGGCGGCCATGACGCAGAGCGAGATCACCATCAGGAACGTTTCGTACGAGAACCTGGGCATCATTCCCAAGACCTTCGAGCGGCTGGGGATAAAAATGGAGCGCAGGGGCGATGATATTTACATACCCGAACAGGACGTTTACGAGATCGACACGTTCATTGACGGCTCCATACTCACCATAGCCGATGCCATCTGGCCCGGCTTCACCCCCGACCTGCTGAGCATCGTGCTGGTGGTGGCCACGCAGGCCAAGGGCAGCGTGCTGGTCCACCAGAAAATGTTCGAAAGCCGCCTGTTCTTCGTGGATAAGCTTATCGAAATGGGCGCCCAGATCATTCTCTGCGACCCGCACCGCGCCACCGTGATCGGCATAGGCCGCAAATACAAGCTGCGGGCCATCAGCATGGCATCGCCCGATATACGCGCAGGGGTCTCCCTGCTCATCGCGGCCCTTTCCGCAGAAGGCAAAAGCACCATTTACAACATCAACCAGATCGACCGGGGCTACCAGAACATCGATACCCGCCTGAACAAACTTGGCGCGCAAATTGTTAGAAAGAGTTCGTAAATTTGCCTTTCGGCACGCTTAAACGCTCACACTATGAAAAAACTCAGCTTTATCCTCGTCATCCTGGCTGCCGTATGCCTGGTATCCGCATTTGCCTTCGATCATGGCAAGGCCGAAAGCAAAGAGCTGAAACAGCAGGCCGTAGGCATCAACGTAGGCAATATCGCCCCCGACCTGGCCCTGGCCGATACATCCGGCAAGATCATCAAGCTCTCTTCGCTGAAGGGGAAACTGGTGCTGCTCGATTTCTGGGCGAGCTGGTGCGGGCCCTGCCGCCAGGAAAATCCCAACGTGGTGGCCGCATACAACAAATACAAAGATACCGAGTTCAAGAACGGCAAAGGCTTTGTGATCTACAACGTGTCGCTCGACCAGGCCAAGGATAAGTGGATTGCCGCCATCAAGAAGGACGGCCTGAACTGGCCCTATCACGTCAGCGAGCTCAAAGGCTGGTACGGCAACGCCTCACAGATGTATGGCGTTACCGGCATCCCCGCCAATTTCCTGCTCGATGGAAAAGGCCAGATACTGGCCAAAAGCCTGCGCGGTGCCGACCTGGCCGCCACGCTCGAGAAATACAAAAAATAACCCCAACCTTAGGGATAAGGCACAAACCAAACCCTGGCCCCCTATTTCTCTTCCCTTATTTCCTTATTTCCTTATTTCCTTATTTCCTTATTTCTTTATTCCCTATTCCCCTATTCCCTCATCTCCACGATCACAATATACCCTTCCTGCGTGATCAGGCTTTTCTGAATGCCTCCAATGAATTTTTTGCCCGATGGTGAGAAGGAGCCCATGCCCGTCCAGACCGCTTTTCCCAGGTAGTGCGAATGAGAAGGATAATTGAAGAAGGTGATGCGTCTTTTCGAGCTTCCATCTTCATTCATGATCCACCAATCGGTGCCCTTGTTCTTATTGTCCTTGTTCGACATCCAGATGATGGACTTCCCATCCGGGGTGTAAAAGGCATGTTCATTATAATCGCCTTCGGTAAGCTGGGTGATCCGGCTGCCGTCCTCCGCGTCCATAGTAAAGATCTGGGCCTTCCATGCCGAGCCGGTGTTCATGCTGGAGCAGAAAATGATCTTTTTCCCATCCGGTGAAAAGCCGTAGGCTTCATTAAAGCATTTCTTTCCCGGAAGCAGGTCAACGCTGTTCGATACAAAAGGAATGCTGTCCTTCCCCCACGAAAAATCCGCGATCTTAATGGTCCAGAAGCCGAAATGGCGCTGGGCGTTCCAGAAGCCGGGGCGTTTAAAGCGGTCGGTCCACACGATCTTTGTTCCATCGGGCGAAAAGCGCGGGGCGATCACCCCATGGTCGAAATCGTTGGGAATGTCTACGATCTTGTAACACTTCTTGCCGTCCACGCTCATCACCCAGATATCGCAATAGGCACCAAAGCCGGGCAGCGCGTTGACCGAGCCGCGGGGATGATCTTTCTTCTCGGCCACAAAAATGATCCACCTGCCCGAGGGATGCCAGGCGGGCAGGCAGATGTGGCGGTTGGGAAGAAGGGGGTGGTTCTCCGTCAGGTTAACATCGTACTTCCTGTCGGGCGAGGCCAGGTGGATATCGTAATAGCCGTCCTTCCCTTTCATGGAATAGGCCACCAGGTTCTCATCCACCGGGCTCCAGGCGCAATCCAGGGCGGAGTCGCGGAAAAACGTAAGGCCCAGGTTTTGCGCTGAGGGGTAGCAGTAGAGCAGTGCGAGCAATGCCGTGGCCAGGAGCGGTCGCATAGGTTAGTTGGCTTTTTTTCCACCGGGCGGCTTATCCGTTCCCAGCTCGTTTTTCTTCAGCACTTTCAGGTCGAAAAGAAAACTGAACGTGATCACGTGGGGGTTCAGCGGCAAAAGGTCCCTGCCCCATAGCGCGAAATTATAGCCGTAGGCCAGGCGGTAGCGTTTCAGGCCGAAGCCCACCTCGGGCCGCAGGCGAAGGCTGGAAGAGCTTTTATTGATGTAACAGATGGCGGCAGCGCCCAGGCTCAGCCGGGCCCCTCCACCGCTTAGCCAGAACGAGGCTTTGGGCCCTATGGCGTTCAGGCTGTCGGAAAAGATCATTTCCGCGGCAAGGGCGCAGGCCCTTACATAGTGCAAACCGCCCTGCCTGGAATAACGCGCGCAGGCCAGGCCCAATTCAGCCCCATGATAGGTAAAATACTGGTAACCGGCATGTAAGGCCAGGGTGGTCTTGCTGGTTTTGTAATTTTTACTGGGCTGGCCGCCCTGCCCGTACAGGCCTATGGCCGGAGCCAGAAGGAGAAAACAGATCAGCGCGCTTTTCATTACCGGGTGGCTACGTAAAGGTAGCCAAAATGGTAATAGGAGAAGCTTATTTTTATTACCGGAATGACAATTTGACGTATTATCTTTGGCGGCAATATTTTTGAGCCTTTTGCATGCGAAAATTCTTTAAAAAAATGGATCAGCCGAAAGAAAAAACCCCTGAGGACGCGGTGAAGCCGGAGGAAACCAGGGAACAGCCCGAGCAAAAGACGGAGACGGAGGGGCAGAACAAGGCCAAACCGGGCGAGGGAGAGGAGAAAAAAACGGAGGCGGACGGACAAAAACAGATCGCTGAGCTCGAAAGCAAGGTCAGGGAGCTGAACGATAAATACCTGCGGCTTTATTCCGAATTTGAGAACTACAGGAAACGTACTGCCAAAGAGCGCATAGAGCTGATCAGGGCGGCCGGTGAGGACGTGTTCCGCATGGTATTGCCCCTGATCGATGATATGGAACGCGCTATCAGGGCCAATGAAAGCGCTTCTGACCTGAACGCGGTAAAAGAAGGATTCCAGCTCATCTATAACAAACTTAAAACTACCTTTACTTCCAGGGGCCTGGAAGAGATGAAAACCCTGGGCGAAGACTTCAACCCCGACCTGCATGAGGCCATTACCAACGCACCGGCTCCCGAAGAGGCCATGAAAGGCAAGGTGATCGAAGTGGTCGAGAAAGGATATATGCTTAATGGAAAAGTGATCAGGTTTGCTAAGGTTATTGTGGGGAGTTAGGGGATTGAAGATTGAAGATTGAAGATTGAAGATTACAGATTACAGATTACAGATTACAGATTACAGATTATTGAATTGAAGATTGAAGATTGCAGATTACAGATTATTGGATTACAGATTATAGATTGGCATTACAATGGGGAAAATAAAACAGTTTGAGGACCTGGATATCTGGAAGGAGGCAACCGCCATCGCTATTGAAATATATGCTGTAAGCGAACAAGGAAAGCTAAAGAATGATTGGGGATTGAAGGACCAGTTACGCAGAGCTGCCATGTCGATCTCTGATAATATTGCTGAAGGATTTGAATACGACAACAATAAGGACTTTATTAAGTTTCTTCGCTACGCCAAAGGCTCTTCGGGCGAATTGAGGAACAAATTGTATGTGCTGTACAGGATAGAATATATACATGAGGAACTTTATCATGAATTCCATACCAAGCTCATCTCTCTTTCACGTAAAATAGCCGGATTCATTAAGTATCTCAAGGAGTATGAAAAAAGCAGGATCTCACAATTACACTAATCTGCAATCGGCAATCTGTAATTTGCAATCTGCAACTTGCAATCTGTAATTTGTAATCAAAGCCATGAGCAAGAGAGATTATTATGATATTTTGGGCGTAGGCCGTAATGCGAATGCCGAGGAGATCAAGAAGGCGTATCGCAAAATGGCCATTAAATACCACCCGGATAAGAACCCGAACGATAAGACCGCGGAAGAGAAGTTCAAGGAGGCGGCCGAGGCCTACGAGGTGCTGAGCGATCCCCAGAAAAAATCGCGCTACGACCAGTTCGGCCATGCGGGCATGGGCGGCAATGGCGGGGGCTTTGGCGGTTTTGGCGGTGGCGGCATGAGCATGGATGATATCTTCTCGCAATTCGGTGACATCTTCGGGGGGCATTTCGGTTTTGGCGGCTCGCAGGGCGGGAAGCGCGTACACCGGGGCTCGAACCTGCGCGTAAAGGTCAGGCTCACGCTCGAAGATATCCTTCACGGAACGGAAAAGAAAATAAAGGTCAGCAAATACATCAAATGCGCCACCTGCCACGGCTCGGGCGCCAAAGACGGCTCAGCGCATTCTACCTGCAAGACCTGTAACGGGCGCGGCAGCGTAACGCGCCTGACCAATACCATCCTCGGCCAGATGCAGACCACCACCACCTGCCCCAATTGCGGTGGTGAGGGACAGGTGATCACCGATAAGTGCGGCACCTGCTATGGCGATGGCATCGTAAAGGGCGAGGATGTGATCACGCTGAACATACCGCCCGGTGTGGGCGAAGGCATGCAGATGAACGTAAGCGGCAAGGGCAACGCGGGACCACGGGGGGGTATCAATGGCGACCTCATCGTGGTCATCGAAGAGCAGGAGCACCCCACGCTGAAGCGTGACGGCAATAACCTCCTCTGCGAGCATATCCTGAACTTTGCCGATGCCGCCCTGGGAACCTCGGTAGAGATACCTACCCTGGACGGCAAGGCCAAGGTTAAGATAGAGCCCGGAACCCCTGCCGGCAAGGTGCTGCGCCTGAAAGGAAAGGGCTTGCCCGACATCAACGGCTACGGCAAGGGCGACCTGCTGGTGCAGATCAACATCTGGACCCCTACCCACCTCTCGTCAGAAGAAAAGAAACTGCTCGAAAAGCTGCGCGATTCCAAGAACTTTCAGCCCGACCCCAGCAAAAAGACCAAAAGCTTCTTCGACCGGATGAAAGAGTACTTTGAATAATGCCTGTTAAAAAAACTTAATTTTTCAGTGAGAAGCCTTTCTGTCGTAACTTTCGGGGCCCGATGAGCATACTTTCCACTGAAAATATCGTTAAACGCTACGCCAGCCACACCGCCCTCAGCGAGGTAAGCATAACCGTTCCCACGCAGAGCATTTACGGATTATTGGGCCCAAACGGGGCCGGCAAGACCTCCCTCATCCGCATCATCAACCAGATCACCGCGCCCGACAGCGGCACCGTTTTTTTCGATGGGGAGCCCCTGCAGCCGCGCCATACCGGGCAGATCGGCTACCTGCCCGAAGAGCGGGGCCTGTATAAAAAAATGAAAGTGGGCGAGCAGGCCCTTTACCTGGCCCGCCTCAAAGGCTTGTCCAGGCGCGAGGCGGCCAGGCGGCTGAAGCTCTGGTTCGAAAAGTTCGAAATGGTGCCCTGGTGGAACAAAAAGGTGGAAGAGCTCTCCAAAGGCATGCAGCAAAAGGTGCAGTTCGTGGTTACCGTGCTCCACGAGCCCCGGCTGCTCATACTCGATGAGCCCTTCAGCGGCTTCGACCCCATCAATGCCAGCCTGATCCGGAACGAGATCCTGGAGCTGAAGGCTAAAGGATCGACCATTATTTTCTCTACGCACAATATGGGCTCGGTCGAAGAGCTCTGCGACCATATCGCCCTCATCAACAAATCCAGGAAGATACTCGAAGGCCCGGTAAAGGACATACGCAGGGCCTACCGCACCCATGTCTTCGAGATCGAGTTCACGGGCAATATGATGGCTTTCGGCAACGCCCTGTGGGCGGGCTTCGAGCTGCTGGACCATCACCAGGACGGAGACATCGTGCGCGCCCGGGTAAAGATGCTCAATAACAACACACCCAATCACCTGCTGCAGGCCATATTGCCGGTAGCCCAGGTACATTCCCTGCGCGAGATCATCCCCAGCATGAACGATATCTTTATTTCCAAAGTGAAAGAAGAGAACATGGAGCTTGCCCCTAACCTGACCGAATAAATGAACAAGATACTGCTCATCCTGTCGCGCGAATACCTGACCCGGGTCAGGAAGAAGAGCTTTATCGTGATGACCATACTGGGACCTATCCTCATGGCCGCGCTCTTCGTGGTGCCCATCTGGCTGGCCATGGGCGAAAAGAGCAAGCACCTGGTGGCCGTGATCGATGATTCGGGCATTACGGCCGAATCGCAACTGCCCGATTTCCGCAAGACCCTGAAATACGATTATCCGGGCATCTCCAAAAGCCAGGCCCTGAAGGATTTTTACAATACGGATTACACCATCATCCTGTGGATACCGGAGAATTTCCTCACCGGCACCGATGGCATTGTGCTTTATTATAAGAAGCAGCCGGGCATCATTGCCGAGGAGACCATACGCAATGACGTGGAGAACGCGCGCAACGAGATACTGTACCGCCAGCACGGCATCAGCCTGGATACCCTGCGCAAGATCACCACTATGCCCCCCGTGAAATACACCACCGAGAAACGCAGCGAGGACGGAAAGACCGAGACCACCAGCACGGGCGTAAGCATAGCCCTGGGCTTCGGCTCGGCCATACTCATCTACATGTTCATTTTCCTTTATGGCGTGCAGGTGATGCGGGGGGTGATAGAAGAAAAGATCAGCCGCATCGTGGAGGTGATCATCTCCTCGGTAAAGCCTTTCCAGCTCATGATGGGAAAGATCATTGGCGTGGCCATGGTGGGGTTGACCCAGTTCATCATTTGGGTGGTGATGACCGGGGTGCTGATCGGCATTGCGCAGGCCACCCTGTTCAAGGGGATCAAAACGGAAGACAACCCCATTGTGAAGAGCCAGCAGATGAAGCCCGGCATGAACATGACCAATTTCGAGATGCCCGGCAAGAGCGATGGCGAGCAAAAGCTCGAGAACGCTGAGCTGACGCAGATCTATATGGACGTGATGAGCCGCAACTACCCTGTGCTGATAGCCGTATTCATCTTTTATTTCCTGGGCGGCTACCTGCTTTACAGCGCCCTCTTCGCAGCGGTTGGAGCAGCGGTCGACAACGAAACGGAAACGCAGCAGTTCATGCTGCCCATTACCATTCCACTGATCTTCGCTTTTGTGATGGCCCAGGCCGTGATGCAGGACCCCGAGAGCCCCCTGGGCTTCTGGCTCTCCGTTATCCCCTTTACCTCGCCCGTGATCATGATGGTGCGCCTGCCTTTTGGCGTGCCGGCAGGGGAACTGGCCCTGAGCATGTGCCTGCTGATCGCTGGGTTTATTTTCACCACCTGGCTGGCCGGCCGCATCTACCGCACGGGCATACTCATGTACGGCAAAAAAGTTACCTGGCGCGAGCTGGGGAAATGGTTGTTTTATAAAGGGTAGTTTCAACCACCGCTCCTTCATTCTTGTGTAACATTGCTTTAGGCATGCTGCCGAACTGCCCGAGAATTGATCCTTTAAACAAGATTTCAAACACTTACAAGCGTTTACAAACGTGGCGCTAATCCTGCCAGATTTGGAGGGATAGGTGGAACAATATTTACAAAGGGAGGTTAAAAATAAGATCGAAAACACTTAAAAAAATTTTGGTTTATTCGTAACTTTGTATTAAATGAGTGCTGGAATTAACATAAATCTGAATATTATCAAATGGGCAATAGACCGTGCGGGCTATGAAATAAATGAATTTGCCAAAAAGTTTCCTAAAGTTTTAGAGTGGCTTGAAGGAGAAAAAAAACCCACGCTAAAGCAACTAGAGTCCTTTTCTCATAAGGCACACGTCCCATTCGGCTATTTATTTTTACAAGCTCCTCCTGAGGAACGCCTGCCGATTCCATTTTTCCGCACAGGAAAAAAACCAGCCACTAAAGTTGATTTGAATATTTACGACACTATTCTTCTTTTACAACGGAGGCAGGAATGGCTGATTGAATATTTAAAAGAGAAAGAGTTTGAAGAATTGCCTTTTGTCGGAAAATTCCGAAACAACA
>JBFLYZ010000028.1:0-43533 GCA_040756415.1 Bacteroidota bacterium
TGGTGATCACGGCTACCGGGAGTAACAATATCCTCACGCAGGGTTTCCAGCAACCTGCCACCGATTCCCTCATACTGAGTGGCGATTCGGTCCTGATCGTGATCTATACCGGCTTAACCCCTAACGGAGATAACCATAATGACACCTGGATCATTGACGGGATAGACACCTTGCAGAATACGGTTCATATCTTTAACCGCTGGGGCGACCTGGTATGGAAAGGAGAAAACTACGACAATACCAACATCGTATGGGACGGCACAGGCGTGAACAGCATCAGGCTGCCGTCAGGCACGTACTTTTATGTGATCGCCATACGGAATGAAACGCACAAAGGATGGGTGGAGTTAACACGATAAATTTTCATGCGCATGAATAAAAAATTAGCAGTTGCAGTTCTTGCCTGGGGTCTCTCGGCCGCGGCCGTGGCGCAGCAGGATGGACAGTACAGCCAGTACATGTTCAACCAGCTTTCCATCAACCCGGCCTATGCCGGCTCGCGCGAGGTGCTCGCTGTGAGCACCCTGTACCGCAAGCAGTGGATACATATTGATGGTGCGCCTCAAACCTCCACGTTCACGGTCCAGGTTCCGCTGCGCAACAAAAAGGTGGGGCTTGGTTTCGAAACATTTTCTGACCGGCTGGGGCCCCGCCAGGTCGATGCCGCTCTGTTCTCCTACGCCTACCGCATTCCGCTGCTGAACGGCAACCTGGCCATGGGCCTTCGCTTTGGCGGGTATTCCTACCAGATATTCTGGAACAAAATTAAATACCGCGACCAGAACGACCCCTACAACCATTACACCGTTGAGAAAAAAGGCGTGCTGACCGCTGATTTCGGGCTGTATTACTATTCCAAATCCTTTTACTGGGGCTTCAGCGCCACCCACCTGAACCGTGCCGAGCTCATCTCGCCCGATACGCTTCCTGCCGGCCGCCTGGTCCCGCATCTTTACTCCCCTATCGGCATGGGATTCCAGCTATCCAGCGGCCTGGTGATTAATCCTTCCCTGCTTGTTAAGGTCGTAAAGGGTGCGCCAGTAGACGTGGATGTGAACTGCAATTTCCTGTTCAATGAGAAGTTATGGCTGGGGCTTTCTTACCGCCTTAGCTATGGCGTAGTGGCCCTCATGCAATGGAACATAACCGACCACCTTAAGCTCGGCTATGGTTATGACCTGGGGTTGAACCGGATCGGAACCGTTGGCGGTGCAACGCATGAATTAATGCTGGGCTATGACTTCAGCCTTAAGAACCCGAAAACCATTTCACCCCGTTATTTGTAAGCGATAAGACAAGATAATCATATATGAAGTTCCCTATAAAAATAGCTGTGTTGCTTGGCGTGTTCGTGCTGCCGCTTCTTTCACCGGCACAGATGCGCATGAAGAAAGCGAATAAGTACTTTGAACAGGAGCAGTACGCAAAGGCCATTCCGCTGTATAAAAAATCCGCGCGCGGAAAAAAACGCGAAGAGGCCTGGACCAGGCTGGCCGATTGCTACCGCATTACCAAAAACTATGTAAAGGCAGAGCAGTACTATCAGAAGCTGGCGGCCATGAAATCGGCCAATCCCATGGTCTATTTCTATTATGCCGAAGTGCTGCTCAACCTCGGCAAATATGACGAAGCGAAAAAGCAGTATGAAGCTTATGCCGGCATGAAACCCGATGATAACCGCAGCAAGCTGTACATCCGCTCCTGTGAGCAGGTCAAAACCTGGACCGTTCAGCCCTCCATTTATAAAGTATACAACCTGGGCGATATCAACACCCCTGTTTCTGATTTTTCGCCTGTGCTGTATAAGGACGGGATCGTTTTCGTTTCCGAGGCCCCGAAAGACCTGGTCAACTACTCGAAGAACACCTGGACCGGCAACCCTTACTATTCTATCATTTTTTCAAAGGGAAGCAAAGAAAAGGATTCCGTTACCTTCAAGAAAGGCAAGCCTCTTTCCAGCACGTTCAGCAACGATATGCACAACAGCTCGGCCTGCTTCAATAAGGACGGAAGCGAGATCTATTTTACGCGCGTGGAGCTCAGGCGCAGCAAAAAGAAAGGTTTTGTCAATCGGCCCCGCATCTATACGGCCAAGGCCGTAGGCGGAAAATGGAAATTCGTTAAGCCCCTGGAGCTGGCCGGCCCCGAATATTCCATCGCGCATCCCGCTCTCTCCCCTGACGGGCAAACCCTCTATTTTTCGTCCGATATGCCGGGCGGACAGGGCGGTTCGGATATCTGGATGTCAAAAAAGACTGGTGATAGCTGGGGCGCCCCGGTTAACCTGGGCTCTTCGGTCAATTCGCAGGGCGATGAGGCATTCCCTACGGTTGGCGAAGACGGTACGCTCTATTTCGCTTCAAGCGGATGGATAGGGTTTGGCGGGTTTGATATCTACTCGGCAAGCAGCAAGGATGGCATATGGAGCAAGCCGGTGAACATGCTGCCACCGATCAATTCAACTGCCGATGATTTTGGCATCGTTTTCAAGGACAGGAACAGCGGGTATTTCTCCTCCAACCGCAGTGGTGGAAAAGGAGCCGATGATATTTACGGTTTTACCCTGGCAGGCAAGACCAGCACCATAGCCGGAAAGATCCTCAAAACCAAAAATTCGTCCGATGGGGCGCCCAATGCCACTATTATGCTTTTGAACGAAAAA
This sequence comes from Bacteroidota bacterium, assembly GCA_040756415.1. GTDB lineage: Bacteria > Bacteroidota > Bacteroidia > JADZBD01 > JADZBD01 > JBFLYZ01. The sequence goes on from JBFLYZ010000028.1 coordinate 2,663, forward strand.
GGCGAGCTGCTCAATACCACTACCACCGACCAGACCGGCTTCTTCAAGTTCGAGAACATGAGTGCCGATAGCAAATATATGATCAAGCTGGATGAGACCGATGCCACCATTGCCACCGGCAAAAAATATTACCTGGCCGATGATCAGAACAAAGTGGTGCGCGTAACCGTGAAAAGCGAAAAAGGTTTCTTTGTATTCGAGAACCTGCCCTCCGACCTGAGCAAGCTGAGCACCCTGCTGGAAGAAGACAGCGATATCCGCATCTCCATAGCCGGAAGCCTGCTGGCAGGTGATGATAAGGCGCCTCTTGCCAACACCATCGTGAACCTGACCGATGAGAATGGCCAGGTGCTGCAGAGCACAACCACTAACTCATTCGGAACATTTGCCTTTACCAACCTTCCTTCTGACAAGACCTATACGCTGAACATCGACAACACCGATGCCAGCCTGAAGGATAAGAAGATCTATTTCGTGAACAAGAGCGGCAAGGAGATAGCCGTGAATGAAAAGGGCAACTTCAAATTCACTATACTGGCCTCCGACAAAACCACCCTGCAGCAGATCACGGTCAAGGACGATGACCTGCGCGTGGAGATGAAAGGCAAGATACTTACTGACCAGAACGGCAAACCCCTTGCCAATACCAAAGTGGTGCTGGTGAACGAGCAGGGGCAGGTGCTGCAAACGGGCATGACCGATGCCAGCGGGGGCTTTTCATTCGTCAACCTGCCGGCCGACCAGAAGTTCATGGTGCAGCTCGATGAAACCGATTCCAAGATCAATGTCAAAGGCACGTATTATGTGACCGATGCCACAGGAAAGGTGATCGGAAAAATGAACCTCAAGAGCGGCACGTTCAAATTCGAGGTGCTGCCTTCGGAGCAGAAATCGCTGACCAATATTTACGTGGACGATCCCTGGCTGGACGTGCTGAAACTGAAGAACACCAAGAAGAGCGATAGCATTACCGTGGTAGAGAATATTTATTTCGACTACGGGAGCTGGGACCTGCTGGATGAGGCCAGGATCACACTCGACAAAGTGGTGAAGGTGATGAAAGCCGACCCGAACATTACTATCGATGTGAGCGCCTTTACCGACTCGCGCGGCACCGATGAGTTCAATATGAACCTCTCCGAAAAGCGCGCGCAGGCTGCGGTGGATTACATCGTATCAAAAGGTATAGACAAAAAGCGCATTACCGGAAAGGGCTATGGCGAAAGCAAGATCCTGAATAAATGCAAGGATGGCGTGGATTGCAGCGAGGAGGACCATGCGCAGAACCGGAGAACCGAATTCAAGATCGTAAAGGTGAAGTGATCTTGCTGCGTTAAGCTTGCACAGAAGGGCACATTAACCGTCCTTTTTTATTCTGGGCTTCTGTTAAATTCCTCTCGGTAATGTTTTAATTCGTGGGCTGTTTTTGATTATTGGTCGAAATTGACTAATGTCAATCTTGACTCGTAACCAATTAATTCCTACCTTTTTAGCCCTAATAACCTAATAGTACACCGCATGAAACGATTCTACCCCTGCCTGGTAGGAGCCTTATTACTCCTCTCTGATTCTTTCAAAGCCCAGTTATGGGTCGACATGATGATGGACCCCTCCGTGAACTTTTACACGGTGCAGGCCGAGTTCTACAATTATTGGTCTACACGCGACTCATCGGAGAAAGGCAAAGGATGGAAAGCTTTTAAGCGATGGGAGGAGTTCATGGCGCCCCGCGTTTACCCCACCGGTGACCGAACCAGGGTGCTGAACGCTATGGCGGAATACCAACAGTTCCTGCAAAACCAACCGGAAAGCGGCCCGAACGGCCCCAATACGCAGGCCGGCAACTGGACGCTGATCGGCCCCATCAATACTGTTCCAACCTTTGGCGGATCGGGCCGGGTGAATGCGGTACGCGTAGACCCGCTGGTGGCTACCACCTTTTACGCCTGTACTCCCGCTGGCGGATTATGGAAATCTACCAACAGCGGTGCCTCGTGGACCATGTGGAACACCGATGGCCTGGCTGCCATCGGCTGTACCGACCTGGCCATACACCCCACCAATACGCAGATCATGTACCTGGCCAGCGGTGACGGGGATGCGGGCGACACCTACAGCTTAGGCGTATTGAAATCGACCGATGGCGGTGTTACCTGGAATACGACCGGCCTGAACTGGGCGATCACGCTCGGAAGAACCATCTCCCGCCTGCTGATCGATCCATCCAATCCCAATACCGTTCATGCGGCCACATCCAACGGCATGTACCGCACCACGGATGGAGGCACCACCTGGACACAGGTGCAGGCAGGAAATTTCAAGGATGCCGAGCTGCAGCCCGGAACGCCTTCGGTGATCGTGGCCAGTACCGGTACCCAGGTGTACCGCTCGACCAACTCGGGCGCCAGCTACACTTCGGTATACACGGTAACCGGGGCCAACCGCCTGGCGCTCGCGGTAACGCCCGCCAATAACCAGTATGTTTACGTGCTCGCCAGCAGCGCTGCTAACAGCGGTTTCCTTTCTTTTCACCGCTCCACCAACGGGGGCGCTTCTTTTTCAGCCATCACCGTTTCATCGCCAAGCAATATACTGGGATGGGCCAGCGCTGGTAACGATGCCGGTGGACAGGGATGGTACGACCTGGCTCTGGCGGCTTCGCCCACCAATGCCAATGAGCTGGTGGCGGGAGGCGTCAACATCTGGAGAACTACGAACGGAGGAACCAGTTGGACGCTGAACGCCCACTGGACAGGATCAGGCGCTCCTTATGTGCATGCCGATATTCATGACCTGGCCTATACCAGCGGCACTACCGTACTGGTAGGCTGCGATGGGGGAGTTTTCAGAACCACTAACAACGGAGGCAGTTGGACCGACCTGAGCGCGGGGCTGCAGATCGCTCAGATGTATTGCCTGGGCACCTCGGCCACTAACGCAAACATGAACATTTCCGGCTGGCAGGACAACGGCACCAACCGCGTGAGCTCGGGTACCTGGACACAGGTAATAGGCGGTGACGGCATGGAATGTCTTATCGACTATACTAACGCGAATATTCAGTACGGTGAGCTGTATTACGGCAGGATCTACCGCACGGCCAACAACTGGAGCACGGCCGCAACCATGATCGTTAACTCGGGCGGCACCGGAGTGAATGCCAACGGCAACTGGGTTACGCCTTATATCATTCATCCCACCAATAATGCCACTTTGCTTGTAGGCAAAGCGCTTGTTTACCGTTCTACCAACAGCGGAACCTCATGGGCTGCCCTCGGTGCTCTTACGGGCGGAAGCGGAAACGTTGTTTCCATCGCTTACGCGCCATCGAACACCAACTACATCTACTGCGCGAAATCCAACGCCATGTTTGTTTCCAGCAATGGCGGAACAACATTTACCAATATTACCACCGGCCTGTCGGGCGGTGCGATAACCGATATCGCTGTGTCTGCAACCGACCCGCTTCGCGTTTACGTGACCATTTCGGGATACACGGCCGGCAGCAAGGTGTTCATGTCAACCAATGGCGGCAGCACCTGGACCAACTACTCCACCGGTCTGCCTAACCTGCCGGCCAATACCATCGTTTACCAGAACGCAACTCCTGACGGGGTGTATGTGGGAACCGATGTGGGTGTTTACTACCGCGATAACACCATGTCATCGTGGGTCAATTTTTACACCGGCCTTCCCAATGTGATCGTCAAAGAGCTCGAGATACAATATTCTTCGGGCCGCATACGCGCTGCCACCTTCGGCCGTGGCATGTGGGAATCTACCCTTTACACTTCTGGCTCTTCCGCTCCCATCGCGGATTTCACATCCAACTATACCAGCGGTTGCCCGGGCCAGTGCTTCAATTTCACCGATCTCTCTTCCTTCACGCCTACAAGCTGGAGCTGGACTTTTACGGGTGCCACGCCCTCTACCTCTACCGCGCAGAACCCCACCAACATTTGCTACGCAGCTGCCGGAACATACCCGGTAACACTTGTTGCCACCAATATCAACGGCAGCGATACCGAGACCAAAACGACTTATATCACCATTCAAAGCGCGGGACCCCTTCCCTTTACCGAAGGTTTCCAGAACGCCCAGTTTCTGCCGCCTAACTGGCTTCAGAAAGACATTGGCAATGACGGCTTGTACTGGCAGCGCAGCACCACCGTAGGCGGATACAGCACCAGCACTGCCTCGGCCTGGTTTGATAATTACAACCTGAATGCAGGGGGAGCAAGAGACGAGATGTGGAGCCCGAAATTTATTTTCTCCTCGCTGCTGACCTGTACGCTTACTTTCGATGTAGCTTATGCGAGATACAGCGCCCAGTACAGCGACTCCATGGCGGTACTTGTCTCTACCAACTGCGGGCAAACCTGGACGGAGGTGTGGATGAAAGGCGGAACCACCTTGGCAACTGCTCCCGACCTGACCACCTCCGGTTTTGTTCCCACCTCAACACAATGGCGAACCGAATCGATCAACCTGAATGCTTATTGCGGGCAGGCGGCCGTCATGATCGCGTTCCAGAATCGCGGCCGGTGGGGCCAGAATCTATACGTGGATAATATCAACCTGGCATATACCCAAACCACTGCTCCCGTAGCCAGCTTTACGGCAAGCGCAACCACCGGGTGCCCGGGATCTTGTTTCAACTTTACCGACAACAGCACCGGTTCGCCCACCAGTTGGGCCTGGAGCTTCCCGGGCGGTACGCCTGCATCTTCCACCCTGCAGAACCCAACCAACATCTGTTACGCGGCTGCCGGAACGTACACGGTAACCCTTACAGCCACTAACGGCAGCGGAAGCAGCACCACTTCGCAAACCATTACGATCAATGCCAATCCTGTTGTGAGCGCCACACCTGCCGCGCCTTCGATCTGTTCGGGAGGCTCGGTGGTCATTACGGCCAGCGGTGCTTCGACCTACACCTGGTCGCCCGCAACTGGACTGAGCGCAAGCACAGGCGCCACGGTAACGGCCAATCCTACCGCAACAACCACTTACACCATAACGGGTGTGAGCACGGCCGGCTGCAACGGAACAAGCACCGTTACCGTAACCGTCAATCCTTTGCCCACTATTACTGCAAGCCCTGCCTCTCCTGCTTATTGCCAGGGCGGGTCGGTAGTGATCACCGCCAGCGGAGGCACCACTTATACCTGGTCGCCAGCAACTGGACTGAGCGCAAGCACGGGCGCCACGGTAACCGCCAATCCTACCGTAACGACCACCTACACCATTACCGGCACAAGTGCGGCCGGCTGTACTAACACTTCTACCGTTACAGTTACGGTTAACCCGAATCCCACCGTTTCCGCTGTACCCGCTTCACCTTCTATCTGTACAGGCGGCTCGGTAGCGATCACGGCCAGCGGGGCCAATACCTATACCTGGTCGCCCGCAACTGGATTAAGCGCCACAACAGGTGCAACAGTCACCGCCAATCCCACAGCAACCACCACCTACACCATTACCGGGACCAGCTCACTGGGATGTACAAATACGGCTACAGTAACTGTTACGGTCAACCCGCTTCCTACGGTTACGAAAACACCCAGCGCGCCAACGATCTGTGCAGGCGGATCCGTGGTCATCACCGCTAGCGGGGCCAATACCTACGCATGGAGCCCGGCTACCGGATTGAGCGCGACAACTGGCGCAACGGTAACTGCGAATCCAACAGTAACAACCACCTATACCATAACAGGCACCAGCACGGCAGGATGCACGAACACCACTACGGTGACCGTAACGGTTAACCCCGCTCCGACCATTACAAGCACACCATCCGCTCCCTCTTATTGCGCGGGCGGATCGGTGGCGATCACCGCCAGCGGTGGCACCACTTATACCTGGTCGCCCGCAACGGGACTGAGCGCGACAACTGGCGCTACCGTAACAGCCAACCCTACCGCAACAACAACGTATACGATAACCGGTACGGCTGCTAACGGCTGCACCAATACCACAACGGTTACGGTTACGGTCAACCCCCTGCCAACAGTTACTAAAACTCCGAGCGCCCCTTCTATCTGTACAGGCGGATCGGTGGTGATCACAGCCAGCGGTGCCAATACCTACACCTGGACACCTGCAACAGGGCTTAGCGCCACTACCGGGGCAACTGTTACAGCTAATCCCACAGCCACTACCACCTATACCATTACCGGTGTAAGTGCGGCCGGCTGCAGCAATACAACCACCGTTACCGTTACGGTTAACCCGCTTCCCACGGTTACCAAAACTCCCAGCGCGCCAGCGATCTGTGCAGGCGGGTCGGTGATCATTACCGCCAGCGGAGCCAATACGTATACCTGGACACCCGCTACAGGACTGAGCGCTACCACGGGTGCTTCCGTAACTGCCAGCCCAACCGTAACCACCACCTACACGATCACCGGAACAAGCACGGCCGGCTGCACCAATACCACTACGGTTACCGTTACCGTTAATTCCGGCCCTGCCATCAGCACTACACCCTCCTCGCCCTCGTTCTGTGCCGGAGGTTCTGTTTCGATCACCGCCAGCGGTGCGGTTACTTATGCATGGTCGCCCGCAACAGGATTAAGTGCCACAACAGGCGCCAGCGTAACAGCTAACCCTGCCTCAACAACCACATATACGATAACTGGTACCGGCTCGAACGGCTGCACCAGCACCTCGACCGTTACCGTTACTGTTAATCCCCCGCCTGTTATTTCGGCTACGCCTGCCGCTCCGTCCATCTGTACAGGAGGCTCTGTCGCGATCACGGCCAGCGGAGGCAACACCTATGCATGGTCGCCCGCAACAGGGCTAAGCGCTACAACAGGAGCCAGCGTAACGGCCAGCCCGACCACTACGACAACCTATACGATAACGGGTACCGGGGCCAATGGTTGCACAGGCACAACCACAATAACGGTAACGGTGGCCACATCCATTAACCTGGCCATCACTCCTTCCCCGGCATCCATCTGTATAGGAAGCTCCATTAATCTTACGGCTACCGGTGCCACTACTTATACCTGGAGCCCGGCAAGCGGCCTGAGCGCCACTACAGGATCGGTGGTCAGCGCTAATCCTACATCAACCACTACCTATACGGTAACGGGAGCCAGCGGCAGTTGCTCGACCACATCTACGGTAACGGTAACCGTCAACCCGCTGCCGGCCGCACCGGTCATTAGCCAGAGCGTAAATGTGCTCACTTCAACGCCTGCCCTTACCTACCAGTGGTATCTAAACAGCTCTCCGATACCGGGCGCCACCAGCCAGTCGTATACCATTAGCCAGACCGGCACCTACGAGGTTTGCATTACCGATGCCAACGGCTGCTCTGCCTGCTCGGGGCCTTATAATGCCATATTCACCGGCATGGATGACCCCCTTACACAAGGCACCTTTACCATCTATCCGAATCCCAATAACGGGCAGTTCACCCTGAGCTTTGAACTGGGTACGGAAGATAATTACATGCTCGAGCTTACCGATGCCCTCGGACAGGTGGTATACAGCGAAAGCCTACCCGGCTTCTCGGGCAAGTACACCAGGTACTTTGATCTGACCCAATACGGCAGCGGAGTATATATGATCACCCTCAGGAACACTAAAGATCAGTCGGTGAAAAAGGTCATTGTCTGGTAAGTCCTGAACCCCGGCTTTACTTAATAAAAGACCCGGCCAGAAATGGCCGGGTCTTTTTTATCGGGTTGGGAACAGTGCTTACTTTACCTTCTTGAGCTCTTCCTCGGCCCTTGACTTGTACGGGCCGTTCATTCCCGCTACTTCGCTCAGCAGTTTTTTCGCCCCTTCCTTATCGTTCTTTTTCAGCAGGGCAAGCGCCTTGTAGTACTTGGCCGCTTCGGTATTTTCTTTTTCGGCAAACGCGAGAATGGCATCAAGTTTTTGTATGGCCTGATCGGGCTGGTTCAGAAAAATATAGCAGCGGGCCGCATAGAGCATGGCTTCCTGGTTGGACAGCTCCACTTTGAGTATCTGCTCGAACTGCTTGGCCGCTTTATCGTATTCCTTCGCATCAAAGCTCTTCCTGGCCAAATCCATAGCCCCCGTTACCGATAATGAATCCATAATTGGTTTCTGAAGCTGCTTGGCGGTATCCTTGGCCGTCTCCATGTCGTACAGCACTTCGTTCTGCGACTGGCTCTGGGAAAAGCCATAATTCGGCATATTCTGCGCGCTCTTTTTAGGCTGATTCGATTGTTTTTCCCCTTCTTCGCTCTTATTGCCTTTTGACTTCGATTTCTTGCCCGACTCCTCCTTGCCTTTCTTCACGTATTTCTCCACATCGCTCTTCTGGTAGTTGCCTTCGGTAGTAACGGTAGTGACCGTGGTTGATGAGCCATTATTCGTCACTGCGGGCGCATTCGAATTAGGGCTTACAACCGATACATCGTCTGTGTTCTTATCCTCCTTTGTTTTATCCGACTCAGAAAGCTTATTGCCTCCCACATAACCGAAGGTTCCATCCTTGTCCGATTTGGCATCCTGCGGCTCATCGGCCGTGACCTCAGAGGGCGGAGGGGATTCCACCGTCTTATTTGATTCATCCTTGAACGAACGCGTCAACTGCTCTTCCTGGCTCAGGTCGTGAACCTCTTTCTCTGTCTTTTTATCCTCCAGCGTCTTCAGCTTACCGCTCTCGTCCGGTTTCGGTGGCGTAAAGCTGGCATTGGAATCCATTCCTGACGGCTTCGGATCTTCTTTCTTCTCCATTTTGTTCTCGCTCACGGTCTGATTGGGCGAGCTTTCTTTCAGCTCGTTCCTGAACAGGAAAACCGAAACGATCAGCAGGGCCAGCCCGGCCGCTATAGCCACCCGCACGCGGGTATCCATCCATATGACCTTTGCCTTTTGTTTGCCGGGGATCAGGTTGCGGTTGATGTTATCGATAACGCTCTTAATACGGTCTTTATCCGGCATCAGCATGAGGCCCTCCAGGGCATCCGAGCAAAGCGCGCAGTCGAGCACGTGCTTCTCAACCCGGTGTTTCTCCTTTGAAGAGAGCGCCCCGCGGACATAATCCAGCATCAAATCCTGCGAAAGGCAGTCCGGCTCGTGAAAAACCTTATTTTTCTTTTCCTTCATTGCTTGGCCTCCATACAATTCTTCAGGTTCCGCTTACCGTTCTGGATATAACTTTTTACTTCCAGCATGGTGAACCCTGTTTCCTCCGCCACTTCCTGATAACACTTCTCCTGCAAAAAGAAGAGCTGCACCGCCATCTTTTGGTGATCGTTCAGCTTTTTGATACAGTCTTCGAGCATAACCAGCATGGTTTCTTTGTCATTTTCATTATCCAGATGAAGAAAATAACTGGATTCCATAAGCACCGGAAAATCTTTTTTCAATTCCTTCTGCTTTCCCAGCATACTCTGCTGGCTCCTGAGCTGCATCATGCAGTGGTTCTTTGCCACGATATACAGCCATCCTTTGAAGTTATCCTTGATATGATGCTTTTTGAGGTCCTCCAGCAGCTTTTCGAACACCTGCATGACAGCATCCTGGGCGGCATCGGGGTTTTTGAGGTATTTCATGCATACGCCCAGTACCAGGTGGGTATAGCGCTGGAACAGCTCCCCTACTATCCGGTTATCCCCGCTCTCCTTATATAAGGATACCAGGTCCAGGTCCGGAAGTGATTTCATATCGCTTAAGCCGCTCATCCTCAAAAGAAAGCATAAAAATATCAAAAAAATCCGGGTCTTTTATGGAATACCGGGCAATAACCCATCTTAATCAGCGGAGTGCCCTTGAAAAACACATTTCATCACTTAAATTAAAATTCTGCATCATGAAAACATCAGCAAAACGCTTCCTGGGAACCGTACTGGTTTCCGCTGCATTGATCGGCCTGGCGGGCTGGATGTACCCCGGCTATCACATGGCTGTGGAGAACGAGTTCATCAAATCGCTGAAAAAGAAACTCAACAATTATACCGAAAAGCTACCTGAGGACCGGGTTTACCTGCAGTTCGACAAGCCATTCTACGAGCCGGGCGAGACCATCTGGTTCAGCGCTTTTGTGCGCGATGCAAAGTCTATGAAGAAAAGCGCGCAGAGCGATATCGTGCACGTGGAGTTCATCAGCCCCAAGGGCACCACCGAAAAAGTGATCAAGCTCATCGCGAAGGATGGGGTGGCACAGGGCGATTTCAGCCTGGGCAGCGAGGCCCTGGGAGGCCTTTACAAGGTAAAGGCCTATACCAACTGGCAAAAGAACGATGAAAAGGACTATGGCTTCGAAAAAGAGATACAGGTGCAGGACATTGTACTGCCTAACCTGAAGATGAAGATGGACTTCGAGAAAAAAGCGTACGGCCCTGGCGATGAGGTGGCGGTAAAGGTGGAGCTGAATACGAACGAGAACAAGCCGCTTTCCAACTATAAGATCAAGTACGTGGCCAGCATTGACGGCCAGCAGGTGATCGAGGAAACGGCCATCACCAATACCGAGGGCGTCAAAAAGATCAAATTCACCCTTCCCGGCAAATTGAAAACAACTGACGGCCTGGTGAATGTAATGATCGATTACAACGGCAGCACCGAAAGCATTTCGCGTTCAATACCTATTGTTCTCAACAACGTTAAATTGTCCTTCTTCCCCGAAGGTGGCGACCTGGTAACGGGCCTGGAGAGCAAGGTCGCTTTCCGCGCCCTGAACGAGTACAGCAAGGCCGCTGATGTAGAAGGCATCATCGTTAACCAGGATGGGAACCAGGTAGCCGAGTTCAGCAGCTATCATATGGGCATGGGCGCTTTCAGGTTAAAGCCGGTAGCAGGAGAAAAATACTATGCCAAGATCACCAAACCCGAAGGCATCAAAGAAAAGTATGAATTACCCGCACCCATAGAAAAGGGATATGTGATCAGCACCGATGTGAGCAAGAGCAGCGAAATAACCCTCGCCATTAACTCGACCGAAAGCGAAGAAGTATCGCTGGTAGCGCAGGTGCGTGGCAAAATATGTTATGCCACCGCGTACAACGTAAAGCCGGGCGCGAACAAGCTGGTTATTCCCGCTTACAATTTCCCCATGGGGGTGGCCCAGTTCACCTTGTTCGACAGCAAAGGAATCGCCCAGGCCGAACGGCTGGCCTTCGTGAACCGGAACAAGAGCCTGAACATCAAGATCAGCACTGACAAAGAGAAATACCAGCCCAGGGAAAAAGTAAAAATGACCATACAGGCGCTGGACGAATACGGTGTGCCCGTACAGGGCGCCTTCGCGCTGAGCGTAGTGAACGATCAGCTTCTTTCCTTTGCCGATGACAAGACCGGCACGATCATTTCGAAAATGATGCTGGAATACGACCTGAAAGAGAAAGTGGAGGAGGCCGGCTTCTATTTCGACAAGAAAGAAGAAAAATCCGCCCAGGCCCTCGACTACCTGCTGATGACCTCCGGATGGAGAAGGTTCACCTGGGAAAAGATCAGCTCGGGCACTATCCCCTACGCATCGTACCAGGGCGAAAGGGCTCTTTTCTCCGGCACGGTGATCGATGCCTATACCTCTAAGCCGGTGCCTTACGCCAATATCAAGTTCGGCTCTACCGGCAGCGTGTTCAAGACCGATGCGAACGGAAAATTTGTGTTCAATAAGCTGGAGCTGTACAAGCCCGAAAGCTTCACCCTCTCGGCAAACGGTTATTACGACCAGAACCAGATGATCTACGGGTACACCCAGAATAACGTGTATTATTTGTACACCAAAACCCCTCCTTCATACAACTATACTTACGAAGTGAACGAAAGCGTCAAGAGCGTTGACGATATCATGGTGCTCAATGCCCCCATGAGCCCCTCATCGGTGTCGATGCAGGAGGTCAATGTTCAGAGCGTAAAGAAGACCAAATCCTCATCGGTGAAAAAGTCGGTGGACAATGCGCCCGGCAGCGCACCGAAACAAAACAATGTGGTGATGGGCAACAAAGCCCCCGCTCCTAAAGATGCGGACAAGAAGCAGGATGAAGGCAAAAAGGGACAGAAGAACAGCGAAACCGGCAAGCTGAAATCAGAGGATTGGAGAAGCAACGGATTCTCCATGAATAAAATGCTGGCAGATACGGATGGCGGCAACAACAATGGCGGCACGCAATATTACCGCGCCAGGCAGTTTGCAGCGCCCGTTTACGAGAAGCAGGAAAACGTGGAGATGCGCACTGACTTCCGCAACACCATCTACTGGAAGGGCGATATTACACTCGACAGCACGGGCAAGAGAACGGTCGAGTTCTATAATTCGGACGACATCTCTTCCTTCCGCGCTACGGTTGAAGGCTTTTCCACGGGCGGCATGGTGGGCCGCGGGGAGAAGACCTATTTTACACAGCTACCCTTTACCGTAAGCACCAAGGTGCCCGTAGAGGTGGCCACCACCGATGTGGTCTCTATTCCGGTTACGCTGAAGAACAATACCGCCAAAGAGATCTCCGGGCTGCTCGACATCAAGGCTCCCGCATCGTTCGAGGCGAAATCGAAGATAGAGGCGCTGTACACCATCGCGCCAGGCAAGGCCAAAACCTTTTTCTTCGAATACAAAGTGCTCAACCTGGTGGGCGAAGGCGATTTCAGCATTGCCTTCAAGGCCTGCGGCCTGAGCGATGCCTTTTCACAGAAGATCAAAGTGGTATCAAAAGGTTTCCCGGTCAGCCTCTCGTTCAGCGGCAATTCGATGAAGGATGACTACGATTTCGTGGTCGACAAGTCGGTAGAAGGCTCCATACAGGTTAAATTCTCCGCCTTCCCATCGGTGGTGGGCGACCTGCTGAGCGGTGTGCAGGGCATCCTGCGCGAGCCTTCCGGCTGCTTCGAGCAAACCTCCATGAGCTCCTATCCCAATATCATGGTGATGGACTACATGAAAACGACCGGCACGGACGATAGCAAGATACTCGACTATGCCGCGCAACTGATCGACAAGGGGTATAAGCGCCTGACCACTTTCGAGACCAAGGAAAAGGGTTACGAATGGTTCGGTGCGGCACCCGGCCACGAAGGGCTGACCGCTTACGGGCTCATGCAGTTCAACGATATGAAGAACGTGTACGATGGGGTGGACCAGAAGATGATCGAGCGTACCGCGCAATGGCTCATGGGCAAAAAAGACGGCAAGGGCGGCTGGACGCGCAATAACAAGGCCTACCACAGCTTCGGCCAGATCAGCGAAGAGGTGATGAACGGGTATATTGTTTACGCGCTGGCCGAGGCCGGGTATACCGACCTGAAGAAAGAGATCGAAGCCGCTTACGACAACGCCATGAACAAGAAAGACCCTTATCTTCTGGCTATGATGGCGAACACGCTTTACAGAACGAAAGACAGCCGGGCCGATAATGTCATGGATGCGCTGCTGAAGACGCAGAAGAGCGATGGCTCTGTCACCGGTACAACCCATTCCATTACCCATTCTACCGGCAATTCACTCATCATCGAAACCACTTCCATAGCGATCATGGCCATGCTGAAATCGGGCGGCAAGCACACCGCTGAGCTGAACAAGGCGGTGCAGTACCTGGTGAAATCCCGCTCGGGCTATGGAACCTTCGGCAATACCCAGGGTACCGTGCTCGCGCTGAAAGCGCTGACCGAATATGCCAAGAACAGCAAGAAGACGGCCGAGGACGGGACCATTGAGATCTATTCAGATGGCAAGAAGATCGCAGAGAAGAGCTACAAGGCGGGCGATCAGGGCACCATCGAGATCAGTGACCTGGGCAAGCACTTCAAAGAAGGCAAGAACAACATTCAGGTGAAATACTCCGGCACAAAAAATCCGTTGCCTTATTCCATCGCGGTGGATTACAGCACCACGCTGCCTCCCAGCTCTCCCGAATGCAATGTGGAGATCAAGACCAAGCTGGCCGGCAAGACCTGCTACGTTGGCGAGACCCTGAGGCTGAGCACTACCCTCAAGAACAACACCAGCAGCGGGTTACCCAGCACCATGGCCATTATTGGAATACCGGCAGGGTTCACCGCGCAGCCCTGGCAGTTGAAAGAGCTGCAAGAAAAGAAAGTGATCGATTATTACGAAGTGCTGGGCAACAGCATAGCCGTGTACTATCGCGGAATGGCTGCCAACGATGTGAAGGAGATCAACCTCGACCTGAAGGCGGAGATCCCTGGCGAGTACGAGGCTCCTGCATCATCGGCCTACCTGTACTACACGAATGAATACAAGTGCTGGGCCGGGCTGGATAAAGTGACCATTAAAAAACCTATCTAAGCAACATCTCCTTCCCTTTCCCCCTCCCTCTAACCGGGGAGGGGGCGAAAAGGGAAAACAAAGACCGCCCTTATGAAAAGAATCATTTTATTCTGCCTTGTTCTTGGTCCGGCCACCGCCTTTGCCCAGAACTATGTCAACCAGGCGCCCGGCCAGGGATCTTATGGAACGAATATTAACCCACAGCAGCAGGTCCAGGTCAATGCGAGCAACGTACAGGCCAATGACGAGGACATACAGCAGCAGGCGGATAACAATCCCGGGCAGCAGGAAAACGATTCATGCCCCGATTGCCTCAAAATAAAAGAGCTTCAGAAGCAGCAGCTCGGCAAGCCGGTGCACAACGATTTTGTGCCGCAGAAAGTAAGAAGGCATAAGGTGAAAAAATTCTACCATCGCTGCGCCAAAAAGATGAAAAAGGCATTTTCCCGCAGCAAAAAAACCAGACCCGATTATTCCTGTTTTAAGTGGTAGTAAGACCTAGTTATCCGGGGCGCCCGCCTCGCACCAGCACTTCAGTATTTTGTATTCATCTGCAGTAAGCGGGGTTGAACTGGCTGGCGGCATTACCTTGAGGTCGATCACCCGCAGCTTAAAGCTTCCGTTATCAACCTTAGCCTTAACCTGCTCGTAGGTATCCAGGTCTCCCGCGTACAAAGCTCCTCCCGTATGGCAGCCGGTGGAAGCGCATTTGGCCGCAATGATGGGCGCCACGCGCTGGCTGTAGGATGAATTCACGTTATCGCATGCCGGCACCTCGCCCTTATCGGATGTACACGAAAGCAGCCCGACCAGGGCAAAGAGCATGGCAATACGGATCTTCTTCATATCATAAAGATAAAAAGTTGCCCCGGATCGCTCCGGGACAACTCGTTTACAGGCCGCAAGAAGTTCCCCAACTTACTTTATAACGGCCAGTTTTTTCGTATGCACCGCAGTGCCTGCGGTCAGCTTAATGAAATAGATACCTGCTTCCATGCTCAGTCGGGCAGGATCGAAATAAATATGATGCTCCCCCGCAGGCTGTTCTTCGCGCGAAAGCACAGCCACCTGTTCTCCGGCCATGTTGAACAATTCCACGCTGACAGCGCTGGCCGTTTTCAACGAATAGCTTATGCCGGTTATTCCCGATGAGGGATTAGGGGCTATTTCCACGTTGGAAAAAATGCCGCTGAAATCCTGTATTGAGGAAACACCGCCCGTGATCACTATGGTATAATCTTCCAGCTCGCCATGGTAGCCGAGCGGATCGGCAGGTATGTTGCAGGGCGTGGGCAGCGTATGGCCTCCATTGGAGGTCATCTTGGCCGTTACGCGCAGGCGGGTAGTGCCGTTCATAGCGTTGGCCGGCACATTAAAGCTGCCGGTATAGCTCAGCGAGGTTTGGTTGTTCGATGTGATAACCGTTTCACCGATGTCATCGAGCTGGCCGTCCTGGTTGAAATCGATCCATACGCGCAGGTTCATATCCGGGCAGATGGAGGCATCGATGGTGTACCCGATGGTAACATTATAGGGATTGCCCGCTATGAGCGTAGTGGATAAACCCGTGTTTACATAGCTGTTAGAGGTATTCTCCAGGTCGTTCGAGCTGCGGTTGAGGGTATTGAGCGTAAAATTCGTAATGCCGGGCTGGGTAGAAGCGTAAGCCGGGCCCGTATTAGGGGTACACCAGCTTTGGGCTGCGGCCCCGGCCGCGATAAAGACCAGGGGCAGCATCAGGATAAGGCGAGGGTAATTTTTTTTCATGGACATGGCGTTCTTGAATTCTGTATCAAATGTATACCCCTTTGATTACAGGCACAAAACAATTGTGCGTATTTATATGATATGTAAAGTATTTTTACCCTATATTTGAGTTGATATTACCGCATTTATTGATATCATGCCAAGAAGCGCTTCAGAAGACATTTACACCCTTATTCAATCGCTTTCCAAGGCCGAAAAACGCTATTTCAAGCTCTACGCATCGCTGGGCGTGAGCAGCCCTGCAGCCTCCTACCTGCAGCTTTTTGATGCCATAGAACGGCAAAAGAAATACGATGAGCCCCGCATCGTACGGAAGTTCAAGGGGGTCAGCCCGCTGCAATTCGCCAACCGCAAGAAGCATCTTTACGGACTTATCCTCGAAAGCCTGCGCCTGTACCATTCTGACGGCAGCGTTGACGCCAGGCTATGGAACAACCTTTGCCAGATCGAAGTATTATACGACAAGCAGCTCATCG
Organism: Bacteroidota bacterium; assembly: GCA_040756415.1. Lineage (GTDB taxonomy): Bacteria > Bacteroidota > Bacteroidia > JADZBD01 > JADZBD01 > JBFLYZ01. The sequence continues at coordinate 19,124 of JBFLYZ010000028.1, forward strand.
GCCAGTGCCGCAAGCTCATACAGAAGACCAGGCAGATAGCCGGTCAATACGGCAAGCACAGGATACTGCAGGAGATCATTACCTGGGAGGAGCGGCTGCTGGTAGAGACCATCGCCTCTGAAAAGAACGAGGAGGAGATCCGCGCCCTGTACGAAGAGAACCTGAGGCAGAACGAGCTCGCGCGCAACGTCACCGTGCTGCGTCAATTGCTGAACGATACGGTAAAGTTCTTCCGTAAAGGAGGATTGCTCCGCACCAGGGAGGGAATGGAGCAACTGAAGGAGCTGATGAAGCACCCCCTGCTGCAGGATGAGAAAAAACTGGGCACCTACCACGAGCGCTATCACTTCCTGTCCATATGGGGCATGTACTATATGCTGATCAGCGACTGGAAGAGCTCCTATGTTTTCCGCAAAAAACACCTCGAGCTGATCGAGGCCCACCCCCATCACATTGCCGATTCGCCACGCCTGTATATATCTGCCCTGAACAGTTACATACTGTGCTGCGAATACACCCACCGTGCCGATGAGCTGGAAAGAACCTTCGGCAAGGTGCGCGCCATGCTCAACGACCCGGTTTACGCCAACAAGCATGCGGTTCGTTTCCGCCTGCTGGGTTGCTGCGGATCGGTGCTTCATTATTATATACACAGCGGGGAGTATAAAAAAGGCGTGGAGCTCTTCGAGCAGATCGAAGGGGCCTTTGGCCGGCTGAACCCCGATATCAGCAAATCGGCCGAAATGAGCTTTTACTACACCTTTGCTTATATTTATTTCGGGGCGGGCGACCTCAGGAAATCCCTGTTCTGGCTCAACAAGATCATCAACGATACCGAAGCCGGTGTGCGCGATGACATCCTGGTATCCGCGCGCCTGTTCAACCTCATCCTGCATTATGAGCTGGGCAACGAGAGCCTGATCGAATACAATGTTAAATCGACCTACCGTTACCTGCTGGCCCGGAACCGCCTCTTCCGGATCGAGACCATCCTGCTGGAGTTCATCCGCAAAAAGATGCCCCGCAGCGGCTCGAAAAAAGAAATGCTGGACGCCTTCAGGGAGCTGAAAGGCCAGATCGAAGCCCTTACGGCCGACCCCTTTGAAAGAAAAGCGCTCGAATATTTCGATTATGTAAGCTGGCTCGAAGGCAAGATCAGCGGGACCCCCTTTGCGGAAGTGATGAAACGAAAATACCATTCTACCCGGTAACATTCGCCCTGCCTTTTGAGCGATTCATCTAAAAAAGCGGTTTTTAAGAATATTTAACAATTTCGTCTCTTTGCTAATCAATACCTTTGCGGCCGAATGAAATGTATTTACACCCTAGGTCTGTTCTTCCTGCTTACCCCCCTTGCCGCCCAGAACCAGCAATGGGGCAATGGCAGCGGCCCTGCAGGAAAGATTTCGGGCACCGTGGTTGACGCCCTTACCGGGCTCCCGGTAGAGTTTGCCACCCTCTCCGTTTTCCGCAAGGACAGCCTGGCCAATGGCGCCATAACCGATATGAAGGGGAACTTCAGCATGGATAAGCTGAAGTTCGGCCGTTACAAGCTCAAGATCGCTTTCATAGGCTATGAGAATTATGAAAAGGACAGCATCCTGGTCACACCTAAGGCTCCGGAGGTATCGCTTGGCGCCATCCGCTTAAAACCGAACACGAAGGTGCTGGGCGATGTGAACATCGTGACCGAGAAGGACCTGGTACAGATGCAGATCGACAAGAAGGTGTACGATGTGGGACAGGATATAAACGCGCAGGGCGGCAGCGCCAGCGATGTGCTGCAGAACGTGCCCTCCGTGCAGGTGGACGTAGACGGCAATATTACCCTGCGCGGAAGCGGCAACGTGACCGTGCTGATCGATGGCAAACCTTCGGCCATTACGGGCGATAACATGGCCACCGTTCTCAAGCAGATCCCGGCCAGCTCGATCGATTACGTGGAAGTGATCACCAACCCTTCGGTGAAGTATGATCCCGATGGGACCAGCGGCATCATCAATATCGTGCTCAAAAAGAACCAGAAGCCCGGCTACAACGGCCTGCTGAGCCTCTCGGCAGGGTGGCCCATGCGCTATAATGCCTCCCTGAACTTCAATGTACGCACCAGGCGCTTTAACTTTTTCACCAATTACAGCTACAGGACCGACAGCCGAGACCGGGTCAGCATCAGCGAGCGTAAGAATATTTTCAGCGACACGGTCTTCTATTTCAACAATTACGGATCGTCCATGAGGCGTTCGGTATCCCACCTGGCCAAGGCGGGGTTTGATTACTACATTAACGACAAGACCACGATCGGCATCACCGGCACCTACTCCATCCGCACCAGCCTCGACACCGGGAGCACGGAGTATAATTACTTTGACCTGAACAAGGCCCTTACCGATATCTATTTCCGCGAGACCAGCGAAGATGAAACAGGCGATGACCTGAACCTGACGCTCGATTTCAGGAAGCTGTTCTCCAAACCCAAGCAGGAGCTCACCTCGAGCATTACCTACTCGGCCGACACGGAGGACGAGCTGAACGCCTACCATCAGCAGGATTATTACCTGGACTATACCCCTTCGCCTTCCAGCCCTTTTCTGCAATCGAACAGCAACCTTCGCAAGGTAGCCAACCTCAGCGCCCAGGCCGATTACGTGCAGCCGGTCAAAGAAACCGGCAAGTTCGAAACCGGCCTTAAATACAACTGGCGCGAGATCGACAACGATATCTCCGCCCGGCTCTACGATACGGTTGACGGTGCCTGGGAGAACGATACCCTCATTACGAACCATTTTATTTTCAACGAGCAGCTTTTTTCGGGATACGCTTCATACAATTCATCTTTTAAGAAATTCGGTTACCAGCTCGGGCTGCGTGTAGAGCAGGCCATGATCGTTACCGATAATATTACGCTTAAGCAGAAAGTGAATAACGATTATTTCAGCTTTTATCCGAGCCTGCATGTTTCCTATTCGCTTCCCAAAGACCAGCAGTTGCAGGTCAGCTACAGCCGCAGGGTGAACCGGCCGGGCGTGAACCAGCTCAACGGCTGGACCAATTACTCCGATCCGCTGAACATACGCAAGGGCAACCCCCTTCTCAAACCCGAATACATCAACAGTTTTGAGGCCGGCTATTCCAAGTTCTGGGAGAAACACACGTTTATCGGCAACGCCTACTACAAGCAAACGGTGGATATGATACAGCGGGTGCGCACGGTCGACAGCCTGGGCATAGCCACCACCAATTTCGCCAATATCAACAGCGCTCAGTCGTACGGTGTGGACCTTACGCTTCGCAGCAAGCTCTATAAGTGGTGGACCTTCACGGCCAATTTCAATTTCTTCCAGACGGTGATCGATGGGGGCGAAAGCGAGCTAAACAACGAGGGCTATAGCTGGTTCGTGAAAGGCAGCATGAACTTTACTTTCTGGAAGAACACCCAGTTGCAGCTCAGCGGCAACTACAACGCGCCAACCCCTTCGGCCCAGGGAACGGTCAACGCCATGTACAGCGTGGATGCGGGCGCGAAGAAAGATATCATGAAAGGCAAGGGCAGCCTGGCCCTGAACTGTAACGATGTATTCAATACGCGCAGGTTCTCCATGACCGCCTATGGCGATAACTTTGAGAACTACATGATGCACCGCTGGGCCAGCCGGGTGGTCACCTTTACCTTCAGCTACCGCTTCGGCAATGCCGACTTCCAGCCCAAGAAAGAGAAAAAGCAGGATTTCCAGCAGCAGCAGCCGGATATGGATTTTTAATTCCCAAGCCCCAGGCCAACCTGGAAATAAAACCCTTTCGCATTCCGGTAATACTCGTTCGAGCCCAGGTAGCCGAACAGCTTGTACGAATACCGGTAATATACCCCGGCAGCCAGCACCAGCTTTAAACCTGCCTTATCCTTTTTGTGAAAAGGAATGCAAAGGCTCATGTTCGGCTTCAGCAGTCCTGAAAAATTGTTCCAGCCGCATAAGCCGTAGCTGAAGGAGTAATCAACGTTGAGCATCCAGACCTTTTTAAAAGGCGCTATGCCAATACCTCCTCCGAAAAGCGCGTCCACAAAACGAAAATCCTTTTTAAAAAGGATATCGAGGGCCATCAGGCGCAGGAATATCCGCTCGCTCCCAAAATCAGTGGCTGCGGCATAGCCGGGAAGAGAAACGAATGTCAGACCGGTATCCGTATAATAGTGCGAATAGGTTAGTTCCGCGAAGGCGCGAACAGGCGGCCGGTCATCCATTTGCGCGCCTGCCCTCAGGCAGGCAAAAAGCAGGAAAGAGAGGATGAGCCTGTTCATTAAGCCTATTTCGGATATAATGTCGGGCAATCTTCCAGGGCAATATTCTTCCCATCCTTGCAATTCCGGATCACTTTCACCGCCAGCAGCTTTTCATCCGTGAGGCCCACCCGCACGGAAACAAAACAGCCCTCCTTTTCACTGGTGTACTCATCCGCAGCATACGACAGGCCCGTGGCATCGTCATAATCGCTCTCCGTGCCCAGGAAGCAGGGATCCGAGAGATCAACAACTCCGTTTTCTGTAAAGGAGGTTTTGCCGAACATGCATTCCAGCTTGTATTCGAGCGTAGTGTAGTTCAGGCGCCTGAGGTGCAGGCCTACACGGGTATCTCCTTTCCTTCCCGCAAAGGTTTCCCGCTCGTTCAGCGGCAGGCCGGTGGGCAGAACGGCCGTATCTTTCGAATCGAATATCACCCGGTCGCCCTTTAACTGTATCTTTTTCCGGCCCGTGCAGCGGGCTATCCCTTCCAGGAAAACGATAGAATACTGCGATGGGTCGTCAACTATCACCGCGGGAGGATCGCCTGGCGGGGGCGCCTGAGAAGAAACAAGGGTATCGCTTGCCGCGAGAGTTTGTTGAACAGAATCCGCGGTCATTATTCGTTCAGCGGGCTCAGGGCCTGAATTACAGGCGGCAAGCGCCACGGTAAAGGCCAGGATCAGTTTGTTCATATCAATCCGTACTGGATTTGGAAAAGATCAGCTTCCCGTTCTCATAACGTTCGTACTTATCCTTCGTGCCATCCTCAAAATAATATTGCCATTCCCCGGCCTTTTCTCCCTTGCTGTATTGGCCTTCCACCCTGGTTATTCCATTTTCATACCGGGCCATATAGGGCCCGTCTATCTTATTCTCATAATAAAAGGCCTCTTCCTTTATAAATCCGCTGTGTTTTTCTGACAGATCGATCCACCAGCCCTGCCTTTTCCCCCTGGCATCCGTTAAATCCGTTATAGTATCCCTGCGGTACCGGTCAGGGCGACCCGGCCCATAACGCTCGGCCATATCCAGCGAATCCCGGTAGGCCCGAGGCCTATACGCAGTATCGGGGCTTTGGGCCCCGCTGCAGCCCCAAAAAACCACCGGCAAAAACAAATAGAAGAGCCCTTTCATGCGGCCTGAAATTTAGAATAAATATAGATAATTTTTTTCGCCTCTTTTTAATGGAAAAATACCCCCCGACAATCAAAAAAAACCTTAAAATTGTACCGCTAAAAAAACAGAATGAGCGCGGAGACCAACGCAGCCGATTTTGTGCCTGTCTTCCTGATGTTCCTGGTGGCTTTGGGTTTTGTCGGCACCACCATGCTGGTCACCCATTGGCTGGGGCCCAAGCGCATCACCGAGATCAAATCCGACACCTTCGAGTGCGGTATCGATGTTCAGGGCAACGCCCGCATTCCTTTCTCCATCAAGTATTTCCTGGTAGCCATACTCTTTGTGCTTTTCGATGTGGAAGTCATTTTCATGTATCCCTGGGCGGTGAATTTCAAGGAACTGGGCGCAACCGGCATGTGGGAGATGTTCACCTTTATGGGAATATTCCTTATCGGCTTTGTTTATATACTCAGGAAGGATGCTTTGAAATGGGAATAGGGGCGATCAGCGAATTTGATATGATAAACGGGATAAAAAGGGTAAATTAGACGGGTAAAATGGCGATCATAGAGAGCAGACCGAATTATAATCTGGGAAAGGCCCCCGAAGGCCTGGAAGGAGCGGGCTTTTTCGCTACTTCGCTCGAAAAAGCGGTGGGCATGGCCCGCAAGAACTCGATCTGGCCCCTTCCGTTCGCCACCTCCTGCTGCGGTATAGAGTTCATGGCCACCATGGGCGCGCATTATGACCTGGGCCGTTTCGGTTCCGAGCGGCTGAGCTTCTCGCCCCGCCAGGCCGACCTGCTGATGGTGATGGGAACCATTGCCAAAAAGATGGGCCCTGTGCTGCGCCAGGTGTACGAGCAGATGGCCGAGCCCAAATGGGTGCTTTCCATGGGCGCCTGCGCCTCCAGCGGTGGAGTGTTCGACACCTACAGCGTGCTGCAGGGCATAGACCGCATCATCCCGGTGGATGTGTACATACCCGGTTGTCCGCCACGCCCCGAGCAGGTGATCGATGGCATATTAAGCATTCAAAAGCTGGTAGAAAAGGAATCCTTCCGGAGAAGGTATTCACCGGAATATAAGGCCATGCTGGCGAAATACGGCATGGAATAAACGCGAAATACGAACTGGTACGAAAGCGTACGAAAAAGAATAAAGCGTGGCAGAAGAGAGTTTGTTGAATACCATTCACGAAAGGCTGAAAGCCAGCTTTGGTGACGCTGTACTTTCTGCGGAGCAGCATTATGATTTCCCGGCATATGAAGTGACGCGTGAACGCGTTTATGATATCATCAAATTCCTGAAGGAAGAAATGGGGTTCGGCTTCCTTACTACGTTGTGCGGCTTGCATTACCCCGACAACAAAGGCAAAGAGCTGGGCGTGATGTACCAACTGCACAATATGCCCAGGAACTGGCGCGTACGGCTGAAGGTGTTTTTTCCGGTTGCCGATCCGGTTGTGCCTACCATTACTCCCCTGTTCAGCTCCGCCAACTGGCAGGAAAGACAGGAATACGATTTTTTCGGGATCATTTTTAAAGGGCACCCGAACCTCAAACGCATATTGAACATGGATGAAATGAACTATCATCCCCTGCGCAAGGAGTACGCACTGGAAGACGCTTCGCGTGATGATAAGGACGATTCGATGTTTGGAAGGTAAGTCAAAAGGAAATGAAGGCAAAAGTCAAAAAACCCAGGATTGGCAGAGAATAAGGAAATAGAAAAGAAAGAAGAAAAAGAGTATTCCATTCTTAATCTCGGCCCCACCCACCCGGCCACGCACGGTATTTTTCAGAATATCCTGAAAATGGACGGAGAGATCATCATGGAGGCCGAGCCTACCGTGGGATATATTCACCGGGCGTTCGAGAAGCTGGCCGAGCGCAGGCCCTATTACCAGATCACCGTGCTGACCGACCGCCTGAACTATTGCTCCTCACCCATCAACAACATGGGATGGCACATGACCGTGGAGAAGCTGCTGGGCGCCAAGATACCCAAGCGGGCCGAATACCTGCGCGTGATCATCATGGAGCTTTCGCGCATTGCCGACCATATCATTTGCAACACCGTTATTGCGGTCGACACCGGGGCCATGACCGGCTTCCTGTATTTGTTCCAATGGAGGGAGCTCATTTACGAGATATTCGAAGAGATCTGCGGGGCGCGCCTGACTACCAACATCGGCCGCATTGGCGGCATGGAAAGAGATTTTTCCAAAAAAGCCTGGGACAAGATCAATAAGTTCAGGAAAGAATTCCCGGCCGCGCTGAAAGAATTTTCCAGCCTGGTTGAGCGCAACCGCATTTTCATGGACCGCACGATCAAGTGCGGCCCCATCACTGCCGAGAAAGCCCTGGATTACGGCTTCACCGGCCCTAACCTGCGCGCTGCTGGCGTGGATTACGATGTGCGGGTGATGAACCCCTATTCGTCTTACGATGATTTTGACTTTATCATTCCCGTTGGCACCAATGGCGATACCTACGACCGTTTTATGGTGCGCCAGCAGGAGATGTGGGAAAGCCTGAAGATCATCGACCAGGCCATTGCCAAAATGCCCGATGGCCCTTTTCATGCCGACCTGCCCGAGTTTTACCTGCCGCCCAAGGAGGAAGTATACAATAACATGGAAGCCCTTATCTATCATTTCAAGATCGTGATGGGCGAGAACGATGTGCCTAAAGGCGAAGTGTACCATGCCGTGGAAGGCGGTAACGGTGAGCTGGGCTTTTACCTGGTCAGCGATGGAGGCCGTACGCCCTACCGCCTGCATTTCCGCAGGCCCTGCTTCATCTATTACCAGGCTTACCCGGAAATGATCAAGGGCGGTATGCTGAGCGATGCTATTTTAACAATGAGCAGTATGAATGTAATTGCGGGAGAACTAGATGCGTAACTATGCGATTGCGGGAGGGCTCGATGCACGATTCGGATAAATACGAAAAGGCCTTACGCATTATGAACGATGAATTTGCAGGCGAATATTACGATGATAAAATAAAAGAAACGCTGTCGAGAAAGGGAATCTCGATTAATGATGAAGAAGAGCAGAGGATACTTACTCAAAGAATCAGGAAGAGCGGAAGTTAAAAAGAAAAATTTTTTAGAGCGAACTGTGCAGTTTATTGCCAGTTGGTTTTAATAGTATGAGTAACAACAAAAAAATAGAATTTTCACCGGAGTCTCTTGCCCTTGCGCACAAGCTCATGAAGCGCTACCCGGAGGGCAAGCAGAAATCGGCTATCATCCCCATCCTGCATATTGCGCAGGCGGAGTTCGATGGCTGGCTGAGCGCACCGGTAATGGATTACGTGGCCTCTATATTGAAGATACAGCCCATTGAAGTGTACGAAGTGGCTTCGTTCTACAGCATGTTCAACCTCAAGCCGGTCGGCAAATGCGTGATCGAAGTATGCCGCACCTCTTCCTGCTGGCTGTTGGGCGCTGAGGATATCATCGCTCACATCGGGAAAAAGCTGAATATCAAACCGGGTCAGACCACCGCTGACGGAATGTTCACGCTCAAAACCGTGGAGTGCCTGGGATCATGCGGCACCGCGCCCATGCTGCAGTGCGGGGCGAAGTACCATGAGAATTTAACGCTTGAGAAAGTAGATGCATTGCTGGATGAACTGAAAAGAGAAGGCAAGAGAAAAACGTACTTGGATAAAATATAAAAATGAAAAAAGACAACCGCAAAGCGCGCAAAGTTTGTTCGCAAAGACCGCAAAGAGGTTTTTTCTCTGCGGCCTCTGCGCTTTATTTCCTCTGCGGCCTTTGCGGTTAATGTTTTGTTATGGGTAAAAAACTTCTTCTTGCACACGACCATGTTCCCGGCATAAACACCTACGAGGTGTATCGCCAGCACGGGGGCTATGCATCGGTGGAAAAGGCGCTGAAGGGCATGACACCCGATGCGGTGACCGAAGAGGTGAAGAAATCCGGCCTGCGCGGAAGAGGAGGCGCAGGATTCCCCACCGGCATGAAATGGAGCTTTTTGGCCAAGCCGCCCGGTGTACCGCGATACCTCGTATGCAATGCCGATGAGTCGGAGCCGGGCACATTTAAGGACCGCTACCTGATGGAGCGCATTCCTCATTTGCTGATAGAAGGAATGATCACCTCCAGCTATGCCCTGGGCGCACGCACTTCTTATATCTACATACGCGGTGAATATTTTTACGTTTCGCGCATACTGGAAAAGGCCATTGAAGAGGCTTACGCCAACGGCTGGCTGGGGCAAAATATTTTAGGCACCGATTATTCGCTCGATCTCTACGTGCAGGTGGGGGCCGGAGCCTACATCTGCGGTGAGGAGACCGCGCTGATCGAATCGCTGGAAGGCAAGCGCGGAAATCCGCGCATCAAGCCTCCTTTCCCTGCCGTAGCCGGATTATGGGGCTGCCCTACCGTGGTCAATAATGTGGAGACCATTGCTGCCGTTGTTCCTATCGTGAACGAGGGCGGAGAGGCATATGCCAAAATAGGAATAGGCAAATCCACCGGCACCAAGCTGATCTCCGCCAGCGGCCATATCAATAAACCTGGCGTTTACGAGATCGAGCTGGGCGTTCCGGTTGAAGAGTTCATTTATTCTGAGCAATACTGCGGTGGTATACGCGGAGGAAGAAAGCTGAAAGCGGTGGTGGCGGGCGGCTCCTCTGTTCCCATTCTCTCTGCCGAGCTGATACTTAAAACAGCAAAGGGCGAACCCCGATTGATGACCTACGAGTCGCTGAGCGATGGAGGCTTCCAGACAGGTACCATGCTGGGATCGGGAGGCTTTATTGTCATGGACGAAACCACTTCCATCGTAAAGAACCTCTGGAACTTCACGCGCTTCTACCACCACGAGAGCTGCGGGCAATGTTCGCCCTGCCGCGAAGGAACAGGATGGATGGAGAAGATCCTGCACAAGATACTGGACGGGCATGGTACCATGGCGGATATCGACCTGCTTTGGGATATACAGAGCAAGATAGAAGGCAAGACCATTTGCCCCCTGGGTGAGGCAGCGGCATGGCCTGTGGCAGCAGCCATACGCCATTTCCGCGCGGAATTTGAAGAATATGTTAAGAATCCACAGAACATAAAAGACGTGAAGCATTATTACAGGTTAAACAATTTACAACCGGCTTAACATGAAGTGTCCGAATTGCAATACAGAACTGAAGATGGCGGAGCGCAGCGGTGTGGAAATAGATTACTGCCCGCAATGCCGCGGTGTATGGCTCGACAAAGGCGAGCTGGATAAGATCATCGAGCGCTCGGCCGAGCACTACCACGGAAAGGATTCCGACAGTCATCGGAAAGAAGAACACCGTGAGGAAAAGAAGTATTACGACAAAGACAAAGATCATTATTACGATCACGATAAAAAGCATCATCATTACAAGAAGAAAAGGGGCTTTTTAGGCGATCTTTTCGATTTTGACTAAGCATGGCAAAGGTCACCATTGACGGACATACCATTGAGGTTCCTGACGGAACAACAATACTGAATGCCGCGCGCATGATCGGTGGCGAGATCGTTCCTCCGGCCATGTGCTATTATTCTAAATTGAAAACCTCGGGCGGCTATTGCCGCACCTGCCTGGTAAAGGTGAGCAAGGGCTCAGAAAAGGACCCGCGCCCCATGCCCAAGCCGGTGGCGAGCTGCCGCACTACGGTGATGGACGGCATGGTGGTGGAGAACACCACTTCTCCTGAAATACTGGAAGCCCGTGCCGGTGTGGTGGAGTTCCTGCTCATTAACCACCCGCTGGATTGCCCCATTTGCGACCAGGCCGGTGAATGTTCCCTGCAGGACCTGGGCTACGAACACGGTAAGATGAAGACCCGTTACGAGTTCAGGCGCAGGACCTTTGAGAAGATCGACATTGGCGATAAGATCAAGCTGCATATGACCCGCTGCATACTCTGCTACCGCTGCGTAAAAGTGGCCGAACAGTTATGCCCTGGCCGCGTGCATGGCGTGATCAACCGGGGCGATGTGGCCGAGATCTCTACCTATATTAAACAGGCCGTTGACAACGAGATGAGCGGCAACATGATCGATGTTTGCCCTGTAGGCGCCCTCACCGATTACACTTTCCGTTTCAAGAGCCGCGTATGGTTCACCAAGCCGGTGGACGCGCACCGCAAATGCGACAAGTGTTGCGGCAAGGTGAGGCTTTGGTATAAAGGCGAAGATGTGCTGCGAATCACAGCCAGAAAAGATAAATACGGTGAAGTGGAGGACTGGATCTGCAATACCTGCCGCTTTGAGAAGAAAAAGACAAAAGACTGGGTCATTGAAGGCCCATCGCATATCGACAGGCATTCGGTAATTTCAGCCAATCATTACGAGACCCAGCAGGCCCTTCATAACCTGAAGCTCGACATTTCAAAACAGCAGAAAAAGCTGGAGAAAAAAATGGTGGAGGGCAAAAAGGTTGACCTGGGCGAAGGAGCGTTGAATCCGAACAATATGTAAGATGGAACTTGCGGACCTGATATATAAAACGATTTTGGTAATATGCGTCTTCGGCCTGGCCCTTTTCGTTGCCATGTACTCCACCTACGCGGAGCGCAAGATAGCAGCCTTTCTGCAGGACCGTGTGGGACCTAACCGCGCGGGACCCTTCGGCATTCTTCAGCCCCTGGCCGATGGCGTGAAGATGTTCATGAAGGAAGAGGTCATTCCCGGTGTTTCCAATAAATGGCTGTTCATCCTGGGCCCCAGCCTGGCCATGCTCACCGCCTGCATGACGGGGGTGGTTATACCCTGGGCGCCCGATTTTATTTCCGAAAGCGGCAAGCGGTATAACTTTTACATCACTGATGTAAATATTGGAATACTGTACCTGCTGGGGGTTGTTTCTATCGGGGTATATGGAATTATGATCGGTGGCTGGGCATCGAACAACAAATATTCCCTGCTGGGCGCTTTGCGCGCATCCTCACAGATGATCTCTTACGAGATCGCCATGGGCCTTTCCATCATCGCCCTGGTGATGACCACCGGCACGCTGAGCGTGAACGAGATCGCCAACCAGCAACTGGGTTTGTGGGGGTGGAATTTCTGGTCACAGCCCCTTGGATTCCTCATTTTCCTGATCTGCGCCTTTGCCGAGACCAACCGCGCGCCTTTCGACCTGCCCGAGTGCGAAAGCGAGCTGGTGGGAGGTTATCATACCGAATATTCATCCATGAAGCTGGGCTTTTACCTCTTTGCCGAATACATCAACATGTTCATCTCTTCAGCGGTAATGGCCACCTTGTACTTCGGAGGGTACAACTTCCCCATCATTTATAATTATATTTCCGATCCGCTTTGGATAAGCATCGTAGGCTTCCTGGTCATGATGGCCAAGGTGAGCTTCTTCATTTTCCTGTTCATGTGGGTGCGCTGGACCCTGCCGCGTTTCCGTTACGACCAGCTCATGCACCTGGGATGGAAGGTGCTGATACCGCTTTCTATTATTAATATTGTGGCCACGGGCATCTGGATGTACGCATCGGGAAAGATACACTAAAGGAGGATCAATCATGCAATCGCTGACCAACCGTTCGAAAGTAGTCGTAAAGAAGGAGATGAGCCTTTGGGAAAGGCTTTACCTTCCCGCCATCTTCAGCGGCATGATGATCACCGTAAAACATTTGTTCAAAAAGAAAGCCACCGTGAAATACCCCGAGGTAAAACGCGAGTTCGCTCCCATTTACCGCGGGCAGCACGTGCTCAAGCGCGATGAGCACGGGGCCGAGCGCTGCACCGCCTGCGGGCTGTGCGCGGTAGCCTGCCCGGCCGAGGCCATTACCATGGTAGCCGCTGAGCGCAAGCCGGGCGAAGAAAAACTATACCGCGAAGAGAAATACGCGGCCGTCTACGAGATCAACATGCTGCGCTGCATTTTCTGTGGCGACTGCGAGGAAGCCTGCCCCAAAGAAGCCATCTTCCTTACCGACCGCATCGTGCCCACGGACTACGACAGGAAGAAAATGGTTTACGGAAAAGATATTTTAGTGGAGCCGGTCAACCAGCGCGTGGATGTTTCAAAACGCCAGACAAAAGAAGTGTTGGAATTTAAAAAACATAAGGAATACGCACACAACCAGTAGTACAGTTTAACCCGTTTATGACCATTTACCTTTTTTACTTCTTATCTTTCGTTGCTGTACTCTGCGCCCTTCTGGTGGTCTTCTCCAAAAGCCCTGTCAACAGCGTGCTTTTCCTGATCGTTACCTTCTTTGCCATTGCCGGGCATTACGTGCTGCTGAACGCGCAGTTTTTGGCCGCGGTGCACGTGATCGTGTATGCCGGGGCCATCATGGTCCTGTTCCTGTACGTGATCATGATGCTTAACCTTAACCGCGATGTAGAGCCGCACAAACCCGTTGCGCTCAGGTTTGCCGCGGTCGTTGCGGGCGGCCTGCTGGCCATCACGCTGATCGGTGCCTTGCACGGGGCCGAAACATTGCCAAAGGCCGGCAACGTACAGGCCGATATCGGCCTGATCGAGAACCTGGGCAAGACGCTGTTCAACGATTTTCTTTTACCTTTTGAAATATCCTCCATCCTCTTCCTTTCCGCCATGGTAGGTGCAGTGATGTTGGGCAAAAAAGAACTCAAATAATATGTCGGCTATACAGGTCATACCCGTTCACTATTACATACTGCTCAGCGTGGTGCTTTTCAGCATAGGCGTGCTGGGCGTGCTTTTTCGCAGGAATGCCATTATCATTTTCATGTGCATTGAGCTTATGCTCAACGCGGCAAACCTGCTGCTGGTGGCCTTTTCGAGCTATTTTTCTGACGCGGGCGGGCAGGTGTTTGTGTTTTTCATTATGGCGGTAGCCGCAGCCGAGGTGGCGGTAGGACTGGCCATACTCACCATGATATTCAGAAATACACGTTCAACGGATATTGACTTTTTAAATAAATTAAAATGGTAGGCGGGCGAGCAAGTACATGATACTTGCTACCTGACACTTGATACGGCTTTTTATGATTGAATTGGTCTGGTTAGTTCCTTTACTGCCCCTGCTCGGATGGCTTATTATCGGCCTGTTCGGCAAAAGGCTTTCCAAAGCGCTGGTTGGCGCCATCGGCTGCGGAAGCGTGCTGGGTGCATTCGGGGTTTCCATTGCCGTTTTTGTGGCGGTGGCCGGGCACAGGGGGGAGTTCGGCTCCATCAAACTATTTGACTGGATACAGGCAGGCGACTTTACCGCTTCTTTCTCTTTCCTGGTCGATCCGCTCTCATCCCTGTTCCTGCTCATCATAACCGGTGTAGGCTTTCTCATTCACGTTTACTCCACAGGGTATATGAAAGAAGACGAGGGCTACGCGCGCTTCTTCGCTTACCTCAACCTCTTCGTGTTCTTCATGCTCCTGCTGGTGCTGGGCGATAACTACCTGATTATGTTCGTGGGCTGGGAGGGCGTGGGGCTTTGCTCTTACCTGCTCATCGGTTTCTGGTTTAAGAACACCGATTACAATAAGGCGGCCCGGAAGGCCTTTATCATGAACCGCATTGGCGACCTGGGATTCCTGCTGGGCATCCTGCTCATCTTCGTCACCTTCGGCTCGGTCTCTTACGAAAGCGTTTTCGATACGGCCGCCTCGCCCGGTGCCGGATTTTCGAATAACGCGGTGACCACCGCCATCTGCCTGCTTCTTTTCGTAGGGGCCATGGGCAAGAGCGCCCAGATACCGCTGTACACCTGGCTGCCCGATGCCATGGCCGGGCCCACTCCCGTATCAGCGCTCATCCACGCGGCCACCATGGTAACGGCAGGTATTTACATGATTGCCCGCTCCAACATTCTGTATACGCTATCGGAAACCGCCATGACCGTAGTGGCCACCATCGGCATCCTCACCGCGCTCTTTGCCGCCACCATAGGCATTTTCCAAAACGACATCAAAAAAGTGCTGGCCTACTCCACCGTTTCCCAACTGGGGCTCATGTTCCTTGGCCTGGGCGTTGGCGCCTATACCGGTGCGGTATTTCATGTCATGACGCACGCTTTCTTCAAAGCCCTGCTTTTCCTGGCAGCGGGCAGCGTGATCCACGCTATGCACCACGAGCAGGATATCCGCAGGATGGGAGGGCTGAAGAAGTATCTTCCCGTGACCTTCGCCACTTTTTTCATCGGCACCATAGCCATTTCGGGCATTCCGCCTTTCGCGGGGTTCTTTTCCAAAGACGAGATACTCGCCCATGCCTATATGCATAACAAATTCTTCTGGTTCCTGGGCGTGCTTACCTCAATGATGACCGCATTTTATATGTTCCGCCTGCTCTATCTTACTTTTTACGGTGAGTTCCGCGGCACCGAAGAGCAGGAGCATCACCTGCATGAATCGCCTAAATCCATGACCGTTCCGCTCATGGTGCTGGCCGGCCTTTCGGTGGCGGGCGGCTTCCTGGGCGTACCGGAGCTATTCGCGCATGGCGCGCACTGGCTGCATGGGTTCCTGGAACCCTCGTTCGAGCGATCCGCCATGCGCATGTATACCTCCCACGCCAGCCATGCCGAGGAATATGCCATCATGGGCTTTGCCGTGCTGGGGGCGGTGGCCATGTGGTACCTGGCTAAAAAGCACTATTCCGAGCCCGACAATGTGCCGGCCGAGGACGATGAGGAGGTGAACCCGGTGCAGAAGGTGATCTACAACAAATACTATGTGGATGAGTTCTACGAGGCGGTTATCACCAAACCGCTCAACAGGATATCAGAGTTTTTTTACGGCATTGTGGAATTGCGCTTTGTGGACGCCATCGTGAACGGCATTGGCGATACGGTGAAATGGCTGGCGGGTATATTCCGCCTGGCGCAGACCGGCAATATAGGGTTTTACATCTTTGCCATGGTGATCAGTATTGTGGTGATCTTATTTATTAAAATAATGTAATGCTGTCTCGCAGAAAGACCCGGTTCTTTCGCGAATGAAAAATATGATCGTACTCGGCTTAATAGCATTCCCTTTCCTGGCGGCCCTGCTGCTGCTTTTCACGAAGTCAGAAGGCGCGAAAAAGATCGCTTTTGCCGCTTCGGTGATCGAGTTCGCCCTGGCGGTGTTCGCCTTCGCGCAATTGAAACAGAATGCCGTGCATCCCGAGCTGGCGCTGAACGTGCCCTGGATCAAAACCATTGGCGTTAATTTTCACGTAGCCATAGACGGCATCAGCATGCTTATGGTGCTGCTCACTGCGCTGCTCGTTCCCTTCATCATCTTATCTTCTTTCCGCAGCAACCACGAGAACCCTTCCCTGTTCTACTCCCTCATCCTGATCATGCAAATGGCGCTGACGGGCGTTTTTACCGCAATGGACGGGTTCCTCTTCTATGTGTTCTGGGAGCTGGCCCTTATCCCCATCTGGTTCATCTGCCTGATGTGGGGAAGCGGGGACCGGGCGCGCATTACGCTCAAGTTCTTCATATACACCCTGGTGGGCAGCCTCTTTATGCTGGCCGGCCTGATCTACCTCTACCAGTTCACCGGCTCCGGAGAAATAGGCACAAAAGAATTTGTAGGCAGGTCGTTTGACATCAAAGCGCTTTACGCGGCTGGCGCATCGTTGGATCCGGGTCAGCAGGGATGGATCTTCTGGGCCTTTTTCCTGGCCTTCGCTATCAAGATGCCCGTATTCCCCTTCCACACCTGGCAGCCCGATACCTATGTGGCGGCCCCTACGGCCGGCACCATGCTGCTTTCGGGCATCATGCTCAAGATGGGAACCTACGGTCTCATCCGCTGGCTGCTGCCCCTGGTTCCTGCAGGCGTTCATGCCTGGATGGATACGGCTATCATCCTGTCGGTGATCGGCATTGTCTACGCCTCCTGCATAGCCATCGTGCAAAAAGACCTCAAACGACTCATCGCCTATTCCTCTATCGCTCACGTAGGCCTGATATCGGCCGGCATCTTTACGCTGACCGCTGAAGGCATACAGGGCGGGCTCATGCAGATGATCAGCCATGGCATAAACGTAGTGGGCCTCTTCTTCATTGCAGAGATCATACTGAGCCGCACCAGCACCAGGCAGCTCGCTGAGCTGGGCGGCATACGCAACGTAGAGCCGCAGTTTGCGGTACT
Organism: Bacteroidota bacterium; assembly: GCA_040756415.1. Taxonomy (GTDB): domain Bacteria; phylum Bacteroidota; class Bacteroidia; order JADZBD01; family JADZBD01; genus JBFLYZ01. Next base: position 36,615 of record JBFLYZ010000028.1, read on the forward strand.
CTTCCTGATCGTGCTGCTGGGCAGCGTGGCCCTGCCCCTGACCAGCGGGTTTGTAGGCGAGTTCCTGCTGATCAACGGAATTTACCAGTACAGCACCTGGGCGGCATTGTTTGCCGGCCTTACCGTTATACTGGGAGCGGTATACATGCTGCGCAGCTACCAGCGCGTGATGCTGGGAGAAACAAATTCGGTCACGGCAGGCTTTGCCCCGCTCACCTTCCATGAGAAGGCGGTGCTGATCCCCATCGTGATCCTTATCATTGCACTTGGAGTATATCCCAAACCCCTGATGGAAATTGCCGAGCCTGCGGTGAAGCAGATCATTTCCATTGCGGGCGGGATAAAATAAAAAATATGAATACGATCATTTTTTTGGCTTCTTTAGGCGGTTTTGCCATGCTGGCGGAGATATTCCGGCTGCGCAAGCTGATCTATCCCGTTGTATTGCTGGGCCTGCCGGGCGCGGCAGCGGTAGCGGTAATGGACTGGAACGGCCGGGCGCTGAGCCCCATCTTCAACAACATGATCGTGTTCGATCATTTCGCAGTCATGTTCTCCGTGGTGATGATCGTAACCCTTGCGCTGTGGATGCTGCTGGCCCACCGGGGGCTCAATGAAAGCGTGACCGTCAGCGACCACGTGTCCCTGGCCGTATTCTCTCTTACGGGCGGGGTGCTGATGGTCTGTTACGCCAACCTGACCATGCTTTTCCTGGGCATAGAGATTCTTTCCATCCCCGTTTACATACTTGCGGGCAGCAATAAGACCAGCCTCCGGTCCAATGAGTCGGCATTCAAATACTTCCTCATGGGCGCTTTTGCCACGGGTTTCCTGCTGTTCGGCATTGCAATGGTCTATGGCGCCACGGCCTCATTCGACCTGATGCGGATTGCCGAAGCCGTTTATACCTCGGCCCTCACCTCCAAAATGCTGCTGGGCACCGGCATCATCTTCATCCTGGTCGGCATGGCCTTCAAGATATCCGCTGTGCCTTTCCACTTCTGGACGCCCGATGTGTATGAAGGCGCGCCTACCGCCATCACGGCCTTCATGTCGACCATCGTGAAGACCGCTGCCATTGCGGCCTTTTTCCGCCTTTTCGCCTTTTGCTTTACGGGCGAAGCGGGCACCTGGTCAACCATCATCTGGGCGGTGGCCGCGCTCACGCTCCTGTACGGCAACATCACCGCTGTTTACCAGCAAAGCGTAAAACGCATGCTGGCCTACTCCAGCATTTCGCACGCGGGATATATGCTGCTGGCCCTGCTGGCCATGGCCGATACCTCGCAGGGGTCCATCCTGTACTATACCGCTGCCTACTCTGCCGGCTCCATCGGGGCCTTTGCAGTGCTGATGCTGGTGGCGCAGGCTAAAGGGAACGAAGGTTTTGATGCGTTCAACGGGCTGGGGCGCTCCAACCCCATTCTCGCTTTTGTCATGACCTGCTCCATGCTCTCGCTGGCGGGCATACCCCCTATGGCGGGTTTCTTTGCCAAGTACTATATCTTCTCATCGGCCCTCGACTCGGGCTATACGGGAATTGTGATCATCGCTGTCATTGCTTCGCTGGTCAGCGTTTACTATTACCTGCGCGTGATCATAGCCATGTATTTCCGCGAAAGCCGTGAAGGTCTGACCATCGAACTGAGCCTTTTGCACCAGGTGCTCATGATCATCGTTACGGCCCTGATCATCGCCCTGGGTATCTTTCCTGACCTGATCATCAGCAGGCTCTGAACAATTCCTTTTCAGACATCTGCGAATTTGACGTATGTTTGTTTTATGTCATCGTCCAATAAACTGACACTTGCCATTTTCATCGCTCTGGTAATCGGTGTGTTCTTCGGTTATTGGCTGAACGTGACCTACCCCGCCCCGCCCAGGAAATCATACGATGAAGCTATCGCCTCCGCGCAACAGGTGATCAGCGAGCATGAGCAAAAGTCATCTTTCAAAGAGCAGGTGCGCCAAACCCTGGCCGACAGCCTGAAAGATGCCAAATCGAAGTGGGAAGAGCTGATGACCCGGGTGCAGAAGGAAAAGAACTCCAATGCGCTGGTCAGGGAAATTGAAAAAGCCGCCAAGCGGGATGAGAAGATCGATCCCGCGCTGGAAAAGATACTGGAATACATTACCATACTGACCGATATATTCCTGCGCCTCATCAAAATGATCATCGCTCCCCTGGTCTTCGCCACCCTGGTGGTAGGCGTGGCCAAGCTGGGCGACCTCAAAGCGGTTGGCCGTATAGGCGGCAAGACCCTGCTCTGGTTCATTACCGCCTCGCTTTTCTCGCTCACGCTGGGATGCATACTGGTCAACCTCTTCGAGCCGGGAAAGATGATGAACCTGGAAGTGCCCTATGCCGGGCTGGAATCGGGCGTGGACAAGGGTTCGATGAGCCTGAAGAATTTCATTACGCATATCATCCCCTCCAGCATAGCCGATGCCATGGCGCATAACGAGATCCTGCAGATCGTGATCTTTTCGCTTTTCTTCGGTGTGGCCACGGCCGCGCTGGGAGAGCGGGGAGCCGTGATCATCGATTTTTTTGACGCGGTGGGGCACGTGATGCTGAAGATCACCACCTATGTGATGTACGTGGCCCCGCTGGCCGTGTTCGCTGCCATGACTGCCGTGATCGCTAAAAAAGGCCTGGGGGTGCTAAGCACCTACGCCCTGTTTATCGGTGAATTCTACGCGGGCCTGCTGCTGCTGTGGATCCTTCTGCTGTTAGTCGCCTGGCTGCTCGTAAGGGACAGAACGGCATCCCTTATCCGTTATATACGCGAACCCCTGCTCCTGGCCTTTTCCACCGCCAGCAGCGAGGCGGCCTACCCCAAGCTGCTCGAAGGCCTGGAGCGTTTCGGGTGCCGCAACAGGATAGTCAGCTTCGTGCTGCCGCTGGGCTATTCGTTCAACCTGGACGGTTCCATGATGTATATGACCTTCGCCAGCATTTTCATCGCGCAGAGCTACGGCATACCCATGACGGTCGAAACGCAGGTCTCCATGCTCCTGGTGCTGATGGTGACCAGCAAAGGCATTGCGGGCGTACCGCGCGCATCGCTCGTGGTGATCGCGGGAACCCTGGCCACTTTCGGCATTCCGGAGGCCGGGCTGCTGCTGCTGCTGGGCGTAGACCATGTGCTCGACATGGGCCGCTCGGCCACCAACGTGGTTGGCAATGCCGTGGCTTCGGTGGTGGTTTCCAGGTGGGAGGGGGATTTGGCGCGAAAGGATTCTGAGCAGAAGGAATAAGCAAAGGAAGCGGAGGAGCCGCTTTTCGAAGCCGGTTTTACATACGAATCCCCATGAGACCCGCAGCGCATTGATCATTTCCCGAGCCAATTCATTCGTAAATTCGTAACCTTATTCGTAATTCGCCATGTGGGAGTTCCTGAAGCAGCTTACCGATCCGCAGTCCATCATTGAATATGGAGGGCTGGCCCTGCTCTTGCTGGTGGTGTTTGCCGAAACGGGGCTCTTCATCGGCTTTTTTCTCCCTGGCGACTCGCTCATGTTCATCTCGGGCATGATCTGCGCCACGCGCCCCGACCTGCTCAATGTCAATATAGCCGTGCTGATCGTCAGCCTTATTTCCGCTGCCGTGATTGGCAACATAGTTGGCTACTGGTTCGGGAGAAAGGTGGGGCCCGCGCTTTTCAGGCGCGATGATTCCCTGATCTTCAAAAAGCGCTACGTAGAAATAACCGACAGCTTTTACAGGCGCCATGGCGGCAAAACCCTTATCCTGGGCCGCTTTCTTCCTATCATACGCACCTTCGCTCCCATACTGGCCGGGGTGATCGGGGTGAATTTCGGGGCTTTTATGATCTACAATGTGGTTGGCGCAACGGCCTGGGTAACCTCTCTTGCCCTGGCCGGGTACTGGCTGGGACAGTTCGAGTTCGTGCAGAACTACATCGAATACATCGTTATCGCCCTGATCATTGTTACCATGATACCCGTAGTTCGCACCTACCGGAGAGAGCGCAGGCTGCATAAGGAGAAATAGGCCGCGCCACTTATCTGATCAAACCTGCCACTTATTGGATTTCTCCGGCCACTTATTAGGCCGGCCTTGACTTTCGCCTTCCTGTTTTCCAGCTTTGCTGCGGCAACCGGCAGTTCCTTTTTGTGTTTTTTAGCTCAAAACCTATGGCGGCATACCCCCGGGTACTTTATTTTCAGGGGCCCCTTTTTTAAAAGGGCCTGGCCGGGGGCAGGCGCTTATTCGCCTTTGGCGGATTAAAATAGATTTGTTATGTTTGGTGCCCTGAAAACAGGCCCTTATTAATCAAAAATTCCATTGGCGCTTTTGGAATTTCAATGCGCAAAGCGTCCTAATAATAACTTAAAAAAACAATAACTTAAAAAACGTCCGGCTATGAGCAATGACAAATCGCAAGGGAAAATAAAGACCATGTTTGCGGCAATTGTGATCCCTGTACTGATCCTGATCTCATTTCTGTTTTATTACATCGTACTGGGAGATCCCGCTAACTTCGAGGGCAACGACCCCAATGGCCATCCAGTAAAGGAAGGCATTGGTTCATGGTTCGGAACCATCTACAAAGGAGGGGTGATCGTACCCATCCTCATCGCGGTGAACCTGATCATCATTACCTTCTCTATCGAGCGCCTGCTTACCATTTCAAAGGCCAAGGGAAAAGGCAATGTGGATACTTTCGTTCGCAACATCCGCACCATGCTCGCGGCCGATGATATCGATAACGCCATCCTGGAGTGCGACAAGCAACGCGGTTCTACGGCCAATGTGATCCGTTCCGGCCTGGTCAAGTACAAACACGTGATGCAGGAGCCCGGCCTGGATAAGGAGGAGAAGATAGCCGCCATTCAGAAAGAGCTGGAAGAAGCCACCGCCCTGGAGCTGCCTATGCTCTCCAAGAACCTGGTGATCATCTCCACCTGCGCCTCTATTTCCACGCTGATCGGTCTGATCGGAACGGTAATCGGTATGATCAGGGCCTTTAAGGCCCTTGCCCAGGCGGGCGCGCCCGATACGGCCGCCCTCTCCACCGGTATCTCTGAGGCCCTGATTAACACGGCCTTGGGCATTATCGGGTCCTGCATAGCCATCATCATGTACAACTATTTTTCCAATAAGATAGACACCCTTACTTATGGTATTGATGAGGCCGGGTTCAGCGTGGTGCAGTCATTCGCCTCAAAGCACCAGTAAAAACCGGCTTTGTTTTGTGGAATTTGTGTGTGTGTAACGTCTAACCAGTAACAGTAAGGCTCATGCCAAAGATCAAAATGCCGAGAAGCAGTCCCTCATTGGATATGACTCCAATGGTGGACCTGGCTTTTTTGCTTGTAACGTTCTTCATGTTAACCAGCCAGTTCAGGGCCGAAGAGCCTGTGATCGTGGATACTCCTGCTTCGCAGAAGGAGATGAAATTGCCGGACAAAGATATCATGCTCCTGACCATCGACAGCGCGGGCCGCGTATTCTTCAGCATAGACCAGAAGGACGTGCGCATAGCCATGCTGGAAGAAATGGGCAACCGTTACAAGATCGAGTTCACCGAAGAAGAAAAGGAAACCTTTGGTAAAATGGGCTCCTTCGGCCTGCCCATAGGCAACCTGAAAGAGTACCTGGCCCTGGATGGCGGTGACCGCGAAAAGGTGAGCAGGCAGTTCAAGGGTATTCCCATGGATACCACCACCAGCCTCACCAACGAGCTGTTCAACTGGGTGGACGCGGGCCGCAGGATGTCGTTCAATAAGTACCAGAAAGGCGTGCTGCGCTATGCCATCAAAGGCGATGGAGACGCAAATTACAAGAAGATAAAGAAAATAATAGAAATGTTCCAGAAGGACGAGATCAACGTGAACCGATTCAACCTGATCACCAGCCTGGAAAGTGAACAAAAGTAAAACAGCAGAGCAATGGCACAATTAGATACCGGTGGTGGCGACAGTAAAGGCGGCAAACACCAGAAACAGCGGGCCAAGAAGCAATCCACACACATAGACATGACGCCTATGGTGGACCTGGCCTTTCTGCTGCTTACCTTTTTCGTTCTCACCTCCACCTTCAGCAAACCGGTTACCATGGAGATCACCATGCCGGTGAAGCCCAAAGATAAAGAGGATAAGACCGAGGTGAAGCATATCGTTACCCTGGTGGTGACCAAAGGCGACACGGTGGCCTGGTATTACGGCAAGCTGGATACCGCATCCGCAGCTCCTTTTAATATTTCCTCGTTCAGCAAGGACGGTATCCGGAAAGTGCTGATGGAAAATAACAGGGAGACCATCAAGAAGATCCAGGAGATAGAGAAAAAAATACTGGCCGATAAATCAATGGACGAACAGAAGCGCAAGGAGCTTTACACCAAGCAGGCCGTTGACCTGATGGGCGAGAAGGATGCGCTTACCGTGGTGATCAAAACCACCGATGACGCCAAATACGGCCGGGTGGTGGATATGGTTGACGAAATGAGCATAGTGAACGTAGGAAAATATGCCCTGGTAGACATCTCGGAGACCGAGCTTGCCTTTTTACAGCAGCAGAAAATTATAAAATAACATTCCCATGATAGGCGCAATTTTGATCGTGATCTTTTTGCTGGCGGTAGTAACCGCTCTGGCATTTGATCTGAGCTGGTTCAATGTAACCATAGGCAAAAGAAATGAACTGGTCTTCAACGAAAAGAACAAAAGCTATGGCGCGTTCGTGATCAGGCGCGATTACACCAATGCGGTGCTGCTCGCCCTGCTGATCTCCGTAGGCGTACTGGGCTCCACCTACGCGGTGCCCAAGCTGATCGAGTTCTTTTCAAAGGAAGAAGTGGTGGAAGATAAAATGACCAAGAACTTTGACGTGAAGCTGATGGAACCTCCTCCTATGGATGAGAAAACTCCTCCGCCTCCGCCCCCTCCTCCG
>JBFLYZ010000029.1:0-41697 GCA_040756415.1 Bacteroidota bacterium
GCCCCGCATGGGGCCGAGCGTGCTTATATCCATAGAACAGCTCAGTGAACCACCAGCTTTTTGCTGATCACTGCCGAGCCGGTCTTGACCCGGATCATATAGATACCGGGAGAAAGGTTCGAGATGTTCAGTTCGGCTTCACTGGCGGTTATCTCTGCTGTCAGCGCCTCCTTTCCGGCCACATCGTAAACCGTTACCAGGGCACGGCCGGTATTTTCAAATGTCAGAAACACTGTTTCGCTGGCCGGGTTCGGGTAAACCTGCACCGCTGAAGGTTCCGGTTCGGCAAGGGATGTAGTTAGCTGGGCCGGCATCACGCGTATCACAGCACCCTGGCTGTTCGTGAACGAATACGTTCCCGGGTTCAGCGCGGAAATATAAAAGTAACCATCGTAAAGCCCTCCCCAGCCCCAGTTGAAATGGAAATGGTAGGGATAGCTGTTCTGATAGCCATCGCAAACAAAAAAGTGCGTTCCGCTGCCGCTCCCCTTGTAGGGCATAGGCCGCAGCGAATCCAGCTCGCCTGCCAGGCGGTCTTGGTAGGTGGTATCGTTCGGAACGAAGAGCTTCAGCCAGTTCTGCGCTGTAGCGGCATAGCCGAAATACTGCGGCATGATATACGAGAAGTCGAACGAGCAGTACGAGCCGCTGGCCCCGTAGTTCATATCGAGCGCAACACCGCAGTGGTACATGAGCTGCGCCACATCCGTATTGGCAGAAGTAACATTATTGGGCATATTGGACCAGTTATAGGTGGTTGCGCCAAAATTAGCCGATAGCAACTGGCTGCTCCAGGAGTAGGAATGTGAACCGGTTCCGGTAAGCGGGTGGTTATGGTATTTCATCACCTGCGCCATAGCCGTTGCCCCGCAGCCCGTCCAGGCCTTGCCGCACTGCCCTCCCGTCACTACAGGGCATTGCGCATTATAGTTGCAACCCTGGTTCCATGTGGTTGTAAGCAACGGTCCCACGCTCTGAACCTGAGGAGGCGAAAGCTTGTTTTCTGTACCGTACAGCTCCCATTCTTTATTTATGGATTCATCGGCCGGCAGATCGTTTTGCACGCAATACGCGATCTGCTCGCGGTAATTCTTTATCCAGTCGGAAAACGCGGGCTGCTGCTCGTGCTCACTGAAGGTACCGTTAAAGGTATAGGCCAGGACCGGGTGTACGTTATCGTGTGCCGCGATCATTACAAATCCCTTCCCGTCAAGAAGGTTGAAGACGTAAATGACGGGAACATTGTCTTCTGTCAATGTGATCACCGACCCGAACAACACCTGATCGGCCACGGTGCCGTTCAAAGCGCTGATGCGTTCACGGTAAATGTTCTCCGCCACCAGGGCAGCCGTAGAAACAGGCACCTGGGCGGCATGTAACGGTTCTAACAGACCGGAAAGAGCGAGAAAGAGCAGGGTTAGTTTTGTCTTCATAGTGTTAAGTTTATGACAAGACAAAAGTAGCCCGCCAGGCCGTCATACGCCAGCCATATTTAAGCCAAATATTAAATTTCCAAAATAGGCATAGTTTATATTTACCATTATAGAAATTATTGATAATTTGCCTTATTTATTAAATTTACATGAACAGGTACGACCCCCTCAGGGAGCTGATCCAGGCCCTCGATAAGCAGGAAAAACGGTATGTCCAGCTATCGCTTAAAAAGAACGCTGCCGGGCGAAAAGGCAATTACCTGCTGCTGTTCAAAGCCCTGGCCGGCCAGGATATTGATGTGAACGATCTTCCGCTTCCCGGAAAAAGCCTTGCGGTTACCCGCCACTATTTATATAAGACCGTACTGCGGGCGCTCCGAAATTTTCATTATGAAAGCACGATCGATATGTGGTTGGCGGAGCGCATACATGAGGCGAACCTGCTTTTCGATAAAAAACTTTTTGCCCAATGTGAAAAGCTGGTTTCCCGGGCGCTAAAAGTTGCCGAGCGCCACGAGAAAAAGATCCGGATGATCGAGCTGATGGATATCGAACTGCGCACCCTTCATGCCCGGGTGCAGGTAGACCACCTGAAGACCCGGGCGAAGCTGTATCAAAGGAAAAAAGCAGCGCTGTTCAGGCAACTCGAGGAACTCTCCTCGCTTCAAAAAATATCTTACGATAATTTTATCCGGCTTAAAACAAAATGGGTCAGGAAGGGCCGGAAACCTTACCCTATTCCCGGTCGGCTAAAAGAAAGGGCCCTGCTCTCCACTGAAGCAGCCATACAGTACCACCAGATCCTGAGCGCGCATTACTTTTCGATCAACGACTCTGCCACGGCCTTTACGCACCTCGAAAAGCTGGATCACCTCTTCGACAGGAATCCCCACCTGGTACATGATCATTTCAACCAGTACCTGGCGCTGCTCAACAACCTCAATCTTCTGCTTTTTGAACGGAACGATCATGCACGTATATACCGGAACATCGAAAAGATGCGGGCGATCAAAGGCCGCTCGGTCGAACAGCGGGTGCGCATACAAGAACGGCTGCTGAATGTGGAAATGAACGTATATAAGAGCACCGGTGAACTGGAAAAAGCCCGTGAAACCGCCATTGCCTGCCAGCGCCTGCTGAGGGATAAAAAGCTGGGGGAGATCTACCGCATGCTTTTTCACCTCGACCTCTTCATTTTCTATTTCGCCACCGAAGAATATAAGACCGCACTGAACTTCCTGAATTATTTTCTGCGCGAATCCCGTCAGAACATACGCCAGGACCTTCAAAAGACCGCGCGGCTGCTGAACATGATCGTACATTATAAGCTGGGCAATTTTGATTATTTCGAATCGCTCATCCGCAGCGCAAAACGTTTTTTCAAAAAGATCGACAGGCTGGATGCGCTCGAGCAGCTTATGCTTTCCTTCTTCAGTAAGGCCGTAACGGCAACAGATAGCAGGCAAAGGCAGGCGCTGTTCCGCGAGCTGAAGCAGGCATTCGAGCGGCTGGCCGCCATTCCGATGATGCATGAAACCTATTTCCGCAATTTCAGTTTTACGGATTGGGCAGAAGCGGAATTGAGCAACAAGGGATTTGCAGTGATCGTGCGGCAAAAATTCCTGCTTAAAAGTTCGACAAAGTCGGTTAAATAGCCTACTTTAGCTATACGCTCAGTCATCGCCAGATGAAACGGCCCCGCATCATCGTTTTTGCGCTTCTTCTAGCCAGCACATCAGGCTTCACCCTGCATGCGCAGAACCTGGTTCCTAACCCGAGCTTCGAAACCATTACGGGTTGCCCTACAGGTCTCAGCCAGTACAACCTTGCACCCCCCTGGGCCATACCGCCCGGATCCTTCACAACCCCCGACCTTTTTAATCCCTGCAATACCAATACCTGCTCGGTTGATGCGCCCAATAATTTCATCGGTGTAACCAATGCTTTTTCCGGGGTGAGCTATACGGGAATCCTGGTCGGTAATTACGGCAGCTGCACCAACTGCAGGGAATATTTGCAGATACAGCTTACCAGCCCGCTCGTGGCCAACACCCAGTACTGTTTAAGCATGCGTGTGCTTAGGGCCAGCTTCACGCAGGTAGCAAGCAATAATCTGGGCATATATATTTCCAATGGAACTGTCAACCAGCCGGGCAACCAGCCGATCAATACTGTAATTCCTCAGGTCAATTTTACCGGGGTCATTACGGATTCGGCCAACTGGACCCTGGTATCGGGACTTTACACGGCCATAGGCGGAGAGAACTACATCACCATCGGGAATTTTTATGACGATATCAATACTACTTTTATCAATTATACCTATCCTACTGCCTGCACCAATCTGTTCATCACCGCGGATGCTGCCTATTATTACCTGGACAGCATATTCGTGGGCACCTGTTCCGCATTAAGCATTACTTCATCGCAGCAAAATGTACTGTGCAACGGGCAGTGCAACGGTACTGCAACCGCGACCCCTGTAGGCGGCACTTCACCCTACACCTATTCGTGGAATAACGGCCAGACCACACAAACGGCCACGGGCCTCTGCGCAGGAACGTATACCGTAACGGTGACCGATGCTATGAGCGCAACGGCAACAGCCACGGTCACCATCACCCAGCCGGCTCCGCTGGTTGCGGGAGTAAACCCTATTACCAACGTAAGCTGTAATGCGCTTTGCAACGGAAGCGCAACCGCCACGGCTTCGGGCGGCACTCCCGGCTACACATTTTCATGGAACACAAGCCCCGCCCAATCCGCGGCAACCGCTACGGGACTTTGTGCCGGAACATACATAGTTTACCTCACCGATGCCAATGGCTGCTCAGATACGCAAAGCGTGGTCATTACACAGCCTCCAGCGTTAGTTCTCAGTAGCACACAGGTAAATATTTGTTGCTTTAGCAGCTGCACCGGTTCAGCAAGCGTCAGCGCGAGCGGAGGTACTCCTGCATATGCATATTCCTGGAGTCCAACCGGCCAAACAGCGCAAACAGTAACTGGCCTCTGTGCAGGCAGTTATTCTGTCTTCGTTACCGATGCCAACGGATGCACTCAATCAGCATCTTATACTATCACGCAGCCTGCTCCTTTTATTGCCTCAGCCAATGCAAGCACTCCATCTATCTGCCCTGGCAGCTGCACCAATCTGAACGGCAGCGCCACAGGCGGCACTGCGCCCTATACCTATTCCTGGGCGCCCAGTGGAATGACCACTTCAACGGTAAATGTATGCCCGACCGCAACAACCACCTATACATTATTTGCAACTGATTCTGCCGGATGCTGCAACTCAAATGTGCAGGTAACCGTTACCGTTACGCAGATCACGATTACGGGTTCATCTGTTCCTGCTGCATGCACTTCTGCTACCGGAACAGCCACGGCAAATCCATCTGGCGGTGCTGCGCCTTACTCGTATTCCTGGAACAATGGACAGACCGGCCAGACCGCTTCTAACCTCATAGCAGGAACCTACACCGTTACCGTGACAGACGTAAACGGTTGCACCCAAACACAAACGGTCACCGTTACTTCCGGCAATCCTCTTACACTTACCGCATCGTCAACACCCAGCGCCTGTAATGCGAGTACCGGAACGGCTACGGCAAGTCCTGCCAACGGAACCATGCCTTATACATATAGCTGGAGTAACGGGCAAGCATCGGCCACTGCTACCGGCCTTCCACCCGGCACCTATACGGTTGTGGTGACGGATGCGAATGGCTGCTCACAAACACAAACTGTAAGCGTCACTCCTTCGAATGGTCCCATCGCAACGGCCAACGCATCGGCATCGAGTGTTCCTCCTGGAGGAAGCTCACAGCTGACTGCAACTGGCGGAACAAGTTATTCATGGTATCCTTCAACGGGACTAAGCTGCAGCACTTGCGCGAGCCCAACAGCAACACCATCTCAAACTACCACCTACTGTGCGGTGGTCACCGATGCTGGCGGCTGTTCGGACACAGCCTGTGTAACCATCATGGTCGAAATCCCCTGTGGCAGCCTGGACTTGAGCACACTTTTACCTACTGCCTTCTCGCCCAACAGCGATGGCGTCAACAATCTTTATTGTGTTCCCGCCAATACCTGCATCAGCAGCTTTGTGCTGAAAGTGTATGACCGATGGGGAGAAAAAGTATTCGAATCCAGCAGTACGGCCAATTGCTGGGACGGCACATATAAAGGCAGGCCCGTGAACACGGGTGTGTTTGTGTATTATTTTGATTGTGAGCTGAGCACTGGCGAGCCACACTCGCAAAAAGGGAATATAACATTGATAAAATAAATGAGAACGATCTCCTTTTTTCTCCTGTTTATGCTGGTATCCCTCAGCCTGGTCCGGGCGCAGGACGTGCATTTCTCGCAGTATAATTTCTCAACGCTCACGCTGAACCCGGCACTCACCAGTACTTATAAGGACGTGCAGGTTACCCTGAACTATAAGGACCAGTGGAGAGTGCTGAATGCCTACCGGACCTCGCAGGTCACCCTGGAAATGAAGCTGAACCAGAAGAACTGGATCAAGCTTGAAAAGATGACCGAAACCTACAAGAAGAAGCTCGTGAAAGGCCTTGCATTCGGGATCAATTTCTATTCGGATAAGGCTGGCGATGGCAACCTGAAGACCAATAACGCCAACTTCAGCATTGCTTATCATGCTTTGCTGAGCGAGAAGAACACCTTATCGGCCGGGATCATGGGCGGCCTGGTACAGCGCAGCATCGATCCGAGTGGTCTGCGGTGGAACAGCCAGTATGCAGGCGGGGTATACGATCCGAACATCTCCCCGGGCGAGAATTTTTCCAACCAGAATTTCATGTTTGCGGATTATGGCCTTGGATTGATGTGGAGCTACGGGGAAGGCAGCAGCTACCTGACCGCCAACGACCAGAAGCTCTTCAACCTGGGCTTTTCACTGGCTCACCTGACCCAGCCCGATCTTTCTTTCCTCGGTACTTCCGAAAAGCTCTACCGTAAATACACGGCCCACAGCAATATGCTGTTCGGCATCAGGAATTCTCACTATTCCCTGGCGCCCTCGGTGCTATACATGATGCAGGGGCCGCAAAAAGAGGTCACATTCGGGAGTATGATCAAATACAAGCTTAAGGAAGAATCAAAATACACGGGTGTGGTCAAGGGGACGGTGATCTCCCTCGGCTGCTTCTACCGTAACCGCGATGCGCTCATCCCTTATTTCCTTCTCGAAATGGATAAGTATACGCTTGGTATCAGCTACGATACCAACATTTCATCGCTTACCGCAGCTACCACCGGCCGCGGAGGCTTTGAGATCTGCCTTCGTTTCGGTGCACCCAATCCTTTTCTGTACCAGAACGCCAAATCCAGGATCTGAGACTTTTTGTTAAAGAATGTTAACCGGTATACTTTAACGCAGCTATTCGCGTTACTCCCTGCAAACGAAGCCGGTAACCTTAAATTAACTACCTTTGCCCCCGATGGAATTCAAGGCAGGAGAGCTCCTGGAAAAGATCGAGTATCCCGCTGATCTGCGCAAGCTTAAGGAAGATCAGCTCCCGCAGGTTTGCAGGGAGCTGCGCCAGTTTATCATCGATGTGGTCTCCAAGAAAGGCGGGCATTTTGGCGCCAGCCTGGGCGTGGTGGAGATGACCGTTGCCCTTCATTATGTTTTCAATACCCCTTACGATCAATTGGTGTGGGACGTAGGCCACCAGGCCTACGGACATAAGATACTTACAGGCAGGAGAAAGAATTTTCATACCAACCGCATTTACAAAGGCATCAGCGGTTTTCCCAAGCGCAGCGAAAGCGAGTACGATACCATGGGCGTGGGGCACTCTTCCACCTCCATATCTGCCGCGCTGGGCATGAGCCTTGCTTCGAAATACAAAAAAGAAAAAGACAGGCAGATCATAGCCGTGATCGGTGACGGGGCCATGACGGCCGGCATGGCCTTTGAAGCGCTCAACCACGCGGGCATAGCCAATTCCAACCTGCTGGTGGTGCTGAACGATAATTGCATGAGCATTGACCCCAACGTGGGCGCGCTCAAAGAATACCTTACCGACATTACCACCTCGCATACCTATAATAAGTTCAAGGACGAGATCTGGAACCTGCTGGGCAAAATATCCAAGTTCGGGCCTAACGCGCAGGAGATCGCATCCAAGATCGAGAACGGCATCAAAACCACGCTGCTGCGCCAGAGCAATCTTTTCGAGAGCCTCAAGTTCCGTTATTTTGGCCCCGTTGACGGGCATGACGTGATCCGCATGAAAAAAGTGCTGGAAGACTTGAAAGATATTCCCGGGCCCAAAATACTGCACTGCCTCACGCAGAAAGGCAAAGGCTATAAGTTCTCCGAAGAAGGCAACCAGACGGTATGGCACTCGCCCGGCCTGTTCAATAAGGATACAGGCGAGATCATCAAGGTGGTTCCCAAGGAGCCGCAGCCGCCCAGGTACCAGGATGTGTTCGGGCATACCATCGTGGAGCTGGCGGAAAAGAACCCGAAGATCATGGGTATTACTCCCGCCATGCCCACCGGATCATCGCTCAACATCATGATGAAGGCCATGCCCGACCGCGCCTTTGACGTGGGCATTGCCGAGCAGCACGCGGTCACTTTCTCTGCCGGACTGGCCACCCAGGGACTGATCCCTTTCTGTAACATCTATTCTTCTTTCATGCAGCGCGCTTACGACCAGGTGATACACGATGTGGCCATTCAGAACCTGAAGGTCGTTTTCTGCCTCGATCGCGGAGGACTTGCCGGATCGGACGGGCCTACGCATCATGGCGCCTACGACCTGGCCTATTTCCGCTGCATACCCAACATGATCGTGAGCGCTCCGATGAACGAAGAAGAATTACGCAACCTGATGTATACGGCCCAGTTGGATGAGACCACGGGGCCTTTTTCCATACGCTACCCGCGCGGGCAGGGCGTAATGGCCGACTGGAGGAAGCCTTTCCAGAAAATAGAGATCGGCAAAGGAAGAAAGGTGACCGAAGGGCACGAGATGGTGATCCTGAGCATAGGCCACATCGGCAATTACGCGGACAAAGCCGTGCAGGAACTGGCGAAAGAAGGCCTGAGCATAGCGCATTACGATATGCGCTTTGTAAAGCCGATAGACGAAGCCCTTCTGCATGAAGTGTTCTCCAAGTTCTCGAGGATCATTACCGTGGAAGACGGATGCATCATGGGCGGCATGGGCAGCGCGGTGCTGGAGTTCATGGCCGACCATAATTATTCAGCGCAGGTAAAGAGGCTGGGCATTCCCGACCGCGTGATCGAGCACGGTGAGCAGCCCGAGCTTTATGCCGAATGCGGTTTTGACGACAAGGCCATCGTTAGAACGGTAAAGGAGATGCTGGAAGGCAAGGAAAATATAATGACGGCCTGATACCCCCCCGGATGAAGCAACAAAAAAGGGGCACAGGCCCCTTTTTCTTTTTCCATGCGTGTCCCGTTAATGGATCAGCACCTTCCTGGTGAGCTTAATTCCCTTCACCTCCACCTGTACAAAGTAAACTCCTTCTTTGTTCTCCTTCATATTAATGGTATTGCCCGATAGGGTGAACGGCACGCTCCTTCCCAGTATATCGATAACGGCAAGCACCTTATAGGCATCGCGCGAGTCAACAATGATGTTGTGCCCGGCAGCGTATACCTGTATATCGGTAGAATAAGGTTGCACGGGCGGAACGTAAGTCGCGGTGGAGTTCAGCGTAATGTCATCTACCGCGAAAGAGGGATCAGCGCCACCCGAGCCGTTGTTGGTCCAGTTAAAGCCGATCTTTACGTTAGGATTATTATTGGCGGAAGAAGGCAGGTTGACGGTCAGTTGCGTCCAGGTGCCGGAGGGAACGGGGCAGGTGGTAGTGGTCTTGGCAATGGCATCGATCTGCGCCCAGGTGCTGCCGTTATAATACCAGAAGGTGGCATCGTCATTGGTATTCTCCCCGTTCTCGTAGTACAGGAAAGTAACCGTAATGCCGGCCCTGTTGGTGCAATTGATGGTAGGCGATTCCGCCCGGTTGTTGGTCTGCGAGCAGATGCCGATACCGCAAAAGACCCCGGTGAGGTAAGTAGAACCGGTATCCGCCCCCACATAGGTTGAAAAAGCGGTAAAGCTGGGGTTGCCGATATGCAGCGACTGGTTGGTCGTGCTTGAGAAGAGGCAGTTATCCGCGCAGTTATTCACGGTAGTGCCCGCTGCAGTTGCGCTCACGAACCAGGGGTTGTAATAGGTATCGTTGGTGCCGGTGGCCGTAATGGTCCATGCGCCATTGGTGCCGGTATAGGCCGAGGCCAGTTGCCCGCGGTTGCAGCCGGTGCCGAAATCCTCGGTCCAGAAAACCTGGGCATGTGCCGCTATAGTGCCGCTGACTGCCAGGAAGAGTAAAAGTTTTTTCATGTTAAAAGGGGTTATTGAACTATCAAATATACTAATTCTTTTTGATCATGCCTTTCGGTCTATTTAAAGCTCCAGTCGTACTTATCCAGCCCCTCTATGCATTTTTTAAGCAGGTCTATGCTCCTGCGGATGTCGCTCTTATCGGCCATTTCGATCACCTGGTGGATATGGCGCGTGGGTATGGAAATGCAGCCTGATATGCTGCCGCCCGGGGTCATGCGCTGCAGGCCGGCCGTATCCGTGCCGCCCGCGGGCAGCAATTCCATCTGGTAAGGTATCTTGTTCTTCTCTGCCGTTTGCACCATATACTTTACCATGCGGTAGTCGCAGATCACCGATGAGTCCATGACCTTGATGGCGGTTCCCTTTCCCAGCTCCGTGATCTTTTCGTGTTCCTTCGAGCCCGGCACGTCTACGGCCAGCGTTACGTCCAGCCCGAACCCGAAATCGGGTTGTATGCGAAGGGCAGACACGTTAGCCCCCCGTATGCCCACTTCTTCCTGAACGGTAAAGACCCCGTATACATCATAAGGCGAGTGCTTAAGCTCCCGAAGTGTCTCGATCAGGATGAACACCGAAAGGCGGTTGTCGAGCGATTTGCAGTTCACGCAATTGCCCATCTCGATAAGCCCGCGCTCGCGGGTGACCACATCGCCCACCTTCACGTACTTATACACCTCCTTTCTGGGCATGCCCAGGTCGATGTAATAATCCGTAAGCGGCACTACCTTCATGCGCTCTTCGGGCGTCATGATGTGGATAGGCTTGCAGCCCATCACCCCGATCAGGTCTTTTTTCCCGTGTACGATCACGCGCTGGGCCGTAAGCGTTTTGGGATCGAAGCCGCCCAGCGGATGAAAACGCAGGAAGCCGCGTTCATCGATATGCGATACGATGAAGGATATCTCATCCATGTGCGCAGCCACCATCACCTTTTTGCTTTTCTGTCCGGCAGGCAGGCTCTTCCTGCCCTTCTTAAAGGCAGTGACATTGCCCATGTTGTCGATAGAAATATCGTCTACCAGCGGTTTTACTTCTTTGATCACCAGCTCGCGAACGCGCTGCTCATGCCCGGGCGCCCCGGCCGTTTCGCAAATGGTCTTGAGTAAGGGTACGTTAATGCTCATAGGTGTGGATAGGTTAGCTGATCTGTGAAAGTTTTAACATGTTGGTCCGGCCCCGCTCCTTCATCGGCATGCTGGCGATATTGATCACCAGGTCGTCTTCCTTCACCAGCCCTTCGTTTTTCAGGCGCTCGCTCAGGTCGGCAATGGTCTGGTCGGTGCTTTCGTACTTATTGTAGTAGAAGCCGCGTACGCCCCAGAGCAGGTTGAGGGAGGTGAGCAGGGAGCGGTTGTCGGTAAAGATGAAGATATTGGCCTTGGGCCGGTGGCTCGACAGCTTGAAGGCGGTATAGCCGCTGTTGGTCATGGAAATGATGGCCGACACGCCCGCCTGCTCGGCCATGATGCAGGCATTGTAGCAGATCGAATCCGAGATAAAGGTCTGCGTCTTTAACACGGGCGGATGCTCGCGGTGGTAGATCACTTCCTGCTTTTCCACCTCCGCGATGATCTTCTGCATGCTTTCGATCACCCGTACCGGATATTTGCCCACCGATGTTTCACCGCTCAGCATCACGGCATCGGCACCGTCCATCACGGCATTGGCCACATCGTTCACCTCCGCGCGGGTGGGCGAAAAATCCTCGATCATGCTTTCCATCATCTGCGTGGCGATGATCACCGGCTTGGAAGCCTGTATGCATTTCTTCACCAGCATTTTCTGGATCATGGGCACCTGCTCCATGGGCAGCTCCACGCCCAGGTCGCCACGGGCTACCATAATGCCATCGGCCATATCGATGATGTTGTCGATCTCCTTGATCGCCTCGGGCTTTTCAATCTTGGCAATGACCCGCGCGTGCTTTTTCTTTTTCTTGATGATCTCCTTCAGGTCCACGATATCCGTCACTTTCCTGACGAACGAAAGGCCTATCCATTCGATGTCCTGTTCCAGGGCGAAGTCCAGGTCCTTAAGGTCCTTTTCGGTCAGGCAGGGCAATGATATCTTCGTGTCGGGCAGGTTGAAGCCTTTCTTTGACGAAAGCAGGCCCCCGTGGATGATCTTTGCCTTTACCTCGTCCTTCCCATTGGTAGAAAGCGCTTCGAGCAGTATCTTGCCGTCATCGATCAGGATGTGGTCGCCCACCTGCACGTCCGTGGGAAACTTCGGGTAGGTAAGATAGATCTTCTGCGCTGTGCCGACCAGCTTTCTGGTGGTGATGGTTATCTCTTTGCCGTCCACCAGCTCGATGGAGTTGTTCTCCACCTCGCCTATGCGCATTTTGGGGCCCTGCAGGTCGGCCAGTATGCCTACGTGCGTGTTCAGCTTTTTGTTGATCGCGCGTATCATATCCACGATCTTCTTTACGTCCTCGTAGCTGCCATGCGAGAAATTGATACGGCAAATGTCCACGCCCTCCTGGATCATCCGTTCCAGCACATCCGCCCTGGCGGAGGCCGGGCCCATGGTGGCGACTATCTTCGTTTTATTGTATTTGATCATATCAGAACTGAAAATACTGCCGGGAGCGCAGGCTTGCCGGGTCTATCTCAAAAGCCGTAAGCACATTCTGCGTTTCCCTGATCCTTTTGAGCGTTCCCTCCTTTTCCTCATCGGTAAGGTTTCCCTTTACCATGAGGAAATAATCGGCCTGCTTCTGCTCCGGCACCAGCACCGTTCCGGCCGATTTGTTCGCAATGATGTAAAAGTCAGTAAAAATCTCCTCTTCCGCAAAATGATACACGGGAAACTCGGTGCGCTTGTTCTTTTTTTTATCCGCTATCACGATCGGTTCTGACCTGGAAAAATCCATGCCCAGCTTCTGGTTGATCGCCCAGCAGAGCCGGTAATCCTTATCGTGGCTGCAAATGCCGAAAAGGATAAAGTCGTAATCGTACTCTATTTCAAGCCTGATTTTCCCCACGTGTTAAAATTAGGGAATGCTTCGTAATACCTGCCATTAAATTTCAAACCGTCAACTGTCGAAATCGATAAAGGAGCAGGCCTGTTCCGCAGCGATCTGCTCCGCGCGTTTTTTGGAAAAATGCTGGGCGCGGCCCAGGGGCTCGCCCTGTACGTTCACTTCCATCACGAATTGTTTCTCCTGCCCATCGCCTATCTCTTCCACCAGGATAAAACGCACCTCTTTTTTCTCTTTCTGGGCCCATTCGATGAGCTTGCTCTTGAAATCGGTCTCCTTGTTCTCCACCTCGTGCATGTCGATATGGTTGCGCACGATCCGCTCCAGGATAAAGCGCCTGGTCGTGTCGTATCCTTTATCGAGGTAAATGGCGCCCAGCATGGCCTCAAAAGCATCGCCTTTCATGGCGCTGCTCTTGGAGCTGCTCTCCAAGCTCGCCTCGATGAATTTATCGATCCCCAGCCGCGAAGCCAGTTGGTTGAGCGAGGAGCGGCTGACGATACGTGAGCGCATCTTGGTCAGAAAACCTTCATCCTTATAGGGGAACATCCTGAACAGGTGCTCGGCTATCACCGCGCCCAGGATGGCATCTCCCAGGAATTCCAGCCGCTCGTTACTGTCCTTTACGCCCCGTTTGATCTCGCTGGCCACGGAGCTGTGGCGGAAAGCCTGCTTGTATAACGAGATATTGCCGGGGTAGAACCCCAGTATGTTCTTCAGGGATAAGTAGAGTTTTTTGTCGGCCGAGAAATTAACTGAAATGAATTTGAACGGGGAGGCCAATCAGGAATTGTATTTCTTAACAATAACAGAGGCATTGTGCCCGCCAAAGCCGAAGGTATTGCTCAGCGCAGCCCGCACGGTGCGTTTCTGCGCCTTGTTGAATGTGAAGTTCAGCTTCGGGTCGAACTCGGGGTCATCGGTAAAGTGATTGATGGTGGGAGGCACGATGTCGTGCTTTACCGCCATAACGGAGGCAATGGCCTCTACGGCCCCGGCAGCGCCCAGGAGGTGGCCGGTCATGGATTTGGTGGAGCTGATGTTAAGCTTATAGGCGTGCTCACCGAACACGCTCCTGATGGCCTTTGATTCCGCGATATCGCCCAGGGGCGTGGAGGTGCCGTGCACGTTGATGTAATCGATCTCATCCATATTCATCCCGCCATCCTGCAATGCCGCTTTCATCACGTTGATCGCTCCCAGCCCATCCGGGTGCGGGGCGGTCATGTGATGCGCGTCAGCGCTCATTCCACCCCCGGCTACTTCGCAGTAGATATTTGCCCCGCGCCTGAGCGCATGCTCCAGCTCTTCCAGTATCAGGCAGCCGCCACCCTCGCCCAGTACAAAGCCGTCACGGTCCTTGTCGAAGGGACGCGATGCCGTTTCGGGCGAATCGTTGCGGGTCGAGAGGGCCTGCATGGCGTTGAAGCCGCCTACGCCCGACTCGTTGACCGCAGCCTCCGAGCCACCGGTAACAATGATGTCGGCCTTGCCGAGGCGTATGTAATTGAACGCATCGATCAGGGCATTGGTTGACGAGGCGCAGGCCGAACAGGTGGTGAAGTTGGGCCCGCGGAAATTGAAGCGTATGGAAATATGACCCGAGCAGATATCGGCTATCATCTTCGGGATAAAGAAGGGATTAAAGCGGGGGGTGCCGTCACCTTTGGCGAAACCAAAGGTTTCGCTCTGAAAGGTATCCAGCCCGCCAATGCCCGAACCCCAGATCACGCCTATGCGGTCGGGGTTATGGTTCTGCGTATCGATACCGGCATCGGCAACAGCCTGCACGGCCGAGGCAATGCCATAGTGGCAAAAGGCATCGAGCTTTCGCCCTTCCTTCTTATCGAAATAATCTTCGATCTTGAACCCCTTTACCTCGCAGGCAAAGCGGGTCTTGAACTTGGATGCGTCAAAGCGCGTGATGGGCGCGGCACCGCTTACCCCGTTCAACAGGCTGTTCCAGTAATCGTTTACCGTGTTGCCTACGGGTGTAATAGCGCCAAGACCTGTAATGACTACGCGTCTTAACTGCATCTTAAAATATAGTTAATGGGAGAAATTTACTTTGCGTTAGCCTCGATGTAGCTGATGGCCTCGCCAACAGTCTGGATCTTCTCAGCCTGGTCATCGGGAATGGCAATGTTGAACTCCTTCTCAAACTCCATGATCAATTCAACAGTGTCGAGCGAGTCGGCACCCAGGTCGTTCGTGAAGCTTGCGGTTGGGGTCACTTCCTTTTCCTCAACACCCAGTTTATCAACGATAATTGCCTTTACTCTTGTTGCGATGTCTGACATTTTATAAAATTTTTAGGTTAATGTGGGTGCAAAGATATAGTTATCGGTATAATTAGCAAAAAAAATATATCCCCACTGATAAACAGGACTTTATGGGCGTTTTTAGGCGCCTGTATTTTACAGAAAAAAGGCCGGCTTTTAGGGCCTGTGCCTTAAGAAAAGGAAAAAACTACTTTTGTACACGTGAAACACATCGCCATTCTGGCCTCGGGTTCGGGTACCAATGCCCTGAATATCATTAATTATTTCAAAAACAGCGACAAGGCGCGCGTGGCCCTGGTCATCAGCAATAAAAGCAAGGCGGGGGTGATCGAAAAGGCCATGCTGGCCGATGTGCCGGTTATGCTGCTTACGGGCCGCAACCATTTCGAGGATAAGCGGTTATCCGGGTTCCTGCTGCGCCAAAAGATCGACCTGGTGGTACTGGCCGGTTTCCTGCTGCTCGTACCGCCCCACCTGGTGGCGGCTTTCCCGAATCGCATCATCAACATACACCCCGCCCTGCTGCCTAAATACGGGGGCAAGGGAATGTACGGCATGAAGGTGCACGAGGCCGTGATCGCCAACAAGGAGAAAGAAAGCGGCATAACCATACACTACGTGAATGAAAAGTACGATGAGGGCCAGGTCATTTTCCAGGCCAGGTGCCCGGTGGAAGCAGGCGATACCCCTGAAACGCTGGCGCAAAAGGTACACCAATTGGAGTACGAACACTTTCCGAAAGTGATAGAAAAGCTGCTGGCGACATAACATTTCCCGTTTCTCTCCGTTAAACATCAGGCTTACCTAAACCAGGAACCGGTTTCCTATGCGAAGATCCGTTTTGCTTCTCATGCTCCTTATCGTGGCCGTAAGCTTCTTTTCCTTTTTCGGGAAGGGTGGGGTGAGGGCTGACCGGGCCAGGAACGCTGCGCTGAACGATATTCCCGAAACGATCAGCCTCCGCGACAAGCTTTTCGACACGCTGCTCTGCGATGGCTTTGATTACCCCGTTGGCGATAAGGACGCAAAGGGCAGCTATACTTCTCTGCAAAACGGAAAGACCTATACCGGCTGGTTCAAAGCCACCAAGACCGGGGAAGAGTATTTCCTGGGTATCCACACCGGTGAGGACTGGAATGGCTCAGGAGGGGGCAACACCGACCTGGGACAGACGGTCTACGCCACCGCCTCGGGGCTTGTGCTTCATGCGGCCGAGTGCCCTTCACCCTGGGGCAATGTGATCCTGATCGAACACCGCTTCATAGAGAACGGCAGGCCCTGTACGGTTTACTCGCAGTACGCTCACCTGAAAGAAATGCATGTTAAAAAAGGCCAGGTGGTAAAGCGCAGGCAGAAGATAGGCTCCATAGGGCAGGGCAACCATAAGGAGTATCCCGCTCACCTGCATTTCGAAATAAGAAAGGAGAATGCGAAAGACCTGGATGTGGATTACTGGCCCTCATCGCATAACCAATCGGTGGAATGGGTCATGCAGCATTATTATGATTGCAGCGAGTTTATCAAAGCCCACCGCCAGCTCACTGTTCCCGCAAAGCTGGACAAGTTCGCGCTGGTGGTCAAAAAAGAGTTCAAGTGCTACTATTATGAAAAGGGCAAGCTCAAAAAGACCTATGAGGTGGCCCTGGGGCAGGAGCCCGTAGGGGCAAAGCAGATACAGGGCGACCTGAAAGTGCCGGAAGGAGAATACCGGGTGTGCGAGAAGTCGGAAGGCCCTTTTGCTGGCGACTGGGTAAAGGCCTACCTGGGAACGCGGTGGTTGCGCCTGAATTACCCTAATGCATTCGATGCAAAGCGCGGCCTGGAACAGAAGCTGATCACCAAGGCGCAGCATGATGCCATCGTATCGGCTGTAAAGCAGAACCTGGTCCCGCCCAAGGGCAGCAAGCTGGGAGGCGGCATAGGCATACACGGCTGGATAGACCCCGACTGGACAGATGACGGCTCACGGGCGCTGACCTGGGGTTGTGTGAGCCTGCACAAAAAAGACCTGGAAGAGTTCTACGAGCTGGCTCCCATGAACATGACGGTTGTGATCGCGCCCTGACAACTCTTTTCTTTCTACATTTGCTCCGCTGTTTTTATTCGTAAGCCATGAATTTTGATTTCAGGGAGATCGCTACTATTTCCATGATCCTGTTCGCGGTGATCGATGTGATCGGCTCGCTGCCTATCCTGATCGATCTGAAAACCCGCACGGGCAGGGTAGAAAGCGAAAAGGCCACCCTGGTCTCCGGCCTGATCATGATCGTTTTTCTTTTCCTGGGCGAGAGCATTCTTAGCCTGATCGGCATCACCGTTTCTGATTTCGCCATAGCCGGGTCGCTCATCCTCTTCTTCCTGGCGCTCGAAATGATACTGGGCGTGCGTTTTTACAAGGACGATTCGGCCGCCACCGCTTCTATCGTGCCGATCGCCTTTCCCCTGATTGCTGGCACGGGCACGCTTACCACGCTGCTCTCGCTGCGCGCAGAATTTAAAAACGTAGAGAATATAATCGTGGCCATACTCATCAACCTGGTTTTCGTATATCTTGTGCTCAAGAATATGAAGTGGGTGGAAAAACTGCTTGGGCCGGGAGGGATCAATATCCTCAGGAAGGTGTTTGGCGTGATCCTGCTGGCTATAGCCGTGAAGTTGTTTAGAAGTAACCTGAATATTTAAAAATAAATAGACAATAGGCAATAGACAGCAGGCAATGGACAATGGGTCATATTAACTTTTTGTCTACTGTCTATTGCCCACTGCCTACCGTTAAAAAATGTCTTCCCCTATCACGATATTCACTGACGGTGCCGCGCGCGGCAATCCGGGGCCGGGCGGGTATGGCGTGGTGATGCTATCCGGCAATCAC
Source organism: Bacteroidota bacterium (assembly GCA_040756415.1). Classification (GTDB taxonomy): domain Bacteria; phylum Bacteroidota; class Bacteroidia; order JADZBD01; family JADZBD01; genus JBFLYZ01. The sequence goes on from JBFLYZ010000029.1 coordinate 17,991, forward strand.
CGGAAGGAGATATCGGAAGGCTTCCGCCTGACCACCAATAACCGCATGGAGCTGCTGAGCGTGATCGTGGCCCTGGAGGCCCTCAAAAAACCGGGCAGCCGGGTGACCATTTATTCTGACAGCAAATACGTGGTGGACTCAGTGGAAAAAGGCTGGCTGCTGGGCTGGGAGAAAAAGAATTTTGCCAAAAAAGCGAATGCCGACCTCTGGCAGCGCTTTTTAAGGATCTTCAGAAAACACCATGTAAAGTTCGTATGGGTGAAAGGCCATGCCGAGAACCGGGAGAATAACCGCTGCGATGAGCTGGCGGTAGCCGCCTCGTTTGAACCGCACCTCAAAGCGGATAAGGGATACGAAGAGCGGACGGAGCAGGAATGATGGTTTATTTTTCCGATTGCTTGATCAGTTCGTTATAGATCAGGGTCAGCTTATCCTTCTGCGCCTGTATCTTCACCAGGTCATCCTGCAGCTTCTGCAGGCCGGGCGCATTGGGGTTCGCAGCCTTCAGCTCGTCTATCTTTTTCTTCGTGCTGTCCTCGCGCTCCTGGTACATCTTAATGAGGTCGTTCACGCCTTTCTGGCCATAGTATCGTATCCATTTATTGTAATTACCCTTCGAAAAACCCTCCAGTATCGTTACGCCTTTGTTGATGGTCTCATCGCTGCAGCGCATCAGGTAGTTGGTCAGGTAGCCGCAAAAAGTGATGGCCGACCAGTCGCTGAAGCGGGAAGCGGCCTTCATGAAAAAATCCAGGTTTTCGTCCGAGCCGTGCCCGGCATATACACGCGCCACGCTCAGGGTAAGCGTTTTGTTCTTCTCATTCTCGAACTGCTTGGCCATCCCCACAGCCTCTTTGGCATCGATGGTGGCCAGGGCCCAGAGCGCATCGCCCAGCACGTTGTACGACCTGTCGTTCAGCGCTGCTTTATATACATCTTTAAGGTCGGCATCCTTAATAAAGGTCGACAGGCCAAAGAGGGCGTCAGCGCGCACCTGCGCTTTCTTGTCGCTCTTTACCATCTGGATAAGCTTATCCTTTACAAGCGAGCGGTTCCCGTCCGATATCATATTCTTCAGCCCCATGACAGCGTCTGAGCGCAGCGACCAGTGCTTGTCATCCAGCGCGCTGATCATGGCGCCTATGGCCTCTGCGTCATTGGGTTTTTTCTTCAGCTCCACCAGCGCTTCGTAGCGGTCGAGCCACAGCGGGCAGTTCTTATACTGGAACACCAGCTCTTTAAGGGTTTTATCTTCCTTCTTTGTGCACAGCAACTGCTTTTCAGCGTCTACGTTCACCAGGTCCGGCCTGGAGGCCACATCAAAAACAAAGCTCTCCTTTGCCTTGGTCATGACGATGTTATGCCGCTCCACTTTGCCGCCCGCGTATAGGTCGATGGCCATGTGCAGCCTGAAGAGCGGGAACTTTTCAAAATTCTGCTTCTGCTCGAGCGTGACGGTATATTTTTTCAGGCTGTCGTTATAATTATGCGTGATCTCCAGGTCGGGATGGCCTTTGTCGAGGAACCATTGATCGAAGAACCAGTTGAGGTCCTCGCCCGTAACCTGCTCGAAAGCCAGGCGCAGGTCGTGCACCTCGGCCGCCTGGAATTTCTTGGTTTCGAGGTAGAGTTTGAGGGCGGCATAAAACGCTTCATCGCCAACGTACTTGCGGAGCATGTGCAGGATCTGCCCCCCTTTATTATACGAGTGGCTGTCGAACATATCCTCCCGGTTCTCGTAGTCGAAACGGATCAGGTTCTTCGGGCTTTTCTCGGCCGCGTAGAGATAGCCCTGCATACTCTGGTAATGGAAATAGTCGGCCTCATCCCTGGCGTATTTGTATTCCTGCCACAGGTATTCGCCATAGGTGGCAAAGGATTCGTTCAGGGGCAGGTTGGCCCAGCTCTCGCAGGTTACCAGGTCGCCAAACCAGTGATGGAACAGCTCGTGCGCGATCACGTCTTCGTTATCGCGGTCGAGCAGCTCGCGGTCGGTACGCTGCAAAAACTCCCCGTGTATCACGGCCGTAGTGTTCTCCATGGCGCCCGAAACAAAATCGCGCACCACCACCTGCGAATATTTCTCCCAGGGATAGGGCACGCCCAGCATATCGGAGTAAAACGTGAGCATTTCGGGCGTATTGCCGAAAATGGCCCTGGCATGCTTTTCATACTCCTTTTCCACGTAGTAGTTCACCTCGATCTCGCGGCCCTCGTATTTCCATTTGTCCTTTACAACAGCATATTCGCCAATGGCCATCATGGTAAGGTAGGGCGCTGCCGGAAGCTCCTGTTTCCAGTAATCCGTTCGCGTACCATCCGGGTTCTCCAGCGAATACTGGAAAAGCCCATTGCTCAAGGTGACATATTTCTTATCCACGGTGATGTAGATCTCCTGCGTCATCCGCTCGTTGGGCTTATCGATGGTGGGAAACCAGGCTGAATTGCTTTCCGTTTCGCCCTGCGTCCAGATCTGCATCGGTTTGTTCTTTTCCTCGCCCAGCGGGTTGATGAAGTAGAGTCCCTTATCGCCTTTAATGGCATCGCTGCCGCCCTTCGGCAGCTCGTTGGGCTTGGCGATATAATCTATGCATATCTGGTATTGCTCATTTTGCTTGAAAACGCGCGGAAGCTGGATGAAAATCTGCTTTTTATTGTACTCGTACTGGAGGGGACTGGCCAGGGCCTGGCCGCACAGGGCAACCGATTTTATCTCCATCCCCTTGGCATCGAGCGTTAGCTTATCGGTAGGATAGAAATAAGGTTTCAGCGTAAGCGTGGCCTTCCCGTAAAGCCATTGTTTCTGCCAATCGAAGCTTACCTCCAGCCTGGTATGAAGCAGGTCGTTGGTGCGCGTTACGGTAGCCTGGTAAACCTCCGGTTCGGGAGGCGTATTGAGAACCACCCGGGTGGTCTCGGGTTTGTCGGCATGGCCAGGGGTCGTGCCCGTAACCCGCTTTTGGGTAGGACAGGCGTACAGCAGCAGGATACAGGCTCCGAAAATTAACTTTCTGATCATTTGTTCTTTTGATTCGCGTGCGAGGTTACGAATTTACATATTAAAACAAGACTCTGCCCGCCAGCCCCTGCGTTTCATTTACGCGCCTCCCTCAGTTTCCTTTCAATGTATTTTTCAGTTGGCAACAGGCTCTGCTGTATGCGCTTGGCGTATTGAATGCTGTCAATGATCTCCTTTTGCTTTTCTTCAATGATATTGTTCTTCTGCTGCAATTCCGCGTTAACCCTTTGCTTTTGCCTGTAGCCCCGGTAAGCCACCAGGAGAAGCAAAAGCACCAGCGATCCCACCGCGAAGCTCGAATAGGTGACCAGCTTCTGCTGCCTGAGCTCCTGTTCCTTTTTTTCCTGCTCGCCTTTGTACACATCCTCTTTCTTGTCGAAATCGTATTGCATCTGCGCCTGCATGGCCTTGCGGGCGTTCTCCAGGTTGCTGATGCTGTCACGGTACAGGATCAGCAGCTTATGGTGTTCAAAGGCGCTTCTGAAATCGCCACTCGCGCTGTCGGCCTCTACCAGCGCCCGGTAGCAGTCTTCTATGTGCGCAAGGGTGTTGGTCGACCGCGTGATGGACAAGGCGCGATACAGGTATTTTTTGGCTTCAACGTACTTCTTCAGCGCGGTGCTGCTGTATCCAAGCTGGATGCAGGCGGCTGCCACCCCTTCGGGGTTGTCTATCTCCTCATGAATGCCCAGCGCGTCACTGAAATATTCTGTCGCCTTCTTCCAATCCTGCTGGCGGGCGTGTACCTTACCGATATTGATGAACGCGACAGCCACCTGCTTTTTGTTGCCCGCCTGCTCTACGATCTCCAACTGCTGCGCGAACATTGTCAGCGCCTCTGCGTAATTGCCCTGCGAGGAATATAACTGGCCGATATCGCCATAGATGCCCGCTATGCCGTCCTGGTCGTTGATCTCCCTGCGTATCTTCATCGAATGATCCAGGAATTCGAGAGCCTTGGCCGAGTTATTCATCTGCCGGTAGCATTGCGCGATGTTGCTGTAACACTTGGCTACACCCAGCTTAAAGCCCGATGCTTCCCATATCTTAAGGGCGGAAAAATAATTTTCCATGCTCCCGGCATAATCCCCCTGCAGGTTGCGGATATTGCCTATGTTGCCGTACGCATAGGCCATCCCGTCCTTATCACCGGCCTGCCTGCACATGCTCAGCGCCTGGCTGTACCTTTTCAGCGCCTCGGGGTAATTTCCCTGGTTCTTGTATACGATGCCCATGTTGGTGTACGTGGAGGATATGCCCCGCGGGTTGCCCTGAAGGTTATAGTGCTTCACCGCGTTCTCAAAACCGATCAAGGCCTCATCGTAATTGCCGCTGTACATTTTTATGATGCCTATGCCGTTATATGCGTACGCGGCCCCGTAATGAAAATCGTTCTTGAGCGCAAGGGCAAGGGCCTGCTCGGCCACCTTGGCTGCCTCCTTGAAATCGCCCATCTGCCACAGCTCGGTGGTCAGCAGGTTAAGCAGGATCACCTTGCTGGTATCATGGCTGGCGGACGGGATGGCGTTACGGAGGCTGTCGGCTTTTTTATTCTGAGCTAAAAGAAAGCAGGAGAAAAAGGAAAGCAGGCAGGACAAGAATAGTTCATGTCGGGTCATTCGGCTGGTTTTTTCTTTGCGAGATTTCCGGGTAGATATTCTGCGCGGGCAGAACAGGTCCGCACAGCAGTACTGCTGACAAGATAGTCGCTGAATATTTTTCTGCCCTGCCCATGTACACCGGCTGTTTCAGGCAAACTTAGCAAAAAACAGGGGCGGTGGATTATCCGCTTACGGGGCCGGCTTAAAAAGGATTAATGAACTTCCAGAGATCTTCGAGCGATTTGCTGATGCCGAACTGTATCTGGGCATAGCCGTTGTTATAATTAACTTCCTTGTTCTTAAGAATGGGGTTGGAATAATAAACCATGCGGAAGAATACTCCTTTCCCGCTTCCGCGGTTCAATTTATTTTCCGCCCCCGAATACCGTACGGAAACCGTATAAATGCCAATCCCGTTATACAGCTTATTGAAATCCGGGTCGAACAGCGCATTGGAAGCCGCATCGTTCTTGGCCAGGTAATCCGGGTAGTACAACTGCCCGTAGTTCTGCCTGACATCGTTGCTCAGCAGCGTAAGCCCGAAGTTGGTCACTATCGTTTAATTTCCTTTTCAAATACATCATAGTTGATCGTGTCATCCCACACACCATCACGATCCCTGTCGTAAATGACCGTTTTCTTTCGGTTTTTCTCAAAAAGCACCAGCCGGTCCAGAATGGAATCGTTTCGGAAAGATGTCTGCTGGCGCTGCAGGTAATTGTCCTTGTAAAAAGAATACGTTTCGTAAATCCCATCAAAATCACAATCGCTTTCCTCATTGAAAGTATATGGACTTGTCAATGTGTCGAAATACTCTCTTACTTCATCATCATTTCCATCATGGTTCACGTCATAAACCGCTTTTCGCAGGTATTCTTTATTGTAATATTCCTTTGTATCGAACTGACCATCGAAATTTGAATCAAATTGCCGCAAGGTCAAATAACCACCCTTGAAGTGGCTTATCATGTCTGTCTTGCCATCATAATCTTGATCGTATTCGCCCTTTTTCAGTAATCCCTCGCTGTCGTATTCGAACCATGCATCCACCTGACCATCAAAATTATTATCCGTATTCATTTCGGTAGCAGGCAATGGTATGTAATTTCCGCTCAGGGCGATATAGAGGTAACAAGCGGCAAACCCCGCAATAAAAAGAAGGAAATAGATTAAGAAGTTCCGGGGGTTGCGCGATCGTCCGGTTTTAGATCTTATGGGCTTGGCTTTGGCCACATGAATAATCGCCATTGCACGATCGAAATCTTCATCCCGGACAACAGCCACCCTTACCGGCAATCCCATCGAAAAAGCATGTTCATCCAGTATTTCAGCCTCTATCCTCTCACTCGCCAGGATAGAAACAAGAAAGCCGGCTTCCGCCAGGTCCTTAGCTTCCGCGACAATTTTCATTTTATAAAAATATCATTTTCGCAGCGTTAGAAAAAATTTCGCTGATTCTTCGGTAATCCTGCTGAAGTCCGAGCAAAACCCTAAACGGGGGAAGCGCCACTTACTTATGCTTAAGGTTTTATCGTAATTGTTTCGGCTGTAATTGTGAGTTTATAGTTTCCATCCTTATCGCCATCCCTTACTGCCTTGAAATTGACCAGCATGTTTGGGCCGCATATTCCATACATCAGCCTGCCATTGCCATCCACAGAAACGTCTCCTGTATTTTCCATTGCATTGGAGGAGTTGGCGAAAAAAATGACCAGTGAATCTTTATCCTTTCTTTTCACGGTAAAAGCATACTCATTTCCATTAGCCCTGAACTTACCTGTATATGTTGCTACGCTGCCCGTCTTAAGACGTTTAACCTGATATCCCTTAGTGTCGCTTTTCCGCCCGATACCGGCTGCATAGTAAGCGAAAAAAAGATTTTGACCCACGATTTTAAATGAGGAATTCTCTATGCTAATCCTACTGAACGTTGCCCTTAAATCATTATTAGCGTTTTTAATAACACCTTCAAGTTCAGCTCTTTGCTTTTGCGTTAAACTATGCTTTTGGCCCATTACGAATGAATCTGCACGTAATACCCCCAGAACAATTTCATTATTTTCCATTAAATCCCGTATTAAGCCTTGACAGTTAGTTTGTGCAAAATTGAACTCTATTTTTTCCGGGCGAATTTTAATAAACGATATTTTTTTTGCTTCTAAACTAATATTGTTTGTGACCGAGTCTGCAAGGCTCGCTCTGAGGCCCGCTTTAACAAGCTCATGTTTCAAATTAGCTGTTAAAGATGCCGTAATCTGACGCATGGACTCTTCGCTAGTGGTCAGGCTTAGCGGAGCGTCACTTGTATCGGCCTTCTCCTTCGTAGTGAAACATCCTGAAACTGGCACACCTCCCACCCAAATAAATGGTAGATCGACCCGTGATACCGGCATTCTGAAAAGAATATAATTTGAATTGTCTTTTTCCGTAAAGGCCCAGAACATGGATGTATCAACAGAGGTAGACGTCTCTTCAAAATAAGACACTGGGATTGCAGATTCCTGGGCCTCTTGGATTTCTGGTGACGTGCAACTTGTAAAACTGACGAGAAGATATAAAAATGTTAGAATGAGCGTGTTTTTTTTCATATGGTATGTTTGTCTAACTAATACGGGTTATTATGATATCGTTCATTTTGTTGTAAAGTTGTTCGGGGTAAAGATTACACCTGCTCTTAGACGGTTGGTATTCTGGTCATATTCCAAAAGATTTTCACCATACCCTATATACCACTGAAAGTAAAGCCCGACATTCCAGCCTTTATCAGCTCTTATTTTGAACATTGTATCCATTATTAAATTGCCTTTTGTCCCCGATAAGCCTTTTCTTCCCTTGATACTAATATGAAAGTTACTTTCAGAAGTAGCTGGATATTTAAGCGCGAGCTCTCCAAAGCCAATATAATCAAGCATATCATTATTGGACGAACCGATTCCAAACGGAAACCAAAGCTTAAGGAAAAGAAAAGAATTTAACCTTCTAATTCTCAAGGGAACATCTGAATACATCTTATTCCAGCTTCTAGAAGGCGGACCATCAAGACCATTAGATTCATGTTCGATACCAAGCCATGTCCATGAGAATTTCTTTTCAGAGTCATTTCCCCGTATACACAGCCCCGGATTATAATTATTATCCTTAAAAGGTCCGGAATCCCGGAAGATATCCCAAAAAGATTTCTGTGTATACGTAAGGTAAATAAAACTGGCCTTATTAAATATTTTAATTGGATCATTGTGAAAGCGACACTTTACACTGATATGGAATTTAACATCGGAACTGTAATCTTTAAATGCCTCTGAGCTGAGGTCGGTACCGGAAGTAATATAATTCTCTTTATATAAAGAGAAAATGTTCTCCTGGCAGCTATCAAATATGGTGTATTCACTTGCGGTTTGGCCCAAGCCAAACGCATTTATGATAATTATGAAAATGCCGCTTATTAACGTTCTCTTCATATACGTATTAATTCAAATGCAAAACTCCAACCGCGAAGACCTATAGTAAAAACGAATTTGCGCTCACAATGCGCAACTTATTCAATATCTAGGAATGGCCTGCTGTGTGGTTTACCGTGAATTAGGGTTTTCTACAGGCCAGGAAAGCGGGGCTAAAGTATATAAATAGATGACCCGAAGTCAAGCGTTTTGAAAACTTGTTGAAAAAAACCCTGAAGGCAAAGGGTTATAATGAACTCACCTGGTGCCCGATGCTTAGCTTAGGCAATATCAGCGCCAGCTCCCTGGTCACACCGGCAAGCGAATCCAGGTTCCAGCTTGATTTGGGCCGGATGAAGTGCGTAGAGATAACACCCAGCCTTTTACCGCTGTGACCGAGTATGGGCACGGATTTCACCGCCCGGTAGCCAGCCGCCTCCACGATATGCAAATGGGGCGCAAAGGCCGCATCCATCCTCACATCGTTCACGGTAACGGTATTTCCCACGCCTATAGCCCTGCCGCAGCAAGAACCGTCAAAAGGCCTCACCACTTTGAAATGCGAGATGAACTCTTCGGTAAAGCCCTCGTAAGCCACCAGGTGCAGCTCATTCTTATCCGCATCAAAAACCTGGAACGTGCATTTGCCGGTGTCATCTTTAACCAGGGCCTGACCAAGAAGGGAGAGGATGCTATTCTCCAGGGCCCGGGGAATGAGCACGGGACCCGAAATGATCTTAGGCATATCCAAAAAGTATAGGGCCCAAATTTATTTTTCGCTTCGCTAGCCCGTAAAAAATTTTCGGTGAACTGATGCTGGCTGATGTTAAAAAAAATAAAATTCCGGGTAAACAGCCAACGTTTAACGCCATAGGCCCCCTCAGCGCCTATACACGATCAGTTCCTATTCCCATAAAGAGATCCATCGGGGAGCCGGGGATCGCGCACAACCCCGGCATTCTTTTTGCGTATAACAGTTTAAAGTCGGGCGGTATGATGCGGATCTTAAGCATATTATTCTTTCTTACCCTGGCAACAGCCCCTGCCCTGCTCGACCCCTACCGACAAAAGCTGGCCGGCACGTACGAAGTGCACAAGTATAAAAAACTGAACCCCTACGATATATCGGAAACCCCCGAGCTCGTCCTGAACGAGGACCATACCTTTCTGCTTAAGTTCTACAACGCCCATTACCAGGGCACCTGGAGGGCCGATGACTATGGTGCCTGGAGCGTGATCGATTTTACCTTTGCCGACAAAACGGCCGCAGTGGGGAAGATAACGGGCGCTGATAAGGAGGTGATCGAGCTCTTTACCCCCGCCCATTTCCGATGTAAGCGCTACCGCGCCATATCCTTTAAAAGGGCGCAAAACACCGTCACGCGCGCCTATCTGACAGCGCCCAGGAGCGATCCACATGAGCGGCCCAGCGAAACCAAGCACAGGAATGGCGAAGCCTTTCTCTTTCTCCCCTCCCGAAAATCACAGCCCGGCTGAGTGCGCACGCGCTTTCCCGCACCCTATTCCCCTTATCTTCATTTTCCTTAACTTTACCTCATGCTAAAAGTCAAGGTCAATAATAAGAAAGAGCATGCCGTGGAGCTCATCAGCGAAAGGGAGGGCAGCGTAAACGGTAAGAAATTTGCATGGGATGCCGTTGAAATAAAGCCCGGAACTTTTCATATCCTGAAAGACGATACATCTTATACGGCCGAAGTGGTGAAGGCCGATCATAAGACCAAGACCTTTACCGTGAAAGTGAACGGCAATAAGTACACCCTTCAGGCTAAGGATAAATACGATGAATTGCTCGAGAAGCTGGGCATGGATGCCGGCAGCGCTGCCCGGGTGAACGACATGAAAGCGCCCATGCCAGGACTGGTGCTGGATATCCGCGTGAATGAGGGATCGGCTGTCAAGAAAGGAGATGCGCTGATCGTGCTTGAGGCCATGAAGATGGAGAACATCCTCAAATCGCCTGCCGATGGCACCATCAAAAAGGTGAACGTGAAAAAAGGCGCGGCCGTGGAAAAGAACCAGGTGCTGGTCACCTACGAATGACCTCTTTGCACAAAACAAAAACATCAACCCCCATGGATAAGAAAAACACCCGCAGGGAATTCCTGAAAACCACCGGCATACTCGCTGCCGGAACGCTAACCCTTTCCGCCTTTGGCAAAAATCCCATTGAAGCATCCGGCCTGCTCCATAACGTGGAGTTCAAGCTCGAGCCCCTGCCTTACGGTTATGCCGACCTGGAACCTTACATCGATGCCCAGACCATGGAGATCCATTATGCCAAGCATCACCAGGCCTATGTGGACAACCTCAATAAAGCCATCAAGGAGAACAACCTGGGGCATTTTTCCATAGAGGGCTCTTTTGCCATGATGGAAAAGTTCCCGGCCGCTGTGCGCAACAATGCGGGCGGGCATTACAACCATAGCCTGTTCTGGAAGATGATGGCGCCCAAGGGCGTGGAAACGCTCTCGGTCAATTCCGACAGCCCGGAAACGACCGGCCAGCCGGGCGAAAAGCTGATGGCCTCTATTACCAAGAGCTTCGGCTCGATGGAGGCGTTTAAGGAGAAGTTCAGCGCGGCCGCCAAAGGCCATTTTGGCTCGGGATGGGCCTGGCTGGTGGTGAACGCTAAGAAAGAGCTGGAAATAGGCACCACTCCTAACCAGGATAATCCCCTGATGAGCGTTTCGGCCTTTAAGGGAAAACCCGTGCTGGCCCTTGACGTATGGGAACACGCCTATTACCTCAAGCACCAGAACAAGCGGGCCGATTACATTACAGCCTGGTGGAACGTGGTGAACTGGAGCTATGTAGACCAGCTCTATGCATTGGCTGTGATGTAAGCTTTCGATCCCTTAAAAAAGCAGGTACAGGCCGCCCAGAGGTTTTTAGAGCCTTTTAACAAACTTTTTGAGGAAAATCCCGTTATAATTCATAAATTTATGTCCATTTCCGGGCAAAACTGAGGAATAAAGCCTGCCCTTAAGCTTTTTCCCCGCTGAATTTGCCACCAGGCAGGTTTTTCGCCCGGAGATCTGTGAAATTCCGCCCTTTAGCACATCTTAAGAGAAAGAGGTCAAAACATGGAAATGAAGAGCAATTACGATACGCTGATCGGCAAGCTGGATGAGTTCATTCGCAAGTACTACAAGAACCAGCTCATACGCGGAGGCATTTACACGGTGGCCGCTGTGCTGGCGTTCTACCTGGCCGTTGTGCTGCTCGAATATTACGCGCGCTTCGATACGGGCATGCGCACCTTCCTTTTTTACGCTTTCGTACTCACCAACGCCTTCATCATCGGCAGGCTGGTGATCATCCCCGTCCTGAAGCTCAACCGGCTGGGAAAGATCATATCGCACGAGCAGGCTTCTGAAATAATCGGCAGGCATTTTTCGCAGGTGCAGGATAAGCTGCTTAACGTTCTCCAGCTTAAGAAGGCCTCCGAGATGCAGAGCGGCTCAGCGCTGCTTACCGCCAGCATAGACCAGAAAATAAAAGAGCTCCGGTCCATTCCTTTTTCATCGGCCATCGACCTTTCCCAGAACAAGAGATACCTTAAATACGCTCTTCCTCCCTTTTGCGTTTTTATCATCATCCTCTTTGCGGCACCCAGCCTCATCACCGAGCCCACCAAGCGCATTGTTGAACACGGCACTTTTTTCGAGGAGGAGGCACCCTTCCAGTTCGTGATCCGCAACAGCGAGCTCAAAGGCGTACAGCACGAGGATTTCGAGCTGGGCATCAAGCTCACCGGCAACGAGATCCCCGAAAAAATATTTATCGAGATCGAAGGCAACGAATTTCCGCTGACCAGGGAGAACACGGTCAATTTCAATTATATCTTCAAGAACATACAGAAGAACATCAAATTTCGCCTTTCGGGCGATGGCTTTAAATCCAAGGAGTACGAGCTTACCGCCCTCCCCAAGCCCATCCTGCTCGATTTTGATATCGCGTTGAGCTATCCCAAGTACCTGGGCAAGAAGGATGAGGTGATCAGGAACACGGGCGACCTGGTGGTGCCGGCCGGAACGAAGATCAGTTGGAAGTTCAACACGCAGAACACCAAAGTGCTTCGTATCAGCTTTAACGATACCTCCTTCGCTTTACCGCAAACGGCCGAAAACACTTATGCCTGGTCGGCCCGCCTGCTGAAGGACCAGATGTATTCCGTTACCACGGCCAATGATTTCCTCAGGAGCAAGGATTCGGTGCTCTATTCCATCAGCGTGATACCCGACCTGTACCCCGGCATCCAGGTGCAGGAGACCAAAGATTCGGTGTTTACCAAACGCATATACTTCAACGGGCAGGTGAAGGACGATTACGGCTTCAGCAGGCTTTCTTTCAACTACCAGTTGGTGCGCGATAACGACTCCATTAAAGGCGATACCGGCAAGCCGGTCTCCGAAACCCTGCCCGTGACCAAGGCGCTGAACCAGGACCAGTTCTATTACTACTGGGACCTGAACGGCATAGAGGTGAATCCGGGCGACCGTATTGAATACTATTTCGAGATCTCCGATAACGATGGGGTGAACGGGGCCAAATCCACGCGCAGCCAGCGCATGGTCTTCAAGGTGCCCACCCTGCGCGAGCTCTCGGACAAGACCGACCAGAAGAACGATGAATTGCAGAAGGACCTGGAGCAAAGCATCAAGGATGCCAAGCAGATCCAGAAGGAGATCGATGAGCTGACCAAGAAGCTGCTCGAAAAGAAGAACGTTTCGTGGGAGGAGAAAAAGAAGCTGGAGGACCTGCTCAGCAAGCAGAAAGAGCTGCAGAAGAAGATCGAGGACATGAAGAAGGAGAACCAGGTCAACAACCAGCAGCAGCAGGAATACAAGCAGCAGAACGAAAGCCTGCTGGAAAAGCAGAAGCAGTTGGAGGAGCTGTTTGAAAGCATTATGACCCCCGAGATGAAGCAGAAATACGAGGAGCTGCAAAAGCTCATGGAGCAGATGGACAAGAACAAGATGCAGGAGATGCTCGAAAAGATGAAGATGGACAACAAAGACCTGGAAAAGGCCCTCGACCGCCAACTGGAGATGTTCAAGCAACTGCAGTTCGAGCAGAAGCTGGACGATATACAGAAGAACCTGGAGGAGCTGCAGAAAAAGCAGGATGAGCTGAGCAAAGAGAGCGAAGAGAAGGGCGCTGACAGCAAGGAGCTCAAGGAAAAGCAGGATTCGCTGAACAAGGAGTTCGAGAACATACGCAAGGACCTTGACGAGCTGCAAAAAATGAACGAAGAGCTGGAGCAGCCCAACGACCTGAAGAATACCGACCAGCAGGAGCAGAGCATAGAGCAGGACATGAAGAAGAGCAGCGAGCAACTGCAGCAGAACAGCAAGAAAGACGCTTCCAAATCGCAGAAGAGCTCCTCGCAGAAAATGCAGCAGCTTCAGCAGCAGCTTTCGCAGATGCAATCGTCTATGCAGCAGGAGAGCCAGGAAGAGGATATGAACGCCCTGCGCCAGATACTGGATAACCTGGTGCAGCTCTCCATGGACCAGGAGGCGCTGATGGCCAAGTTCGGCAAGACCAAGCCCGACAACCCGCAGTACGGCAAGCTCATCCAGGAGCAGAAGAAGCTAAAGGACGATGCCAAGCTCATCGAGGACAGCCTGCTTGCCCTGAGCAAGCGCGTGTTCGCCATCCAGCAGATCGTGAACAAGGAGATCACGGCCATCAATAATAACATGGATAAGTCCATTGAAAACTATGTGGCCGCCCAGAGCGAGCCTTATTTCGGCATGAAGCAGCAATACCTTTCGCAGGGCGCTTCGCGGCAGCAATATTCCATGACCTCGATCAACAACCTGGCCCTGCTGCTGAGCGAGGCCCTGGAGCAGATGCAGCAGCAGCAACAGCAGCAGATGCAGGGATCGGGAAGTTGCACCAAGCCGGGGGGCAAGGGACAGAAACCTTCCATGAGCACCATGAAACAGATGCAGGACGCCCTTAACAAGCAGATCGAGGAACTGAAGAAGCAGATGGAACAGGGAAAAAAGGATGGTAATAAGGACGGCAACAAAGGCCAGAACGGCAAGAAAGACGGTAAGGACGGCCAGGGGGGAACTGGCGGCATGAGCGAGATGCTGGTCAAGCTGGCCGCCCAGCAGGAGGCCCTCAGGCAGATGCTGCAGGAAATGATGAGCAACGGGGATACGCCCGGGGATGCCAAGGACCTTATGAAGAAAATGGAAGAGACTGAGAATGACCTGGTTAACAAGCAAATAACCCAGGAAACCATCAAACGCCAACAGGAGATACTGACCAAATTGCTTGATTACGAGAAGGCTGAAAAGGAGCGCGAAATGGAGGAAAAAAGGGAGTCGAAAGAGGGAAAAAATGAGAATTTGAGTAACCAAAATCAGTTTTTGGAGTATAATAGGCAGAAGCAGAAAGAAGCCGAACTGCTTAAGACCGTTCCGCCAGCTCTGCTTCCTTTTTACAAAATGAAAGTAACCGAATATTTCAACAACTTTGAGTAACCTTTCTACACCCCATGGTATTAACCGAAAATCAGAAAATCAGCATTTCATCGAAATCTGAGAACATCGTCCTTGTGGAGAAAATGGTTGAAGACGTTTGCGACCTTTTCAACATCCCGGAGGATCACTATGGAAATATTCTTGTAGCGCTTACCGAGGCCGTTAACAATGCCATTTACCACGGCAACAAGGCCGATCCCGAAAAGAACATAGAGATCTCGTTCCGCAGCAAGACCGATCATATCGCGTTCATCATTAAGGACGAAGGCGAGGGCTTTGACCACACTTCCCTGCCCGATCCGACCAATCCCGAGAACATCGAGAAGCCGCACGGACGCGGGGTGTTTTTAATGCGCAACCTGGCCGACAAGGTGGAGTTCAAGGACAAGGGCAGCACGGTGGTGCTGACCTTCAGGCTGAGCGGGAATTAATCGTTCTTACATGGGCGGGGCCAAAACGTTATGTTATCTCGTTTTGCTTTGTGCCTTATCCGGGTTTACTCCTGCCCCCAACCTCTCTAAGAATTATTTCGTCATTGACGGGGTGCGTCATGCGACCTATCACAAGCTTGAGCTGCGATCCGGCTCAAAATTCAGATTGAAGGAAAAGAGCTTCAAAGGGGCCTGGCTTACAAAAGGGAGCTGGGCGGTTTCCGGTGACACACTGATATTATCAGCCATGACTAAAACGATGAAGTCAGGCCTCAGAAAAAGGGATCAAAGGGATTTCAAGCTGGTCAAAAAGTACTTTATTGTGCCCGGTGGCCTGAAGGCCGCTAAAAGCGATTCAACCCTGGCCTTTTACTCCGGACCAGAGTGGCGGAAAAGAGGCAAGCCTTCGCATGTGGCCAATTTTTAATTTTGGCATATGCCATTACGATTCCAAACCAACGAGCGGCCGCGGTTTATCCTGAAGCAGAAGAGCTCCATCGCCAAATGGATCCAAGCCGTCATTCGCAAGGAGAAAGGCCGGCCCGGTAACATCCACTTCATCTTCTGCAGCGATAAATTCCTTCTTAAGCTCAACAAAGAATACCTCAACCACACTACCCTTACCGATATCATCACCTTCGATTATTCGGAAGGAAAAACGCTGAACGGAGAGATCTACGTCAGTGTGGACCGCGTTAACGATAATGCCGCAAAATTCGACACCTCTTTTGAAAACGAATTACACCGGGTGATGATACACGGCATCCTGCACCTTTGCGGCTATAAGGATAAGACGAAAAAGGAGAAGGCGGAGATCAGGAAAAAGGAGGAGGCGTGCTTGCGTATGCTGAATCAGATTCTCCTTGTGCGGAAACCCTTGCGCGCAGGGAAGTGATGCCCGGGTAAAACGGGAACCCTACTTCGTAACCATAAAATTCCCGGTATAGATCTTATCCTCCAGCACGGCTTTCAGGAAGTAGGAGCCCGGTTTCAGGGGCAGGGTAAACACCCCCGCATTATCTTCCTTATCGTTACGGTACACCACGCGCCCCACCGCATCGGTGATCAGAATGGAGTACGTACTGATGTAGGCGGGTATGTTAAGGGAAAAGTTCCCGTTGTTGGGATTAGGGAATACGTTCAGGAGATTGCCGGTCATCATCGTTTCAGCAACGCTGTTTAAAATACTTTCATCCAGACGCACCAGCCCGCCATTGTAGGTACCTATCCAAACGATGCCGTTAGTGTCCTTTTCTACGCAATAAGCCCAGGTATCGGGCATGCCGGAATTGGTGCTGTCATAATACGCAAAATTGCTGCCATCAAAGGTAATAAGTCCTTTCTGCTGCGAGCCCATGTATTTTTTCTGCTGTTTATCGATATGCAGCCAGTTGATGGCATCTGATGGCATGCCGCTGTTGCTTGTGGAATACCATCCCCAGGCTGTACCGCCATAATGCACCATCAGTCCCGCGGCCGGCATGGCGAACCAGCGGCTGCCGGCCGTATCGAGGCGAAGGTCGAGCAGGGAATTATCGGGCAGCATACCGTTCCAGAGGGTATAAAAGGTAAAGGCCGTATCGTTATAGTACACCATGCCCCCGTTCAGCGTTCCGAAATATTTAACATCGTTCTCACCGATCTGCAGGCAGGTGATGTGATGCGAAAGCAGGGGAGAATTATTGATATCCCATATGGTGACCGCTGTATCGTTGTAGCGCACCAGGCCGCTGGAAGTGCCGAACCATTTTCGCCCATACGAATCAAAGGCGATGGCGCGAACCAGGTCGCTCGGCAGCCCGATGGTGGACGAGCTGTACACCGTCCAGTTGCTGCCGTCAAATTTGGCGGCCCCGCCCCCGCTCGTACCTACCCATACGTTACCCTGCGCATCGAAATTGATCGCGCGTATGCTGTTATCCGGCAGTCCTGAGTTCGCTACCTGGTACACCGTCCAGTTCACATCATCGTACACCACCAGGCCCCAATCGGTGCCAATCCATTTTCGGTTCTGGGCATCTACCTTGATGCAGCGCACCGTATTGATGGGCAGGGGCGAGTTCTGGTCATTATAGATCGTCCAGGCGTTCTGCGCCCCGGCAGAAACAAAAATGCTCCCGCTGACAACCAGCGGGAGCATTTTCTGTAACAAGCGATTCATTATTGGATCACAATGCGTTTGAAGTTCGGCTTATCCGCTACATTCACGTTCAGCATGTAGGTGCCTTTGGCCAGGCCCGAGAGGTCGAGCGCATGCTGGTAGCTGCCGCTCAGCCCGCTCAACTGCTCGCTGTACACCACTTTGCCCAGCATGTCTGTCACCTCGATCTTCATGTTGGCTACACCGGGCAGGGCAACGGATACATTGAACGTACCGGAAGAGGGATTCGGGAACACGCTGATGGCATTGCTCAGGTCCTTGCCCGGAGTAACGGCCGTACAGTTATCCACATAGGCGAGCACGGGAACCAGGGCGCTGGAGCAGGTGCGGTTCTGTGTCTCCACCTTCCAGTTGTAAAAGTAGTAGTAGTACGCGGGGCCCTGCGATGAGCCGGTAATGTCCACCACCCCATCGAGCGTATAGGGATAATTGGTAGCGTTCGAATTATTGCGGTACAGCCCCACTCCGCCTGCACCAACCAGGCGATACGCCATACCCGGGGCGATATTCCAGTTCAGCGTTACCGTATTCATACCGGCCGTTAACGTAGCTGTAGTGGTTTGCAGCAGGGCGTTAGCGCTGTCGCGCAGCTCGATCACGCGGGTGCCGTTTGCTGCGGCAAATACGTCAACACTGATGAGCTTGAAGTTATCGTACGCGGTAAAATTCAGGTAGTTGTTGCTGGTCGAGGTGGCCGAAACACCGTAGGAATAGTTCTTCGGTCCCAGCCAGGTGGTATCGGTGAACACATCTTCGCTGCGCACGTAATAGGTAGTGGACGCAGACAGGTTAGGCGTGTTGAACGTAGCCCCGGTATCGAGCGGGTTGCCCGATCCGTCCTCCCATATCTGCATGCCTGTTCCCGTGGCGGTAAGCGTAGCAATGCCGTTGATGCAAACCGTATCGCCAGTTACAACCGGTGAGCCGGGCGCGGGAGCCATAGTAACGGTAATGGAGGCTGATGAAGTGCCGCAATGGGTTACGGTCTGGCAGCTATAGCTGCCGGGTGTGCTTACCGTGATCGACTGCGTAGTGGCGCCAGTGCTCCAGGAGTACGACATGGCCGCATTCGCCTTCAGGATGATGTTCTGGCCGGGACAGATCTTCGGTGAAGGAAGATTGGTCGTAATGCTGGAAACCGGGTTGCCGGGTGCATCCTGCTGGGTAAGCGTATAGGGAACCGCGGTGTAGTTATTGGTCTCATCCGACTCGAGGAAATTGTTGTTAGGATCCACCTCGATCACGATCCAGTACTGCCCGTTGCAGGTTCCTGCGGGAATATTGATCCACATCAGGTCCAGCGACTCGCTGTACACATCGGTCCAGCCGGAAGAAATACCCTGTTCAACCACAGAGCAGTTGTATGCTCCTCCTCCCAGGTTGTAGTTCGGAAAGTTGTTATTGTTGTTCAGGGTCGTTCCCTGGTTGTACACGGTATTGGTATCCTTACAATGGTGGTTGGCCGAAGCGTCACTGCAGCGATAATAGTCCATGAGGCAGAAGCCCAGCTTGGCGCCTGTTGCAACGATGGGCCAGTTGCGTGGATCCGGGTCGCTGGTCTGGTAACGCAGGGTAAATACGCCCCAGTCGTCTACGTGGTTATGACCATGGCTGGGGTGATAGGTCATGCTGCCCGCGTTCCTGTCCCAGTAGGTCATGGCGTTGCCGTTCTTGTGATAGATGCGCTGCTTGATGATCTGCCTGGCGTTCGATCCGTCAGGACAGGGGCTGGGGTCTGAAGTAAAGGTATCCGTGCCGCAAACGTAGAGCGAGCTGCCTCTTACGGTAAGCGGTCCGTAACCGATGTTAGGCGTGGATCCGGTCAGGCGCAGGCGGCCGTCATTACCGCTGCAGGGAGGAGAGCAAACCTGCGCGTATTCATTGGGACCGCCCATATAGTTCAGGATGGCATACCATGAAATAGTTATATCCGGCAACAGGTCGCAGTTGGTAGAGGTCTGGTTAGCGCACTGGCAGGAGGTGGCGTTGGTGGTGGTGCACTGCGCATTTGCCAGGAAGAAAGCAAAAACGAATGCAATGCTGAGTAAGGATTTTTTCATCTGTATGATTTTAAGAGGGAGAAAGGTACTCATTTATGAAAACAAAACAAACCGGCTATACGAATAGATATATTTCTTCGACTAATTCAGGAAAAAATTCGACTAAAAAAATCACTCCTCCAGCAGCTTTTCGATGAACAACTGATTCTGCTCCACCCACTTATCGTAGTAAGCGCCTGTGCCCGGGCCATTAAAGCCGGTATGGATCTTCCTCACTTTGCCTTTCTTATCAATGTAAATGGTGGTAGGAAAAGCCATGACCTGGTTGAGCATGGGCAAGGCGTCTGAAGCCTCCGCTTTTCCTACTTTTTCCGTGATCAGGATCTCGTACTCCACCCCGAATTTTTTCTGCAGCTTTTCTACCGCGGCCCTGGCTTTTTCATAATCGGAATTCTTCTCAAAGGCCAATGCAATTACCTCCACTCCTTTATTTTTATATTTCTTATAGAACTCCGCCAGGTATTTGGTCTCATCCATGCAATTGGGGCACCACGATCCCATGATCTGCACGATCACTACCTTGTTCTTGAATTTATCATCGCTTAATGAAACTTCTTTGCCCTGCAGGTTCTTGAATTTGAAATCTATCTTGTCGTAGCCGGGCCTGAGATAGGTCAGCGAATCGGGATGGCGCAACTCAAAGCTATCGTTGCGCTTGGCGATCCACTTTTCGTGCCAGTGCGAACCGGAGTAGAAATCACCGCTGATCGTTCCGTCTTTATTCTTTTTTGCCTTGAAGTAAAACGCGTGCGCTCCGTCAAAGCAGGATAGTTCCATTGTCGTGTCGGTTCGCGCCAGTTTTTTCCTTGCATCCATCCAGTCAAAGTCACTCATCCCCTTCGGCCGGAGCGAATCATGCAGGTACACGTACTTATAGTCGTAATATACCGATCCGGACAAAAAGCGGTAGTCTCCGGTCTCGGTCAGAAAAGTGCCGTAGATGAAATCCCAGCAATTCGGGTCCTTAAAAATTCCTAAGGCCTTTGTCTGCTTTGCCGAATCCCCGGGACTGAAGCTGGCCTCCCACCTGCCGGTAAACGGTTTGCAGGGACAGGATGCAACGGTTTTATAGTGAATCCGTATGGCAGAGAACGGTATGGTGTTCTTTGCTTTGCGGGCATGATTGATCCATATCCCGGACAAGGAATCATTTTTTTCGTACTTGCTCTGCCATTTGCATTTGAACTCCGAATCAAACACCGGCATTTTGAAAATAAGCGAATCGCCATTCCGGGTTGTTTCGTTTACCGTTATCCTTTCCGGGCCATTGTAAACGTAAATAGTGGTTTTTCCGTCCTTATTAACGATTTGGAAAAGAAAACCAAGTCGAATTGAGTCATTTAGTTGAAGCGCCCCGCTCCATGCATAATCACTCCCGCTGAACCAGCAATCGGTTTTCTGCGCGGAGAGGTTTTGTGCGAAGAGGAGGAGGATGAGAAGCTTTTTCACACACCTAAATTATGGAAAATGCCCGCAAAGCGCATCTTCCTGTTAAACAAACGCATGAGAATAGTAGCCCTTGTAGCTTACCTGATGTTCGTTACTCCCGTCCTGGCACAAAGCAGCTCGGATATCTGCCACGACTGGGTGCTGAAAAAAGGGTGGTTTGGCGAGGACCAGATCGTACTGGAAAAGCTCGACAGCCTGAAAGCTCCGGAAATTGCTCAGGTCATTCGCTTCAGTTCCCCCTATACCTTGTCGGAATACATATACATGAGAAAGAATTACGGCCTCTGCGGAAACGGCATGCTGTATTTTGAGAGCGCCACCTGGACATTGAAGGATGGCGAACTCTATTTTGACGTGAAAGGCGGCCATTTTGCCCAGGATAAGTTCCACTACAAGATCGTATATACGATCGATTCCTGGTCGGGCGATAAACTTGTGCTGAAGAAGAAAAAAGTACTTTTGTCAGAAGTAAAAGAGTTTTGACATGCGGCCGCTCTCCATATTGCTCCTTCTCCTGACCTGCGTGCCCGCTCTTTCGCAGGACAAAAAAGACAGCACCGCAATGGCCGAAAAGATGGCATCGCTCAAAAAGCTCGGCCGCGATTCACTGATCAGGCTCGCAGTGAAGGAGATCAACGACCCTGAATTCGACCCCGGCAGCTACGACCGCGTGGTGGTAAAAGCGAACAAGACCATGCTGATGGTGAGCTTCAGCCTTTCCATAGAAGTGAAGTCGAAAAACTCATGCTATTATAATACGGTATGGGTCGACCTGGCGGGGAATACGGTAAGCAAGAGCTCAACGGGCGACTGCGATGAGCCCAGGTATTATACGCCATCTTCTTCCGACCAGAAAAAGATACAGTTCGTGTTCGATGCGGTGAACAAAAGCGATGAGATCGGGGATATCAAGGACAACAAAATACCCGAAGGCACCACCATGGAGATCAGCGAGCATCTTACCTATTATTATGTGGAGGTAAGCAGTTGGAGCACATTCTCACACTACAAGGTGGATAAAAGCAGCGGCAAGGTATCCGATGCCGGCCACAAGCACTACGCCCACGACTTTATAGAGGAAGAGAAGTGGGAGATCATTAAATAGCACGGCTGATGATCACTTTGCGTGTCAGCACGCTTCCATCATACATTATCTTCAGAAAGTAAATGCCTTCTGCCAGCGTGCTGACAGCGATCTTCCCGCCATACTGAAGCTGCCCGGCCTTAACGATGCGGCCGCTTGCATCCATCAGTTCAAAGCTCATCTCCGGCACTCCTTTTATCCCCACACCGATCTCATCGCTGGCGGGATTAGGATAGATTGACGCCTCGCTGTCTTCCGGCTCATCCGTTCCGCTTGCGGGGCTTACCTGGTATTTGAGCAGGTGTACCGAATTGCCCGGCCGGTCGTAAGCCATGTACAGGTAATTGCCTTCCAGCACCAAATGCGGGCGCAGGTAGTTTTGCGAAGTCTCGTGTATGCGCTGCAGCAGGTTGAAGTTATTATCGAACACCAGCACATCGATGTGCTCCTGCCCTATGGTTTGCGGTGTTTCGATATGGCTCATGGCGATGTACCAGCGCTGGTTCGCGTAATCGTACACCGCGCCCGTGGAGAACCAGTTGCCGTCACCGTTGGTGGAGCTTAAAATGGTCTGAGGCGAGCCCGTGGCCGGGGCCCAGGATGCGGTCCATCGCGTAAGCGTTAGATTGGAGTTGAACCCGAAAACATTTCCCGTGAACATATGGAACTGGCCGTTGTGCATAATGGCGTTGCCGATATTGTTATGCGGCAGCGTAGTGGTCGAAAAGGGGCTGCCTACCGAGTTAAGGCCCGTATCGAAGGTGTACACGTGCGACTGACTGGGCGGATCAAAATGCAGCACGTAGATGTAGGTACTGTCGGTGGTCAGTATCATGTCATTGGTAGGATCGGCCGAGCCCTGCACTACGGGAACAATACTGCCGATACGGTTACCGTTGATATCGGTTTTGAAAATGAAAAGGTCCTGGTCGCCCTGGGTGGAGAACGCCACGTAGATCTCGTTATTGAGCACGATATGCTTATGGTCCGTAAGGTTGGTGATGGAGGTAAAGTCATTATCGAAAGTAAGCTGCTTCAGGGCGCTTTGCTGCGATATATTGCTGTAATTGATCTTGCGCATGTAAATATGTGGCTTGCTGCCGGGAGTGAATGTGGTCGTAGCGCAGAGACTGTCGCCTTCATCGGAAAGCACGCCCCATATCTGGGCCTGGCTGAACTGTATCGAATCTGCCTGGATGAGCACCTGGGCGCCCGAACAGAAAAAGGCAAGAACAAGAATGCAAAGTGCGGAAATGTTTTTCATGGCCCAGGGTTTTGCTCAAGCAAATAGAGCATAAAAAGTAAAAATGAGCAAACAATTAGAAGTCTTTAATCTAGTCAAAAAATTGGTTAAGCCTCAGCGCAACCACTTAGATTAACCATAAAAGAATAAGATATAAAATTATCCCAGCTATCTTTATCAGAAATCTGTACCAACCTATATACTCAAACTCTTCCCTTTCTTTATTCTTTATATATGGATTGAATATCGTTATAATTTGAACCACAAGAAAATAGCAAAGTATTTTTTTGTACCAAGGGAAGCTAAAATAGTTCAAATACCAACTCCAATTAATAAGGTCCGTCTTAAAAATGAAAAATGGTATAATCAGTAACAAAGAAAAAGAAAATATGTTATCAATTATTAGTGGAGTTTTTGATTTCAAAACGCCTTCGCTTTTTTCACGAACATATGTCAAGTTAATGTTGCACACCTTTGTGCAATCCACAACTAATAAGTCTCCAGGAATACTAACACGTTGCCGTTTACCATCTATAACTTTATATCTTTCAGCGTTTTTTAACATTACTTTATTTGTAGTAGTTAAGACTTAATCTGACAGTTAGGAGTTATATTTAAAGTGCGAACCAAAAATATAAACCCCTAAAAACTGTCAGACAATGAAATCAGAAGCTAAGTTAATCAAAACCAAATTAGGACTC
>JBFLYZ010000030.1:0-40745 GCA_040756415.1 Bacteroidota bacterium
GCAAGGGGCCTTTTGCTAATTTTATAGAATGAACTTCCTGGCCCATTTGTACCTGTCGCGCGAAGAAGAGGAACTGATGATCGGTAATTTCATCGCTGATTCAGTAAAGGGCCGGGCATTCCTGAATTTCAGCGCTGGGATAAGAAGAGGCATCCTGCTGCACCGCGCCATCGACCATTTTACCGACCAGCATCCTGTTACCCGAACCAGCGTGAACAGGCTGCGCCCTGCCTATGGAAAATACTCCGGGGTGATCATCGATATTTTTTACGATCATTTTCTTGCAGCGGGATGGTCCAGGTTCTCGGAACAGCCGCTGGCCGATTTTTCCAGCAGCGTGCAGGCCGTCCTCGTCAGGCACAGGCCGATTATGCCTTTGCGCTCGCAGCAGTTCCTCGAGTATATGATCCGAAAGAATATCCCCATGCCCTATGCCACCCTGCAGGGAATAGAAGAAGTGCTCTACGGTATGAGCCGCAGGGCGAAATTCGAGAACCGCATGTATGCCGCTGTGGGGGACCTCAGCGCCCACTACCGGGATTTCGGGCAGGAGTTTGAGCTCTTTTTTCCCGAGCTGTGCCGGTTCGCTGAGCAAAAAAAGAGCGAATTGGCTAAGCAATAGTTTTTTATTTTTACAGAAGTGAAGAAGAAAAAAAAGAAGAAAGTCAGGACCACGCATAAAAAGGCCAGGGCGCTTCCCATAAAGAACTGGGCGGAAGATGACCGGCCGCGCGAAAAACTGGTGCTCAAAGGCCGGCACGCGCTGAGCGATGCGGAACTGATCGCAATCCTGATACGGTCAGGAACGAAGGAAGGAAGTGCGGTGGAGCTCTCGAAAAAGATACTTTCCGCTTTCGGGAACAGCCTGAACGAGCTGGCCAAGGCCTCTGTGAAGGACCTGGTAACTTTTAAGGGAATGGGCGAGGCCAAGGCGCTGAGCATTATAGCCGCGCTGGAACTGGGCAGGCGAAGGAAGGCCGCGGACAAGGACAAGGAAGAAAAGATCATCACCAGCAGGCACGCGTATGAATTATTCAAGCCCGTATTCCTCGATCTGCCCCACGAGGAGTTCTGGATACTGGTTCTGAGCCGCTCGAACAATGTGATACGCAAGGAGCGGGTGAGCGCTGGCGGTGTGGCGGGTACTGTGGTGGATCCCAAGATCATATTCAAAACAGCGCTGGCTCACCTGGGCAGCGGCATTGTGCTGGCCCACAACCATCCTTCGGGCAATCTAAAGCCTAGTGAGCAGGACATACGTCTTACCCGGAACATCCGTGAGGCCGGCAACCTCCTGGAAATTTCCGTCATCGATCATCTCATCGTGAGTAATGAAGGCTATTACAGTTTTGCCGATGAAGGCTTATTATAGAAATGTATGTTAAAGATCGTAACTATCATAGGGGCGCGACCGCAGATCATTAAAGCCGCGGCATTAAGCAGGGCTATCCGGAGCCATTTCCGGGATAAGATCAGGGAAGTGATCGTTCATACCGGCCAGCACTATGACGCCAATATGTCGCAGGTCTTTTTTGATGAGCTTGATATCCCGCATCCTGATCATAACCTGAATACGGGTTCAGACACTCATGCCAGGCAAACGGCCGCCATGATGACCGGGATCGAAGAGATCCTGCTGAAGGAAAAGCCAGCGGCCATAGTGCTATATGGTGATACCAATTCGACCCTGGCAGGAGCTGTGGCCGCATCAAAGATCCATGTGCCGGTCGTGCATATTGAGGCTGGGCTGCGCTCCTTCAACAAGGCCATGCCCGAAGAGGTCAACCGGATATTGTGCGATCACGTGTCCACCCTGCTGTTCTCACCCACCCGCACAGGATATGAAAATCTCCTGAAAGAGGGTTTTAAGGAGAATAAGCCGCCCTATTCCGCTGATCATCCCGGTATCTACCACTGCGGGGATGTGATGTATGACAATTCGCTCTATTTCTCAAGGCTGGCCGATGAAAAAACCAACATCCTCCGGGAAAACAAGCTGGAGCCCGGGCGGTTCATCCTGTCTACGATACACCGGAACAACAATACAGATGATCCCAGGCGCCTGAACGCGCTTTTTCGCGCCATCAGCGACCTTGCGGCCAGGCACCAGGTGGCTTTTGCCATACCCCTCCATCCGCGTACGTCCAAACTGCTGGCGCAGAACCTGAGCCCTGAGCTCTACAGCGAAGTAAAAACCGATCCGCTTATCCATATCCTGCCCCCGGCCACTTTCCTCGAAATGATCTCGCTCGAAAAGAACAGCAGCATGGTGATGACCGATTCGGGCGGGGTACAGAAGGAGGCCTTCTATTTTCAAAAGCCCTGCATCATTCTGCGCCCGGAGACCGAGTGGGTGGAGCTGGTGAAATGCGGCACCGCGCTGATCACCGATGCCGATGAAAAAAAGATCAGCGCGGCATACGATCATTTTTCCGGGGCGAAGGACCTCCGGTTTCCTCCCCTGTTCGGGGATGGCCATGCGGCTGAGTTCATATGCGGTGAAATGCTGAAGCACCTGTGAAAAAGATCCTGATCTACACCACCCGGATCACCAACCGGAACCGGTTCATTTTTAATTTTATCTTTCAGGATGTGCTGGGAGCGGGAGTCAGCCTGACGAGCGACAGCGCTGAATTCAGCGCGTACGAGGGACCCAAGTTCAGCTATGCTCATCACCCGGTAGGCAGCGAGCTGTTCTTCCAGGCGCGCAATATCCTGTTCGAAACCGGCATAACCGAGCAGAACATCACGGTGTCGGAGCATGAGGGGACTAAGATCTTTTTTGCTACGGGAAAGCATTCGGCATTGCCGTTCGACCCGTTTGCCGCAGCGTTCTACCTGGTAAGCCGCTACGAGGAGTATCTGCCTCACATACGCGATGTTTACGACCGTTATGATGCCAAAGAGAGCCTGGCATACCAGAGCGGGTTCCTGCAAAAACCCATCGTGGACATTTGGGCAATGATGATCCGGGATGTTATCCGCGGGCGCTTTCCCGACCTGGTTTTCCCGGAACGGAAATACCGCTACATCTCCACCATCGATATAGATAACGCTTACGCTTACAAGGAAAAAGGTTTCGTGCGCACGGCAGGCGGTTTTGTCAAAAATCTCATCGAATTTGACGCGAATGAGCTCAAGGACAGGTTCAAGGTATTTATGGGGCTGAAAAAAGACCCGTATGATACATATGATGTTTTGCTGGATATCCAGAAGAAATACCGAATGGAAACGATCTACTTTTTCCTGCTGGCCGACTATGGAATGAATGACAAGAACGTGCCCGTGCAAAGCCGCAGGCTCCAGCTCCTGATCAAGTCTATCAGTGATTACTCAAAGGTGGGGATACATCCCTCATTCGGTTCCAATGCCCGGCCCGAGCGGCTGCGAACGGAGATCAGGCGTTTATCGGGAATTTTAAATGCCGAAGTGACCCGCAGCCGCCAGCATTTTCTCAAGCTGGTATTCCCCGATACTTACCGCAACCTGATCGAGGCCGATATCAAGGAGGATTATACCATGGGTTTCGCCACCCAGATCGGTTTCCGTGCCGGTACCTGTACCGCGTTCAACTTTTACGACCTCGACCAGGAAGTGGAAACCAAGCTGCGCGTGTTTCCTTTCGCGGTAATGGATGCTACGCTGCGCTTCTACATGAAGGTGAGCCCTGAGGAGGCCGTTGATCGTATCCGGCCGGTGGTTGAGGAGGTCAAAAAGGTGAATGGAACGTTCATCAGCCTCTGGCATAACGAAAGCATAAGCAATAACCGGATCTGGCAGGGTTGGGAACATGTTTATGAAGAAATGGTTAAAGTCGCTTTATGATACGGCATCTTGAGCATAAGGCCGTTGACAAGGCGAAATGGGACAGGTGCATCGAGCGCTCGGCAAACAGCCTGATCTACGCCTACTCGTGGTATCTGGACGTTGTTTCGCCTGGGTGGGAGGCGCTGGTTCTGGATGACTATACTGCCGTCATGCCCCTGACCTGCCGCACGAAGTATGGTATCCGGTACTTGTACCAGCCGTTCTTTACCCAGCAGTTGGGTGTTTTTTCCCCAGCGGAGACCACGGAGATACAGCTCAGGGAATTCCTGGACGCCATACCTGAAAAGTTCAGATTTATCGAGATCAATCTCAACCAGTCCAATACCTTTCCCCTAACCGGTATCCAGGTCAAAAAGAACCTGAACCATGAACTGGAACTGGGAAGGCCTTATCCGGAACTTTTCAGGGCGTATTCGGAAAATACCCGCAGGAACATCCGGAAGGCCGGAAAGCATGAGTTAGTGCTAAAAAAGGATGCGGAGCTGGCCGGGATCATAACCCTGTTCAGGCAAAACCGCGGTAGAGAAGTGAAAGAATTGAAGGCCAGGGACTATGCTGTGCTAAGCGAGTTGGTTGGGGTTTGCCGAAGAAGGGGCAGGGTTCAGGTCTGGGGCGTTTTAAGCGGCCGGAGGCTGTGCGCGGGAGCCGTTTTTGTCTCTGACGGCAGACGCTCTATCTTCCTTTTCTCGGGTTTGAGCGCTGAGGGAAAGGAAAAAGGGGCAATGCCTTTTCTGATCGATCACTACATCAGGGAATACTGCGGAAAAGATATTATCCTTGACTTTGAGGGATCGAATGACAGGAGCCTGGCCCGCTTCTATAAGGGTTTCGGCTCGAAAGAATGCGTATATTTACAGGTAAGAAAAAACAGGCTGCCCAGGGTGATACGCTGGCTGAAAAAATAAGATTTATGGTTATAGAGTTAGGTAAAGAGCATTCGCTGCTGAACCAGTTCATGGCGGAGGTCCGGGACCAGGAGATACAAAAGGACAGTATGCGTTTCCGCAGGAACATGGAACGCATAGGCGAGATATTTGCGTATGAGATCAGCAAGAAGCTGAGTTGGGAAAAGAAGGAGGTCACCACCCCGCTGGGAGTTGCCGAAGTGCCGGTGCTAAAGCAACAGCCGGTGGTCGCCACCATACTGAGGGCCGGGCTCCCACTTCACCAGGGCCTGCTCAACTTTTTCGACCGCGCTGAAAATGCCTTTGTATCGGCTTACCGCAAGCATCACAAGGACGGATCGTTCGATATCCAACTGGAGTACGTTTCAAGCCCCGATCTCAATGGCAAGGCGTTAATCCTGTGCGATCCCATGCTGGCCACGGGCGCCTCGCTGGTGCTTACGTATAAGCACCTGATGCACCGGGGGCGGCCTGCTCAAACTCACCTGGTCAGCGTTATTGCCAGCACGGAGGGCATCGCTTACGCCAAAAAGCATCTTCCGGATAATTGTGTTCTATGGGTGGGGGCGGTAGACGATGAGCTTACGGCACAGGCCTATATCGTGCCCGGCTTGGGTGATGCCGGAGACCTGGCCTACGGGGCTAAGCTGTAAGATGGTATCGCTCGGAAAAATATTATCGCTGGTGCTCATTGCCGGAACCAAGTTCCTCCTGGCCCCTTTTGTGGCTGAGTCGCCTCCGTATAACCTGGAGTTCTGGGAAGCATTCCTCATCACCACCCTGGGCGGCTTCGCTGGCATCGTGCTTTTCGTGTTCTTTGGCGATATCGTGGCGAGCAAATGGTCGCTGCTCGTGTATTCCATCAAGCGCCTGTATAAAAGCAGGGAGCAGCTTCAGGCGGAAAAAGCGAAACCGAAGAAACGTTTTAGCTGGAAGACCCGCTTCATCGGTAAGGTGAGGAGGCGTTTCGGGCTGATGGGCATAGCCTTTGTCACGCCCTGCATCATCTCCATACCCATTGGCAGCATGGTGGCGGTGGGTATTTATCGGAACAAGTATAAGGTGTTATCCTATATATCGGCCTGGCTGGTGGTGTGGTCTTTCGCGCTGAACATACTGGCCCAATATTTCGGCTTTTCGAAATATTTCATTCATTGAGCAAGACGTACCGGCATATTTTCTTCGACCTCGACCGTACCTTATGGGATTTTGAGGCTAATTCGCGCGAAACGCTGGCCGAGCTGTTTGCCAAGTACCGGCTGCAGGAGCGGGGCGTTGCGTCCTTTGAAGGATTTCTCGAACGCTATCACGCCATTAATGATAACCTGTGGAGGCATTACCTGCGGGGTAATCTCAATAAGGAGACCTTGCGCGTAAAACGGTTCTACGATACCCTGAAAAAATACGGCATAAAGGATAAGTACCTGACCCTGGCCATGAGCGATGATTATATTGCCATGTCGCCTTTGCGGACCAACCTGGTGCCTCATACCCGCGAAATACTGGGGTACCTGCATAAGAAATACCGCCTGCACATCATCACCAACGGATTTGAAGAAGTGCAGCACATTAAGATCAACGCGTGCAAAATAGATGTCTATTTCGAGCAGGTGGTCACCTCCGACCGGGCCGGAGCGCAGAAACCATCCAGAAAGATATTCGACTATTCACTGAAGCTGGCCAATGCGCTTAGCCACGAGAGCGTTATGATAGGCGATTGCGCTGAAACCGATATGCAGGGAGCCCGGAACGCGGAAATGGACCATGTTTTCTTTAACCCCCGGCAGGCCCGGCACAACAGGAATTTCACCTACGAGATCGCTTCGCTCAGGGAACTCATGGATATTTTGTAAAAAGAAAATCCCCCGCAGGTGCAGGGGATTTTCGTTACTGTATCATTATCGCTACCCTTACTGCTTGGGAGCAGGAGTGGTGGTAGTGTTTTCGGTATTGTTCGTATTGGTCGTATTGCTGTTGTTGGTACCGGTAGTAGAGGTAGTGGTTCCGGTCTTCTTGCTGCAGCATGACTTGGTAGTGGTGGTGGTGCTGCCGCCATTACAGGTGCTGGTAGTGGTCGTGCTGGTAGTGGAAGTAGTGCTCGTCTTCTCTTTGTCACAGCACTTGCTGTCCTTATCGCACTTTTTCTTCTTCTTCGATTTTTTGCTGTTCTCCTCTTCTTCACCGCCAACGACCGCGATTTTCTCAGAAGTGATGGAAGTGAAGGTGGCCGCTGATGCCGCACCGGTGATGCCTGCGAGGGCGAGTACCAATAAGATCTTTTTCATGGGTGAGTTTTTATGGTTGATTTGTGTATTCCGGATTGTGGAACAAATGTACGCAATATCGGGGGATAATGAGAAACTAAATTGTTAAAACTTGTTAATGCGCTAGCTGAAGCTGGCGATCACCGTCTGGCCCCCCTTAACGGTCTGGCCCAGTTGCACATGCACCCGGGCTGAGAGCGGGAGAAATACATCAACCCTCGATCCGAACTTGATAAACCCCATTTCTTCGCCTTGCCTGACCTGCTGCCCCTCTTTGAGGTAGTAAACGATGC
Organism: Bacteroidota bacterium; assembly: GCA_040756415.1. Lineage (GTDB taxonomy): Bacteria > Bacteroidota > Bacteroidia > JADZBD01 > JADZBD01 > JBFLYZ01. The sequence continues at coordinate 7,291 of JBFLYZ010000030.1, forward strand.
GCCTGGCCATGGCCCCGGCTATCTGGCGGAACAAAACCTGCTGCTTTTGAGGCGTTTCGATGACCAGGGTGGTCCTTTCGTTATCGGTCGAGGATTTAGGGTGCCAGGCCACCAGGTAGGCCCCGGGATGATACTTAACATAGCTGACCGTTCCGCCTACGGGGTTGCGGTTCACATGCACGTTGAGCGGTGACATGAAAACGGATACCTGAATCCGCTTATCCCTGAAGAACTCGTTCTCCGTCACTTCCTCGATGACCACCACCTTTCCATCCGCAGGCGAAAGCACATGGTTGTCATCGGTAACGATCTGCCGCGAAGGGTTGCGGAAGAACTGGAGTATCATCACCAGCAGGAAGGCCGACAGGAGGCAGGCTGCCCACCGCAGCCACAGCATTTCGGGGGTAAAAAAATAAAGCGACAGGTTAAGGGCCGCTGTAAAGAGGAGGGTTACCAGTATGCTGGGGATACCTTCGCGGTGTATTTTCATCGGCCAAAATTAGTAAGAAAATCCCTCTCCGAACAGGCCTAAACACCTCCCGATCACGGGTATTTATACGACCAATATATTTTAAGGCTTTTTTTCAGCCCGATTGTGTTTTTTTCTAACTTCGGCAACCATAACCCAAACCCATAATCCAGAGAATATGGCAACAATGACCAAAACCGCAAGCAACGGTACCAAAACGGGATCATCCGTTGAAGCATTCATGAAAAAGGTGGAAGCAAAAAACCCGGGCGAGACAGAGTTCCTGCAGGCCGTAAGGGAGGTTGCTGAAGCCATCATACCTTTTGTTGAGGCTAATCCGCGCTACAAGAACGCCAAGCTGCTGGAGCGCATCGTGGAGCCCGAGCGGGTGATCATGTTCCGCGTTCCATGGATAGACGACAAGGGAAATTTCCAGGTTAACCGTGGTTTCCGTATTGAAATGAACAGCGCCATTGGCCCCTACAAGGGCGGGTTGCGTTTCCATCCCTCCGTGAACCTGGGCATATTGAAATTCCTTGCTTTCGAGCAGGTGTTCAAGAATAGCCTTACCACCTTGCCTATGGGTGGAGGCAAGGGCGGATCGGATTTCGATCCCAAGGGTAAATCGGATAACGAGGTAATGCGTTTTTGCCAGAGCTTTATGACGGAGCTCAGCCGCCACATCGGCCCTGATACCGATGTTCCGGCAGGCGATATTGGCGTGGGCGGGCGCGAGATCGGCTTCATGTTCGGGCAGTATAAAAGGCTGCGCAACGAATTTACGGGCGTGCTGACGGGCAAGGGCATAGAATGGGGCGGAAGCCTGATACGCCCGGAAGCGACCGGCTACGGCTGCGTTTACTTCGTACAGGAGATGCTGGCCACGCGCAAACAGAGCATAAAGGGCAAGACGGTTGTGGTTTCGGGATCGGGCAACGTGTCGCAGTATGCCATCGAAAAAGTGATGGAGCTGGGCGGCAAGGTGGTTACGGCCTCCGATTCGGACGGGTTTATTTTCGACAAGAACGGGTTCAATAAGGAAAAACTGGCCTTCCTCATGGAGCTGAAGAACGTGAAGCGCGGAAGGATCAAGGAATACGCCAAGGAGTTCAAGGTGGACTACTATGCGGGCAAGACCCCCTGGGGAGTGAAGTGCGACATTGCGCTGCCCTGCGCCACGCAGAACGAGCTGAACGGTGAGGATGCGCAGGCCCTGGTGAAGAACGGCTGTATAGCGGTGGGAGAGGGCGCCAATATGCCTTCTACGCCCGAGGCGGTGGAGGTGTTCCTGCACAACAAGGTGATGTTCGGCCCGGGTAAGGCGGCCAATGCCGGTGGCGTGGCCACATCAGGCCTGGAGATGAGCCAGAACTCGCTGCGCATGAGCTGGACCCGCGAAGAGGTGGATCAGCGCCTGCACAACATCATGATCAATATCCACAAGACCTGCGTGCAGTACGGTAAGGAAGGCAACTACATCAACTACGTAAAAGGCGCCAACATTGGCGGCTTTGTGAAAGTGGCCGAGGCCATGATCGCGCAGGGATTGGTGTAACAAGTCATAGGATGATAATCCGGCCCCGCTGTGAAGCGGGGCTTTTTTCTTTATATATTTTTTCCGGCCCCGTGAATCGCGGCTGCAAGCGGTGGAGCGTTGATGTGAAACGCTGAAACTACCAGCTTCAGGTCAGGCCCTGAAGTATTATTTTCCCATCTGCGGATATTTTTTCCCTGCTCTCCGGCATGCCTGATGAATCATCCTGCCCGGCAGCCCGCTGCGGCAATGTGGCATATTTATGGCTCATTTTATGCAAGATGTATACTACACGGGACCATCAAAAAACGGAAAGAGATGAAAAAAATAACGATGCTGTTGCTGGCCGGACTGATGAGTGCGGCTGCAGCCAGGAAAGAGGTCGATGTGCTGCCGTACACCAGCAGGGACCTCAGTTTTTGTGTTGCGGTGACCCAGGGTGGAATGCTGCAAGTTATGCTGGGGAGGCTGGCTCAGACCAATGCCCTGCTCACGCAGGTGAAAATGCACGGGCAGCATATGATAGAGGATCACGGGAAGCTCAATGAGGAATTGAGAAAACTGGCCCTGAAGAAGAGCATACCGCTCCCTGAGGCCCTGGATAACGAGCGGCAGCGGCTCTATGACGAGCTGTCGAGACTTACAGGAGAAGAGTTCGACCGGAGATATATACGCGTGATGATCCGGGAGCACAAGCGGGACATCCGGTCATTCAGGAGGTATGCCCGGAGCGGTGATGAACTGGACATCCGTTCGTGGTCCGCTTTAAAGTTACCCGTCCTCGAACGCCATCTCGAAATGTGGGAGGAGGCGTACCGTATGGCCAGCTATTGATCGCTGGCAGTAGCCGGGCTTAACCAGCGCGGGCGCTGGCTATTCCAGCCTGTCCGCGCTGTTCTTGTATTTTTCTAGGGCTTCGCTCAACTGGGCTTCCATTTCCACCTGGTTTCCCTTTAGCATTGCGGTAGTTAAAAAGGTGTTCATTTTCAGAAGATCCAGCTTTTCATGAGCTGTTCCCAGTAACACGCCCGATTCGGTGCGGCAGAATATTTTGCTGACTCCCGGGTAGATATCTTCCAGGCGCTCGAAATGGAAGGAATAATTGTCGTTCATAAAGGCCCGTATCACTTCATCGGGGCGGATGAGGCCCAGATTTCTGCGCTCGTTATAGCGCTGCAGCAGGTGTTCAGTGAAGTAAAGCAATTTATTTTCTTTTGAAAGCGTAACGGCTCCCAGTCCCCTGCGGCTGTAATAGCAGGTCATAAAGGTGGCCGATGAGCTGCGCGGGCCCATGTACACCCGGCAGATCCAGTTATTCCGGCTCCCGGAAACCTGGTCATAGAACAGAACCAGGCTTTGTAAGGCAACCGCTGCGGGAACAGCGCCCTCCATTCTCCTTATCAGCGTCTTGCTTCTTCGCTCCAGCCCCGGAAGGTCGCGGATCAGCTCCCTGCGTACGGCTGTTATGCTCATGGATGGCAAAAGCATGCAGTTTTTCTTCAAAAAAACGGCCAGACCCCACAATATTTGCGTTCTTCATTCGTCTCATTAAACAGGCTTCGCCAAAGAAGCCGTTTTGATAGCCAGTAAGGGCTTTTTAATAGCCAGGTGCGGATAGAAATCTTCGTAGAACGAATTGACCCACGCATGAACAAGACAAAAAACCTGCTGCAGTCCGGCCTTATGGCCCTGTTCCTCTTCCCATCCTTTTGCCTCAGGGCGCAAACTATTTCCGATCACTTTTTCGGAGTGAACGCCTGGATGCCCGATACGATAGGCGATGTGAATGCCTGTATCGATCCCCCCTGCATACGTTACGGTAAGATACACCTGAACTGGCAGAAGGTGAAGGACAGCAAGGCGTCAATCATCCGTTATGGAGGCATTGGCCCGGATAAGAACATGCCCACCAATTACCAGTATATAAGAATGATCGATTCCATACGCGCCAATGGCATGGAGCCGGTGATACAGGTGCCGTTCTACAATTACCGTTATACGGCCCAGCAGGCTGCCGCCATCGTTCAGTATGTCAACATCACCCGCGGCCGCAACGTCAAATACTGGATCGTTGCCAACGAGCCCAACTTCAGCTATTCGTACACTACAGCCGCGCAGATCGCGGCTTACTTCAGGCCTTTCGCCTCGGCCATGAAAGGCGTGGATCCCGGTATTCTCATCATCGGGCCGGAGATAGCGGGCTTTAAAGTGGCTATTACCAACGGCCTGACCACTCCCGGTGGCCCGGATGACATTACCGGAAGAGATGCGAATGGAAATTACTACCTCGACATTTATTCTTTCCATACCTATCCCATGGGGGATGGAAGCCAAAGCACCAGGCAGCTCCTGATTTCTGACCTGACCTCTCCAGGCGACTTTCAGGATGATCTTGCCTACCTGAGCGGCCGCTTATCGGCCTGCGATACCTATCACAACCGCACGGGAACAGCTAAGCTCAAAATGGCGGTGACAGAAACCAATGTGAACCATACCAACCCGGCCAACGATGACCTTTACGGAGTGGGGGCGAACAGTTTTATAGGCGGGCAGTTCGTGGCTGAGATTTACGGCATAGGCATGAAGCAGGGGGTTGACTTTATTAACCTGTGGAGCGCGATAGAAGGCGGCAACTCCATACCCGATAACTGCGGATATATCGATCCCAATACCGGCAACAAAAAACCGCTGTATTATCACTTCTGGCTCATGGCCGAGCATTTCAAAGGAGCCAGCGTGAATTGCACGCTCAACCAGCCGAACATGAAAGCCTTCGCGAGCAAGGATGGGCAGGAGATCAGCGTAATGATCATGAACCAGGAGCTGATCCTGAACCACAATTATACGGTTCGCCTTAATATGAATAGCGTATCGGGGAACAACCCGCTGAAGATAAACGTAAATGCAGGGGTGGCTGCTGAATTCAGCGATGCGATAGCGGCACAGTCGACCGTGCTGCTGACCTTTAACCTGGCGGGCATCATCACTAAAAAGTGCGAATATTCGCTCTATGCACATGCCGTTAGCAACCTTCCTCCTTCATGTACCCAATACATCACCACCGGGGTGTCCGAAAATGAGACCGAAGCCTCCATGATGGTGTATCCTAATCCCTCACCTGGCCATTTTACCATTGAGCTGGCCGCTCGGCCCGAGGCATCGCTGACCATCGAAGTGCATAATATGCTGGGGCAAGCGATCTATAGCAGAGATGCAACATTTGATGATGGCAGTGAAACAGTGAGCCTGGATGAGCGTACCCCGGCAGGGATCTACCTGCTCTATGTACGGAGCAGTGATGCCGTATTAACCCAAAAGATACTCGTAACGAAATAGCCCGGAGGCCCGCAGCGATTTATTTCCGGTCCTGGCTATGAAAAAGCTTTTGCTGCCGAATGTTCGGTGCATCAGGATAGGGCGATGATACATTTGGTGTCCTGAACCCAAAACCGGATGAATGAGCAATTTATTCCCCTTTAAGAGCGGAGCGGTTTATTCGCGAGCTGCCGTTATCATTTATTGGTCTTTCCTGTTTTCCGTCAGCGTCAAGGCCCAGAATTTTCCATCGGGCTTCAGCCTGGTAAAAGTTGCGACCATTGAAAACGCCACCGCTATGGCCTTCGCTCCCGATGGGCGCCTGTTCGTATGCCAGAAAGATGGCCGGGTACGCATCATCAAGAACGGATCGCTGCTGCCTGCTCCCTTTCTTACGCTGACCGTGCATATGGATGGGGAGCGGGGTATCAGCGGCATAGCCTTCGATCCGGATTTCAGCACGAACAAGCACGTTTATATTTATTATACCGCAACAACTCCTACAATTCACAACAGGCTGAGCCGCTTTACGGCCAACGGGGACGTGGCGGTAAGCGGAAGCGAGGTAGCGCTGCTCGATATAGAAACCGTTACGGCCGTTTTTCATAACGGAGGAGGCATGGCTTTCGGGCCGGACGGGAAGCTCTACCTTTCCATCGGTGAGGATAACAAGCCCAGCAATTCGCAGAACCTTTCTACCTATAAAGGCAAGCTGCTGCGATTGAACAAGGACGGCAGCGCGCCTTCCGATAATCCCTATTTCAGCTCCTCTTCACCGGTCACCAAACGTATCTGGTGCTACGGCCTGCGCAATCCCTACACCCTTTCCATTCAGCCCGGAACGGGAAAAGTGTTCGTGAATGACGTGGGCGCGGATGCCGCTGAAGAGATCAACAACGGAACTTCGCCCGGGAAGAACTTCGGCTGGCCCGGAGCGGAAGGCAACAGCACGAATTCAGCCTATACGAACCCGGTATTCTTTTACCCGCACGAATCTACAGGCCAGGAAGGCTGCGCCATAACGGGCGGAACCTTCTTCAATCCCGTGAGCACGAACTATCCCGCGCAATATGCCGGTAAATATTTTTACATGGATTACTGCAAGGGCTGGATCTATTATATCAACCCGACCCCGCCCGTGAACAACACTTCTTTTGCCAGCGGGCTCGGCACAAAGAACCTGGCCCTGCAGGTAGGCCCGGACGGCAACCTGTATTACCTTAACCGCGATGATACGAAGAAAGGGGTATATAAGATCATTTACACCAGCAACAACGCCCCTGTGATCACCGACCACCCCGACCCTGTTACGGTGCCCGAAGGCCAGCAGGCCGTATTCAGCGTTACCGCTTCCGGAGCTACTCCGCTTAGCTATCAATGGAGAAAGGATGGCATCGATATATCGGGCGCCACCTCGTCAGCTTACACGATCAGCAATGTGCAGCAATCAGACGCGGGACAGTACAGCGTACGCGTGACCAATTCTTATGGGGCTGCAACCAGCAACAATGCCGCGCTGACGGTGACTGCGTTCAATGCCTCGCCTTCCGCGAACATCCTTACGCCCGCTGACGGCTCGTTTTACCGCGCTGGCGATACCATCAGTTTTTCGGGCAGCGGTACCGATCCCGAGGACGGAAACCTGGCTCCGTCCGCGCTGAGCTGGATCATCGAGTTCTGGCACAACAACGACCATTTTCATCCCGGGCCGGTCATACCCAGTGGCGTGGCGGGCGGCTCTTTTGTCATCCCCAATACTGGCGAAACCTCGGCCAATGTGTTTTACCGCATTAAGCTCAAGGCGACCGATTCGAACGGGCAGAGCGATACCGTTCACGTGGATATCGTGCCGCGTACTTCTGCCGTCACGATCAACACCCAGCCTTCCGGCCTGCAGATCACCTTCGACAGCCAGCCGAAGAACACCCCTTTCGGCACGCTGACGGTCGAGGGCTTGCTTATACCCATAGGCGTAGTGAGCCCGCAAACGAGCGGAAACCAGTCGTACATCTTTGATCACTGGCAGCATGGGGGCAGCGCTTCACAAACGATCAAAGTGGGGCCTGGCGACAGCAGCTATACCGCGGTATATGACGATACCGTTCTGGCCTGTGCCGCAACGGGAACCATCCTGAGGGAATACTGGGGCAATGTGGTCACCAGCTCGCTGAGCGGGATACCATTCAATAGCTCTCCCAGCTCCAGCGGCCAATTGACCCTTTTCAAGGGTCCCTCAAACACAGCCGATAATTACGGCAGCCGCATACGCGGTTATATCTGCCCGCCCCAGACCGGCAATTATGTTTTCTGGATCGCCAGCGATAACCAGAGCGAACTGTGGCTGAGCACCGATAATGAGCCCGGAAACAAAGTGAAGATCGCTTATGTTTCTTCCTGGACCCAATCGCAGGAGTGGGCCAAATATACCACTCAGCAATCAGCCCCGGTTCATCTTATAGCCGGCATGAAGTATTATATTGAAGCCATACACCGGGAAGGCACGCAGGGCGACCACCTTGCGGTAGGGTGGCAATTACCCAACGGGACAAAAGAGCGGCCTATTCCCGGCAGCCGCCTGTTGCCGTTTGAACCTGCTCCGAACGAGCTGCTCATACCAGCGAACTCGGGCTGGAAATACCTGGATAACGGCAGCAACCAGGGAACAGCGTGGAGGGCTCCCGGATTTAACGATGCCCCGTGGAAGAACGGCAATGCCGAGCTCGGCTACGGGGATGGAGGAGAGGCCACGGTGGTCAGCTTCGGCCCCTCGTCCTCCAGCAAGTATATCACCACCTATTTCAGAAAATCGTTTACGGTGGTTGACGCCTCGGCCTATGCGGGCCTGGAGCTGAGCCTGGTCAGGGATGACGGGGCTGTGGTGTACCTTAATGGAACGGAAGTGTACCGCAGCAATATGCCTTCCGGCACCATCTTTTATAATACGCTGGCTCCAACTTATGTGGATGGTTCGAACGAATCGAAATTTTTTGTGGCGCAGATCAGTTCCAGCGCGCTGGTTGACGGCACGAACGTGATCGCGGTGGAAGTGCACCAGAACTCGCCTACCAGCTCGGATATCAGCTTTAACCTCGCGCTGAGCGGTGTTCCCGGCACGCGTATCATGGATACCAGCGCGGTGACCGTAACCGAACTGCCTTTACAGGCCGACAGCGCCCAGGGCTATTTCCTGGTCTATCCCAATCCCACCACCGGTATGTTCACGCTGGAGTTTTGCGTTGACGAGGTGAAAGGAGATAATGTTACGGTGGAGATCATCAACCAGCTTGGCCAGACCATCTATAACAAGGTGTTCATGCAGGACAACGGCTGCATCCGAGAGGTGATCGAGCTGGATAAGAGCCTGCCTACCGGCCTGTACATACTGGATGTGATCACGCAGGGAAGCAAGGAGAGCAAGCGCATCGTGCTGTCGCGTTAAAGATAACGAGCCGGATTAACGCGCAATAATGAGTTTCTGGTACCTGCCGGCTTGCCCGTTAGCTACGATCCTGCAGAAGTACACTCCTTCATCAAGACTGCTGCAATTGACCGTTGCCAAGCGCTCGGCCGCGTACAATTTACGGATCAACATCGTTTTCCCTGAAATGTCGGTTATTTGCAGCTCAGCATCCTGGTCAACAGAATATGTAACGGTTACATTTTCATCACCCGGATTCGGATAAAGCGGAGCTATCGTTCCGCTCCCGATTCCGGTCACGCCTGTAGGAATAACCTGCACGTTTATTATCCAGTGTGAAGGGCCAAATGCCCAGCAGTCGCTATAGGGATAGGCTGATAGCCAGCCGTTATAGAAAATATCTACGGTGTAGTCTCCCGCCACACTCCATTTGGGATAATAACATATTGGCGTTGCGGTTGGGAATGAATCATAGATCGCGATGGTGTGCGAGCTGCTGCCATTGAAATTCCACTGCATGTAATAGTTCGTATCCGTGGTCAGACTGATGTTGGCGACCGTACAGAATTCTATAGAATCCCCCGCAGCTATTAAAACAGCATCGCAGACCCTGGGTGTACAACTGAATTGCTGATTCAGAATGTTGCAGGTAATGCCATTGACCGAAATGATCGGTTTTGCTCCCAGCGCGTTATCCGGGCCATTGGTCTTTTGCGCGAGAAGATAGCCTGGAAGAAAGAAAAGTAAGAGTAGACCCGTGGCTCTCATGTTCTGGCCTGTCTAGCTCAAATTTAACACATATTCGTATAATCGCCAAACAGCCATGTGTTCGCTTTAGTTCCGCTATCGTGGCAATCTTGCGGCTTTGGGACGGCCCGCACCGTTGTTTTCCATTTAGGCGTAAGCTACGGTTGCAACCGGGCAGGGCGTTCAAACAACCGGTAATTCTTATCTTTATCCCTATGAGACCTCTGCTGGTAGCGCTGTTCCTTATCCCTTCCGTTTATTGCTCTGCTTCTGTTACAAAGGCCGACAGCATGGAGCAGCAACTGGCCACGGCCAAAGAAGATACGAATAAGGCTATCCTTCTCTTCAAGCTGTGCTGGGAGTACCGCAAGATCAATACCGCCAAGGCCATTACCTACGGCAAGCAAGCCCTCGAGCTTTCTGAACAACTCGGTTTCAGGCGGGGCATAGGCGCCTCCTACAACAACCTGGGCGGGGCCTACGAGGTGCAGGGCGATTATTCAAAGGCAGTTGACCTTTACCTGCGCTCGCTCAAGATCAAAGAGGAGCTGAACGATAAAAAAGGCATGGCCGGAACCCTCAACAACCTGGGCATCATCCATAAGAACCAGAATAACTATTCAGAAGCCCTGAAGTATTATGAGCGCGCCCTGAACCTGAACCGCGAGACCGGCAACAAGCTGTGGATAGGCAAAAACCTGTATAATATAGGGGTGGTGTACCGCATCATGAAGCAGTACGATATGGCCCTGGAGCACCAGCTCAAGTCGCTGGCCATTTACGAGGAGCTTAACAACAGGGAGGATATGGCCAATTCGTACCAGGCCCTGGGAAATATTTATAAGGACCAGGGCAACAGGATAAAAGCACTGGAATTCTACCTAAAGGCGCTTGCTTTCGTGCGGGAATTCAATGATAAGCACGGAGAATCCACCCTGTACGACAATATCGGCACGGTATTCCTGAACGACAGTTTGCCGGATGAGGCGATAACCAACTTTGAGAAGGCCCTGCTGCTGGCGAGGGCCGTAGGCAGTAAGGTCGCCACGGCCAGGACTCTTGATAACCTGGGGTCTGCATACGAAATGAGATACCGGTTCAGCAGAAAGGCCGCAGACCTGGAGCGGGCGCTGCGGTATTATAGAGAATTCTTTTACGTCAGGGATTCGGTGGTGAACGAAGAGGCCACCATGCAGGTGGCTGAGATGCAGGCCAAGTATGACGCGGAAAAGAAGGACAGGGAGATACTACTTCAGGAAGCCGAGATACAAAAGGGAAGGGCCGAGGCTGAAAAGCGGAACGTGCTGCTCACGGCCTTCATCACCGGCTTTGTGCTGGTGCTGGTGCTTGCGTTCTACATTTATAGCAGTTACCGGCAAAAACAGAAGGCCAACATCGAGATCTCGATGCAAAAGCAGGTCATCGAGGAGAAGAACAAGAGCATCACCGATTCCATCACTTACGCCAGGCGTATACAGAGCTCGCTGCTGCCTTCGGAAAAGTATATTGAAAGGAGCCTGAACCGGCTGATGAAAAAGTGAGTTTTGCCGCGGCCAAGGTGATAATAGGGGACTAGCTAAGGGGATCCGAGCTTTTTTGCGAAAAATGCGCCTTCCTGTCCATGCGGAAGAAAAATTCAGTTTTGAATCCTTATTAAGCCGCCTCATCTTTGCCGGGTAAACAATCACACATGAAACTCACGCTTTTCCTGCTCGCCCTGCTCGCGGCCGTTCTTTTCTCCTGCAAAAAGGAGGAAACAGAGGATCCGGTCTACTATATCACCCGGATTGAAGTACATTCCTATCCACTACTGGATTCCAGCGGAATCGCCTGGGACGATACAGGAGATATGTTTGACAGGCCCAATCCTGATTTCCGGATGATGGTGGGTAACCAAAAATCCGATACCATGGAGGGCACCGGGCCATTTACCATAGGTATCCATGAGAAGATCGGGAATGGAACGTTCAACTGGATACTTTATGAAATGGATCCCAGCTTTTCCTGGTTCGGCCCTTTCTGTACCTATGTAGATAAGGGCTCATTTTACGTAAATCCTTCGGGTAGTTCGGGAATCATCAGCGCCAGCGGTCCAAACGGTGTGAGTCTGACATTTCACTACCTGAGATGGAGGTGAGTTTAAGAGTCAAATGAAAAGGTGGAAATCCATGCCATCCTGTCCGTCCTTTTAAAAAAGACGAGGATTTTTATATAGTAAGGCCATTCAGCGATTAAAAAAGGCCTTTAAGAAAAAATGAAGGAATTGTAACAGGTTGGGTTTCTAACTTTACAGGTGGAAATATCGAAAATTAAAACGTAAGAACATGAAAAGCCTTGGGATTGTAATGGTGGTGCTGGGATTAGTGATGATGCTGATCACCGGGATCAATTTTGTCAGTAAGGAGAAGGTGGCTGACCTGGGAAAGGTAGAGATCACCAAAACCGAGAATAACCCTGTGCGCTGGTCGCCTGTGGTAGGTGGCGTATTGCTGGTGGGCGGTATAGTGCTTATCGCCATTGGCAATAAGAAGCCGGTGTAAGGATCACCTGACGAATAAAAGATAGACACAGACGAAGGGAGCGGAGAGCAATACTCCGTCAAAGCGGTCGAGTATGCCTCCATGCCCGGGCAGTATGCTCCCCGAATCCTTTACACCCAGGCTGCGCTTGAACATGCTTTCCACCAGATCGCCCAGCGTGCCGAAGATGGAAACGATCCCTCCTATCGCCAGCCAGTGCACCAAAGCCAGTTCCGTAAACCAGATCGAAAGTGCATAGGCCGCGCCCTGTGTAAGCAGCAGGCCGCCTATAAATCCTTCCCAGGTCTTTTTAGGAGAAATGCGTTCCCACAACTTTGTTTTCCCTATGGCCCTGCCTACCAGGTAGGCGAAGGTGTCGTTGCTCCAGATGAGAAAGAAAAAACCCAGAACAAGGTTTTTAAACAACATAGGTTCTGCTCCACTACCAAATACAGTAGAAATAAACGCCTCTAAGGCATAAAAAGAGGTGGCCATACAGATCAGAATCGCGAAAGGGATGACAATATAAATGATCCCAAACAGGGTAACAGCGATATTTGCCACCGGTGTTCCTTGCTTTCTGAATAACTCGAAGATTAAAACCGCGAACACAAGTACAGCGTCTATTCCTAAAACGGTCGTAGAATTATATATCTCCAGTGAGGCGACCGAAAGATAGAGAATGGTTCCTAAAGCAAGCCCGTATAATTTCTGAGGTCGTATACTTCCTGCTTCCGAAAGCGTATAAAATTCCCATAACCCAAGCAAGGATATTGCAAGGAACAGGCCGGTCATCGTTAGAAGACTGTACCACATGCAAAACACCATCACCGCTACAAAAAGCGCGCCTGTCAACGTCCTGGTCCAGAAATTATTCATTCGGCCTGTTTTCGAGGATAAATTTAGCTTTTATCAGCTCATCGCGTTTTACGTACAGTTCCACCTCGCCTATGGTAACATACAGAGAGTCTTTTTTGTTCACGATGACCACGTCAATATCGTTGTGTTCGAGCAGGTTCTTGAGCAACTCCGCTTCCTGTGGCAAGTGCGTGCTGTAAAGCAGGGCCCAGTCCTTTTCCATCCGCCTGGCAATTAGGTCGATCAAAAGTATTAAAATTCAAATTCCTGTGCCTGGAATCAGGTGAAATTCGAACAGGAAGGAGGCTTATTCCGACAGGTGCGTGTCGTCAACAAGGAAAACATAGATCTCTTTGGGCCCGTGCGCGCCCTGGACCAGGGTCTTTTCAATATCGGCCGTACGGCTGGGGCCGGTGATGGAGGAGATAAGGGAAGGTATCTGACCTGCGTATTTCTCGCTTATCAGTTTCAATGCCTCCTTGTGGGTCATCACCAATTGCGAGATATATCCTAATACAATATGATAGTTAGGGTAAACGGGGAGTTTGCGTCCCGATGCCTGTCGCGATGAGATCATCACGCTGCCGGTACGCGCCACCAGGGATTCGCAGAGGGTAATACCTACATTGAGGTCCTTGAAATCCTCCGGCTTATCGGAAAAAGCGATGCCGGCATCGCTGAGCAGGCGCTTGATCTTTCCTTCCAGCGCGAATACATTGTCCCAGCCGTTCTCCCTGATCAGCGCGGCCAGGTTATTCGTAAATTCCTTTTCGGTTTCGCAGAACACGAAATTACCGTTCAGCCTGGTGAGCTTCTGCGCGAACAGGATCTCCAAGGGCTCATCGGGTACGCTGTAGATCTCGCTTTCCAGGTCCACATCGCCAGGCTCCTGCGTGGTTTTGTGGATAAGGGCCTTGCGGACCTTTTTCAGCACTTTTTCGCGTGAGGTGGTATCGCTCATGATGGCCTGGGTATGTGGTTTGCGATCTGTAGTTTGTACGTTCCGGTCAAAAGAGCTTCAGCGGATCAATATCCTTTTTCTCGTCTTTCTTTTCTTCCGGCTTTACTTCCTCGTTCTTCTTTTCTTCGGCTTTGGCATTCGTTCCGTTCTGGTTTTCGGTGCCGTTCTCCGATATCTTTTCCTTGATCTCGGGAGGCAGCTTTTCGTAGGGACGCTTGCCGAATATCTCTTCCAGGTCCTCCTTGAAGATCACTTCTTTTTCCAGGAGCTTATTGGCCAGCGTGGCCAGCTTCTCCTTGTTCTGCATCAGTATCTCCTTGGTACGGGCATAGGCCTTGTCGATCATCTTCTTCACTTCCTCATCGATGAGCTCGGCTGTTTTTTCGCTGTACGGCTTCTGGAAAGCGTATTCGGTTTGCCCGCTGGAGTCGTAGAAGCTGATATTGCCTACCCGCTCGTTCAGGCCGTAATACACCACCATGGCGTAAGCCTGCTTGGTGATCTTCTCCAGGTCGCTCAGCGCACCGGTAGATACCTTGCCGAAGGTTACCTCTTCGGCAGCACGGCCGCCCAGGGCAGCGCACATCTCATCGAATAGCTGTTCGGTGGTGGTGATCTGCCTTTCTTCGGGCAGGTACCATGCAGCGCCAAGGGAGCGTCCGCGAGGTACGATGGTCACCTTGATCAGGGGGCTGGCATGCTCGAGCAGCCAGCTCACCGTGGCATGACCGGCCTCGTGGTAGGCGATGGTCTTTTTCTCTTCGGCCGAAATGATCTTGTTCTTTTTCTCCAGTCCGCCAATGATCCTGTCTACCGCATCCAGGAAATCCTGCTTGTCGACCATTTTCTTGTCCTTACGGGCAGCGATAAGGGCGGCCTCGTTGCAGATATTGGCTATGTCGGCACCGGAAAAGCCGGGCGTTTGCTTGGCCAGGAAATCGATATCCACCGACTGGTCGAGCTTCAGGGGCTTGAGATGCACCTTGAAGATTTCCTTGCGCTCGTTCATGTCGGGCATATCCACGTAGATCTGCCTGTCGAAGCGGCCCGCGCGCATGAGGGCCCGGTCAAGTATATCGGCACGGTTGGTGGCGGCCAGTATGATGACACCGCTGTTGGTGCCAAAGCCGTCCATTTCCGTTAAAAGCTGGTTAAGGGTGTTCTCGCGCTCATCGTTGGCGCCCTGCGAAATGCTTCTTCCGCGCGCGCGGCCTATGGCATCGATCTCGTCAATGAAAATGATGCAGGGGGCCTTTTCCTTGGCCTGCCTGAACAGGTCGCGAACGCGCGAAGCGCCCACACCCACGAACATTTCCACGAAATCGGACCCGGAAAGGGAGAAGAACGGAACCTTGGCCTCGCCCGCCACAGCTTTAGCCAGGAGGGTTTTGCCCGTTCCCGGAGGCCCTACCAGCAGCGCTCCCTTGGGGATCTTGGCGCCAAGCGCGGTATATTTCTTGGGGTTCTTCAAAAAGTCAACGATCTCCTTGATCTCGATCTTGGCTTCTTCCAGCCCGGCCACATCGTTGAAGGTGATCTGGACATTGGTATCCTTATCGAAAAGCTGCGCCCTTGATTTGCCGATGTTGAAGATCTGGCTGGCGCCACCTCCACCGCTCATCCTGCGCATGATGAAGACCCAGATCAGGATCATGATCACCAGGGGTATGATCCAGCTCAACTGGTCGCCCCAGTCGGTGCGCTTCACCGGCTTGGGCCGTACTATCTTATCGGGCGGCAGGTCCTTCTGTATCTCAATGACCTCGCGCTCGAAATTATCCTCCGAGGTGAAATTGTAAATGTAATGCGGGTCGAAACGGTTGCCGGATTGCTCTTTCAGCTCCTTGTGAATGGGCTTATCCAGGCTTTTGGTCTTGATATAGACCTCTGCATATTCCTTGTTGACGATATAGATCTTGTCCACGTCCGCATCCTTGAGCATGGTCTCCAGGTCGTTCCATTTCACTTCCGAGGGGCTGTTCAGCAGGGCGGGAAGGAAGTTCAGCACAAGCAGGACAACGATAATGACCGCATATACCCAGTAGAAATTAAAGGAATTCCTGGGCATTTGCGGCTTTTTCGGGAGTTTATCCTTGAAGCCTTTCTGGTCTTTATTATCGCTCATAATCTTCGGTTCGGGCTATTTTAGTACTGGTATTCCACTTCCATGATCTCGGCATCAGCCCATAATGCTTCAAGGTTATAGAATTGTCTTACTTCTTTCTGGAAAATATGCACGACCACGCTTACATAATCGATCAGTATCCACTGGGCGTTCTGGGTGCCTTCGCTGTGCCAGGGCTTTTCGCTTCTTTCTTTTTCCACCACCTCGGCCACCGACCGGGCTATGGCCTCTACCTGTGTTATGGATTCTGCTTCGCAGATGATAAAATAGTCGCTTACCGCATTCTCTATCTTCCTGAGGTCAAGAACCAGTATCTCCTTTCCCTTCTTTTCCTGTATCCCGTTTACTACTGATTCTGCTAAAAGTGTGGAATTGTCTTTCCTTTTCTTCCTTGCTTTTTTAGTCATTAAAAGGGTCCGTGAATTTTCTTTCTTTATTTTTATTGACGTTTATGGTTTGACTATATTTTAAAGGATAACAAAAGTACGCAATTCTTTTGCAAAAAACACAGCATGCAGACTTTATTTACGGGCCGTGAACTCATTGAGCTGGAGGAGGTTGACTCCACCAATAACTATGCTTTAAGGCTGCTTCACGACCGGCCTGTGAGGGAGGGTACAGCGGTGCTTGCCAGGGTTCAGACCGCTGGAAAAGGCCAGCGCGGGAACAGTTGGCTGAGCCGGCCGGGTGAGAACCTCACCTTCAGCCTGGTCTTTCATCCCGTTTTCCTGCAGGCCGGGCGCCAGTTCATGCTGAACAAGATCGCCTCCCTGGCCGTGCGTGATTTTGCCCAGGATACGCTGAAGCAGCCCGTGCATATCAAGTGGCCCAATGATATCTATGCCGGGGATCGTAAGATCGCGGGCATACTTATCGAAAGCATTTACCGGGGCAGCGGCATTCTATCCAGCGTGATCGGCATAGGCATGAACATCAACCAGGTTGAATTTCCCTCTTCGCTGCCCAATCCCGTTTCTTTCCGGATGCTGACGGGCGCCAGCTATGACCTTTCTGCGCTGTTCTCCGGCTTTTGCACGTATATGGAGGCGCGTTACCTCCAGCTCAGAACGGGCCGGCACGAAGCCATAGACAGCGATTACCTCGCTGGCCTGCACCGGTTTGATCAATGGGCGCAGTTCCATGACGGGAAAGGGGAGTTCAGGGGCCGTATATGCGGGGTAAGCCCCGCGGGCAAATTAATAGTAGAGCGGGAGGGGGGACAAACCAATGAATTCGACTTCAAGGAGATCGCCTTTACAGGCTCATCATCTCCTTGAACTTGGCCGCCTGCCTCCTGGATATCTCCACCTGCTGGCCGCCACGCAGCTTCACCATCAGCCCGCCATTGAACCAGTTCTCTATGCTTTCCACCCATTTGAGGTTAATGATGTACTTGCGGCTGGCCCTGAAAAATGATTTCTGGTTCAGTTTTTCGTCCAGGTTGTTCAGCGAGCGCAGGATCAGGGGGCGGTTGCTGTCGAAGTGCACCCGCACGTAGTTGCCTTCCGATTCGAAAAGGCGTATATCCGACAGCTTCACGAACCAGCACTTATCCCCGTCTTTCACGAACACCTGGTCATCGTCATTGAGCAGGCTGCCGCTCTCGCGCACCTCCTGCCTTGCGGTTCTCTCCTTTTCATCCTTCTGCAGCACCTTGCGCACGGCTTCGGCCAGGCGCTCTTTCTGAACGGGTTTGAGCAGGTAATCGAGCGCGTTCACCTCGAAAGCCCGGATGGCATACTCATCGTAAGCGCTTACGAAGATCACCTCAGGCACGTAAGGAAGCTCCTTCAGCAGCTCGAACCCGTTCTTGCCGGGCATTTGTATGTCCAGGAAAATGAGGTCGGGCGACAGCTCTTTGATCATGCGTGCCGCGTTATCGGCATTGTTGCATTCACCGGCCACTTCTATCTCGGGGAAGTTCTTCAGCAGGGTCTTGAGCTCCTGCCTGGAGAGGCGTTCATCGTCAATGATCAGCGCTTTCATACTATTTTGGTTTTTGGAATGACAATTTCGGTGCGCACGGTGTTCGCATCCTCGTTCTGCATTTCAAACGAGGCTTCTTTGCCGTACAGCAGCTCCAGGCGCTGGATGGTGTTCTTGATGCCGAAGCCCGATTCGTTCACCTGGCCGTTGAGCTGACCGCTGTTGCGGATCACGATATGCAGCTTCCCCCCACCGTTAAGGAAAGTGGTCAGCGAGATCTCCCCGCCCTGGGTGAGCCTGGAAATACCATGCTTGATCCCGTTCTCGATCAGCGTCTGCACCATGAGAGGCGGCAGCTCAAAGTCTTCCGACTCGGGAGCTATATCCAGCCGGATGCGGAGGCGCTCTTCGAAACGCGTAGCTTCCAGCCCCAGGTAGTCCTTTACGATATTGAACTCCTCTCCGAATGAAATGACCTTCTTTTTGCTCATGAGCAGGGTGTTGCGCAGGATGTTCGACAACTGCGTGATGGCATCCTTGGCCTTTTCGGGGTTCTCGTTGACCAGGGCGCGTATGCTGTTCATGGAATTGAAGATGAAGTGGGGATTGAGCTGCGACTTGAGCTTGTTCAGCTCGATGTCCTTGATGGAGGCTTCCCACTTCAGGTTCTCGATCTCGGCTTTCTTGTAGTTCTCCACATAATGCACCAGGAAATAGATCAGGGACCAGAAGAAAAGAACAAAGCTGAAATTAAGTATGTTCTGGAATATGGTTTGCCGGGTGTACATGAAATCGAGCTGCATGAGGCTTTCGATCCCGATCTGCATGAAATGCAGGGCCGATGCCAGCGCGATGGTGATTAAAAGCACACTGGGTATCAGCCTGAGCGTGCTCATGCGCAGCCAGTTGAAATGCACGATGATGTGCCGGTAAACATGAGAGACCATGACACCGAGCGTAAAGATGAGCGCGAAGCTGATCAGGATATCGTTGCTCAGGCGCGCGGTCATCTGCACATAGAAAGCATTGAGCAGGATGAAGAACATCCACCCTCCAAGCTGGCAGATCCAGTAAAGCGTATTCTTCGTCATTTCAGGTCGATGGGCCCCAGCCAGTCTTTGCGCAGTTGCAGCTCCTTGTCGGTGGCCGTTTTGGAAAGCGAAACGTAATGCCTGCGCGTGATCTCCACCATGCGGATCTTCGCCTGCAGCTTGACCTTCTTTTTCTTGCCCTTGTCATCGGTGCGTATGACCACCACCTTCAGCTTACGGCCTTCCTTTACGTTCTCGAAGAAAGAGGTCATCACCTGCTCGATATTCGAGGGGGTAACGTCCTGCCCGTTGAACTTCACCAGCTCGTCACCCTCTTCAAAGCCCAGGTCTTTGCCCATCTCGTCCATTTTATGGGTGTTGACAATGACCAGGCGCCTGGTCTCGGGGTTGTACCCGATGTCGACATTGCCGTACGAATAGCCCAGCGTGCTGATCTTTGGCGTATAGTCAATGCCCACCAGCTTGAATACCTCTTTGAGCGGAAGCGGTTCGCTGCCTGCCACATAGCGCTTCAGGAACTCACCGATCTCGGGGTAGGTGAGCTTTACAATGACCGTAAAAAGCGAATCGTCTTTGAACGATTTGTTCTTCCCGTAGGTTTTGGCCAGGTCGTTCATCATGTCTACCAGCCCGTATTTGCCGCCAGAAAGGTGGCGCAGCTTGATGTCGAGGCAAAGGCCGATGAGCGCGCCCTTCTGGTACACGTTGCCGTACTGGCTGTTGTAGGAATCCAGGCAGCCCAGGCTCATTTTGGTAAAGGGCAGGGTATCGATGTACTGGTCAGAGCCTACCATCTTTTCACGCATTTTAGCCAGGAACTCATCCTTCTCGATCAGGCCGTAACGCACCTGAACGTGGTTGGCGAAATATTCGGTCACTCCCTCGTAGAGCCATAAGTGCATGCTCATTTTCGGGTTATTGTAATCGAAATCACCGATCTCCTCGGAGTGGATGTTGAGGGGTGTGACGATATGAAAGAACTCGTGCGCGGCCACGTCCTTGATGTAAGGAGCCAGGAAGCTGCCGTTCACCTCGGGCATGAAATAGAAGGAGGAATAGCTGTGCTCCAGGGCCCCGTTCGCACCGCTGCCCCCGTCAACGGGAGTAAGGTAAAGAATGAAGGCGTATTTCTCAATAGGTAATTTGCCGCCCAGGTATTCCTTCTGCGCCTTCAGCACCTCGCGTATGTTATTGGCCAGGAATTTCGCATCCACTTTGTGATTGGGAGAATAGAGCGCCACCAGCACCTCGGCCCCGCCTACGCGTATAATGGAGGTGTCGGGCAGCGAATACATGATGGGAGAATCGGCCAGGTCGAAATAATTGGAAGTGTAGTAGGTATCTGTTTGGGCCCCCGTTTTCACCGTATTCAGCCCGGTGGCACCGTAAAAGCCGCTGGGCTTGGTAATGTTCACTTCGTACTTCAGGTTGCGCATCTTATCGAAATAGCCGAAAAAACCATGGTTATTGATCACGAAGTTCTTTCCCTCTTCGATATTGGTCCCGGCCGGCTCGAACACGAACTTGTCTTTGATCTGAGTGTCCCAGGTGTCTTCCACCATGTAGGTGATCTTATCGAGCGTAACCGCCTTATTGATCAGCCAGCCGTTCTCATCTTTCTTCTGTACGGGGAGCTCATTCCCGTTTTTGTCGTAGGCCTTAAAGGCAGAGATGAAGCGCCCGAAATCGTAGATCTCGTACGTGCCCGGAACTATTTTAGGCATATAGTAGATGATCTCCTCGCTGGTTATGGCCGGTGCCAGCAGCGTTACCTCCAGCTTGTCGTCCACAACTTTGTTGAGGTCTACAGAAAAGTAATAGGTATCGGTCTTTCGTTCCTGGCTCCAGGCCTGGCTCCATGCGCCCAGCGCTATAGCTCCGGCAAGCAAGATGCTTTTCATTGCGTCTTTTTCCCGTAAAAATACCATTCTTCCGTTTATATGGAAGCAGAATTACATGAAAGGAGAAAATGGCTGGTGAGTGGAAATAGTTTTCAAAGCGCTGCTGTGTAAAAACATGGATGCCGGACGGCCGAACAAGCGATAAAATGCCGATTTTAGCGCATTGAAAAGGGAAAACAGCATACTGCAGGCCGCCAGCCTGCTCTCCGCTGGCTGCAGAGGGCTTTGCCTCGCCCTGCTGCTGATCTGTTCCCTTCCCGCTGCCGCGCAAACCGATACGCTGGAAGGCGATCCAGAAGAGGAGGAGATCATCACGGGCGTAAAATATGCCGATTCGCTGCTGGTGAAAGTGCCGGCTTACATGATCTACAAGACCTGGGATACGGTGAACATACACTGTTACAGCGTTGACCTGACCAAGATGAACGATTCGGTGAAGATCAAATTCATCTATGATAAAAAATGCGATTTCGTCATGCCTATCGTGGGGCTGACCACCTCCAGTTTCGGGTACAGGCGGGGGCGTCCGCACCTGGGCATTGACATAGACCTGGAAACGGGCGATACCGTGCGCTGCATGTTCGATGGGCGGGTGCGCATCGCCAAAAAGAGCAAGACCTACGGCAACGTGGTGGTGGTGCGGCACAACAACGGGCTGGAGACCGTTTACGCGCATCTTTCAAAGCTCAGTGTAAAGGCCGATGACGTGGTGAGCGCGGGTACCGTGCTGGGATTGGGAGGCAACACGGGCCGGTCAACTGGCAGCCACCTGCATTTCGAGACGCGCTACCTGGGCAATGCCATTAACCCAGCTATGATCATTGACTTCAAGGGCCAGAAGCTCATATCCGATTCCATGTACATCAGCAAAAAGACCTTCAAGTACATTGCAGAGTACAAGGCCGCCAAGTATTATACGGTCAAGAAGGGCGATTCGCTGAGCAAGATCGCGCAGAAGAACGGCACCAGCGTGAGCAAGATATGCAAGCTGAACGGCATCAAGCCTACCAGCATCATTAAACCGGGGCAAAAGCTTAGGGTAAGGTAAATGGATATTGGAAGTTAGATATTGGATGTTGGATATTGGAAGTTAGATATTGGATGTTGGATATTGGAAGTTAGATATTGGATATTGGATGTTGGAGCTCTCCCATTCAAAACATGGCAAAGATCAAGCTCGACCTTCATGATATTTACAACCGGGGCGGGGAGATAGATGCCGCCCTGGAGGATATCATTGCCGAGGCGGTGGAGAAGAGGATCGTCCTGGTGGAGATCATTCCCGGCAAGGGCAGCGGGCAACTGAAGAAAAAAGTGCTGCGCTTCCTGGAGCAGCCGCACATTAAGAAATTATATCACCGCGTTGAAAAGGACAGCAAGAACTTCGGGAGGGTGTTTGTGCATTTCAGGTTTTGAGGCTTAATATTGAAATGTGGAGAAAGAGCATTGGTGCGTCTGAAATTAAATGTCATGTTATGACCCGCCTGAATCTATTTGTATTATTATTGATCTCGAGCTGCTCAAAGCATAATCCTCCAAGAAATGCTTATATTATTCAGGGAGTCAAGCATATTTCGGTGCTTTATCCCGTGGCGGCAATAGATTCAAGCCGGAATACAATAGTTTATACTTCATCTGTGGAATTTAAGGGTGATTCGGCATACGTGTATAATACAACAGCCAATGGTTATATTGTAGCCAAAGTATTTTTATCTGATTCTCTTATTAATTTCTTTAACAGAATAATATTGTTTGTGGATTTTAATTCATTCAGAGAGAATGAAATACCAGACGAATGTGAAAATACGGATAAGCTATACTGTGGACCTGATTATGGCTTTATAGATTCAACGAACGAGGTAATTCTTTTCAATGGGAAGGGTCTAGGACGTAATAAAAATGCCGCGTTGTATGATATGCTGGGAAGGTTAGATGATTTTTATTCAGAATCTACTAACGATACGTCTGAAATTGTAACCTCAGTAAAAAGGATAAATAAGATTTATTATCAAAAGAAAAGGTTTTTGCCGCCACCCAAGATCGAAAGCGTTCGATTCAATCCCAATTAAGAGGTCTATTTCTACCGCTCATCCCTATTCCCTTATTTCCCTGTTTCCTTTTCTTACATTTGTGTCAAATCTTGTTAAAATGAAAAACGTCAACATCTTCGCCTTAAGCGTTCTCGCCCTCGCGACAGCCATAGGCTGCGGCAGCAGCCAGCAGCCGGTGCCGGGTCCTGCCAAGCCCGATATCCTTTTTTCCAACCTGGATACCACCGTGCATCCGGGCGATGACTTTTTCCTGTACGCTAACGGGGGCTGGTTCAAAAAGAACCCCATTCCCGAGACCGAAAGCCGCTGGGGTATAGGCAATCTGGTGAGCGATGCCATTTATGAGCAGCTTAAAACGGTATGCGAACAGGCGGCTGCCAAGACCGATCACCAGCCCGGCAGCGGTATGCAGAAGATTGGCGATCTCTATTTTTCGGCCATGGATTCGGTAAACATTGACCAGCAGGGTGTAACACCGCTGGAAAACGAGCTGAAAATGATCAGTGAGATAAAGGACGTGAAGGGCGTGCTCAGCGCCATTGCCCAATTCCAGGTGTACGGGGCCGCTCCGGCCTTTGGCTGCTACGTTGCGCAGGACGACATGAACAGCGAAGTGATGTCGTTCAGGCTGGTGCAGGGCGGGCTGGGCCTTCCCAACAAGGACTATTATTTCAAGAACGATGAACGTACCAAAAAAGTGCGTGAGGAATATGTTAAGCATGTAGAGCGCACGCTGATCAATATAGGCTATGATGAAAAAAAGGCGGCCCAGTCGGCTAAGGATATCATGCGGCTGGAAACCTGGCTTGCAAAGAACTCGCGTGAGCTGGAAGAGCTGCGCGACCCGTATGCCAACTACAACAAAAAGTCCATGGCCGACCTGGATAAGCTCACCCCGTCCATTAAGTGGAAAGAGGTATTTGGCGCCATGATGCTGCCCGGGATGGACAGCGTTATCGTGGGCCAGCCGGAGTTTTACAGCGCGCTGGACAAAAGCCTCAGCTCTTTCAGCATTAGCACCTGGCAGGATTATCTGAAATGGCACCTGGTGGCCTCCTTCGCCAGCAAGCTGGGCGGCCGGTTCGAGGCCGAGGATTTTGCCTTTTACAAGGGCGTGCTGTTTGGCGCGAAAAAGCAGAAACCCCGCTGGAAAAGGGTGATCGATTACCAGAACGAGGCCATGGGCGAGCTGCTGGGCCAACTGTTCGTAAAGGAGTATTTCCCTGCCGAAACCAAAGAGCGCTACTCCAACATGGTGGACGCGGTCATGGAATCGTATAAAGAGCATATCCAGAAACTGCCCTGGATGAGCGCGGCCACCAAGGAAAAAGCGCTGAAAAAGCTCAGCACCATCACCAAGAAGGTGGGTTACCCGGATAAATGGAAGGATTTTTCCTCCATGAATATCTCGCGCCAGCCATTTGTGCGCAATGCCATCAACGTTAATACCTGGTGGCATAAGTATTACGTGGATAAGATAGGCAAGCCGGTAGACCGTACGGAATGGCAGATGAACCCGCAGGAGTACAACGCGTATTACAATCCCAGCAATAACGAGATCGTACTGCCGGCCGCCATCTTTTCCGTGCTGCCCGGCTACAAGGATTCCGAACTGGACGATGCGGTGGTGTACGGCTACGCGGGGGCTTCCACCATAGGGCATGAGCTAACCCATGGCTTTGATGACGAAGGACGGCAGTTCGATGAAAAAGGCAACCTGAGCAATTGGTGGACCAGGGAGGACGAGGAGGCTTTTCTTGCTATAGCCAATAAGTATGTGGAGCAGTTCAATAACTACGTGGTGCTCGACAGCCTGCACGTGAACGGCAAGGCTACGCTGGGCGAAAATATTGCCGACCTGGGCGGTGTGGCCATTGCGCTGGACGCGTTCAAGAAGACCGAACAATATAAAAAAGGAGAGAAGATAGCGGGACTGACCCCCATACAGCGCTATTTTCTGGGCTATGCCCTGGGCTGGCTCATGCATATGCGTGACGAGCGCCTGGCCAGTATGATACTCACCGATGTGCATTCGCCCGCCCATTTGCGCGTGAACGGGCCTTTCAGCAACATCCCCGAGTTCTACGAGGCTTTTGGCGTAAAGGAGGGTCAGAAAATGTACAGGGCCCCGGGCGACAGGGTGGTGATCTGGTAAGGGCGGCCGCGCCTGCCGGTTCAGAACAGAAAACGGCCGTTTGGGCTATGTAAATATACCATTGGTCCAATTACTGTTGCATATAGCCTGTGCCTTCTCGTATAAGAAGGTATGAAACCCCTCCTGTTGTGTTTCCTGCTGCTTTCCTCGGCCTGCATGGCGCAGGATGTCAAGACGCTGGTCAACATCAATTATTTCGGCAAGAACGTATTCATCCAGAACCAGAAGGAGGGCAGCGGCTTTTGCGTGAGCAAGGTCATGGCAAACGGGGTTTCCGCCAGCGAGGCCGAGGTCAGCGTAGCCGTGATCGAGATCAAGCTCAGGGACATGGGCATGAAAGAAGGGGCACCGGTTAAGATCGAGATATGGCATAAGCCGGGTTGCGCGCCCAAGGTTATTTCCGGTAATACCGCACCCAAGAAAGAGCTCGAGATATTTTCCGTTGCCATAGATGCCAAGGGCCACCTGCACTGGAAGACCAGGAACGAGGCCTGGAAGCTATACTACATAGTGGAGCAGTACCGCTGGAACAAATGGATAAAGCTGGGCGAGCTGGAGGCCAAGGGCGGTGAGGGCGAGCAGGAGTACAGCTATCCCCTGGTTCTTAACTCGGGTATCAACAAGGTGCGTATCAAGTATTTCGACCTCAACGCCAAACCCCATTATTCCAAGATCGTGGAGTTTGTTTCCGATGTTAAGGAAGTGACCATTGCACAACCTGCCGACCTGAACAAGGTGAAAGGCCAGATCGTGTTCAGCGAGCCTACTTTCTTCGAGATCTACGATGAGTTCGGGCTGGTGATCAAGAAGGGAACTGCCCAAAGCATCGACTGCACGCTCTTCCAAAAGGGAACATATTACCTGAATTTCGACAACCAGACGAAGGTGTTCATCAAGACCTGAGCCCTTTGATAGGAACAGGTGATCTGGCCATTTAGCCGGATATTTTTACTTTTACCTGTAAACCTAAAAACCACCAACCATGAAAGCACTTTCTGTCACCGGGCTTGTCCTGGGCACACTTCTGTTACTGCTCTCCCTGTACCTTCAGTTCTCCGTTGTTCCTTCGGTGGAATACATGGAGGCAATGTACATTGAAGGGGGAGATATGGGAGCCATGGGCGGGGATCTCTGGATGGCCGCCCATGAAGGCATGATGAACATGGCCTACACCTGTCTTATAGGAGGCGGGCTGGCCTTGATCCTCAGCATCATCCCCTTTATCAAGACCAAGAACAAGCTGGCCCTTGCGGGAGTGCTTTTTTCGCTGGTGGCCCTGGTCATCGGGCTGATGCACGGCACGCACATGTTCTCCTGAGCGGCCGCTGCGGATCAGTAGCCGAAAATATCCTGCAGGGAAAGGACCTTCACCGCTCCGTACAGCTCCAGCGTCTTCATGTTGATGGCGTTCTTGTCGCCTAACACGAGAATGGTATAGTTCTTTCCTTTTATATTCTTCTCCTGGAATTTCTTCACGTCCTCGAGGGTCATGGTCAGCACCTTGCTGTAAACGTCCTTGCGAACATCGTAGCCGAGCCCCAGCTTGCGCGCCCTTTCATAAGTAAACAGTATCTCGGTACGCGTTACGCGCGTGGTGCGCATGCTCTGGATGATGGCCTCCTTGGCTGAAGTAAACGCCACTTCGGTGAGCGGCATGTTGTTCAGCAGCTCGTTCATTCCCTTCATCGCCTCGGGCAGCTTGTCGGCCTGGGTGCCTATGTAGGCCATGTTATAATAATGCTTATGTTTCTTATCGGGGGTGCTGAAGCTCGAGAAGGTGGAATAGGCAAGGGCCTTGGATTCACGCAGGTCCTGGAACACGATGCTCGACATGCCGCCCCCGAAGTATTCGTTGTACAGCCGTACCGATGCGCTCCACTCCTTGTTGAACACGTCACCGCGCGAAAGCATCATGATCTCGGCCTGTTTCATATCGTAGTTCACCACGTACACCGCTGTCGAGCCGGTAGGCAGCTCCTCGAACTTGACCGGTTCGGGCACGGGTTTGAGCGTGGCCGGGGTCTTATGCTCGCGGGTAAGCACCTCCGCCACCGCTTCCGCGCTCTGCGGACCATAGAGCAGAATATGGTGCTCGTAGCCGTTGAGACCCTTGATGATCGCGATCAGCTCCTGGGCTTTCAGTGCCTTGAGCTCGGCTTCGCTCAGTATATGGGTAAAAGGGTTCTTGGGGCCATAGATCCCGTAGTTGTACATGGCCTGCCAGAGGATCACATCCTGGTTCAGCTTGGCATCCGCGCGGTTCTTCAGCTCGTCCGATACCAGGTTCTTCAGGGCTTCTTCGTTGGGCTGGGGATCGGCCAGCAGCGACTCGAAGAGCTGCAGGGCCTTCTCCATATTGTCCGAAAGGCCGCTGAGGCTCACGTACACTTCCTCGGTCGAGGTATAGATCCCGAAATCGCAGGCCAGCTTGTAGAACTCAGACTTCAGCTCATCGGGTTTGTATAGCGAGGTGCCGAGGTACTTCAGGTAATTGATGGCCATGTTAAGCTTCCGGTCATGATTGCTGCCCATCTCGAACACGTAATACAGGTTAAAGGTGTTGTTCTCCTTGTTCTGCGTGTAGTACAGGGGTATCGTGTTCCTGATCTTGAGCTGCTGTATGTCGGTGCTGAAATCGATGAACACGGGCTCGATATCCTTTACCGGCATGGCCAGCACCTTTTTCACGAACTCGCTCTGCGAATCGCGGTTCACCTCAACAGGAGTGATCTCGGGTTTGGTCACCTTCATCACATTCTTATCCTCGCCCGTACGCTTGTAAACCACTACGTAATTGTCCCCGTAATTCTTTTTGACGAAATCGATGATCTCCTGTTTGGTGATCTGCGACAGGCGCGCTATCCGGGCCACGCTGTGCTCCCACTTCTCGCCCAGTATGAAAGAGTTCACCATTTTGAAAACGCGCGATGAATTGTTCTCCATCTCCTTGGTCTCATCGAGCTTCATGTTGTTGATAATGGCGCCCAGCAGCCAGTCGGGGAACTCGCCTTTCTTGATCTTGTCGAGCTGGGCCAGCAGCAGGTCGCGCAGGTCCTCCATCTTCTGGCCCTCCTTGGGGTCGGCCATCAGGATGTGGGCCGAATAGTCCTGCAGTATATCTGCGTAGGAATAGGCCCGCAGCACTTTCTGGCTCTGCACCAGGTTGAGGTCGATCAGGCCGGCTGTGCCGTTATACAGTATCTTGTCTACCAGCGTAAGCAGGTCGGCATCCTTGCTTCCGGCCTGCGGCAGGCGGAAAGCCATGGCCATAGTTTCGGCATCGGGGCCCCAAACCTCCTTAACCACGGGAGCGGTAAGCGGTTTTTCTTTGGGGGGATCGTAGGGAGCTACGGGTTTTCTGCCCCAGCCACCGAACTTCTGGTTGATCCAGGCTATGGTCGCGTCCGGGTCGAAATCACCGCTGATGCATATCGCGATATTGCCGGGAACATAGTATTTCTTGAAATAGTTTTTGATCTCCATCAGCGAGGGGTTCTTCAGGTGCTCGATGGTTCCGATGGTGGTCTGTGTCCCGTAAGGATGGGTGGGGAAGAGGCCCGAGTAAAGCGATTCCCACAGCTTGTTGCCGTCCGAATCGAGGGAGATGTTCTTTTCCTCGTACACCGCTTCCAGCTCGGTATGGAAGATGCGGAAGACCGGGTTCATGAAACGCTCGGCTTCAATGGTCAGCCATTTTTCAAGCTGGTTGGACGGGATATCGTTGATGTAAACGGTCTGCTCATTCGAAGTAAAGGCGTTTGTGCCCTTGGCGCCTATGGAGGCCAGCATCTTGTCGTATTCATTGGCAATGGCGTATTTGGCCGCAATGCCCGAAATGCTGTCGATCATGCGGTAGATCTTCTTCCGCATGGCCTCATCCGATGTTTGACGGTATTTTTCATATAAGATCTCGATCTGGTCGAGCAGGGGCTTTTCTTTGGAATAATCCAGCGTGCCGTAGCTGCTGGTGCCTTTGAACAGCATGTGCTCCAGGTAATGCGCCAGGCCCGTAGCATTGGCCGGGTCGAACTTGCTTCCGGCACGAACAGCGATGGCCGTATAAATGCGCGGGGCGTTCTTGTAAACCGTCATATATACCTTCAGCCCGTTGGCCAGGGTGTAGAGGCGCACGTTCATCGGATCGCCAGGTACGGTCTCCAGCTTCGGGACCATACTCGTTACGTCCGGCAGGTTCTTTACCGGGGGAAGGGGGTTGGGCTTCAACTGGGCCTGCAGCCTGGCCGTACAGGTTAAAAGCACGATTAAGAGAAGGGGCGGGATGAACTTTTTCATATGAGCGGTATTTATGTGTAAGCTAAGGTTTGTGTTCAGGAATCCACTTCCAGGTCGAAGGCCTGCTTTAATTTATTCAGCGCAGGATTCTTCTGGGCCATGTACCTGAAGGTATCGGCATGGCCGTAAGGCTTTTTCTCCGAATCGTCCCTGATCAGTTTCAGGTCAAGCTGTATGCTGTAGTTCTTCAGCTCTTTCCGGATAAAGGCCATCATATCGGTCTTGGCCAGCTCGATCTCCTCTTCCTGGGTGCGGTTATGCACCTCGAATTCGATGACGAAGTTCTCGCGAAGGCGGGGCTTATGCGTGCCCAGGGTGGTGGCCAGGTTCATCCTGCCTTTTTCTTTCATCATGCGGGCGAACCCGGCCCAGGCCTTTTCCAGCTCTTCGCTGGTAAAGGCATCCGCGGGCAGGTCGTTCTTCGTGCCCAGGTTCTCCGCTGAATTATTGTCAGGCTGGTTCTTTTTGTTCAGGAAGCCGTTGATGCTGGCTCCTCCGGAAAGCGTGATGTTCTTCTTCAGCGTTTGCTGTTGCTGTTGCGGATTTTCTTTTGGCTGTGGCGGGGGATCATTTTCCGGGACGTTGTTGTAGACCGGTTTAGGCTCTTCGGCTTTGGTGATGGCCGGCTGCCTGACCTGTCCTTTGGGAACCAGGTTAATTAACCCGTTTTTTTTTTCATCCCCGTTAGCGGGGGCGTTCTGCAGCGAGCAGAGCTGCATGAGCGTAAGCTCGACCAGCAGGCGGGGGTTCCTGCTGCCTTTATAACCTATATCGGCCTTGCTGCACAGGCTGAGCGCGCGCAGCAACAGGCTCTGGTCGCACTGTGCAGCCTGTTCTTTGTATTTATCGCGTATGTTATTGCTTACTTCGAGCAATTGCAGGGTGCTGGCATCCTTGCATACGAGCAGGTTGCGGAAATGTTCGGCCAGCCCGGTAAGGAAATGGTGCCCGTCAAAGCCGTTGCTCAGGATCTCGTTGAACACAAGCAGGCTCTGGGAGATGTTGGCGGAAAGAATATGCGAGGTGATCTTGAAATAGTAATCGTAATCGAGCACATTGAGGTTGTCGATAACCGCTTTGTAGGTAAGGTCATTGCCGGCAAAGCTCACCAACTGGTCGAAGATGGAGCAGGCATCGCGCAGGGCACCGTCAGCTTTCTGGGCTATTACGTGCAGGGCGTCAGGCTCGGCTTTCACCTTCTCGCTCTTTGCAATGAACTCCAGGTGTTTGGCGATATCTTCCACGGAAATACGGTGGAAATCGAAGATTTGGCAGCGGGAAAGGATCGTGGGTAATATCTTATGCTTCTCGGTGGTGGCCAGGATAAAGATGGCGTGCTTTGGCGGCTCTTCCAGGGTTTTGAGGAAAGCGTTGAATGCGGCCTGTGACAGCATGTGCACCTCATCGATGATATACACCTTGTATTGCCCGAGCTGCGGAGCGAAGCTTACCTGGCTGATCAGGTTGCGTATATCGTCAACCGAATTATTGGAGGCGGCATCCAGCTCGTAGATGTTGAGCGAGTGCCCTTCGTTGAACGACCTGCAGGATTCGCATTCATTGCAGGCCTCTGTATCGGCCGAAATATTGAAACAGTTGATGGTTTTGGCCAGGATGCGTGCGCAGGTGGTTTTACCCACACCGCGCGGACCGCAGAACAGGAAAGCCTGGGCCAGGTGCTTGTTCTTGATGGCGTTCTTAAGGGTGGTGGTAATGCTGCCCTGTCCTACCACTGAATCGAAGGTAGACGGACGGTATTTGCGCGCTGATACTACAAAGTCGGACATACTGTTTTTAAGCGAAGCCAAAGATAAAATTAATGTGAAAACCAAAAGCGCCTGTTGGCGTTTTGTTGAAATATGGCAGGCCTACACTGCATATGCCTCTATTCTTCAGGCAGGGCCCGTTACTTTACGCGTATTTCTACATCATCCATGTACAGGACCAGTTCGCTGGTGCCGCCTTTGGCCGTAATGCCCGACTGGATGCGCTCATAATAGCCTTTTGTCCCCCAAACCAGGTTGGCAATGTCCTTGGGCTGGGTGAGTATTTTGTCTTTATTGATGATCTCGTTGCCGTCAAGCCACATTTTCACGTACCCTTTGTTGTATTGCGAAAGCTTCACTTCCACTTCGAGCCGGGCCCACCGGTTGATGGGGAACAGCAGGGCCGGCTGGGGCTGAAAAAGGTTGGCCAGCCCTATTTTGTTGCGTTCCAGCTCCAGGTTCTCTTCCCATGCCATGACCCGTATCTCCTGGCTGCCCTGTACGATCTCGCCCAGGTCCCAGAGAAAAAAGGTGCCGTAATCCATACTGGGGTGCTGCAGGTAATACCAGGCCGAGTAGTAAACGATCTCTCCCTGTTTGAAATACAGGTTGCTCTTGTTCAGGTTGCACTTGCATACCTCTTTGAGGTCGGGATCGGTTTGCAGGCAGTGGAATCGAACGGATTGATTGCCGCTGTGTACGATAGTGGTGTCGAGCGTAACGGGCATGGCGCTCACATTGATCTCCTCGTTGATGTTGAACTCCGTCCACTGGTTATCGGCCGTACCGACCATTTCATTGATAGAGGAATAGCGCTCAAAATCATCCGAAAATGATTTTAGCGCGATCTCGGGCGCTTCCCGGTGGCAGGAGAACAGGGCCGGGGCGATGATAATGAAGAGAAAGGCTTTGCGCATGGTCATTTCTTTAAATAATACCCGAAGGCGATACCGCCCCAGTGGTTGTATTGAAAGTTGTAGAGATAAGAGTAGAATGGGGTGTAGGCGAATTTCAAATAATAACGTTTCTCCGCAGGCTCAAAGCGGTAACCGAGCCGAATGGTGCCGCGTAAATATCCGCCCTTTCCGCCCCTTATATCGAGGATGAATACCTGTCCGGTGCCTATTTCTGCTTTATGCTTGCCCTTTCCAAGAATACGATTGAATGAAACCGGGAAATCAATAATAATGCTGCCGCCATATGGAAGGAACGAAAAGCCGAAATGCCAGTAATACGGGCTTGGTTTACCTATGCGGCCGCAATAAGGTTTGCAGTTCTTTTCATAAACCATCGAATAGACTCCACCGTGTCCGCCTCCTTCAATGAAAACACTGTTTTGCCGCAGCGGCCGGAATGAAAGGGTATCCTGTGCGCATATCGTTTGGAGGAAAAAAAATGACAGAAGGATGAAACTAATTCGTTTCACTCGCAGTGGCGGTTTGTTACTATTTCAGTTTATCGAGAACCTTCCTGGGAAGTTTGGATTTGACCATGTGATAGGCTTTACTGATATATATTTTCCATTCCTTTTCGCTCAGGCGGGAAATGTCGTCTACATGCACCCATTTGTAGCGGGCCAGGTAGGGGGCGGGCATAAAGCCCTCGCGGGCACAGAGCTCCGCAAAATCTTCGTCATCGGCCTTGAAGGAGGCTTGTGCCGGAGAAACCCCCAGCCCTGTGACCAGGAACATTTTCTCGCCTATGCAGAAGCATAGGTCATGCCCCCATTTGATATCTTCGGTCACATGGGGCAGTTGCTTGCAGAGTTTTTGGAGATCTTCAATGTGCATTACATTACGCGTAGATATCTTTCCGATGGCCTATCGCTATGACTTCGATAAGCAAGATGCGGCCAAAAACCTCATAGATAATACGGTAGTGGGCCACGCGAACTCTGTAACCTCTCCGGCCTTTTAACTTTTTGTAACCCGGGGGACGGGGATTGAATGCCAGTGCGAGAATAGCTGCTTTTATTTTACCGTAATAAGGTTCAGGGATCTCGGCAAGGGTCTTCAGCGCTTTCTTTTGAATAGCAATTCGGTAGGCCGCTTTCATTTTTTCCTTTTGCGCCTGGATTCTATTATTTTAAAAGCCTTTTCAATAGGAATAGCAGGTTCCTTTTTCGCTTTACCTTCGTCATAAAGTTTTATATCCTCGAGTTCCTCCAGGTCTTCAAGCATTTTCTCATACTCCCTGACCGGCAGAACTACAGAGACTTTACGTCCTTTGTTATCCGTTATATAGCGAGGTTTCACGTCTATTTACTTTATACAAAAATACAAAAAATAGGGCTATTGTCGCATAGCTTTGGGAGCTTCCGATACGTATTAATCTATGATTGGCTAATTTTCTTTAAAGCGTTCAA
>JBFLYZ010000031.1:0-40348 GCA_040756415.1 Bacteroidota bacterium
TTATTAGCAATCGCAAAACCTGCCGGGCCGGGGTCCCGGGCGGGGCCGGACAAATAAAACCATATTTTTGTTTCACAAAGCCCGATCATGACGCCCTCGGAAGAACTGTTCCAGTTGATCAAGTCGCTCACCCCGAACGAAAAGGGGTATTTCAAGAAATTCTCGAAGCTGCACGTGCGCGAGGGCAAGAACAATTACATGCGCCTGTTCGAGGCCATCGACCGGCAGGAGCGTTACGATGAGCGGGCCCTGCTGCGCGAGTTCAGCAACGAGCAGTTCGTCAAGCAGTTTCCCGTAGCCAAGAACTACCTCTTTAACCTGATCCTGAAGGCCCTTGACGTGTACCACTCGGAGGTGGACCTGGAGATCGGCTACCTGATCCACTGCTCGCTCATGCTCATGGACAAGGCCATGTACGACTCGGCCTACAAATACCTGAAAAAGGCCAAGGCCATGGCGATCGAGAACAGCAAGCTCTCGTACCTGAACAAGATACTGCACCATGAGCTGCAACTGCTGCGCAACGATGTGCCCGTAAAGCTCGAATGGCACCGCGAAGCCCTTTACCGCGAAAGAATAGAGTCGGCCAACCAGATCCTGTATATCGTGGAGCTGCAGAACCTGAACGACCGCATGCAGTTGGAGTTCAACAAAAGCTTCGGTGCCGGTCGCAAAAGCGTGCTGAAGGATATTGAGCAGATGATGAAACATCCGCTGATGAAAAGCGACCCGGCCCGGTTGAGCATTTACGCGCAGGTGGAGTTCTGGAGCATTAAGATGTATTACCATACCATACGCAGCGAATCGCAGCAACTGTTCAAGTGCTCGCTGCAACTGGTCAGCGTGCTGAATAAATACTGGGATGTGCTGAACACGCGCACCAAGATCATGATCCTGCAGAACCATTGTACCACCTGCATGATGAGCGACCGCATGGACCTGGCCACCGAAACGCTGGAGAAGCTGCGGTCCATACACACCACCGAGGCCGGTGATAACCTGGCCGTATTCCAGTTCGTGCGCCTGCACGAGCTGCATATCTTTATGAAAACGGGCCAGTACGAGAAAAGCAGGTCGGTGATCGATAATATTGAGAAGGAGCTGGGCAGGTACGAGGATAAGATACAGAACAATTACCGGGGCTTTCTCATCAGCGCGGTGGCCATGACCTATTTCGCCAACGGGCAGCATAAAGAGGCCCTGCGCTGGGCGGGCATGGTGCTCAACTCCAAGCTCTCCGATTACCGGAGCGATATCGTAGCGGGCGTCAAGCTGCTCGAAATGCTGATCTTCTACGAGACCGGCAAGATCGACCTGTTCGACTCCAAGCTGCGCTCCTATGAGCGGCAATGCAATAAGCACCGCGAGGGCCATGCTTTCGAGCTGCTGGTGCTGGCCCGCCTGCGTAACCTGCTCCGGCAGAACAAACCCGATAACTTCGGCCCCGCCCTGAAACGTTTCCGTGACGATGTGGCCGCCCATCTGAAAAAATTCCCGGCCGACCGTAACGTGTTCTACGATTTCGATATCCTTCAGTGGATAGACAGCAAGCTGACCGGGGTGCCGCTGAACGAGCTTATAGCGGGCAAAGCCCGGTAATGATGCTGATTATAACTGCCTGGCTTATCTTTGTACCATGAAAGCGCTGCTGCCTGTCTTCTTTTGTATCCTCGCCTTAGGGCTGCGCGCCCAAAGCATCTTCTTTGAGAAGATCTACGGCAACGGTGGCAATGAACAGTTGCGTTCGGTAAAGGAGTTTCCCAACGGTTCGGTGTTTGCGGCCGGCTTTTCCGATAGCGGGGTATATGGCGGGGTAGACGTAGCCCTTTCGCGCCTGGACCAGTACGGCAACCTGCAGTGGACAAAATACTATGGCGATAACCTGAACAATTACTGCCTGTTCATGAGCCGCACCGCTGACGGCTGCCTGGTGCTTTGCGGTGAAACGCAAACGTCTTCCAGCCTGCTCGATGCGTTCTTGTTCAAGATCGATACCACCGGAAACCTGCTTTGGGCCCAATACTATTCCAGCCCGGTCAACGAGTCAATGAAAAGTGTTTTTGAGACATCGGACGGGGGATTTATTCTGTGTGGTTTCAAGAACGATGCCTTTGGCTCGAACGACAGTTATGTGATCAGAACAGATGCGGCCGGCAATATGCAATGGGATTTTTCGTTTGGCGGCATGGACAACGAGTATGCCGATATGGCGCGGGAAACGCCCGAAGGGGACTTTATCATTACGGGCGATACGAAAAGTTTCGGGGCCGGAGGTTATGACGTTCAGATCGTAAAATGCGATGCTGCCGGTGCCGTTATTTGGGATACCACATATGGCGATAGCTACCAGAACGGCTGCCAGGGCATATATATTACGGCCGGTAATAAATACATCTCCTACGGAGAAACGGAGATATCCACATTTTCGCCTTTCGATTTTTACATCGAAATGATCGATACCGGCAAGGCCGGCATATGGAGGCAGGTATTCGGTGGCGTGAATGCCGATGCGGCCTTCGGGCTCACCGAGCTGCCCGATAAAGGCTTCATGCTGTGCGGGTACAGCAACAGCTACGGACCCGGCCCGCTCGACCTGGTGGTGTTCCGCACTGATTCCATGGGGGCCATGCAGTGGATACGCACCTATGGCAGCGGTGGAATAGATATAGGGTACGAGATCATTCCTTCCGTGCTGGGCGGTTTCCTGGTTTGCGGTTTTTATTCGGACACCCTCAGCTTCGACAGCGAGTTCTACCTGCTGCACGTGGATGATGCCGGCTTGCTCACGGGCCTGGAAGCGGATCCCCCCGGGATGAAGGCCTTTACCGTATATCCCAATCCCTCCGCGGGCGCATTCGCGCTTTCTTTTCCCGCATTGGCCCGGCAGGGCAGCATGCGTATTTTTTCGTCTGACGGCCGCATCCTGATGGTGCAGCCTGTCGCAGCCGGGAGCACGCGGCTGGGCATAGAGGCCGAGATTCCCGGGGGTATCTACTTTATCGAGCTTGCCTGCGGCCCGGAAAGGTCGGTTCAAAAGCTAATCATTCACTAAAATTGCAAGGGGGTTAAAGGGAAATTTTATAAATTTGTTGTATAAACAAAAGCAAATGAAAAGAATTCTACTCAGCTTATCCGCAATAGCAGCGTTTATCCTGCCCTCACAGGGTCAGACCAGCCTGCAGCTTACCGATGCATGGGCCGGTACCGCTAATAACCAGACCTACGATGTATGGAACGATGTGACGGTTACCGTGATGGATTTTGAATTTGACGCTAAAAATGTGGGTACGGCAAGTAAAAAATACATGCTTAAGCGTCAAATAATCAGCGAGGTAAGCGGCTCCGATAACTATATCTGCTGGACCCTCTGCTTTCCGCCCTTTGTGGATGTGTCTACCGAGGCGGTGACCCTTGCGCCCAACGCCACCTACGACCTGTCCTCCTGCCACTATCGCCCTTTCGGCAATATAGGCACCACCACCATCCGCTACGTGGTGTACGATTCGCTTAACGTCAACGACTCGGCCTGGTTCGTGATCAACTGGCACGTGACTGCCGTGGGAATCGATGAGGCCAATGCGGTGAACGCAACCGTTTCGGCCTATCCCAACCCCGCCAATGCCAGCGCGGTGATCAGCTATGACCTGAGCGGCCCGGTTAAAACCGCCTCCATTCGCCTGTACAATATGCTTGGCTCCGAGGTAAAGGAGGTCCGTCTGAACGGAAACGAGGGCGCAATAACCCTCAATACGGCCGAATTGCTGCCGGGCATCTATTTCTATTCCATTATTGTCAACGAGAAAGTAATAGCAACGCGGAAACTTACTATCGCACACCAGTAAGTTCTTCTGTTTTGCTGAAAAACCGTCCTGCTACAAGCGGGACGGTTTTTTATTGCAGCAGCTTTTCCGGAAATTATTTTACTTTTGGTCCGCTAAAAACATACTTATGAAATTAAAGCTCCTTACCTTTTTGCTGATGGCCGTACTGTTTGCTTCCTGTGGCGGGGATCAGCAGTCCACTGCTCCCGAGGCAAAAGATAGTCTTCCTGCCGATACGCAGCAGGGTACGGAAATAAATAAGGAGGCCGAGGGCAAGTTCGACATCACCATCGCCAATATTCCTCCTCCCTTCCTGATTATGGATGTGATCTCGGGATCGGGGATGAGCTTCAATAAGCAGTTGGTGAACAGCTTTGAGAATTCATCGAATTACAGCACCGCCAGGCAAAAGGCCCTCAACTTCGGGGTGTATAATATCGACCTGGGTTACGTGGTGGCCTATGACCAGAAGCAGGAGGTGATGAAATACATCGCGGTCAATTCGAAGCTGGCCGAGGATATAGGCGCGGGGCCGATGTTCAACGATATAGCCAGCCAGGCCGCGGTGGAAAATTCGCTGAACAACCGCGACAGCATGCTGGCCCTGCTGAGCCAGGCCTACGAGGCATCGGACAAGTTCCTGCGCAATAACGAGCGCCTGGTGGCTGCCACGCATGTGCTCATTGGCGGCTGGGTGGAATGCAACCATATCCTGCTCCAGCTCATCAATGGCGCGCCCAGGAACAAGAAGAACGAAGTGCTGTATGATAAGGTATGGGAGCAGCGGGCCGTGATCAACGACATTATGGAGCTGATCGCCCTGCATAAGAACGATGCGGAGTTCAAAAACCTCCAGGACGGACTGGCCGAAGTGCAGAAAGTATTTGCAGAGCTGAAAGTTAAGGAAGATTTGACCAGGGAAAGAGTAGCCGCCCTGCAGGAGAAGATAGCCGCGGTGCGGACGATGATCGTAAAGTAGTTACCCTTTGAGCAATTGATCTACCAGCAGGGGCACGCCAACCCCTGCTTTTTCTTTTATCAGCGTGAGGTTCTGTATGCCGGAGGCCTTGGTCTCGTTGGGATCGACCAGGTACTTGGGTATCTCGTGCGGGGCGTAATCAACCAGCCCCGCAGCCGGGTAAACATAGAGCGAAGTGCCTACGATGATAAAGACCTCGGCATCGCTGGCTATCTCATAGGCCAGCTCCATGTTCGGCACCATTTCGCCAAACCATACGATATGCGGCCTGAGCTGGCTGCCCAGCTCGCAAAGCTGTCCCAGCTCCAGTTTCCATCCCCTGATCGGGTACACCAGCCTGGGGTCCATGCTGCTGCGGCTTTTCACGATCTCGCCATGCAGGTGCAGCACCTTCTTCGACCCCGCGCGCTCGTGCAGGTTGTCGATGTTCTGGGTAATGATATGCACATCGTAGCTCTTTTCCAGCTCGGCCAGGGCATAATGGGCCGGGTTGGGCTCCGCTTCCAGCACCTGTTTCCTGCGCTTGTTGTAAAATTCAAGCACCAGGCCGGGGTCGCGCGACCAGGCTTCGGGAGTGGCCACATCCATCACATTGTATTCCTCCCACAGGCCACCGCTGTCGCGGAAGGTCTTCAGCCCGCTCTCCGCGCTGATACCGGCCCCGGTGAATACAACTGCTTTTTTCCTGCTTTGCGCCATTTTATGGAATTCACGAATATAAATATTGGAATGAAATGAGCAATGGAATTATAACGGGCTTTTAATCCGGTCTTTTGGCGATCCGAAACGCGCGTTCAGCGAGAAATGAGGAAACCGGGCCCCCGCCTGTTTACCTTAGGCTCTCCAATATCAGTCTGCCATGAGAGCCCAGGAAGTAGTTACTATCTTTTCAGACATACCTTCGGATGCTACCATGAAAACGTATCCGGAGCTCGAAGAGTGGTTCAATAAAGGAATGTATGTAGAAAGCTTTGCCCAGACCCAATCGGCCTCCATGGGCAAGTATGTGATCACGTTTGTACTGCGGTATTATAATACCGCCTTATCCAAGGATAAGAAATAAGATCATGCTTCAGGCGGCCGGAATATAAATGTCGAACCTCGCCCCTTTATTGAGGGTTCCCTCTGCCGTGATGATCCC
Source organism: Bacteroidota bacterium (assembly GCA_040756415.1). Taxonomy (GTDB): domain Bacteria; phylum Bacteroidota; class Bacteroidia; order JADZBD01; family JADZBD01; genus JBFLYZ01. The sequence goes on from JBFLYZ010000031.1 coordinate 5,942, forward strand.
GTTATGATTGTCAATGATCCGTTTACAGATCGCGAGCCCCATGCCGGTTCCCTGAAACTCCTTATTACTGTGCAGGCGCTGGAACACCTCGAAAATGCGCTCATTGTATTTGGGGTCGAACCCCAGGCCGTTATCGGTAAATGTGATATGGCAATAGCCTATTTTGGAGGATAGTTTCTCATTCTTCAGCTTGTTTCCCTGCATGATCTCGCTCTTGATCGTGATCCGGGGCGCCCGGCCCGCTTTGGAGAACTTAAGCGAGTTGCCGATCAGGTTATGGAAGAGCTGCCTGAACTGGAAGCGGATAACGCTGACCTCGCACAGGTTGCCGGTCTTTATGCGGGCTTTCTTTGCCCTGATCAGATCCTCCATATCCCCGGTCACTTCGTCCAGCAACGTGTTGAGATCGGTCTTTTCGAATTTGCGCTCGATGTTCGTGGCGCGCGAATACATCAGCAGGTCCTCTATGAGCGCCTGCATACGCTGCGCGGTAGCGTAGGTCTTCCGCAAATATATTTTTCCGTCATCAGACAGGTTGGGCTGCTCTTCTTCGAGCAATACGGACGCGAAGTTCTTTATTTTCCGCAATGGCTCCTGCAGGTCGTGGCTTGAAACATAAGTGAACGAGGTGAGGTCCTTATTGGCGTTCTCCAGCTCTATGTTCTTTTGCTCGAGCTGCCGGGTCCTGCGCCTCACCGCTTTTTCCAGCTCTGCCTTGTCGGCCTGGTGCAGCCTGATATCTTTTTTGAGAATATCCTTTTCTTTGATGTAATGGCGCACCCGTTCGGTGATGTCTTCAATGGCGAGAAGTATGAGCTGCTCGCGATGGGTCTTTTGAATGATGCGGTGCGCGTTGAGCAGCATGACCTTTTCGCCAATGCCGGGGAATGTATGCGTGATCTCGAAGTTCTTGAAATCAACGTTTTTGGTCAGTATATCCCCCATGAGCTCGCGCAGCTTGGGTATGTTCCATTGTTTATTCCCCAGCTCAAACAGGGATGCGCCTTCGGTTTCCTCGCGTGTGACCATGAACTTTTTATAGAAGGACTTGTTGGCGGATTTCACCCTGAAATCGCTGTCAAGAACGATCATGGGCTCGTGAATGGTCGCGATAATGGCCTCCGAGTACCGGTACGATTCGGCCAGGAGGCTGTTGCGCATCTGGAGCTCCTGGTTGGTAGAGATCAGCTCTTCGTTAGCCGCCTCTATCTCCTCCTTGGAGGTTTCCAGCTCTTCGTTCAGGGTTTGAAACTCTTCATTGGCGGACACGACCTCCTCGTTAGCGGCCTGCAGCTCCTCGTAAGCCGCCTCCTGCGATTCTATTATCGCGTGCATTTCCCCGCGTGTTTTGTTCAGCGCTTCGATCAGCTTTTGGACCCTCCGGTCGCCCGCATGGTTCTTTTTGCCTGCGGTGGCGGGGAGGGCGCTGCGCTCCATGAGCGTAAAAACGACCAGGAGCAGGGGCTCATCCCATGTGATTTTGAGGGGGCATACTTCCAGCGATATGTTTTGGAATGCGGAGCCGGTCTTTATCTCTATATCCTTCTTCTGCACGGGCTTATTTGTTTTCAGAGCCACATGTATGGCGTTGCGCAGCTCAAAAGCGAACTCGGGCCGCACCATCTTCAGGATGTTGAGGCTGGCTTTGCCCGGGGGATGAGAAAGGTAGACCGATGTGGATCCCCTGAACTGCAGGATATCCATTTCCTTATTGATGATGGCGCAGGCCGGCATATAGCGCGAAAGGAGGGCGGCATTGATAGCCTGGTCAAGTTCCTTCGGATCACCGGGGAGGTTTTTTTTCAGGGTTGCCGCGGTGCCGGCCGCTTGCATGCGCACGCGGGGGAACGAAGGGGCCAGGTCTGGCGCCTTGCGGGCGCCCGTGTTTTTTTTCCGCGCGAACAACTTGAACTTTTTATGCACCTGCGTAAAGAACTGCGATGAACTGCCTATGGTCTCTGAATTGCCGAGCATAAGAAAGCCGCCATCGTTCAGGGCGAAGCAAAGCGATGCCAGGGCCTTTTTCTGGGCGGAGGGATCGAGGTAGATGAGCAGGTTGCAGCAACTGATAAAATCCATCCGCGAGAAAGGGGGGTCGCTCAGAATATTGTGAGGGGCGAATATGCACATCTCGCGAAGCTCTTTAACGATGCGGTAGCGATCGCCAATCTTTATAAAAAAACGCTCGATGCGGCTGCGGTCAACCGTTTTCATGTCGCTTTCGGTGAACTCACCGATGCGCGCATCGCGTATGGCTTCTTCGCTCAGGTCCGTGGCAAACAACTGTACGGGAATCTTCCGGTCCTTGTGCTCCTGCAGCTCGGTAATGATCATGGCGATGGAATAAGCCTCTTCGCCCGTGGAGCAGGCGGGCACCCAAATGCGCAGGGTTTCATCGGGGGCCTTACCGTCAAGGAGCTTTGGGAAAAAGCGGGTTTTCAGAAAGTGGAAGGCTTCCGCATCCCTGAAAAAGCGGGTAACATTGATCAGCAGATCGTTGTACAGCAGGTCCTTCTCGCTGTCCTTCATGCTCAGGAGCTTAAGGTATTTTTTCAGGGTTTTTGCACCGGAATGAAGCATGCGGTAGCTCAGCCGCCTGCGTATAGTCGATATCTTATAATTGCTGAAGTCAACACCGGTTCTTTTGTACAGGATTTCGAAGATGCTCTTTAGCTCTTCAGGATCTCCCGCAACGGTTGTTTCCTTCTTCTGGCGCCTGCTAGCCGCGCTCAGGGAGGCGTTCTTGCCGTACGCGGCCAGCTCGCGGGCCATTTCTTTTGGCGATAATACCATGATGGCCGCCCCATTATTAATGGCCGACCTGGGCATGCTTTCGTATTTGGCCGAATTGTCCTGCGCGAAGGTAAGCCCGCCCGCCTTCCTTATCTTCATCAGGCCCCGGGTACCATCACTGGCATTCCCCGACAGCACGATACCGATCGCATTCTTCCCATAGCCTTCGGCCAGTGAAGTAAAGAACTCATCAATCAGGTAGTATAGCTTGTCCGCTCTTCGCGGCCTCAGCCGTATGCTTCCCTTGACCACCGTCATTTCCTTGCCGGGGGTGCAAACATAGAGGTGATCCGGCTTCACCTTCAGCCTGTCGTCAGCCTCCAGCACTTTCATTTTTGTTGACCGCGACAGGAGCAGACCCAGGCTGCTCGGGTGGTCGCGGCTCAGGTGCTGTATGTAAAAGTAGGCCATGCCCGTATCAGAAGGCAGATACCGGAGAAACTGCGACACGGCTTCGAGCCCACCGGCCGATGCGCCAATGGCCACCACCGGGAAGGCTGCTTTTCCCTTTCTGCTCCTCCCGGGGCTTTTTCGCTTACCGGTATCCGGCTTTTTTCGCATTGCCCGAAAATTTAATTTATACCTCCGCCAGGCTCATGATGAATTTACTCCTTGGCGGCCGCGTGAACTTATTCTGCACCAGCAGGGTAAGCACATGAAGCAATATCTTCTTAAGCTCCGCAAGATCGGTCTTGCGTATATAGAAATAAGCTCCCTTGTCATACAATTGATCCGCAATGTCCTCGTGCAGGGAGGTGGAGTAGATGACCACGGGAAGCCGCCTGAGCGTTTCATCGCTGTGTATCTCCGAAAGGCATTCCGAGCCGTTCTTACGCGGCATATTAAGATCAAGGAAAAGGATATCAGGGAGCACGGTATCGGCCGACCGGAGGCGGGCCATAAGCTCTTCGCCATTTTCAACGGTCGAAAAGCGGGTGGCTATCGGTAAAGTTTTCAACGCCTTATCGAAAAAGAAACGGTCGTCCGGATCGTCATCTGCCAGTAATATGCTGAGGGGTTTATTCTGCTGTTTGGTTTTCATGGCTGATAATTTAAACCTCAACTGTCGGCAAAGCAGGTGGCGCGTTTAAGAGCGTGACACACTCTTTCCTGAAAGAAAGAAGGGGCAAATGTTGTTTAAAGAACTCAAAATTGCTTTAAGTATAGGTAAAGGTATGCTTTAATTCCTGAAACCTGTCTTTTATTTCGACAGAAGTGGATTTTGTTGATTTTATTTTATGAACCGGGTTCCCCGGCTTCCCGGATTTGCCATAATACCACCTTTGCTTACATTTGAGCCGGCATGCGATTTTCGTATATTCGCAATTCTATCCGGCTTATCCCTTGTTAAGTGCCGGCTGAAACAACGTTTTAAAATGGCAAAATTCAGAAAGCAGGACGCCCTCGACTACCATTCCCAGAACAAGCCCGGCAAAATAGAGGTCATACCCACCAAGCCGCACAGCACCCAGCGTGATCTTTCGCTGGCCTACTCACCTGGCGTAGCCGAACCCTGCCTGGAAATAGAAAAGAACCCCGAGGACGCATACAAGTACACCGCAAAGGGCAACCTGGTGGCCGTGATCTCCAATGGCACGGCCGTGCTGGGCCTGGGCAACATAGGCGCCCTGGCCTCCAAGCCGGTGATGGAAGGCAAGGGCATGCTCTTCAAGATCTATGCGGATATCGATGTGTTCGATATAGAAGTGGACGCCTCTGATATTGATACGTTTGTGAAAACGGTCAAGGCCATATCGCCTACTTTCGGGGGTATCAACCTGGAAGACATCAAGGCGCCCGAATGCTTCGAGATCGAAAAAAGGCTGAAGGAAGAGCTGAACATACCGCTCATGCATGATGACCAGCACGGTACGGCCATTATTTCCGCTGCCGCACTGCTCAACGCCTGCGAGCTGGCCGGCAAGAACATAGGCAAGGTAAAGATCGTGGTGAACGGGGCGGGCGCCTCGGCCATATCCTGCGCCAAATTGTATATAGCGGTAGGAGCGAAAAAAGAGAATATCCTGATGCTCGACAGCAAAGGGCCGCTCTCAGCCGACCGCAGCGACCTGGATGAGAACAAGCAGTTCTTTGCCGTTAAAACCAAAGTGAAGGACCTGGCCGAGGCCATGAAGGGCGCGGATGTGTTCGTGGGCTTATCGAAAGGCAACATCGTGACCAGGGAAATGATACAGAGCATGGCCAAAAAGCCAATCGTGTTCGCCCTGGCCAATCCCGATCCCGAGATACCTTATGAAGAGGCTATTGCCGCGCGCGAGGATGTGATCATCGCCACGGGCCGAAGCGACCACCCGAACCAGGTGAACAACGTATTGGGCTTTCCCTACATTTTCCGCGGGGCCCTGGATGTGCGCGCCACCAAGATCAACGAGGAAATGAAGCTGGCCGCGGTGCACGCCATCGCTTCGCTGGCCAAGGAAACCGTTCCCGATTCAGTGAACCTGGCCTACGGCTCGCGCAACCTGGGCTTCGGAAAAGATTACATCATTCCCAAGCCCATCGATCCGCGCCTGATCTATACGGTATCGCCCGCTGTGGCCAAAGCGGCCATCGAATCGGGGGTGGCGCAGAGGACCATCAGCGACTGGGAGGCCTATAAGAGCGAGCTGGTCAACCGTCTCGGTCTCGATAACAAGCTCATCCGTTTCATTACGGTCAAGGCCAAACAGAATCCCAAGCGGGTGGTGTTTGCCGAGGCCGATCATTATAAAATACTGAAAGCGGCCCAGGTGGTACGCGATGAAGGCATAGCCCGCCCCATCCTGCTGGGCCGCACGGAAAAGATCAGGGCCCTCATCCAGGAGTTCAACCTCGACCTGGACGATATTCCCATCATCGACCCGCGCAGCAGGGAGGAGGAGGAGCGCAGGAATGCCTTTGCCGATCTCTTTTTCCAGAAGCGCAAGCGCAGGGGCTTCACCCTGTACGAGGCCAAGCAGATCATGCGCGAGCGCAACCACTTTGGCGCCATGATGGTGGAGACCGGGGCTGCCGATGCCATGATATCGGGCCTCACGCGTAAATACGCGGATCCCATACGGCCCGCCCTGCAGATCATTGGCGTTCAGGAAGGCGTGAGCCGGGCCTGCGGCATGTATATCATGATCACTAAGCAGGGGCCGTATTTCTTCGCGGATACTACCATGAACGTCAATCCATCCGTGCAGGACCTGGTGGATATCACCGTGCTGACGGCCCAGGCGGTGAAGCGCTTTAATATTATCCCGCGCATAGCCTTGCTCTCTTATTCCAATTTCGGAAGCGTGAGCGGGGTGGTTCCTGAAAAGGTGCGCGATGCGGTGGCCATCCTGCACCGCGACTACCCGGGCATGATCGTGGATGGAGAGATGCAGGCCAACTTCGCCCTGAACAACGACCTGCTCAAAGAGCAATTCCCTTTCTGCGAGCTGGTGGATAAAAAGGTGAATACGCTCATTTTCCCCGATGTGCTTTCGGGCAACATCGCTTACAAGCTCATGCAGGAAATGGGAAAGGCCGAAGCCATAGGACCCATCCTGCTGGGGCTGCGCAAGCCCGTGCACGTGGTGCAGCTCGGCAGCAGCGTGCGCGAGATCGTGAACATGGTGACCATAGCCGTGATCGATGCCCAGGTGAGCAAATAGGGTGCTTCCTCCAGCGGGTTTGAACGACCTAAAACATGCCATAACCGAAAAAATCCCTGCCTCCTTTCCCGGTCGCGGTAACTTTGCCTCATGTATCAATGAACCATTACATGAGAAAGATCTACTTGCTTGCCGTGCTGGGTATGATTTATGCGGGGGTTGGAGCGCAGCAATGGAACTGGGCCGAGCCGGTCGGGAAACAATTCCAGTCGGACTACAAACCCCGGGTAAGGACCAATAACGCGGGCGACCTTTTTACCACAGCCACCTTTTTCGGGTTCGGGCGCATAGGCGACACCGTTTTTTACAGCGATACCAGCTTTTACTGGAACAGGGGCAACTATGTGGCGCGCCTGAATAACGCTGGCCAGCTCATCTGGGCGCAGTTCATAGGCGGCCAGAACACCTTCCTGATCGACCTTTCCACCGATAATAATAATAACGCCTATGTGCTGGGCCATTACGCCATTGACCTGCTCTTTTCCGATACTTCGCTTACGGGAAACGGCATTTTCATAGCCGCTTTCGGTCCTACCGGGAGCAGGCTGTGGGTGAAAACCTACGCGCAGTCGGCCAACTGGGGCAACTGCATTGCCAATGACAATAACAACAATTTGTTCTATGCCCACAGCGGCATGTACGGGCAATGGACGATCCGTAAAATAGCCCCGGCCGATGGAAGCGATATATGGCTCAGGAGCGATTCCTGCCAGGGCACGATACGCGATATCCGGTACGATTCGCAGAACAACCTTTACCTGGCCGGCAGCTTCGGGGGAGATATTTTCAAGATCAACAATACCGTTTATTACCAGGACACCGGCTACTTCGCAAGCACCTTCCTGGTCAAAATGAACACAGCCGGCACCATACTGGACGTGGAGATCGTGCGGGGGGCCGTGGCAAGCGAGCTGGAGCTGGATAACCAGAACAATATTTACCTGACCGGAACCTTTTACGAGAAGATGAAGGTCAGGCAGATCAGCTTTACCACCGACACCTGTATTCCCAACAACTGCGAGGAATACTTTATGGCAAAGCTCAACACCCAGGGCGCCTGCTCCTGGGCGAGAAAAATGAAGGACGAGGGCCTGTGGCAGGGCGGCATCGATGTGGCTAGTAACGGTGACCTGTACTATTGCGGCTCGTTCAACGGAACCTTACAGTTCGACAACGTGGCGCTGAGCGAAGCCCAGGTCAGGGACGCTGTGTTCATCTGCAAATTCAGCCCCGGAGGCGTGGCCCAATGGGCGATAAAGAATGACGGAGGCTATATGGCGGATTGCTTTGCGTCCGACCTGGCCTTCAGCGAGAGCAAAGCCATTTACCTGAGCGGCAACTTTCATAATTACTATGATGTATGCTGGTTCGGTAACGATACGCTTCCGTACACGGGCTTCGATACGCACATCTTCCTGGCTAAAATGACGGATGCGCAGGTGACAGGCACCGTACAGTTGATCAAAGCGCAGGGAGGACTGGAAGTGTACCCCAATCCAACCTCAGGGATCATTACGATAGGTGCCGGCAGCACATCCCCTGGCGCCCGCATAGAGATCTACGATTTCCTGGGAAACAGCGTGCTGGAAACCGAGCTGCATACCAGCCACCAGGTGATCGACCTGCGGGGCCTGCCTGCGGGGGTTTATTTCCTGCAGCTCCGTACGCCAAACGGCAAGCTCACCCGGAAGATCGTAAAAGAGTAAGCCCCAGGCGCTTTTTCCCGCATTTTCTCCTTTACTCCGGCATGGAGCCCTACTACTATTTTTACTATCTTCGGGACTCTTATATTAGAGCCCCTTTATGTACGATCATTTTGACGGCAAACTGGTAGAGAAAAATCCCGCTTACGTGGTGATCGAATGTGCCGGTGTGGGTTATTTGCTGAACATATCGCTCAACACCTTTTCAAAAATAGGCAATGAGGAGCGGTGCAGGCTGTTCGCCCACCTGGCCGTACGCGAGGATGCCCACGTGCTCTACGGTTTCCACGATACGGCCGAACGCGAGCTCTTTTTGAAGCTTATTTCGGTATCGGGGGTGGGGGCCGCCACCGCGCGGATGATCTTATCCTCCCTTTCGCCCGATGAGATACGATCGGCTATCGCTGCGGGCAATGTGGCTTTGCTCAAAGGCGTGAAAGGCATTGGCGAGAAAACGGCCCAGCGCATCATCGTAGACCTGGCCGGCAAGCTGGCCAAGGATGATGTGCCCAGGAATTTCCTGGCTGCGCACAATAAAATCAAGGAGGAAGCGTTATTAGCCCTGGTCAGCCTGGGCTTTGCACGCAACATGGCCGAAAAGGCCCTGGAAAAAGCCGTTAAATCGGATCCCGCTGACAAGACGGTAGAACAGTTAATCAAAGACGCGCTCAGGAATTTGTAATGAAAAAGACCGCCTTACAAAAGGGAGTGAAATTTTCGTTTGCCGCTACGGTATTCGGGGTTTTGCTCACCATTATCTGGGCAAGCAGCGCGTCTGTGCGGCATACCAACTGGCAGCACCGCTATTTTAACCAGAAGCTGAAGAACCCGGGCATGGTGCTTTCGGCCGATTCGCCCCAAACCGACAGCATCTATGATCCCAGGCTGCGCTACGACTGGGAGGACGACTCGTACCTGGATCCCACCACCGGAACGCACAACGGCAGCCTGTATCTCAACACGCCATCGAACGTAAAGACCAGCATTACCTACGATCCTGACTCCAATACCTACAACATCGAGCAGAAAATGGGCGAATGGAATTACCGCCCGCCTTCGTACATGACCTTTGAAGAGTACCTGCTCTATGACCGCAACAAGCAGTTGAGCGATTACTGGAAGCAGCGCAGCCATGCCGAGGCCCTGAACGAGAAGAAAAAGAACGCGCTCATCCCCAAGCTGTACATCAACAGCAAGGCCTTCGAAGGCATATTCGGAAGCAACACGGTGGATATACGCCCCAACGGCTCGGCCGAGCTCACCTTTGCGGCCAATATCTCCAAGACCGATAACCCTTCCATTCCCATCAAGCAGCGCAGGATATCCACCTTCGATTTCAACGAGAAGATACAGCTCAACGTGATCGGCAAGATAGGGGAGAAGCTGAAGCTGACCACCAACTACAATACCGAAGCGGCCTTCGATTACGAGAACCAGATGAAGCTGCAATGGACCGGCTTCGAGGATGACATCATCAAAAGCATAGAGGCCGGCAACGTGAACATGCCGCTGACCGGCACCCTCATCACCGGCAGCCAGAGCCTGTTCGGCATAAAGACCCAGTTGCAGTTCGGCAAGCTGACCGTTACCACCGTGCTCTCGCAGCAAAAGGGAAAGAAATCGGAGATCGAGATACAGGGCGGGGCGCAGACCAACAGCTTCGAGGTGAAAGGCGATAATTACGAGAGCAACAAGCACTATTTCCTGTCTCAGTATTTCTACGACAGCTACGATGCGGCCCTGGCCAACCTGCCTGTGGTCAGCTCGGGCATCAATATCACCCGCATCGAGGTGTGGGTCACCAACACCAATTCCTCAACCAACGATGTGCGCGATGTTGTGGCCATGACCGACCTGGGCGAATCGGATGGCGATATTTCCAACACCACCGCGGTAGCGCCCAATAACCCTGACGGCACCTCACCGCGCAACGATAATAACAACCTGAACCCTTCTTCATTCGCTCCTCCGGGGCAAACGCCCGTGAACCCCCTGCGCGACATCAACCAGGTATCCACCCAGCTTATCAATATGGGTTTTACCCAGGTAAGAGACTTTGAGAAAGTGGCGGCCGCGCGCAAGCTGGCCTCTACGGAATTTACGTTCAACTCCAAGCTGGGCTTTATCTCGCTCAACCAGCAGCTCAATCCCGACCAGGTGCTGGCCGTAGCTTTCCAATACACGCTCAATGGGATAGTGTACCAGGTGGGCGAGTTCTCTACCGACCTTACCTCGACCGAGCCGCTCTATGTGAAAATGCTGAAGAGCTCCAACGTAAGCCCCAAGACCGACCGCAAGCTGTGGGAGCTTATGATGAAGAACGTGTATGCCCTGGGCGCTTACCAGGTCAAGCAGGAAGATTTCAAGCTGGATGTGCTCTACTATAATCCCGGCTCCGGAACGTATATCAACGTCATTCCCGAAAGCGGCATTCCTGTTTCCGGGCAAATACTTATCCAGGTAGAGGGCCTCGACAAGCTGAACAATTCTCTTTCTCCCAGCCCCGATGGGGTGTTCGATTTCCTGGACGGCATCACCATCAACGCGGCCAACGGCCGGATCTATTTCCCCACCGTTGAGCCTTTCGGTGACCACCTGCGCAGGCAGATCGAAGGCGTGCCTCAGAATCCCAACAACATCGTGATCGCCAATAAGTACGTGTACGACCAGCTCTATGATTCTACCAAATCTTCCGCGCAGCAGTTCCCCGACAAGAACCGCTTCATCATTCGCGGAAGTTATAAATCTTCATCGGGGTCGGAGATCTCGCTCAGCGCGGCCAATATCCCGCAGGGCTCGGTAACGGTGACTGCGGGCGGCATTCCCCTGACCGAGAACATAGACTATACGGTGGATTACGCCCTGGGCAAGGTGAAGATCATCAACGAGGGTATCCTGCAGTCGGGAACGCCCATCAAGATATCGCTCGAAAGCAATTCGCTCTTCAGCATACAATCCAAGACCTTCATGGGCTCGCGCTTCGATTACCGCGTGAACCGCGATTTCAACCTGGGCGCCACGGTAGTGAGGCTGAGCGAAAAGCCGCTCACGCAAAAAGTGAACATTGGCGATGAGCCCATCAAGAACACGGTCATCGGTTTCGATGGCAATTACCGCACCCAGGCCCCCTGGCTTACGCGCGCGGTGGACAAGCTGCCGCTATTGGCTACCAAGGAAATGTCGACCATCACCACCAGCTTCGAGGTGGCCAAGCTCTTCCCCGGGCATGCCAAGGCCATAGGCAAAGACGGGCAATCGTATATTGACGACTTCGAAGGAAGCCAGACCACCATCGATATCAAATCCGTGGGCTCGTGGACCCTGGCCAGCACCCCGCAGGGTCAGCCTAGCCTTTTCCCCGAAGCTTCGCAGGACAGTACTATTCCCGGTTATAACCGAGCCCTGCTGGCCTGGTACGTGATCGATCCTCTTCTGATACGCGCCTGTGGCACCCAGGGTAACATCCCCGAATGCAGCTACCTCGACCCCAACGATCAGTCCAACCTGCTCGTGAAAGAGATCCTGGAAAGCGAGCTCTTCCCCAAGAAGCAATCGCCTAACGGGCAGCCGATCAACATACCTACACTCGATCTTTCTTATTATCCCAGCGAGGTTGGCCCCTATAACTACGATGCGCTGGGCACCACCTGGTCGGCCGGTGTGGATACCAACGGCCTGCTCAAGAACCCGGCATCGCGCTGGGGCGGCATCATGCGCAAGATCGAGACCAACGATTTCGAGGCGGCCAACATCGAGTTCATCCAGTTCTGGATGATGGACCCCTTTGTGCGCGATGAGAACGGCAATTCTACCGATTACGTGACCTATTTCGGCAGCGCCCCACCCTCGGGCGGTGAGCTGTATTTCAACATCGGTAATATATCCGAGGATGTGTGCAAGGACGGACGGAAGAGCTTCGAGAACGGCCTTCCCACTCCCGATAATCCCACCCTTCCGCTGGATACCACGCCCTGGGGCGTTGTTCCGGTAGTGCAGTCCATTGTAAATGCCTTCACCACCGGGGCTGATGCCGAAGCATCGCGCACCGCGCAGGACGTGGGCCTTGACGGGCTGAACGATGCGGGCGAGGCGGGCTTCTTTACCGATTACATGGCCGATATGTCGACCGTGCTGAGCGCTTCGGCCTACCAGAACCTGCAGAACGATCCTTCGCATGATTACTATCACTATTTCCGCGGGGAGGATTACGATGCGCAGCAGACCAAGATACTTTTCCGTTATAAATATTACAACGGCATGCAGGGCAATTCGCCCGTGCAATCGGGTGGCGAATATTCCACCACGGCCACTACCATTCCCAACACGGAAGATATTAACCGCAACAATAACCTCAACGAGACCGAGAGCTATTACCAGTATAAGGTAAAGATCAACCCCACCGATATCGATCCCAACAATGTGGGCAATAACTACATCACCAACGTGTTCCAGATGAGCACCCCGGGCGTTAACGGCCAGACCAAGGTGGTGAACTGGTACCAGTTCAAGATCCCCATCAAGGAATTCCTCCCGCAGGATAAGATCGGCAGCATAGAGGATTTCAAATCCATCGGATTCATCCGCATGTACGTGAAGGGTTTCGACAAGCCCGTGGTCATTCGTTTCGCCAAGCTCGAGCTGGTGCGTGGCGAGTGGAGGAAATACGCTTTCGACCTGCAGTACCCGGGTGAATACGTTCCGGTCGACAACGCGGGAACCTCGTTCGATGTTTCGGCCGTGAACTACGAGGAGAACGGTACCAAAACACCGGTCAACTATATCCTGCCCCCACAGATCGAACAGGAGACCGACCTGGGCACCGCCAACCTGATCAAGCTCAACGAGCAGGCCATGTCGCTGAAAGTATGCGGGCTGAAAGATGGCGATTCGCGCGCGGCCTATAAGAACACCGACCTGGATGTGCGCTCGTATAAAAAACTGAAGATGTACGTGCATGCCGAATCGTTCCCGGTCCAGGACGACCTGGAGGACAGGGAGCTCTCTGTTTTCGTGCGGCTGGGATCGGATTATACCGATAATTATTACGAATATGAGATCCCGCTCTACGTTACGGCCCCCGGCACCTACAGCAATGAGAGCGAGGACGACAAGCGCAGGGTATGGCGCATCGAGAACGACATGGAGCTGGTCTTTGCCGACCTGCAGGCCGCCAAGCAGGACCGCAACAATAAGATCGTTGCCGGAACGGCTACGCTGACCGGGATATACGAATATTCCATTACCGATATCAACGGCAACCAGCGCACCATACGCATCAAGGGCAATCCCAACCTGGCCTCGATCAAGACCATTATGATAGGCATACGCAACCCCAAGCGCATCAACGGCAGCAGCGATGACGGCCTTTCGAAATGCGCGGAGGTATGGGTGAACGAACTGCGCCTGGCCGAGTTTGACGAACAGGGCGGATGGGCGGCCACGGCCCGTATCAGCATGAAGCTGGCCGATTTCGGCACGCTCAGCCTTTCGGGCAACGTAAGCACGCCCGGCTGGGGAAGCATTGACAAGAAGGTGAGCGAGCGCAAGAAAGAAACCGTGCTGCAGTACGATGTGGCCAGCCAGTTGGAGCTGGGCAAGTTCTTCCCGGAGAAATGGAACATCCATATCCCCATGTACGTGGGCTATTCGGAAGGAAGGATCACCCCGCAGTATAACCCGCTGGATCCCGATATCGAGCTGAAGAACATTTACAGCAGCAGCGAAATCGACCAGAGCGTGAAGGACTCGCTCAAGCGCGTAACGCAGGATTTCTCGCGCAGGAAGAGCATCAACTTCACCAACGTGAAGAAAGACCGCCCGAAAGGCAGCAAGCGCAACAATTTCTACGATATCGAGAACTTCTCCTTCAACTTCTCCTATTCGGAATATTACAACCGCAGCTACAGCGTGGCGCATTACCTGATGAAGGATTACCGCGGTGGCCTCACGTATAATTACAACATACAGCCGCCCAACATCAAGCCCTTCGGCAAGAGCAAATCGAAGCTGATGAAATCGAAGTACATGACCCTGATCCGCGATTTCAACTTCTACCCTTACCCGAGTAAATTCACTTTCTATACGGATGTGGACCGGCAATACAGCGAGCGCCTGCTGCGCAACACCACGGGCGACCAGTACGTAGTGATCGATACCACCTTCGATAAGCATTTCAACATGATCCGCTCGTACGATCTGAAGTTCGACCTGTCCAAGTCGCTGAAGATGGACTATTCAGCGGATAACCGCAGCCTGGTGCGCGAGCCGGACGGCAAGATCGATACCGAGCCGAAAAAGAACCAGGTGAAGGACGAGTTCTACAAAGGCGGCACCACCACCGATTATAACCAGAGCGTGCGCCTCGACTGGACCATACCCATCAGCAAGTTCCCGCTTACGGACTGGATAACGGCCAGCGCTTCTTATGGCGGCAACTATGCCTGGGACCGAGCTGCTTTCGGAACGGATACGATGGGCAACACCATACAGAACAGCAACCAGAAGCAGCTCAACGCCCAGTTCAATATGGTGACGCTGTACAACAAAATACCGTACTTCAAGAAGGTGAACCAGAAGTTCACGAGCAAGAACAAGCCGGGCGGCAAAGACGCTACCGCGCCCAAGCCCGATCCCAAGGATACATCGAAGACAAAAAAGGACGACCAGTACGAGATACTGGAATATATTGTGCGCACCCTCATGCTGGTGAAGAACGGGTCTATTTCCATCGCCAATAATATGGGAAGCGTGATACCGGGTTATCTCGACAGCACCCGCGTGATGGGTATGGACTACGGCACGCCTTTCGGCAACACCTACGCCCCGGGTTTCCCCTTTGTGTTCGGCAGCCAGAAGGACCGCAACATACACCAGACCCTGGCCGCCAACGGGCTGATGACGAGGGCCAACATCAACAATCCCAATCTTCGGACCAATACGCTTAATATAAACGGAAGGGTCAATATAGAGCCGCTTACCGATTTCAAGATCGAGGTGACGGGCAACCGCAATTTTTCCAGGAACAGCAGCCTGCTCTTTGTGTACAGCCCGACCTTTGATGAATTCCAGGAGCTGAACTTTTCTGAGTACGGCAACTTCAGCATGTCCTTCCTGGCGTATAAAACGGCCTTTGTGAAAATGAACAAGGATTATTCTTCACAGACATTCGAAAATTTCCTGAACTACAGGGCTACCATTTCCACCCGCCTGCACCAGGAGAATCCCAATTCCACCGGACAACTGCCCACCGGCTTCTGGCAGGGTTACGGCTCCACCTCGCAGGAAGTCATGATGTTCGCTTTCCTGGCCGCTTATTCCGGCAGCAACCCCGATAATTATAGCCTCACCACCTTCCCCAAGCTGCCCAAGCCCAACTGGAGGATCACCTATGACGGCCTGTCGAAGCTCAAGCCGCTCAAGAAATACTTCCGCACCATCACGCTGAGCCACGCTTACCGCTCCTCGCTGAGCTACAGCTATACCACCAACCTTAATTTTGTGGGCGATGGCGATGGCAAACCTGCGGCAACTGACGCTACGGGCAACTTCATCGTGCGCGACCAGATCACCTCGCTCTCGCTCTCGGAGCAGTTCAGCCCCCTGCTGAAGATCGATGTGACCATGAACAACAAGATCACGGCCAATATAGAAGTGAAGAAGGACCGCAACATGTCGCTCAGCCTGTCGAACAACCAGCTTACTGAGATCAACGGCAAAGAGCTCGTCATTGGTGCGGGTTACCGCATCCCCGAGCTGGAGCTGCGCTTCAGCAAGAAGAAATCGGCCAAGAAGTTCAAGAGCGACCTGGTGCTGAAGGCCGACCTTTCCATACGCAACAACCTCACGGTGATCCGCAAGGTGGTGGAGGACGTGACCCAGCCTACAGCGGGGCAAACGGTGATCTCCATCAAGTTCTCGGCCGATTACGTGCTGAGCGACAAGCTGAACGTGCGCCTGTTCTACGACCAGTTGCTCACGCGCCCGGCCATATCCACCAGCTACAACTCGTCCAACATCAATTCGGGCGTGAGCATACGGTTTACCCTGTCGCAATAATTTTCTGACGGGGAATTGCCGTTTCCGATTTAAAATTATCTTTGGCAAAAAATTTATTTATGAATTTTCCGGATAACCTCAAGTACACCAAAGAACACGAATGGGTTCGCGTGGAAGGCAACACGGCCTACATCGGCATCACTGATTTTGCCCAGGGCGAGCTGGGCGATATCGTTTACGTGGATATAGGCACCCTGGGCGAGACCCTGGCCAAGGAGGCGGTATTCGGCACCGTTGAGGCCGTTAAAACCGTATCGGACCTGTTCATGCCCGTAAGCGGCAAGATCGTGGAGATCAACAAAAAGATAGATACCAACCCCGAGAGCGTGAACAAAGACCCTTACGGTGAAGGTTGGATGATCAAAGTGGAGCTAAGCAACCCGGGCGAGGTGAACGGGCTGATGAGCGCGGCCGACTATAAGGCGCACATCGGGCACTAAAAAAATGTTCCTTAAACATACCAAATGGGCATTGCTTTGGGCGGTGCTCATTTTTATTTTATGCATGATCCCCGGCCGGGACCTGCCCAAAATATCCTGGCTGGAGCTGCTGCAATTCGACAAAGCGGTGCATGCCGGCCTCTTCTTCGTTCTCGCTGCCCTGCTGGCGCGGGGCCTGGGCCTTCAGCACAGCAGCCGCATGCTGCAGCGCTTTCCCAGATTGTTCTCGCTTACCTTTTGCGTGATCTACGGGGCCGCCCTGGAATGGCTGCAGGGAGCCCTGTTCGTTGAACGAACGGCCGATCCCTATGATTTTATAGCCAACGCCACAGGGGCCGTAGCGGGGATGGCTTTGTTCGGATGGCTCAATGAAAAAATTCTTGCTAAGTTTATACGATGAAGATCGACTGGCGCATAAAACGGTTCGGAGAGCTCAGCCCCGCAGAGCTGTATGAGGTCTTCCGTCTTCGCCTGGCCGTTTTCTCCGTGGAGCAGAACTGCGCTTACCAGGATGCCGATGGCAGGGACCAGGATGCCTGGCATCTTTCGGGTTATGATGAGCGGGGTATACTGCAGGCTTACGCCCGCATCATACCTGCCGGCATCGCATTTAAAGAAGTATCCATTGGCAGGGTCATCACCTCTCAGGCCACCCGGGGCAAGGGCCTTGGCCGCGAGCTGATGAAAAAATGCATGGAGTTGGTCAGGGAAAAGTATGGCAATGTGCCCGTACGCATTGGCGCGCAGTGCTACCTGAAAAAATTCTATTCCGGATTCGGCTTTGAGATAGCCAGCGAAGAATACCTGGAGGATGATATTCCTCACGTAGAGATGCTCTACGCGCCTTAAACGATCATCCCCGCCCCTACGGTAACATGCGTTGACTCATCGATCAGGATGAGGCTGCCCGTATTGCGGTTACGCGCGTATTTATCCGCCATGAGCGGGGCCGTTGTGCGCAGGGTGATCTTCGCGATCTCGTTCAGCCCTACCTGCTTGTCGTCATGTATCTCTTCCAGCGTATTGATGTTCACCTTGTATTGTATGTCCTTTACGATGCAGCGCACATCGCGGGTGCTGTGCTTCAGGGCGTACTTTCCGTTAAGCGCCAGCTTTTTCTCGTTCAGCCAGCACACCATCACCTGTATGTCCTGCGTCACTTCCGGCTGGTTATCGCTCTTTACGATCATGTCGCCACGCGAAATGTCGATCTCGTCCTCCAGGTTAATGGTCACGCTCATGGGGGCGAAGGCCTCTTCCACCTCGCCATTCATCGTTACGATGGATTTGATCCGGGAGCTTTGGCCCCCGGGAAGGGCGGTAACCAGGTCGCCTTTGCGGAACACCCCGCCCGCCACGCGCCCGGCATAGCCGCGGTAGTCGTGATGCTCGGTGCTCATGGGCCGTATCACGTACTGCACCGGGAAACGCCCGTCAGCATGGTTCTGGTCGCTGCCTATGTGTATGTTCTCCAGCAGGTGGAGCAGGGTGGAGCCAGCGTACCAGTGCATGTTCGCTGAGCGTTCCACCACGTTATCGCCTTTGAGGGCGCTGATGGGGATGAAATGAACGTCAACCGTATTGAGCTTGGATGCGAAAGCCTCATAATCTTTTTTGATTCGTTCGAACACCGGCTCCTGGTAATCCACCAGGTCCATTTTGTTGACGCAGACTACGATGTGCGGTATGCCGAGCAGGGAGGCGATATAGGTGTGGCGCATGGTCTGCTCGATCACCCCTTTGCGCGCATCGATCAGGATGATGGCCACATTGGCGGTTGAAGCCCCCGTGACCATGTTACGGGTATATTGTATATGGCCGGGGGTATCGGCAATGATGAACTTGCGCCTGGGCGTGGCAAAGTAGCGGTAGGCCACATCGATGGTGATACCCTGCTCGCGCTCGGCCCTCAGCCCATCGGTCAGCAGGGCCAGGTTCACGTATTCCTCTCCGCGTTTCTCGCTGGAGGACCTGATGGCCTCGTACTGGTCCTCGAAAATGGATTTGGAGTCGTAGAGCAGGCGCCCGATGAGGGTGCTCTTGCCGTCATCCACGCTGCCTGCCGTGGTAAAGCGCAGCAGCTCCATATCCAAATATC
This sequence comes from Bacteroidota bacterium, assembly GCA_040756415.1. Lineage (GTDB taxonomy): Bacteria > Bacteroidota > Bacteroidia > JADZBD01 > JADZBD01 > JBFLYZ01. The sequence goes on from JBFLYZ010000031.1 coordinate 24,675, forward strand.
CTGTGGTTGAAAAGTCAGTCATTGGTTTTTATTTTTAAAGCCTACGAAAAACGAAACAGTACGAAAAATAGGTAAACAGATTCTTTATGTCCTGAGCCAATTTCTTTCATCAACTCAAAGGCGCAACCAACTATCTGGAAGCTCAATTCCGGGTATATAACTATGTCTTTTTTTACAGTATACTTCATTGTGCACTTTTCGCGTATTTCGTATTTCTTCGCGTTTCGTAAATCAAAAGTATCCTGCTTTTTTACGGTCTTCCATAGCTGCTTCTGAACGTTTGTCATCGATACGGCTGCCTCTTTCGGTTACGCGTGTGGAGGCTACTTCCTGGATGATCTGCTCGAGGGTATTGGCCTCCGACAGCACGGCCCCCGTGCAACTGATATCACCTATGGTGCGGAAACGTACCTGCATCGTCTGCGCTTTTTCGGTGGGCTTGAGCGGTATCACATGCGTATGCGCGTAGATCACGCCATCGCGGATGAAGCACTCGCGCTCATGGGTGAAGTAAAGCGAAGGGATCTCGATCCTTTCCTTCAGGATGTACTGCCACACATCCATCTCGGTCCAGTTGCTGATGGGAAACACGCGGAAATGCTCGCCTATGTTCTTTCTGCCGTTGAACAGGTTCCACAGCTCGGGCCGCTGGTTCTTGGGGTCCCATTGCCCGAACTCATCGCGGTGAGAAAAGAAACGCTCTTTCGCCCTGGCCTTCTCTTCGTCCCTGCGCGCCCCGCCTATGCAGGCATCGAACTTGTATTTCTCTATCGTGTCGAGCAGGGTAACGGTTTGCAGCACGTTGCGGCTGGCATTATAACCCTTTTCCTCCGTTACCCGCCCGCTGTCTATGCTCTCCTGCACGGAGCCTACGATCAGGCTCACCCCGTGCTTCTTCACCAGGCTGTCGCGGAAGGTGATGGTCTCTTCAAAGTTGTGCCCGGTATCGATATGCACGAGCGGGAAAGGGACTTTAGCGGGGAAGAAGGCTTTGCGCGCCAGGTGGAAGCATACAATGCTGTCTTTACCGCCCGAAAAGAGCAGGGCGGGCTTTTCGAACTGCGCGGCCAGCTCGCGGATCACGTAAATGCTTTCCGCTTCCAGCTCCTCGAGGTGCCTGAGGTGATACGATCTCATCTGATTATTTTTTCAATGATAAGGTTTACACTTTCTTCGATCTGCATTCTGTCGGTTCTGATCTCGATTGCCGGTGCCGCAGGCGCCTCAAAAGGCGCGCTGATACCGGTAAAATCGCTGATCTCGCCTTTGCGGGCCTTGGCATAGAGCCCCTTCACATCGCGCTGTTCGCATACTTCAAGCGGGGTATTGACGTACACCTCAACGAAATCCTTCTCCCCGATGATCTGTTTGGCCAGCGCGCGTATCCTCTCCGTAGGGCTTACGAAGCAGCAGATGGTAATGATGCCGCAGTTCACAAAGAGCCTGGCCGTTTCGGCTATCCTGCGTATGTTCTCCGTGCGGTCCGCTTCCGAGAAGCCCAGGTTGTTGTTGATGCCCGCGCGGATATTGTCGCCATCCAGCACCTGGGTGAGCAGGCCTCTGCGGTTCAGCTCTTTCTCCAGGGCTGCGGCAATGGTCGTTTTGCCCGACCCGCTCAGCCCGGTCATCCACAGCGCAATGCCCCTCTGCCCGAGCAGTTTCTCCTTATCGGCCCGCTGCAGTATCTTATCCGTTGGAAATATATTCTTATTCATTACTTTGAGTCGTATAAAAACCTCCTTCGCCAGGCTTTGGAGGATAAAATAAAAAAGGCCTTACCGTTTTTCTGGAAAGACCCTTCAGCAATGATGTATGATAGACAAGTCCTTCCGCGTCAGGCGCAGCACATCATACAGCATACAGCGTATGCACGGCCCGATGTGGAAAAGGAATTGGTCATCACGGGCACAAAAGTAAAACCTTTTGCCGAAACGCAAAAAAAATCTTTCTATGCACGTTCTGCCTGGCTTTAAGTATTTTTGCGGGAGCATGAGCATTGCCGCAAATAGCGCGTTCCCCGATCTTTCTCTCGTGCCCCGCATCGACCAGGCGGGCGTGGAGGAGCGGGTGGCCCGTTTCTGCGCCCGCAGTATCAAAAAAGAGGCTAAGGTGCAGGGGCTGAAGATGGCCCTGAGCATGATCGACCTCACCACGCTGGAGGGCAAGGATACGGAGGGCAAGGTAAGGCAGCTTTGCTACAAGGCGGCCCACCTGCACGATCAACTGGCGGGCCTTCCCGCTGTCGCGGCCGTATGCGTATACCCTACCATGGTAAGAACGGCCCGCAAGGCCCTGGAAGGAACAGGCATTAAAGTGGCATCGGTAGCCACCGGTTTCCCCAGCGGACAAACTACTACCGCCATCAAGATCAGCGATACGGCCTTTGCCGTGGCAGAAGGGGCTGACGAAGTGGATATGGTCATTTCGCGGGGCGAGTTCCTTCAGGGCAATTACCACTTTGTGTTTGACGAGATAGCCCGGGTGAAAGAGGCCTGCGGCAGTGCCCGCCTCAAAGTGATCCTGGAAACGGGTGAGCTTTCTACGCTTGACCAGGTACGAAAGGCCAGCCAGATAGCCATGCACGCGGGTGCCGATTTTATCAAGACATCTACCGGCAAGATACAGCCGGCAGCTACCATGCCCGTTACCCTGGTCATGCTCGAGGCTATACGCGATTTCTTTTACGAAACGGGTAAAATGGTGGGTATGAAGCCTGCCGGAGGCATCTCAACGGCCAAGCAGGCCCTGCATTACCTGGTCATGGTCAGGGAAACGCTGGGGCAGCGCTGGCTGACGAATGAATGGTTCCGTTTCGGGGCGAGCAGCCTGGCCAACGATGTGCTGATGCAACTGCAGAAGGAAGCCAGCGGAGTATACCAGTCGGCCGATTATTTTTCAAAGGACTGATGAGCAAAATAAAGGAAATAGAACCGAAGCTTGAGCTTCAGACGGAATGGAGATATGCTCCATCTCCTGAAAGCGCTTCGCACATTACGCTGAAAAAGCGGTACGACCTGTTCATTGACGGGAAATGGGTCAGGCCCTCATCCGGGAAATATTTCGACACCATCAACCCGGCCACGGAGCAGAAAATAGCCTCGGTTGCCGAGGCGGATGAAAAGGATGTGGATAAGGCGGTGAAGGCCGCGCGAAAGGCATATGAAAAGGTGTGGAGCAGGTTGCCTGCGAAAGAGAAGGGCAAATACATTTACCGTATTGCCCGCCTGCTGCAGGAGCGCGCGCGCGAGTTTGCCGTGATCGAAAGCATGGATGGCGGAAAACCCATACGCGAATCGCGCGATATCGATATCCCCCTTGCGGCCAATCACTTCTTTTATTATGCCGGCTGGGCCGATAAGCTGGAATACGCTTTCCCGGGCAAAAAGCCCCGGTCCTTAGGCGTAGCCGGGCAGATCATCCCGTGGAATTTTCCTTTGCTGATGGCCGCCTGGAAAATAGCACCGGCCCTGGCAACGGGAAATACCGTGGTGCTCAAGCCTGCCGAAACCACACCGCTCACCGCCCTGAAGCTGGCCGAGCTGATCGCTGACAGCGGCTTGCCTGATGGCGTGGTGAACATTATTACCGGCCACGGGCGGACAGGGGCCGCCATCGTCAATCACCCGGGCGTTGACAAAATAGCGTTTACCGGCTCTACCGAAGTAGGCAAGCTGATACAAAGGGCCGTTGCGGGCACAAAAAAGAAAGTGACCCTCGAGCTGGGCGGCAAGGCGGCCAACATCATTTTTGATGATGCCCCGCTCGACCAGGCCGTGGAAGGGATCGTTAACGGCATATTTTTCAACCAGGGTCATGTATGCTGCGCGGGCTCGCGTCTTTTTGTTCAGGAGAGCGTGGCGGATAAGGTGATACGCAAGCTGAAAGATCGCATGGAAAGCCTCATCGTTGGCGATCCGCTGGATAAGAATACCGATATAGGCGCCATCAACTCCAAAGGGCAACTGGATACCATCAACCGCTTCATCGGGATAGGTAAGGGCGAAGGAGATATTTACCAGCCTGCCTGCAGCGTTCCGGAAAAGGGTTACTGGTGCCGGCCCACCTTGTTCCTCAACACCTCGCAAAGCCACCGTATCGTGCAGGAGGAGATTTTCGGTCCCGTACTGGCCGTGCAAACCTTCAGAACGGTGGAAGAAGTGATAGAGAAAGCGAACAACATCCCTTACGGCCTCTCGGCAGGAGTGTGGACGGATAAAGGGTCTAAAATATTTAACCTGACCATGAAGCTGAGGGCGGGTGTTGTTTGGGCCAATACCTATAACAAGTTCGATCCCTCGTCTCCTTTTGGCGGGTATAAGGAAAGCGGTTTCGGCAGGGAAGGCGGCCTTCATGGCCTGGCGGCTTACCTGGATATATGACAGCTATGGAACGGGAAGAGATATTAAAAACGTATAAGATCTACATCGGTGGGGCTTTTCCGCGCACCGAAAGCGGAAGGTATTACCCGCTTACCGGCAGGAAAGGGCTGCTGGCCAACATATGCCTGTGCTCCAAAAAAGATGTGCGCAATGCCGTTACAGCGGCCCGCAGCGCATTTGCGGGGTGGAGCTCGCGCGCGGCTTTCAACCGCTCGCAGGTCTTATACCGCATCGCAGAGATGCTGGAGGGAAGAAAGGCGCAGTTCATTTCCGAGCTGCTCGTGATGGGGGCGAATAAGAAAGATGCTGAGCGGGAGCTGGCCCTGGCCATCGACCGCCTGGTGTACTACGCAGGGTGGTGCGATAAATACCAGCAGGTGTTCTCATCGGTCAACCCGGTTTCCTCTTCACACTATAATTTTTCCGTGCCCGAGCCTACGGGCGTGGTGGCGGTGCTTGCCCCTGAAACAAGTTCGTTGGTCGGCCTGGTATCGGTGATCGCCCCGGTGATCGCCAGCGGAAACACCTGCGTAGCGCTGGCTTCTGAAGGCAAACCCCTGTGCGCGATCAGTTTTGCGGAGGTGATCCATTCATCGGATGTTCCGGCCGGGGTGGTGAATATACTTACCGGAAGGTCGGCTGAGCTGCTGCCTCACCTGAGCGGGCATATGGACGTGAACGCCCTGGTGTATTGCAGGTCAGATGCGGCCGAAATAAAAGCGGTGCAGGAAAATGCCGCGCTGAACGTAAAACGCATAGTTATACGCAGGGAGAGCTGGATGAAGGAATCGGCCCAGAATCCCTACTTTATACTGGATACCACCGAGATCAAGACCACCTGGCACCCGGTTGAGCAGACCGGAGCGGCAAAAGCCGGATATTGATGAAAGAACTGGAGGATTTGCTGCAAACGGCCATACGCGCAGCCGTTAAAGCGGGCGAGGAGATACTCAACGTTTACGGAACGGACTTTGAAGTGGAAAAGAAAGCGGATAAAAGCCCGCTTACACTTGCCGATAAGAATTCGCACGATGTGATCATGCATGAGCTGACCTCTACGGGCATACCGGTGCTCAGCGAGGAGGGCAAAGACATCCCATACAGCGAGCGGAGGAACTGGAAGCGGCTATGGATCGTTGACCCGCTTGATGGCACCAAGGAATTCGTAAAGCGCAACGGGGAGTTTACTGTTAATATAGCGCTGGTAGAAGAGCGCCAGCCGGTATTGGGCGTTATTTTCGTGCCGGTGACTGGCGCGCTCTATTACGGGGCAAGAGGCAAAGGAGCGTTCCGCAGATTAAAAGACAGGAAGGACGAGCGACTTCCGCTGAAGCGGGTGAATACCGGTTACACGGTGGTTGTTTCCCGTTCGCATATGAGTCCCGAGACAAAGGCCTATGTAGATGAGCTCGGCAGGAGGCATAAGGAAATTGACTTTGTCGCATCCGGAAGCTCGCTCAAGATATGCCTGGTGGCCGAGGGCAGCGCGGATTGTTACCCGCGCTTCGGCCCCACCATGGAATGGGACACCGCTGCAGGGCAGGCCATAGCCGAACAGGCGGGTAAGAGCCTGATCGACTGCGCTACCGATAAACCCATGGAATACAATCGCAGCATACTGCGCAACGGGTGGTTTATCGTTAAATAGCTTACAAGGCTATGATCTGCATTTCCCTGGCTAAGCAGTATCCTTTACCGTAAATTTCTTTTTGAGCTGCGCTGCTGTCCTGCAGTGCGGGGTTCGTGTGGTTCAGGTGAATGAAATGTATCTTCTGTTTTTCAGACGGAGGAAGATGCTCAAACAGTTTCATGCTTTCCGATATAAACGGGTGGGGTATCTCATCCATGTTGCGGCCCGGTATCTCTCCCTCAGCATAAAAGGTGCCATCAATGAAAATGTGATCGTTCTCCTTCACCATGTCCAGGATGCTGCGGTCCCATTTCTGCCATTTATCGATGTCAGGTATGAAGACCAGGGAGCTGTTGGCGGTTTTGATGCGGTAACCCACCGTTTCGGAGAACTCATCGCGGTGAGGTACGGTAAATGCGGTAACACTGATGCGTTCATTCAGGCTGACGGCCGTATCTTCTTTTATGGGAACAAGTTCGATGTTCTGCAGGGTGACCAATTGTATCCAGGGCCCGTTGCTCTGCAGGAACTCCCGCATATCGGGCATGGCGTAGACCTGAATGCTTTTACTGTTAATTGCCTCGCGCCCCAGGTGCATCAAGCCCGTATAATGGCCCATGTGCGCATGGGTAAGGAAAATGCCGCTCAGCCATTCATTGCCAGCGGGCGCCAGGCTATCGAGCAGGGCCATTTGCTTTGGGAAATCGGGCGTGCAGTCGAAGAGCCAGCGCTGCCCGCTTAAGGGATCGACCAGGGCCAGGGAGGAAACCATTTTCTGCCTTCGCGCAGCCCAGGCGCCTTTGCAGCAGTTTTTTGCGCAGCCGGCCTGGGGATAGCCGGCATCCTGCGCTATGCCAAGCACTACAACGTATGGGCCCGATGGCTTTAGCGGCTTGCTGTCCGGGCCCTCGTTCCGGGCGCATGACAGCAGCATGAAAATCACTGCGATGGCAACTGTTCTGAGCATAGGCCAAATGTATGAAACCGGGCCAAAAGCCGAAATTAAAGCCCGATTTTTATTCGTAATATTGCATAGTACAAAAGAAGAATTATCTGATGAGCAAAACAGCACTGATCACAGGCGTTACGGGGCAGGATGGGGCGTACCTGGCCGAGCTCTTGCTGGGCAAAGGCTATACGGTCCACGGTATAAAGCGAAGGAGCTCGCTCTTTAACACCGACCGCATTGACCATTTATATAAAGACGTGCACGAGAAGAATGTGAAGTTCTTCCTTCACTATGGCGACCTGACCGATTCCACGAACCTGATACGCATCGTGCAGGAGACCCAACCCGATGAGATCTATAACCTGGCGGCCCAGTCGCACGTAAAGGTTTCATTCGAAACGCCCGAGTATACGGCCAATGCCGATGCGCTGGGAACGCTGCGCTTGCTGGAGGCCATCCGCATACTCAAGCTGGAAAAGAAAGCCAGGTTCTACCAGGCCTCTACTTCCGAAATGTATGGCGAGGTGCAGGAGATACCCCAGCGCGAAACAACCCCTTTCTACCCGCGCTCGCCCTATGGCGTGGCCAAGGTGTACGGCTTCTGGATCACCAAGAACTACCGCGAGGCGTACGGCATTTTCGGCTGCAACGGCATCTTGTTCAACCACGAGAGCCCGATCAGGGGCGAGACCTTCGTGACAAGAAAGATCACGAGGGCCGTAGCCAAGATCAAGCTGGGATTGCAGGAAAAGCTCTTCCTGGGCAACCTGCATGCCGAACGCGACTGGGGGCATGCGAAGGATTACGTGGAAGGCATGTGGCTGATGATGCAGCAGCCCGAGGCCGATGATTACGTGCTGGCCACGGGAAAGAAGATATCCGTAAAGAAATTCACCGAGCTGGCCTTTGCCGAAGCGGGCATTAAGGTGGAGTGGAAGGGGAAAGGCGCGGAGGAAAAAGGGTATAATGCGGCTGATGGCAAGGTGATCGTGGAAATAGACAAGAAGTATTTCCGCCCTACGGAAGTAGACAAGCTCATAGGCGATGCCAGCAAGGCCAGGAAGAAGCTGGGCTGGTCGCCCAAGCTCACCGTGGAGGACCTGGTGAAAGAAATGGTGGAGAGCGACCTGCGGCTGTTCGAGCGCGACAAGTACCTGCTTGACGGTGGACATAAGGTGATGAACCAGCACGAATAATGGAAAAGAACGCGCGGATATTCGTAGCCGGCCATCGCGGCATGGTAGGTTCGGCCATTACGCGGAAACTGCAGGGCGAGGGGTTTTCCGATCTTGTTTTGCGCACCTCCAAACAGCTCGACCTGAGAGACCAGGCCGCTGTGCGCCAGTTTTTCGCTGACGAAAGACCCGAATACGTATTTCTGGCCGCGGCCAAAGTAGGAGGTATTCATGCCAATAATACCTATCGTGCCGAGTTCCTGTACGATAACCTGATGATCCAGAACAACGTGATCCATTCGGCTTACCTGTATAAGGTAAAGAAGCTCATGTTCCTGGGCTCATCCTGCATTTACCCCAAGCTTGCGCCTCAGCCTTTGAAAGAAGAGTATTTGCTTACCGGCTTGCTGGAATCCACCAACGAGCCTTACGCCATAGCCAAGATAGCCGGCATTAAAATGTGCGATGCCTACCGCTCCCAGTACGGTTGTAATTTTATTTCGGCCATGCCCACCAACCTGTACGGGCCTAATGACAATTACGACCTGAACAATTCACACGTGCTGCCCGCCCTGATCCGTAAGTTCCATACAGCAAAGGCCGAAAACCTGCCTTTTGTCGAAGTGTGGGGTACAGGAAGCCCGTTGCGCGAATTCATGCATGTAGACGACCTGGCCGATGCCTGTTTTTTCCTGATGAGCACATGGAACGAGCCGGGATTTGTGAATGTTGGAGTAGGAGAGGATATCAGCATAAAAAACCTTGCACTGCTTATCAAAAAGATAGTAGGCTATGCAGGCGAACTGAAATTCGACACCTCGAAACCTGACGGTACTCCCCGCAAGCTGATGGATGTAGGCCGCCTGCACGCCATGGGCTGGAGGCATAAGACCGGGCTGGAGCAGGGCATACGCTCGGTTTACAAAGAGCTGGTATCACAAAAGGTATTTGCGTGATAAAAGTCAAAAGTCAAAAGTCAAAAGTCAAAAGTGTTTTTCTTTTGATCCTCGCTTTTTTTCCCTTTCATTTAACTGCTCAACAGAAAAATATTCCTTCCCAGAGGGATTTTGACATCAATGCTGAAGTATTTCTGAAATCGCTGAACGGAGGCATACATACAGGCTTCAAGCCCTATCTGGAGCGGGATATCAACCAGGCGTACGGGGGCGATATATGCGGAGTTTACAGGTATAATATACCCATGATGATCGTATCGCATGATTTCAATAAAGGCGCGGATACTTCTTATACGAACATCTATACGAATAAATATGACAGTGCGTATACCCCCAGCAAATCCTGGCTGCACAGAAAGATTAAAACGGAAAATCTTTTCATCGTTAAGGATACCAGCGACAAGTTCATTCTTACGATCGATCCCCTTTTCAACTTCGAATTCGGAAAAGACCTGGAAGATTCCTCGGGCGAAAAGCTGTATAAAAATACCCGCGGTATCCTGGTGCGGGGCGACATAGGCAGCCAGTTTTCCTTCGAAAGCTCGTTCCTGGAGAACCAGGCCACCTTCGTGCAGTATATCGATGATTATATCATTGGCACGGATACGCTTTTTCCCAACGACATCAATTACCAGTACCGCGTTATTCCCGGTCAGGGCCGTTCAAAGACCTTCAAACTGAACGGTTACGATTACGGCTTTGCCAGCGGCTATGTCTCCTATTCGCCCGGTGAGCATTTCAATTTCCAGCTTGGCCACGGCAAGCACTTCGTGGGCGATGGCTACCGTTCCCTGCTGCTGAGCGATAATGCCTTCAATTATCCTTACCTGCGCATTACCACCTCTTTCGGCAGGCTTCAGTATACCAACCTGTATACGGTTTTCATGAATCTTACCGATGGTGGCGTGACCACGCCTCCTTTTACCGAACGTTTGTTCCAGAAAAAAGCGGCCAGCTTCCAGTTCCTGAGCCTGAACCTGCATAAAAGCGTACAACTGGGTTTTTTCCAGGGATTGATCTGGCAGGCAAGCGATGCCAGGAATGAGATGCGGCTGGATGCATCCTATTTCAACCCGCTGATCTTTGTCAGCGCTGTTCAGTACGGCCTGGACGGGGCGCACAACGTGGTGCTGGGGTCAACGCTGAAAATAAAGATCGCCAACACCCTTTCGCTCTACGGCCAGTACCTGGCAGATGACCTTTCTAAAGACGGCCGCGGATCGCTGCATAACAAAACGGGCTTTCAGGCCGGCCTGAAATACTTTGACCTGTTCACCATAAAAAATCTGCACCTGCAGCTCGAATATAACCAGGTTCGGCCGTACACCTACGCCCACAAAAAAACATCCCAAAACTATTCGCATTACAACCAGCCCCTGGCCCACCCGGCCGGCACGAATTTCAGGGAGGCAGCGGCTATACTGAACTATCGTATTGGCGACTTTTTTTCCGAGATCCGATACGTCAGCAGGCAGGCGGGCAGGGATTCGGCCGGGGCTCATTTCGGAGGCAATATCTTCAGCTCGGATAATACGGCCTTTTACGGGTATAATTCAACGGTAAATGATCAAAACCAGGGACTTAGGTTGAATGTGAGCTATCTTGACCTCCGCTTGGGTTACCTGGTAAACCCGGTTACAAACCTGAACCTGGTGCTGGGAGCGAGCCTTCGCACCGCCTCTTTGGCCGGTGCTGAAAACCAAAGCGCTTTTATCTACGTAGGTTTCCGTACCTCGCTGGCCAATTATTATTACGATTTCTGACCTGTTGATTACCGGCCGCATCGTGTTGACAAAGAGTGGGGTTGTGATTAGCAAATTCGGATAGAATTTTTATCTTTGTGAAGTTCCAATGTACGCCCCGAGATGGATAGCCTGCTGATCGTTTTTATTACCTCTTTTTTCGTTGTCCTGCTTTCGACCCCCTCGTTGATCAAGGTGGCTATTCTCAAGCGATTGCTGGATGAGCCGGGAGGCAGGAAAACGCATCACCGCATGATCCCGACCATCGGGGGCATCATCATTTTTGCGGCCACTATCTTCTCTTTCGCGCTCTGGTTCCCCTGCGAGAAATTCTTCAATACGGCCGGCATAGGCAATACCATCAGCGACCTGAAGTATATAGCCGAAGTGAACCATGCCGAGAACTCCATGAGCGATTTCAAATACATCCTGGCCACCATGATCATCCTGTTCTTCGTAGGGGTAAAGGATGATATCATCGGCACGGCCGCCATTAAAAAGCTGGCCGCCCATATCCTGGTAGGGCTTATCCTGGTGCTTATGGCCAACGTGCGGCTTACGGGCCTTCACGGCCTGTTCGGCATACTGGAAATACCTTTCTGGGCAAGCGTTTTTCTCTCGCTGTTCACCATTATTGTCATCATCAACGCCTTTAACCTCATCGATGGGGTGGACGGCCTGGCCGGAGGAGTAGGCTTCATCGTGTCGGTTTCGCTGGGGCTCTGGTTCCACTTTGCGGGCGATAAGGTGATGAGCATACTCGCTTTTTCGCTGGCGGGGTCGCTGCTCGCGTTCCTCATCTTTAATTTCTCACCGGCCAAGATATTCATGGGCGATTCGGGTTCGCTGACCATAGGCCTGATCATCTCCATCCTGGCCATACGGGCGGTGGAATACACCAAGTCCACCCAATCGGATTACCAGATCATTTATGATATGTCCAAGCCGGTATTTGTAATGGCCGTGCTGGCCTATCCCCTGGTCGATACCCTGCGCATATTCATTTACCGCACCGTGCGCGGCATCTCTCCTTTTTCCGCTGATCGCAACCACATTCACCACCAGTTGAAGGATTACGGCTTCAGCGACCGTAAAACGGTTATTATCATTTACACCGCCAACCTGCTCATCATCGGCCTGGCCGTTCTGCTCAGGAAAATGGATACCAGCCTGCAGTTTCTCATCATCGGCTCGGTCGTGTTCGTGCTGGCCAACCTTCCTTACCTTATGCTGCGCAAGAGACGCTCGATGCGCGTGGTCAAGGATGATGATGAAGAGAAGTTGGACGGGAAGCTGAAAACGGCCAAGGCATGAAGTGTGCGCTTACCGGCTTTTTGTTTTTTGTATTCCTGCATTCGCCCGCTTATTCCCAGAACGACCTTCTCCCGCTTAACCGCGATTTTCTTTCCGCTTACGATAAATTCTTCAACAGCCCGAATAGTACGGTGCATACTTCCATTAGGCCTTACCTCCGCACCGAGATAGGCGGCTATGCCGACTCGGCAAGGAATTTCCTGATGGTGCCCGCCTGGAGGAAAAAGCTGGGAGCCGATACCGCCCGGGATAAAAAGAACGCGAAGCTGGGCGTGGATGCCCTTTTCAGCCTGGAGCCGGGATACAGCCTTTCAAACGGAGAAACAAAACTGGTTGCAGAAGCGGGGTTTTCATCGCATTTCGACTGGAAGGATAAATTGTCGCTGAACTTTATTTTCCTTGCCGGTAACTCTTCATTCCCCGGTCACCGCGACAGCGCGATCAAATACACCGATGTGGTTCCGGGCATGGGCCCGGCACATACCAGCAAGCGGGGATATGCTTACCAATACCTCTCGGCCTACCTGTCGTATTCGCCTAACAAGGTCTTTAATTTTCAATTGGGGCAGGATAAGAACTTTCTGGGAGACGGCTACCGTTCCCTGTTTTTATCCGATCAGGCGGCCGCCTATCCCTTTCTGAAACTGAGCGCCAAGGTTTGGAAGATCAAATACATGTCGCTTTTCGCCCTGCATGCCGATGCTACCGCCCCAACGCGGCTGAAAGAAGATTATAAGAAGAAGTTCGCTACCATTCACTACCTGAGCTGGAACGCCACAAAACGGCTTAACATCAGTTTTTTTGAGGCCATCGTTTGGCAGGGCCCTGATTCAAACCGCTACAGGGGCTTTGACGTGAACTACCTGAACCCGGTCATCTTCTTCCGCCCGGTGGAGTACTCGCTGGGATCAAGCGACAATGCTTTCCTGGGTTTTGGCTTTAAGGCCAAGCTCCCGCTAAAATCGCAGTTGTACGGGCAGCTTATCCTGGATGAGTTCTACCTGAAAGAAATAAAGGCGCGCAAAGGGTGGTGGGCCAATAAACAGGGTTTTCAGCTTGGATTGCGCCTCTTCGACCTGTTCAGGATAAAGAACCTGGAGGCCAGGGGCGAGTTCAATTACGTAAGACCGTATACTTATTCGCATGGCAGCATCCAGCAGAATTACGGTCATATGAATCAGCCGCTGGCCCATCCGCTGGGAGCCAATTTTATGGAAGGCATAGGCCAGCTTGGCTACCGTTATAACAACTGGTTCTTTGAAGGAAAGCTTATTGTAGCGCTTTACGGTGCTGATTCGGCCGGAACGAATATGGGGCATGATATTTTCCAGTCGTATACCACGCGTCCGTATGAATACGGGCACTATACCACCCAGGGTATGCAATACACCTTAAGCGTGGCTTCAGTGAAAATAGCTTACCTGGTTTTTCCGGATATCAACCTGCAGGCCTCAGTCGGGGTTTGGTCACGTAGCGAAACGCCTGAGTTGAGCACATTGGACAAAACGCTGACCAATTTTGTGTTTTTCAGCCTGAGCACCGCGCTGTGGAACACCCAGAACGATTATTAGCACCCTGCTTATGATAGGGCAGGGCGGAGTAAGGCGGAGAAGGAACTAACGGCCTTCTTGCTTGCTCTTCCTGGGAACGACCAGCTTTTCGGTCTTGACAAAGTCTTTGCTCAGCCAGTATTTAATGCCGAACGAGAAGGCCAGCGCCAGCGGGGCTCCGGGAGTAAAGCCAATGTTGAGATCGGTTTTATCACTCAGCCGGTAGTCGTATTCAAATTCGCAGCCGTACCAGAACACTTTATACTGCATTTCGCCTAGGGGCCTGATGTTGGTGCGGTGGAAGAAACCGGAATCCTTATAATCGGCAAAACGGTTCCAGTCCTCGCGGCAGTAAAGGGTGGGGCCCAGCCCGAACAGCAGGCGGTGCCGGCCTTTCTCCGCCAGCCAGCAGCGGAATCCCAGGTGCGATACGGACGCCCAGCCTCCTGAGCAATCCGAAAAAATTCCCTGCAGGGCCTTTACCGAGATAATATCTTCCCAAATGTATTTCTCATAAGCTGCAATTCCGCCAAAGTTGAGCACCAGGTAGGCATTCTTATCCAGTTTATACGGCTGCAGCGCAGCCTGGTCATCACCGAAAGGATGTACCGTCAGCCCGAAATAGCGCACAGTGAAACACCCCTGCGCATGCAAGGCGAGCCCGGCCAGGCAAAGGCAGGAAAGAAGGGCGATACGCTTCATGCTTTTTTCGAGAGGCGGTTCACCCAGGCATCGAGCAGGCGCCTGATGATCCGGTTGACCGTTCTACGGTTGCGCAGCTTTTCCACCAGGGCGGGAGAATACCTGTAGTAATACTTGATGAATGCCCTGCCTGCTGCTGAGCGGCTTAGTCGCTCATCGCGGAACTTGCGCAGCACCATTACTTCGGGCGCATCGTAGCTGCCGTACACCATGGTGGCTATATAACAGCCGCTGCTGCTGCTCCCGCTTCCGCTGTTGCTCCCGCTTCCCCCGCTGCTGTTATTGCTCGAATCGCTGCTGGCGTTGGAGGCTTCGGAGCTGGCTGCGGCAATCAGCCAGATTAAACCGGCCAGGGCAAGTATGAGAAGTAAAATAAGTACTATGGCAAGGGTGCTTGAAGCCTCTTCCTTTTTATTGTGGGCGTAAAGACTTACCTTCTTGATATCCTCTTTGTTGAGAACAAAAGGGGCTTGCGAAAGCGAATCATATGACGCGGTGGTGCCGGCATCTATCTGCTTATCGGTATGGATATGAAGATCGTATTTATGGGCATTCTGCTCTTTGCGACCCTTGGGGTTATGGATAAGCGCCAGTTGAGCCGAATCGGTGATCGGTTGCGGAATACCCTTTACGGTGCCGTCAGAGATCGATGGGTCTTTGAGCTGAAATGTGCCGTTGCTGCCATTGATGTAAACATCATACCCGCCAAAGTTATCGATCACATCGGCCTGGGAATAGAACTCGGCCGGTGTTAGTGTAACCTGCTTGTAGGATTGACAGCTTTCAATAAGGAACATAAGCAGCCATAAAGCTGCCATGCTGAACAGGGCTTTTTTCATAGGGGTGGTTTTATCGCTTTTAAAAGGGGCTTATTTTGCGATAGCAGATAAGCAAAATAAATAAAAAAAAAGACAGGCCCGCAGCTTCCAATGAAGGAATTTTCTTGGCCGGTTCAACAAAATCATTTACATTTGCGTCCCTAAATAAAAGGAGGTATTTTTAATCATGATCATTGTACCGGTAAAAGAAGGCGAGTCCATTGAAAAGGCGCTGAAGAAATTCAAGAAAAAGTTCGAAAAAACGGGCGTTGTGCGCGAATTGCGCAGGCGACAGTCGTTTACGAAAAAATCAGTGCGCAGAAGGGATACCATAAAAGCCGCTGTATATAAGCAGCAACTGCAGCAGAAAGAACAGGGCCTGTAAAGCCTGTTAACATATTTTAACTGAAAACCCGCCCGAAAAGCGGGTTTTTTTTATTAACTTTAAATAACATTTCA
>JBFLYZ010000032.1:0-39952 GCA_040756415.1 Bacteroidota bacterium
ATATGCTGAAAAAACTGGTACTGCTAGGCACGGTAATTACTTTGTTAACAGGCTGTTACAGCCTGAAGCCCAGCATTATGCTGCGCACCCCCCGCGGGTACAAGTATGCTACCCCACCCCAGAATCCAGCCAAGGAATACAAAATCTCGATCAACGATGTACTGGAATTCAGAATGTATACCAATGACGGCTTTAAACTCATCGACCTGACATCAACAACCACTCAGCTTAGCTTCAGTTTTACATATCTCGTGGAAGTGGACGGTACCGTCAAATTTCCTATAATTGGTCATGTGGCTTTAAAGGGCCTTACGGTGAGGGAAGCCGAAACGCTTCTCGAAGAGAAATATGCTTTGCATTACGTGAAGCCATTTGTGATTCTTAAGGTGACCAATAAGCGTGTCATCGTTTTTCCGGGAAGCGAAGGGTCTGCCAGGGTAATCCTTCTTTCGAATGAAAATACAACCTTGCTTGAGGCGCTGGCCATAGCAGGTGGAATCTCCAACAACGGGAAAGCGAAAAAAATTAAGTTGATACGCGGAGACCTGAAAAATCCTGAAGTATACCTGATCGATTTGTCCACGATCGAGGGGGTGAAGCAAGCGGATCTTGTCCTGCAGGCAAATGATATTATTTATGTAGAACCTCGGGCCGACTTCGGAAAAACCTTTATTGCAGAAGTTCTTCCTTACATGTCATTCATCACCAGCGTAATTGTGTTTTACACATTTATCAATAGGACCTGAGGTTTTTTGGTTCACAAATGCTCAATCAGGACATAACAGGTAACAGCGAGAGTATAAACCGCTATAAAGAGCGCATCTCCAATTTCAGCAAGGAGTTCGAGCTGGGGCTCTTTATTTACCTGATCAGGAAAAGCCTCGCCTGGATCATACTCTTTTTTGTGGTGGCTGCCGCGCTCGCGTTTTTATACCTGCGTTATACCCAGCCCGTTTACGAGGCATACAGCAAGCTGCAGATCCGGAACAGCAACACGGCCAGCAAGGTATTGCAGGTTGAGAATATCAATGAGAACCAGGAAGACGTGGCCGAAGCCATCGAATTACTGCGCTCCAAAAACTTCATGAAAAAAGTAGTGTCCAAACTTCCGCTGGACGTGAGCTATTTCGCTGAGGGCACTTTCATGACCAATGAGCATTACACCAGCACGCCATATACCGTTGAGTTCAGGACAAAGACCCCCCTTGCCTATGGAACCCGGTTCTATATCAATGTAAGCTCTCCCACGGCAGGCGAGGTTTCGTACCAGAGGGGCAGCCAGACGGTCACAAAGAAGTATACGGCCGATGAATGGACCCCGCTGCCGGATGCCGATATCAAGATACATATCAACAACTACAACGAGATCAACGCGCACCAGAATTCCGTAAAGAAGAACTCCTTCTTCTTCGTCATCAACAACAAGGACAAGCTGGCATCGCAGCTCCTGGGCGCCTTAAGCGTAAGCGTGCTCAACGATGCTGCCAAAACGGTGCAGATCACCAGCAAGGATCATAATGCCCTTAAAACATCCGACCTGGTCAACACCATGGCGCAGGAATTCATTATTTACGATATTGAACGCAAGGGCGAAAGCTCCAAGCGCGTGCTGGAATTCATCGATGACCAGCTTGATAATGTCTATGAGCAACTGCGCGATGCGGAAACATCCATCCAGGAATACAAAAAGGCGAATCACATCACCAAAGACGATAATTTCGTTGTTATGAACGCATCGCGGCTGACCACGCTCGAGAATGAGATATTGGAACTCGAACTGCAGGAAAAGGTGATCAAGCAGGTGGAGAAAGAGGTGACCGAAAGCAACAAGATCGATTCTTATGATATCATTTCCATGGTCAGCGGTTCGGGATACGAGCCCGTCATCTCCAAGCAGCTCGACCTGCTGCAGCAACTGCTTGACGAACGGGAAGAAATGCTGATCAATGCGCCTCCGGGCAGCGAGCCGGTGAAATTGCTGGACGGCAAGATCGAAACGCAGAAGAAGATCGTGCTGGGCAGCGTCAGGTCGATCAGGGATAAGATCAACATCAAGAAGACCAGCCTGCAGAAAAAGGCGAAAGAATTCGAATTCGATAAGCTGAGCACCCTGCCCGAAGACGAGGTGGAATACGCCAGGCTGCAGCGCTTATATGCCATCAACGAGAAGTTCTATACCCTGCTGCTTGAAAAAAAGACCGAATACTCCATCTCGGAGGCCGGCAACGTTTCCCTTCACGAGATACTCGAAAAATCCCTTCCTCCCACCTCACCCGTTTCGCCATCGAAGAAACTGGTCGTCATCTCCGCTTTCATGGTCGCCCTGTTCGTCAGCTTCGGGCTGGTGCTGGTACGGTATATCCTTCACAACGATATCAATTCGCTGAACGAGATCACCAAAATGACCAATGCATCCATTTCCGTGCTGGGTATTGTTCCGCGCTATAAGAAGGAAATACCCGTCTCGCAGTTGCTGGTCGATAAAAATCCCAAATCGCTGATCGCTGAAGCCTTCAGGTCCATCCGTACCAACCTGCAGTTCATTTCCAATGAGCCCGGCTCGAAGCTGATGGCCGTGACCTCAACCATCTCGGGCGAGGGCAAAACCTTCGTGGCGATCAACCTGGCCGGGATCATCGCGTATTCCGACAAGAAAGTGATCATCCTCGATCTCGATATGCGCAAGCCCAAGATCCACCTGGGATTCAATGTGCCTAATCTCAAAGGCATGAGCACGCTGCTGATCGGCAAAGACCAGGTGGAGGATTGCATACAGCACAGCTCACTTGAAAACCTGCATTTCATCACGGCCGGGCCTATCCCTCCCAACCCGTCCGAGCTGATCATCAGCAAAAAAATGGATGAGATACTGGCCCATCTCAAGACCCAATACGATGTGATCGTGATCGACAACCCGCCCGTAGGACTGGTAACCGATGGCATCAACATCATCCAGAAAGCCGATTACCCGATCTATATCTTCAGGGCGGAATATTCCAAACGCAATTTCATTCAGAATGTCGACCGGCTGTTCAACGAGAACGGCATTAAACGCCTTTCCATCGTACTGAACGGGGTAGACGTGCAGCGTAAAGCGTATGGATACAATTACGGGTATGGATACGGGTACGGGTATGGATACGGGTACGGTTACGGGTATTACGATGACCTGAAAAAAGATGATGACCGTTCCGTGGTCAAAAAAATCTTCACGAACTGATGGAGCTCATTCCCACACCGCTTAAAGACCTTTTCATCATTCAGCCCCGAGTATTCGAAGATGCGCGCGGGTATTTCTTTGAATCCTACAGCAAGAAGTTATTCGAACAGGCCGGTATCAACACCGAGTTCGTTCAGGACAACCAGAGCATGTCGCAGAAGAACGTATTGCGCGGCCTGCACTTTCAGAACCCGCCCTATGCGCAGGGCAAACTGGTGCGCGTGCTGAAGGGCGCGGTGCTCGATGTGGCGGTCGATATCCGTAAGAAATCGGCCACCTACGGCCGCCATCTCACCATGCGCCTTGACGAGAAGAACAAGACCATGCTCTTCATTCCACCGGGGTTCGCGCACGGCTTCCTGACCCTGGAAGATGAAACGGTCTTTTTCTATAAGTGTACCAACTTCTACCATAAGCAATCGGAAAGCACCCTGCTCTGGAACGATCCCGAACTGAATATCAGGTGGGGCGTCAGCGACCCCATTTTGTCCGATAAGGACAAGAACGGAACACCCTTCCGCGACCTGAACAGCATGTTTTAGTATTACGCATTTACTGGACCATGAACCCCCAATTGCTCTATAAGACCTATTTTTCTTTCTTCATTTTTGCCTTTATTTTTTCACTTCTGATCTATTCCATCCTGCTGCGCTTTTCCCGTACCCTGGGTATGCGTATCAAGGACGAAAGCCTGATCCGCTGGCAGACTCAGCTTAAACCCTCCTGGGGCGGCATAGGCTTCTATATCGCTTTCCTGCTTACCGTAGCCGTTTACCCGGTTTTCTTTCCGCAGGGCAGCATCCTGGTCAATACCCAGTTGCTTGGTTTCCTGGCCGCTACTACCATCGCTTTCCTTATGGGGCTGGCCGATGACGCTTATAACACCAAGCCCTTGCTGAAGTTCATTGTTCAGCTTGCCTGCGCCATTATCCTTATCGAAACCGGGACGTACATACAGATATTCCCCAACGAACTGGCCAATTATTTCATTACCCTGCTATGGGTGGTCGGCATCATGAACTCGATCAATATGCTCGACAACATGGATGCCATTGCCACGATCATCTCCATTTGCATCATCGGCTTTGCGATCATCGAGCGTTACCTGCTCAATGATTTTTCCAACCTGTACATCTTCCTGCTTTTTGGCCTGCTGGCCGCGCTGATCGCCTTTTTGTATTACAACTGGTATCCGTCCAAAATGTATATGGGCGATACCGGTTCGCAGTTCCTGGGCGTGATCCTGGCGGCCGTGGGCATTATTTGCTGCTGGAACACGGAAGATCTCCATGGCGCCCGGATACAGACCAAGCAGTTCCTTGTAACGGCATTCACGTTCATTATCCCCCTTTGCGATACGCTGGCCGTGATCATTAACCGCACCCTGAAAGGCAGATCGCCTTTTGTAGGCGGCCGCGATCACACTACGCATTTTCTGTTCTTCAACGGAGTGACCGAGCGCAGGATAGCCATTCTCTTCGCCTTCATCACGCTGGTGTCGCTGGGCCTTAACCTGATCATCCTGAGCATTGGCGATACGTGGAACCTGGCCTTGTTCTTTGGGTTTTCAGCCTGGTTCTTCCTGGTATTCGGTATATTGTTCTACTTTACGCGAAGAAAACGATAGTAGGCAGTGTATCAGTTTGCCTTTTTTCTCCGTGTAACTCCGTGGCTCTCTGTGTTCTCCGTGGTTAAATTTTTCAAACTGATACACTACCCGATAGTACCTTCGCTTGCCTTCTTTCTCTTTTTTTGGTAACTTTATACATCAACCTGCTCCGGTTTGCACCAATTCAAACACTATATCCGTTTCATCGCTTTGCTGCTGCTTGTGGTCGCCACGGTGATCACTTCCAAAGTGATTTTTTCCGACCCATCTTCCAGCGAGGACGAGTCGTACCATGCGGCATTCAGGCATAGTTACAAGATCATGGGGAATGTCTTTCCCAAAGACCTCAGCTTTGCAGGAGAGCCCGTCCCCCTTTCCGATTCTCTTTTGCTGGCGGTCATGCGATCGGAGTTCCATTCCCGTACAAAATCGAAGCTCCACCTGGTCATGCTGCAAAAGCGGGCCCGCAGCTTCTTCAGGGTGATAGAGCCCATCCTGAAGGAGTACAGCATACCGGACGACTTCAAGTACGTACCCATCGTAGAGAGCAATTTCTACGACACCGTTTCGCCACGCGGGGCGAAAGGTCCCTGGCAGCTCATGGTGCCTATCGCCCAAACCTTCGGGCTGACGGTGAACGACACCCTTGACGAACGCAGCGACCTGAAGAAATCCACTGAAGTGATCTGCAAATGCCTGCGCCAGACGCAGCCCGAGCTGGGATCCTGGATACTGTCGCTGGCGGGGCTGAACTATGGCATGGAAGGCTTAAAGAAAAGGCTGGGGAAAAAACAGCCACCCGGCATCCTGGTGGATAAGGACTTCACCACCTACCTGTTTCGCGTCATCCTCTACAAAGAAGTTTTCACGCGGCCCGAACTGTACGGCCTCAAGTAGTTTACCACCCACAGGTGCGTTATCGGGGAATAGTTCGTAATTTTGCGGTCCGAAAAAATGGAAGTTAAGAGCGAAATAGAGCAACTCGAGGTCATTGGCGCGCGCGTTCATAATTTGAAGAACATCTCGCTCTCCATACCGCGCGAAAAGCTGGTGGTCATCACCGGGCTGAGCGGCAGCGGCAAATCCTCTCTGGCATTCGACACCATCTACTCCGAAGGACAGAGGCGCTATATTGAAACGCTTTCATCCTATGCGCGGCAGTTCCTGGGCGGGCTGGAACGGCCCGATGTGGATAAGATAACCGGCCTTTCGCCAGTGATCAGCATCGAACAGAAAACAGTGAATAAGAACCCCCGCTCTACCGTGGGCACCATCACCGAGGTGTATGACTTCCTGCGATTACTGTTCGCCCGGGCCGGGGATGCGTACTCTTACGTAACGGGCGAACGGATGATACGCTATTCGGTCGACCAGATCATCAATGTGATCCTGACCCGTTTTTCCGGGAAAAAAATCGCGCTGCTGGCCCCGGTGGTAAAAGGAAGAAAGGGGCATTACCGGGAGCTGTTCCAGCAGATCCTGCGCAATGGGTTTCTGCGCGTGCGCGTTGACGGTGAGATCAGGGACCTGACCGAAAAGCTGCAGGTGGACCGTTATAAGGTTCACGACATCGAGATCGTTGTTGACCGCATTCCCATCAAAGAGGAGAACAGGCAGCGCCTGACCGAATCGGTGAACCTGGCCATGAAGCACGGCAAAGGCGTGATCATGGTCTCTCCCATCGAGGTCCACCGCAACATGGAAGAGATCGGGGAGATCACTCATTTTTCTAAATTCCTCATGTGCCCTACTTCGGGCATCTCGTACGATGAGCCCGCGCCCAACCTTTTCTCCTTCAATTCGCCTTACGGTGCGTGCGGCAGGTGCAACGGGCTGGGCGTGGTCAAAGAGATCGATATTCATAAGATCATACCGAACGATTCCAAAAGCATCCGCTCGGGCGGGATAACGCCCCTGCATAATATCTCCAACAACTGGACCATACGCCAGATCGAGGCCATTGGGGCGCGTCATCAATTCACCCTCGACACGCCCCTGCGCGAGATACCGCGGGAAGCGCTGAATGCCGTATTGTATGGTTCGGACGAGATCTTCAGGATGAAAGCCTATCCCGGCAGCGGGGATGCCGACCACAGCTTTGTATTTGAAGGGGTGATCAATGTCATGACAAAGGCCGCGGAAGAGACCGAATCGCCTGCCCTGCTGCGGCTGGTGGATGAGTTCATGAACGAAACCGCCTGCCCCGAGTGCAAAGGAGCAAGGCTGAAAAAGGAAGCGCTTCATTTCCGGATCCATAACAAGAATATCTCCGAGCTGGCGCAGATGGACCTGGCCGCGCTCCGGGACTTTTTCGATGGCATCGAAGCTCATCTCACCGAAAAGCAAAAGGCCATTGCCAAAGAGATACTGAAGGAAATACGCTCCAGGCTGCAGTTCCTTCTCGATGTGGGCCTCGATTACCTGACGCTCGACCGCAGCTCGCGTTCGCTGAGCGGAGGCGAAGCGCAGCGCATACGCCTGGCCACCCAGATCGGTTCCCAGCTCGTAGGGGTGCTGTACATACTCGATGAGCCCAGTATAGGCCTGCACCAGCGCGATAATAACAAGCTCATCAAAGCGCTCAAGGAGCTGCGCGATATCGGCAACAGCGTGATTGTAGTGGAGCATGACAAGGAAATGATACTGGCTGCCGATCACATTATTGATATTGGTCCGCGGGCGGGGATACATGGGGGCGAGATCGTTGCGGAAGGCACCCCCAGGGAAATACTGAAGTTCGATACCGTTACGGCCGATTATCTCTCGGGCAAAAAAAAGATCCTGGTGCCGAAGAACCGCAGGGCCGGTAATGGAAAAAGAATTACGCTGAGAGGCGCAACCGGGCATAACCTGAAGAATGTGACGCTTGAACTTCCCCTGGGCAAACTGATCTGCGTAACGGGCGTTTCGGGGAGCGGTAAAAGCTCGCTGATCAACGAGACCCTGTACCCCCTACTCAGCCAGCATTTTTACCGGAGCGTGCTTAAACCCCTGCCCTACCGCAGTATTTCAGGGCTCGAGCACGTGGATAAGGTGATCGAGATCGACCAATCGCCCATCGGGCGCAGCCCGCGCAGCAATCCCGCAACGTATACCAACGTGTTCTCCGACATACGAAGCCTCTTCGCCAGCATCCCGGAGGCAAAGATCCGCGGTTACAAACCCGGCCGCTTCAGCTTCAACGTAAGAGGAGGACGGTGCGAGACCTGCCAGGGAGCGGGAGTGCGCACCATAGAGATGAATTTTTTACCCGATGTGTACGTGAACTGCGAGGCCTGCAACGGCAAGCGGTACAACCGCGAAACGCTGGAAGTGCGCTATAAGGGAAAATCCATCAGCGATGTGCTGAACATGACCATTGATAACGCGGTGGAGTTTTTTGAGAACATACCTTCCATCCTTCAAAAAATAAGATCGCTGAAAGAGGTGGGCCTTGGCTATATTACGCTGGGACAGCAAAGCACAACCCTTTCGGGCGGAGAGGCGCAGCGCGTGAAGCTGGCCACCGAGCTTTCCAAGCGGGATACGGGCAGCACCTTTTACATACTTGACGAGCCCACCACCGGGCTCCATTTCGAAGACATACGCATCCTGCTGGAGGTGCTGAACAAGCTCGTGGACCACGGCAATACCGTGCTGGTGATCGAGCATAACCTCGACATCATCAAGGTGGCCGACCACATTATCGATCTCGGCCCCGAAGGCGGGGAAAAGGGAGGTACCATCATTTGCGAAGGCCCCCCCGAAGAGATCATCGGCAGCAAGAGGAGCCACACCGCCCGTTACCTGGAAAAAGAACTGTAAGTGCGGGCAATAAAGTCAGCGTATCCGCGTTCTCAGGCATCCCATCCCCCGCTTCTGCTCTTTTTATGTATCTTTATTAACACGATCCACATATATATTTTATGACCAACAGAGATGAAGAAAAAATAAGAAAGGCTTTTGCCGCGAAGGACTGGAACGATATCAAGGCAGCCGATAGCTGGATGATCTTCAAGATCATGGGCGAGTTCGTGGAGGGTTTTGAAAAAATGGCGCGCATAGGGCCCTGCGTTTCGGTGTTCGGCAGCGCCCGGGCCAAACCGGGCTCTACCTATTATAAGCTGGCTGAAGAGATCGCGTATAAGCTTGTCAAGGAAGGCTATGGCGTTATCTCGGGCGGTGGCCCGGGTATTATGGAAGCCGCCAACAAAGGAGCTAAAGCGGGTGGAGGCAAGAGCGTGGGGCTGAACATCGAGCTCCCCTTTGAACAATTCCCCAATAAGTTCATCGATGTGGATAAGCTCATCAGCTTCGATTATTTCTTTGTACGAAAGACCATTTTCCTGAAGTATTCGCAGGGCTTCATCGCACTGCCCGGAGGCTTTGGCACCATGGACGAGCTGTTTGAGGCTCTAACCCTCGTACAGACCAGCAAGATCGCCCACTTCCCCATCGTGCTCATCGGGAAAAGCTACTGGAAGGGCCTGCTCGACTGGATGAAAAAGACCATGCTAGAGGAGCAGCAGTACCTGAGCCCTGGCGACTGGGAGCTGTTCCACGTGGTAGATACGGCCGATGAGGCGGTGGAGATCATCGTGGATTTCTATTCGAAGTATATGCTCAAACCCAATTTCTGAGCCTTGCGGACCGCCCTTTGCATATCGGCCTGCCTGCTTGCAACGCTTTGCGGGGCCCAGAACCTGGCCGCCTATTTCGATTATAAAAACTATTTCTTCGTTTTTGACAACGGGGTATCCAAAGAGCTGGAGTACCAGAAGGTTGAAGAGTTCAAAGTGGGAGGCAATGCCGTGGCCTATCTCAACAATAACAAGGAGCTTAAGATCTATTATAACGGCAAAGCCGATATTGAAGAGCCCTACACGCCCCATAGCTGGCAGGTAAGCGCCAGCCTGGTTTGCTGGAAACTGGAAAAGCGTTTCATGGTATTTGACCAGGGCGAAACAAAAAAACTGACCGACTGGGTGCTCGATTACCAGATATCCGACAGCATGATCGCGTTCAACGATTATTACAACAGCGATTTCAAGGTCTACTATAAGGGTGAAGTGATCACGCTGGAAACGGGAGGATTCAAACGCTCGGTGAACAATTACATGCTCGGCAAAAACACCCTGGCCTTTTTCGATCTCAACAATAACTTCAAGATATTTTACCGGGGCAAGATCTATGACATCGGAACGAACGACATCAACCGCGGGTTTTGCGGCCTCGACATCGTAACCTTTACCAACAGGTACACCAACGAGTTCAGCATCTTTTACAAAGGCGAAATAATCCTGCTCGAAACCGTTCCGCCCAAACAGAGCGCGGTGGGTGACGCCCTCGTGGCCTGGACCGATAATTACGGCAGCCTGAAGGTGTTCTACGATTACGGCACCACCGAGCTTTCTTCTTTTGAGCCTTCCAACTGGGGAGTGTACGGTAATTTTGTATCCTTCAACAGCGATCCCGAGTGGAAGGTCTTTTACATGGGAAAGACCTATGTGCTCGAGAATAATCTTCCGTTCACCGAACCTTTCGCGAATTACGGAGGCGTGGGAATACACTCCATTGCATGGACCGACAAGAACGGGAAGCTGAAGTATTTCTTTAAAGGAGAGATCAGGACCAACATTACCTATGAGAAGATCGCGAGCCTTGCGATGTACCGCGATATCCTTGTCTTTACCACAGGTATCAGCACAACGAATGTTTTCTGGGAAGGAAAGGTCTACTGAGGCTTTTTGATCACCACCTCTACCCTGCGGTTCAGGGCCCGGCCCTCTTCGTTCCCGTTATCGGCAACCGGCTTATCCTTGCTGAAACCCTTGTAGCTGATGCGTTCCGGTTTCAGGCCTTTGGAGATGAGGTAATCCGCCACGCTTTTGGCGCGGTTCAGCGAAAGCTTGACATTGTATTCGTAGCTCGCAGTGCTATCCGTGAAGCCGGACAGCTCTACCCTGTATGCCGGGTTCTTTTGCAGGAGGTCCGCCAGCTTGTTCAGCTCGGTTTTTGATGCAGCGCTCAGCGCGTACGAGTCGCTGGCGAATAGGATATTGGATACGCTTACCGGCTTGGGCAGACTGTCGCTCTTAACAAGCACGGGTTTGCTTTCCGTACCGGGCTTTTCCTCAACTGGCTTGGGAAAGCTTTTGGTGGCCAGTACCGAGGTCTTGTTGCTGGAGAACGAACCGGCCTCGAGAAAAACGGCCGAGTCGAAACCGGGATCGCCCGCATCGGCAATGGCGATCTTGATGTGGTATTTTGCGCCCGGGGTTACCTCGCATTCGGCCGTGAGTTGCACCGTTAGCCCATCGAACTGCAATGCCTGGCGCAGGCTGCCTTTCTTCTCCTTCTTTCCTTTCTTCATTACCGGGTTATCGATATAATACGGGGAATTTTTTTCAGGATTGATGTTGTTCACCGTCACTGCCGATTTGGAATTAGGAATAACGGCCAGGTTCTTCTGCTTTTTGTCGGGGCCGGTGACGATGAACGCGAACACATCGTTGTAAATGGAATTGACATACTCCAGGTATTCCTCGGAAGCGAAAATATAATTGAACGAGATGAAGTTATTACTGGGAATAAAATCGAATTCCAGGATCACCGCATCGAACGTGTTATGTCCGGATATCTTCTTCAGGTCCTTATCGCCCGCGGTATTCACGTAGCCCGAATGCGACTCATCGTAATTGGGCCCCTTCACTTCTTCGGCATATCCGGTCGAAAAAACAACTCCTTTTTTGATGGGCAGGTCCACCGAATCGGCATTGAAGCCGGCCACGCATTTAGAACTACCCGTATATTTCATGTTGCTGACCGACACCCCCTCGCCCAGCAGTACTTTTTTAACCAGGTAGGCCACCTTGCCGGCCGAGTCGATACGTACCTGGGCCCGGGAGCCGGTAAAAATCAAAAAGCAGGTTATTGAAATGGCGATTCTGGAAAACATGATATTCTTACGTCCCTTTCCCTGAGAGGTTACAAAAAAGTCCCGCTGCCGGGACCTTTTTTCTATTCGCTGATCACGACCTTTAGTATTTTGTCCCCCTGTCGTATCTGGTCGATCACGTCCAGCCCTTCAGTGACCTTGCCGAACACGGTATGGTTACGGTCCAGGTGCTTGGTATTGGAGCGGTTATGGCAGATAAAGAACTGCGAACCTCCCGTATCCCTGCCCGCATGGGCCATGGAAAGCACGCCCCGGTCGTGATATTGGTTATCGCCATCCAGCTCGCATTTGATGGTATAACCGGGGCCTCCGTAACCTTTATTGTGCGGGCAGCCGCCCTGTATCACAAAGTTGGGTATCACCCGGTGAAAGGCAAGGCCGTCATAAAAGCCTTTCTTGGCCAGGTCGGTAAAATTTTTCACGGTATTGGGGGCGTCCTTTTCAAAGAACATGATCTTCATTACCCCTTTTTCTGTATGCATTTCAGCCGTCATCGGGATAGTTTTGGTTTCCTCTAAGTTACGCTTTTTTTATTTACGTAACCAGGAAGACCAGGCGTGCCGCCCCCAGGAAAAGGCGGCACGCTGCCCGTTGAACCAACCAACCAAATTCATTCCCAATACCCGGTCTGGGTCATTTTCTGATGCAGCAGGCAGCCGCTGTAGGCTTCCTGGTCGCATTTGCAATTTCCGCCCTTCATGATGCGCGGGTTCTCATGACTGGTGCATTTCTTTTTACCCACGATCTTGTGGCAATACGTGATAACAAGCTCGTGCGAATCGCTGCTGTGGTTTTTCAAGGCAGAGGTAGTGATATCGTAAGAATAGCCGACCTTCAGGTTGCCCCACTGCAAGCCCGCCATTCCCACAACCGCATCGGTCATCCGGTAGCTCATTCCCGCCCAAAACCGGTCAGCGAACTGCGCCAGCAGGTTCACATCAAAAATGGTGGACGCCCCGTCTGATTTCCCCAGCACGGAAGGCTTCAGAACGACCGAGCGCGCAAAAGGAAGCTGGACCGGCCAGCCGGCCATTACGAAGTAGTGCGGCCTGTAATCATAAACAAAGCTTTTGGCATCCTTGCTGTAAATATGCCTTACCGACAAGCCTGCGTACTGTCCGCGCAGGCCCATGTAATAAGCACCAGCGTGCAGGTCGAAATACGAGCCCGAGGATGGGACTTGTGGAATGGCCGCATCGCCACTCACCCCATCGGTGGCCAGCCACAGGCCTGCGAACTTCTTCTGTATCATTTCAGCGCCCAGGCCTATGCTGAGCTCGCCCAAACCCAAATTGAAATGCCGGGCCAATGAAAGGTTCACATGCGTGTTGCTTTCATTGCCCAGCACATCGGATGAAAGGTTAAGTGCCGCGCCACCCCTGAACTGCGGCACAAAACCATTCACCCCTAAGATCTTTGTTACCGGTGCGCCTGGAAAATTCACCCATTGGGTACGATAGGCAAGCGTACCGCATATGGCATGGTTCATTCCGGCAACGGCCGGATTGAAGTAACTCTTGTTCATAAAATACTGGCTCAGTTGTACGTCCTGCTGCGCCAGGCAGGCCACTGAGCACCAGAACGAAACCGAAAGGCTGAATCGCTTTTTCATAGGGGTAGGTTTTAAAGGTTGAGGGCGCTGCTTTTGAACCTATAACGCAGTGCGGAAAAAAGGATACAGGAATATATTCCCGTCCTAATATGCAACGATTACCGGACCTGTCTTGTCTTACAAGAAAAGCGTAATTTTGTAATACGCTAAAGCAGAGACAACTTACATGCGAAACCCATTTATCGCACTTCTTTGTTTTTTCACTATGCTGCTCGGTTTGATCCAGGCCCAAACCCCCGCATGTCCTGCCGTTACTACCGGCCCCAACCAGACCATTTGCAGCGGCTGCACCAACATCACCGCTACCGTGCAGGGAACGGTAGCCACCACCTCCTATTCGGTAAGCGCCATTCCTTACGCTCCTTTCTCCTTCAATACCGGCACGCCTATACTCATTGGAATAGACGATGTATGGTCGAGCGTGATCACCCTGCCCTTCTGCTTCGAGTTCTACGGCAATACCTATACCCAGTGCGTGATCGGCTCCAACGGGGTGATCTCATTCGATATCAATAATGCGAATCAATACAATACCTGGCCCATCTCCACGGCCATGCCTTCCAGTTTCGACCCGGACATGATCAATTGCATCATGGGGCCCTGGCACGATATCGACCCCAGCGTGGGTGGCGCCATCTACTGGCAGGTGGCCGGCACCGCTCCCTGCCGTTACCTGGTGGTTTCCTGGTACCAGGTGCCTATGTTCTCCTGCAACAACCTGATCGCCACCCAGCAGATCGTGCTGTATGAAACAACCAACATTATCGACATTTTCATCCAGAACAAACCCAATTGCTCGTCATGGAACGGAGGTTATGCCATCGAAGGGCTGAACAACGCCACAGGCACCGCAGGTGTCATCGTTCCGGGCAGAAACTATCCCACCGTATGGACGGCTAACAATGACGGACAGCGTTTCACTCCTACCGGTGCGCCACAATTCACTTTTTCCTGGCTCGATCCCAACAATAACGTGATCGGGAACACCACCACCCTGCAGGTATGCCCCACCGCCACCACTACCTATACAGCGCAGGTAGTGAACCAAAGCTGCAGCGGACCCATTACCGTTACGGCCACTACAACCGTCACCGTGGGCGGGCTCCAGATGCAAACGAGCTCAACGCCATCATCATGTAACGGCAATACAGGCACCGCTACCGCCACCCCAACGGGAACTGGGCCTTTCACCTACCTCTGGAGCCCGGGCGGTCAAACCACGCAAACCGCCACAGGTCTTGCGGGCGGCACTTACACGGTAACCATTACCGATCCTAACGGATGCACCGGCACGGCAACCGTACTGGTTAACAATCCCAGCAACATGACAACCTCCGTTGCCAGCCAGGGAAATATACTCTGCTTTGGCGCCAATAACGGAAGCGCGGTGATCAATGTTACGGGCGGAACGGGCCCGTTCAATTACAGTTGGAGCCCATCGGGCGGCACGACAACGAACGCATCCGGTCTGGCGGCCGGCACCTATACCTTCACCGTGACCGATGCCAACGGCTGCTCCTCCAGCCAGACCATAATCATTACGCAGCCTCCGCAACTGGTCCTTTCCACGGTATCTACCACCCCCACCCAATGCGGCCAGAACAACGGTGCGGCCAATGTTTCGGCTAACGGAGGCACCGGGACCTATACCTACAACTGGCAGCCCAGTGGCGGAACTGGCGCCAGCGCTACCGGGCTGGGTGTAGGATTCTATACCGTAACGGTCACCGACCAGAACGGATGTACCGATACTACGGTGGCATTCGTGCAGCCCACCAACCCCGCTGCAACCAGTTTTTCGGGAACCGATACTACCGGCTGTTCACCTCTGTGCGTCACCTTTACCAACACTTCTCCCTCTACGGGCACCTGCTCATGGAGCTTTGGCGATGGCGGCAGCTCTACCAACTGCAATCCTACCTACTGCTACACCACCCCCGGAACTTATTCGGTTACCTTATATATCACCGATGCACAGGGTTGCCCCGGCTTTTCGACCCACGCAGGTATGGTGACCGTTTATGCCCAGCCCCAGGCGGCTTTCAGCGCCAGTCCCCAGCCGGCCAGTATAAGCAGCCCTACGGTGTATTTCACCGACCAGAGCACAAACAGCATTGCCTGGATGTGGAGCTTTGGCGATCCGAACAACTCCACCTCCACGCAGCAAAATCCCAGCTTTACGTACAGCGAGCCGGGCGCTTACAATGTGCAGCTTATCGTCAGCAACGGGCAATGCTCCGATACGATCACGATCACGGTATATGTAGAAGAGGACTTTACTTTTTACGCGCCCAACGCTTTCACGCCCAACGGAGACGGGAACAATGATGTCTTCACCCCGTACGGAATCATGTGGGACAACAGCAGGTATGAGCTCTTCATCTTTGACCGTTGGGGGAATAAGGTCTTTCATTCCACGAACCCCTCTAAAGGCTGGGACGGCAAGGTGCAGAACGGCAGCTCCAACGAGATCGCGCAGATCGATACCTACGTATGGAAAGTGATCGTGTACGACACGCATGCCAAAAAACACCAGTTCGTGGGGCATGTGAGCCTGGTGAAATGATCCGTTCCAAGTATTACGACAAGAGCTTTATCCCTTCCCTGATCACCGAGGCGTTCCTGACCTTCGTGGTCACCACCATGGTTGTTTTCGGAATCTGCATATTCGCTCCCATGATCCTGGCTTCAGGGCGTGCCAGGCGTTATCACGATGAAGAAACGCGTAAATTGTTTGGAGAAATGGCGGCTATCGGTTTTATGAATGCTGACACGATTATCGTCATTTGCCTTATTCTGGGTGCTTTTTGCGCGTACATAACGCTCCTTTTTCGCAAGATGGACTATATTGTTAGCCTGGAAATTGACCATCAAATGAAAAAAATCAATTTTGTGAGCCGTAACTTAAAATCGGATTCACATGCATGCTTTACTGTAGGATTCGATCAGCTTGTCATGGAAAAAGTAAAAACCACCGGCTTTCTCTTTATTACCCGTTATCATGGATACCTGTTGTGGCAGAACAAAAAACAAATCGGTTATTTTTTATACGATCATCTGACATGGGATACGCAGAAAACCGCCTATCGTGATACGATAGAAACCCTGAAGGATATTAAGAACCAAGAAAATGAAAAAAGAGCTATCGGAAACAGAAAAAGCTGACCTGTTTTGGAAATGGTTCTGTGAAAACCAGAATAATTACCTGCAGGTTAACCAAAAAGAAGGACAGGAGCGCGAGCAACTGCTGAACATGTTCCTGGAAAAACTTCACCGGTACCACCCGCATCTTTTCTTCGAAATGGGCGGGCGCTCAGATACGGAGAGCGAGCTCATCATCACGGCCGAAGGCATAAAAGATTATTTCCCTGCCGTTGAATTGCTGGTCAGCAGGGCGCCCAGGCTCAAAGGCTGGAATATCATCGCCTTCAAGCCGCCCATGGGAACCGAATTCAGGATAGAGATTGGCGGACACCAGTTCGAGCCGGGCAAGATCATCTTTATTCCGCTCGATAACAAGGAACAGCCCAGCGCGGTGGGCATACAGGTCTGCTATCCGCAGTACACGGAAGAGAACAAGAATATATTCATACAAGGCACTTACCTGATACTGGATGTGATCCTTGGGGAGAAATCAACCACGCTGGATATCGATTACCTGGACATCACCCAAACCCCGCCTAACCTGAGCGATTATCCCTACCGGCACCTGAGCGGTATACGGGAATACATTGAGGAGAAAAAGAGGATGATAAATTAAACAGGCAGTAGGCAGTAAACAGTAAACAAGAATACAAACCAAAAAACTACAAACTACAGACTACAAGCTACAAACTACACACTTCGCCCTAAATGAGGCCTTTCGCTTTTTCCAGGGCTTTCTGAATCCCTTGTGCATTGCTTCCTCCTGCCGTAGCGTAGTTGGCCTGCCCTCCGCCCCCGCCCTGTATCTCTTTGGCCAGTTCCCGTACGATCTTACCGGCATCCAGGTTCTTTGACCTGACCAGGTCATCGCTGATGGCCACCGTAAGCGAGGCTTTCCCTTTTACCTCGGCACCCAGCACAATGAATATGTTCTCCTTTTGCTTCAGCTCGAAGGCGATATCCTTGATGGCATCCGGTGAGTCGAGACTGATCTTCTCGCAGAGCAGGTGATAACCGTTTACCTTCTGTATTTTATTCAGCAATTCGGCCTTGACCGACTTCGCCTTTTCCCGGTATAATAGTTCCACCTGTTTTGACAGGGCTGCGTTCTCCCCGATCAGGTTCTCCACGCTCTTCACCACATCCCTGGGATTCTTTAAAAGGGCCTTCACCGAATTAAGGGCATGGATCTGTTCGTTTAGGTAAGCAATGGCCTTTTCAGAGGTGATCGCCTCTACCCTTCTTATACCCGCGGCAATAGCGCTTTCTGAAACGATCTTGAACAGGCCGATCTGGCCGGTGGCTTTCACATGCGTGCCGCCACACAGCTCAATGGAGAATTGAGGATCGAAGGTCACCACGCGCACCACATCACCATATTTCTCGCCAAACAGGGCCATGGCGCCCATCTTCTTCGCCTCGGCTATAGGCATCTCCCTGATATCGGCCGCAATGTTCTCGCGCACCTTTTCATTCACCATTGACTCTATCTTCTCCAGCTCTTCCTCATTGATCTTCGAGAAATGCGAAAAATCAAACCGCACGTGTTCATCGTTCACCAGCGAGCCCTTCTGTTCCACGTGGGTGCCCAGCACTTTTCTTAACGCGGCATGCAGCAGGTGCGTAGCGCTGTGATTGTTCTCGGTAAGCGCGCGTTTGCGTTCATTTACCCGAGCCAGCCAGGTGCCTGCCAGGTCAGCGGGCAGCTTATCGGTAAAGTGAACGATCTCGCCATGCTCCTTCTTGGTGTCAATGACCGGAATCCTGTTCCCGTTTTTTTCGAGATAACCCGTATCGCCCACCTGGCCACCGCTCTCGGCATAGAACGGGGTTCTGTCCAGCACAAGCTGCACCAGCTCCTTGTTCTTTGCCTTTACCTTCCTGTACTTAAGGATACGGACCTCTTCAGCCAGCTTTTCATACCCGACAAATTCGCTCTTCTGATCCTTGGCCTCTGACCTCTGACTTACGATTATCCAGTCGCCCGTATCGGTAGCCGTTGCCTCCCTCGAGCGG
Organism: Bacteroidota bacterium; assembly: GCA_040756415.1. Classification (GTDB taxonomy): domain Bacteria; phylum Bacteroidota; class Bacteroidia; order JADZBD01; family JADZBD01; genus JBFLYZ01. The sequence goes on from JBFLYZ010000032.1 coordinate 18,539, forward strand.
TTCTTTTGCTTCTCCAGCTCCTCATTAAAACCCTTCTCATCTATGCTCAGGCCGTAACCCCGCGCGATCAGCGAGGTAAGGTCAAGGGGAAAGCCGAAGGTGTCGTACAGCTCAAAGACCACTTTCCCGTCCACCACTTTATCCTGCTTATGCGAGTTGATGATCTCAATACACACCGCATCTATTTTTTTCAGGCCTGTTTCCAGCGTGCGGTAGAACGAGCCTTCCTCTTCCTTGATCACTTTTTCGATGAGCAGCTTCTGTGCGTTCAGTTCAGGGAATGCCCCGCCCATCTGGTGCGCCAGAACGGGCACCAGGCGGTGCAGGAAAGGTTCTTTTAAGTTCAGCGACTGGTAGCCGTAGCGTATAGCCCTTCTCAATATCCTCCTGATCACGTAACCTGCGCCCGTATTGGAAGGGAGCTGCCCGTCAGCGATGGAAAAGGAGATAGCGCGTATATGGTCGGCTATCACGCGCATGGCGATATTGATCACCTCCTCGCTCTTTCCGGGATGCTCGGGCCGGTAGCGCAGGCCGGAGATATCCTCTATCTTCTGGATGATGGGCTGAAAGATATCCGTATCGTAGTTCGATTTCTTTCCCTGCAGCACCATGCACAGGCGCTCGAAGCCCATGCCCGTGTCTACGTGCTGCTTGGGCAATTTTTCCAGCGAGCCGTCCGCCCTGCGGTTGAACTCCATGAACACGTTATTCCAGATCTCGATCACCTGGGGATGCCCGGCATTCACCAGGGTCTTGCCGTCCACCTTCCGCCTCTCCTTGTCATCGCGTATATCGGCATGTATCTCCGTACAGGGGCCGCAGGGGCCGGTATCGCCCATCTCCCAGAAGTTATCTTTTCGGCTGCCGCGCAGGATGCGGTCCTCGCTGATAAAACGCTTCCAGTTATCGTAAGCCTCCTGGTCAAAAGCCAGCCCGTCTTCTTTGCTGCCCTCAAATACCGTTACATAAAGCCGGTCGGGGTCGATCTTGTAAACGCCTACCAGCAGCTCCCAGCTCCACTCAATGGCCTCTTTCTTGAAATAGTCGCCAAAGCTCCAGTTACCCAGCATCTCGAACATGGTGTGGTGATAGGTATCAACGCCTACTTCTTCCAGGTCATTGTGCTTGCCGGATACGCGCAGGCATTTCTGGGTATCGGCCACGCGCGGGTGCCTGATGGGCGAGTTGCCAAGGAAAATATCCTTGAAAGGCGCCATCCCCGAATTAATGAACATGAGCGTGGGATCGTTCTTCACCACCATGGGCGCTGAAGGCACTATCTCGTGGCCCTTCGAACGGAAGAACTCGAGGAATTTTTCTCTTGTTTTATTGGAATTCATGTATTGCCTTCGGGCCTGAAAATGAGATGCGAATTTAATAATTTCCTTAATTTTGGTACCCCTGCAAACAGCGAAAACGCATGAGCAAGATCAAATATCGCTTTAATACCAAGTCGCTGACCTATGAAAAGGTGGAAACCACCTGGAGGCAACGCCTCCTGCGCCTGCTTTCCTACCTGGCCACGGGCACCGTTTTCGCCACGGTCACCATCCTGGTCGCCTACCGCATTGTGCCCACTACCGATGAGATCAAGCTCCAGCGCGAGAACGAGCAGCTCAAGCTGCAGTACGAGCTGCTGAACAAGCGCATGGATAATCTTTCCGCTGTTCTGGACGACCTGGAGCAGCGCGATGACAATATATACCGGGTGATCTTCGAAGCCGAACCCATACCGGACAACATACGTAAGGCCGGCTTTGGCGGTGCCGATCGGTATAAGGAGCTCCAGGGTTTTGAGAACTCGAAGCTTATTATAGAAACCACCAAGAAGCTGGATAAGATCGCCAAGCAGATGTACATCCAGAGCAAATCTTTCGATGAGGTGATCAGGCTGGCCAAGAGCAAGGAGCAGATGTTCGCTTCCATACCCGCCATACAGCCCATCTCGAACAAGAACCTGCGCCATGCCCCCGGGGGGTTTGGCTGGCGCGTGCACCCTATCTATAAGACCTCCGAGTTTCATCCCGGAATGGATTTTGCCGCTCCCATGGGCACCCCCATTTACGCCACCGGTGACGGGTTTGTGGAGCGGGCCGATGCCAACGCGCAGGGCTATGGCAACCACGTGGTGCTTAACCACGGTTTCGGCTACCAGACCCTGTATGCGCACATGAGCAAGATCGCTGTGACGGTTGGCCAGAAGGTCAAACGCGGACAGGTGATCGGTTATGTTGGCAGCACCGGTCTTTCAACCGCCCCCCACGTGCATTACGAAGTGATCAAGAACGGAGAAAAGGTCAACCCGATCAACTTCTATTATAACGACCTTACCCCCGAAGAGTACCAGAAGCTTATCGAAATGTCTTCGAAGGCCTCCCAATCGTTCGACTAGCCCCCGCCTGAAAAGGGCATACGCCTTCCGTACTTATTCCGGTTACGGTTCAGCGTATTTTTAGTACGTTTGTGGCCCTTTCAGAATTTTTCATGTCCGGTAAAAAAATAGGGCTGTATACGGCCACCTCCATCGTCATCGCCAATATGATCGGTACGGGGGTATTCACCTCCCTGGGGTTCCAGGTGGCGGGAATCCAAACCGGCTTTGCCATTATCATGCTCTGGGTGCTGGGCGGTATTGCCGCGCTCACCGGTGCCCTGTGCTACGGTGAGATAGGCGCCATGCTGCCCCGTTCGGGCGGGGAATACCATTACCTGTCTAAGATCTATCATCCCGCAATGGGCTTTGTATCCGGATGGGTATCGGCCACGGTGGGCTTTGCGGCCCCTGTCGCCCTGGCCTCTTTCGCTTTCGGAGAATACCTTAACAACATTGTTCCCGGCATCAACATCGAGCACACGGCTGCAGGTATCGTTGCCGTGATCAGCGTCATCCACTGCATCAGCCTCAAAGCGGGTAGCATTTTCCAGAACATTTCAACTTCTGTAAAAGTTTCCATTATCCTGGTCATCATTATTGCCGGCTTTGTGGCGGGGAGAAAAGGCGATATAGGGTTTCGTCCCAGCGCGCAATCGTGGGAAGATATGTCGGGCGCTGCCTTTGCCGTGTCGTTCTTCTTTGTCTCGCTCGCCTATTCTGGGTGGAACGCGGCCGGTTACATCGCCTCCGAAATGCACGATGTGCAGAAAAATCTTCCGCGGGCGCTGCTGCGCGGAACCATCATTGTAATGGTATTGTACGTGCTGCTTAACTTCATTTTCATGTACACCACTCCCCTGGCCCAGATGAGCACCGCGAACGGGCCGGTGGTGGATATAGCCGGTGTGGCCGCGCAGAACATTTTCGGGCAAACGGGCGGCCAGATCATGAGTGGGATTATTTCGGTGCTGCTGCTGTCAACCATCAGCGCCATGGTGCTGGCAGGTCCGCGTGTGACACACGCCATGGGCGAGGATTACCGCGTGCTATCCCTCTTCGGCCGGAAGAACAGTGCCGGCCTTCCCGTCATGGCCATCCTGTTCCAGGGGGCCGTAGCGCTCGTATTCATTTATACCGCTACATTCAACCAGGTGCTCACCTATATTTCATTTACACTGAACATTTTCACATTCCTTACCGTTCTGGGCTTGTTCATTCTTCGTTTCAGGGAGCCCGGTGCCAGGCGGCCTTTCAGCACGCCATTGTATCCCCTCGTACCCCTGCTCTTCCTGCTCATCAGCGGCTGGCTGATGTATTTCGGCTTTAAAATGAAAATAGAGGAATCGCTCTGGGGCCTGGGGACTGCCCTTTCGGGATTACTTGTTTATTTCATCGATAAATCTATTCATCGGAACCAAAAAAATGGAACATCGGCTTAATTGGTTAGTTACGGGGGCAGCGATGATCCTGCTGGCATCCTGCGGAGACGGTGAGCACGCCCGGCAGCAAACCCCTGTGAAAGATACGGATACGGTAGCGGTGGTCATGGATACCCTGCCGAAGAAGATCAGCGGCAGTTACAACCGGATATTTAATGATATAGCCCGTTACCTGGCCGGTATGGACCCCGAACCGGGCTGCATGCTCGACTCGTCCTACCTGGAAAACAAGGACTGGAAGCAGTACGCGGAAAACGCGGAAAAGAAATGGCACCTGTACGACAGCAGCCGCATACAGGTGCTTAAAGACTGGGGCCGGGCCGAGCTGGCCGCCATCAACAGCGGGCCTTTTACCCTGTTCTATCCCTTTTCCGGCCCCGACATTCTGCATGCCGACTGCTTCTACCCCGAAGCGGACACCACGGTGATGATAGGCCTGGAACCGGTAGGCACCGTTCCTTTCACCGATAAGAGCAAGAGCGATACGCTGGCGAAATATTTCGCATCCGTGACCAGATCGCTGTATGCCATACTTAACTTCAGCTTTTTCCGCACGGAGGCCATGAAAAAAGACCTGCGCACAGCCGAGCTCAACGGCACCACCCCGCTCATGATGATCTTTCTTCAGCGCACAGGCAACCGCGTGCTCGATGTAAAATACATACACATTGATTCAGCGGGCAGGATAGCCGGCAATGAACCCGGGAAGTCATATAAATCGCCCGGGGTGGAGATCACCTATTGCCATGCCGACAGTACGGGCGAGGCGAGGCTGTTCTATTTCTCCACCGACCTGTCGAACGAGGGACTGACAAAGACCAGCCCCGCGTTCCTGCGTTACCTGTACACGCTGGGATACGCCCATACCTACCTTAAATCGGCATCTTACCTTATGTACAACGACTTTTTTTCCGAGATACGCAGCCTCATACTCAAACAAAGCCTGACGGTATTGCAGGACGATTCGGGGATTCCGCACCGTTTCTTCACCGGGTGTAAACCATCGCTTTACGGGAAGTACAGCGGGGTGATCTCCCTCTTTAAAGGGAACGAGCAAAAGGACCTCGACAGCCTCTTTAAAAGCCAGCCCGCCAAACCGCTTGATTTCGGTATCGGCTACAAGTGGCATAAAGGCGAGTCGAACCTGGTGCTGTACGAGTGCGCCAGGCGGCCATAGCGCTGATTTGTTCCCATGACGGATTTTTTTATTTTTGTTATTCAAACCCATACCGCTTGCCATACAAGGAACGAGAAATAGGAAAGCTCTATTACACCATAGGTGAGGTGGCGGATATGTTCAGGGTCAACACCTCGCTGATCCGTTTCTGGGAAAAGGAGTTCGAGATACTCAAGCCCGTAAAGAACAAAAAAGGCAACCGCATGTTCTCGCAGAAAGATGTGGACAACCTGCGCATCATCTATCACCTGGTAAAAGAACGCGGATTCACGCTGCAGGGCGCCAAGGAAAAGCTCAAGCAGAACAAGGAGGACACCATCAACAACGTAGAGCTGGTCAACTCGCTGAGCCGGATAAAGGAATTTCTTCAGGCGCTGAAGAACGAGCTATGACCCCTTCCAGGATTTATTCTTTGCTTCTCTGTGCCGCCCTCGTTCTTATTATCACGTGGCGTCATTCTTCCGTGGCATTTTCCTTTGCCGCTGATCGCCTTTCCGACAGCTCCCTCAAGGAGACACTGACCCCTACCTTTCAAAAGATCAGGAAGAAATACGACCGGAAATACAACGACATGGGCCGTTACCTGGCGGGTATGCTGCCTGAAAAAGGCTGCGTGCTCGACACCGCCCTGCTGAACCACCCCGACTGGAAGCTGTACCACGATACCGCTGATCTGAACTGGCAGAAGTATTACACCGAACGCGTGCTGCCCCTGAGGGAATGGAGCTATGACGAAATGGGCGAGCTCAACTCAAAGCCGTTCAAGTTCTTTTACCCCTTCTCGGGGCCTGACGTGCTGCACGGCAATATGTTCTTTCAGAATGCCGACACCACGATCATGTTCGGGCTGGAGGCCGTTGGCTACGTGCCGCTGCAGAAAACGACCAACCGGGATTCGGTAAGCAGCTACATCAAAAGCATCAACCATTCGTTGTATGCCGTTCTTAACTTCAGCTTTTTCCGCACGCTGGCCATGCGCAAAGACCTGACCAGCGCAGGAACGGGCGGCACCCTGCCCCTGCTTATGCTCCTGCTCGAGCGCACAGGTAACAGGGTTTTGGACGTGAAGGGTATTAACATCGATAAGAAGGGCAAACCGGTAAAAGATGAGCTGGGCAAGCACAAAGCCGGAAAAGTGCCGGGGGTCGAGATCACGTATTGCCGCAGCGACAGCACGCACGAGGCCAAGCTCTTCTATTTCAGGGTGGATATATCCAACAGCGGGATGTATTACAAAACGCCCGAGTTCAGCACCTACCTGAAGAACATGGGCGAAGTTTACACGCTCATCAAATCCGCTTCGTACCTGATGCATACTGAAGATTTCAGCGCCATACGCTCCCTGATACTTAAACAAAGCCGCATCGTGCTGCAGGACGACTCCGGCATACCGCACAATTATTTTACGAAGCACGGCTTCGAGCATACGCTGTACGGCAATTATACGGGAGTGATATCCCTGTTCAGCAGCAAATTCCAGAGCAGCCTTGATAAAGCCTATAAAAGCGACCCGGCCAAGGTCAAACCCATCAGCTTCGGCATAGGTTATAAATATCAGCCTGGAGAATCCAATTGGGTGCTGTACAGGAAGCCCAAAAGCCCAGCGGCCCAGTAATACCCGTGAAAAGTACCATAGCCCGGCATTTTTGTCCTACCTGCCCCGCTCCCGCCCGATCTACCTTTGTATCGTCATCTTAAAACTATTGCTATGAAAACGCTCCTTTCCATCCTGGCCCTTGTTTTCTGCCTCAGCGCCAACGCGCAAACCCTCTCCAATCCCGGTTTCGAGAACTGGTCGCAGCAAACCTATTACGACAGTGTACCCGACCAGTGGTGGGGCCTGTATTGCATGACCGTATTCAGGACCAATGACGCTTTCCTGGGCAGCTACGCCAGCCGCACCACCGGCATGCTGGCCTGCGGCATTGCCCCGGGCGTGCTCATCAGCGGCCCGCAGCCCGCATCGGGTAATATCATTGATGGAGGCAGTCCTTTCACCATCAAGCCTAATATTATACAGGGCTTCTATAAGCTCACGGATGCCCAGCCGGGCGATTCGGCCGAGGTCACCGTCATTCTCAAAAAATATAACACGATCACCATGCAGCGCGATACCGTGTCCATAGGCGTACTGGCCCTGCCGCCTGCCGCCAGCTATACCCTGTTCTCCGTGAGCATGAACGACCTGATGCCCAGCGTTATGCCCGATTCCATTATCCTGATCTTCAACAGCAGCAAACACCTGCTGATCGACTGGAATACGGGAACACTTCCCAGCCTTTTCGTTGATGCCATCAAATTGGATGAAGCTGCCGGGCTTCACGATCAAACCGCGCTTGCCGCCAGCAGCCTGTACCCTAACCCTTTCGTTTCAATCGCCACGCTAAGTGTGGATACACAGGAGGAAAACCTTGTGCTTTACCTCTTTGACGCGCTGGGTAACGAAGTAATGAGCGCAGCGGAAAGCGGCAGGGGAATATTCGAGCTTCACCGCAGCGGCCTTCCCAGCGGAAATTATTTTTACCAGGTCAGGAGCCGCGGCAAACTGATCGCAACCGGTCAACTGGTTGCGGAGTAATATCCCTGACATGAGCACGGCAAAGCCCTCCCAGGAGGGCTTTTGCTTTTCTGATTGTTCTTACCTTTGAACCGTGAACCGCTTTATCCCCATCGCACTTCTTCTCATGCTCGTCCTGGGCTTAGCGGAAGATCCGAAGAAAAAAGCCCTGGCGCGCATACGCTACTATTTCAACGATCTGCCCGTTCATAAAACAATACCGGAGATACGGGAACAGGTGCTGGAGAAAAAGGACATTTACGCGATCGTTAAAAAGGATTCCTGCCATCTGGAGGCAACGGTAAACAAATATGACCGGCTCAACAGTATTTTTTATTCTTCCAAACTCATCGTCCGCTGCGATTCGGATACCACCGTGCTGACCAATCACCGCCTGATCATTACCTCCTACTACTCCAACCTGCTGGCCTCGAAAAAAGAATACAACAGGCTGGTGGCCGAATTCTCCGAACTGCTGGGAAAGCCGGAAGAAAGAAAATACGGCAGCAAAGGCGATGTGACCGGCACTGACGCTGACTTCGGCAGCAACGACAAATCGCTTCATGTTACCGTTTTCTGGGGCGACAAGGAGGGGGAAGAGCGGTACCGGGTCTCGCTTATCTACTATAAATAAGATTACACCAGAAAGAACTGCCCGGTAAGCAGGGAAATACCCGCGAGCAGCATGCCCAGCAAAAGCGCCAGCTCTATAGGCATAGAGGGGTTGGCGTTGAGGATCTGTATGGTATAAAGGAATGTTACGAGCGCCATAAGCAAGCCAAAAAGTATCCACTCACCGTTAAGCCCGCCAGTAGGCTGGCGCTCTTGCGATTTGCGGGAAGGTAATTTTTGCGTCTGCTCCTTCACACTCACCGCTATACGCTGAGTCAACTCCTTTTCCTTTTCCGAAGTACCCACCAGCGACCGGGCCAATACAGGTATTTTCTTTGCCAGCCTCTCATGCGTTCTTTCCCGGCCATCGCACTCCTCTTTTTCCCGGGCGGCAGGCTGTTCGGCAAAAATTCGGAGCTTCTCTGCCGTTTCACCGGAAGAAGGCGATGATGGGTTATCCGGGCTGCGGCCCTGGCCGGAAGATCCGATATACCATCCCGGCCTGTACCTGCGCTTGTCGAACGAGAGATCATCGACCAGGGAGCAGGAGCCCAGCAGGAGCAACAGGCCGAAAAAAGCTATGAACCGTAGTGGCCTCATCAGGAGTATTCTATAGCTAATGTAGGAAAATATTCAGACCCGGGAAATATCATGTGAACAAGCCCGGGCCCTTTGTTATTATTTATCCGCTTTCCCGTTTAAACCGAATTTCTAAATTTGCTTGCACCCAAACCCAAGCCATGAAATCATCACTGTCCCTTGCTTCTTTCCTGATCTTATGCCTTCCTGCGGCAGCGCAGTGGCAAACCAACGGTACGGCCATCGGCACCGGCTCCAACAACCAGTGGAAATGCGAGATCGCGCCCGGAGCCGCGGGTGATGCCTACCTGGCGTGGAGCGATGCCACCGTATCGACCACCGATTATAATATCCACCTCTCCCGCCTGCGCGCCAACGGTACCGTTGCGTGGACGCAGGTGATCTGCAACGCCACGGGTAACCAGGAAACCCCGCAGGTGATCGCTGACGGTATGGGCGGTGCCATCGTGGCCTGGCATGACGAGCGTGGCGGAGCAGGCAGCTATTCGGTATACGCGCAGCGCATCGATTCGACCGGAGCCGCATTGTGGGCAACAAACGGGGTTCAGGTCACCAATGTGGTGGCCACGGCAATGACCAAACCGAGGATAGCCCAGGACGGGTATAATGGCGTGTTTATCGTGCTCGACAACCCGAGCGATATCTATGCCCAGCGCCTGGACCAGAGCGGGGCCGTACAATGGGGCGTTTCGGGCATTAATCTCACCGCAGGTATCACCTCTACCGCGCAGGACGACCCGCAACTGGTCAATGACGGCAACTATGGAGCCATCGTTACCTGGGATAACAACGGCAATATACAGGCGCAGCGCATCAACAGCGCTGGCATTGAGCAATGGGGTACCGCAGGTACCGGAATCGTGGTATGTAACGCCACGGGTACCCAGGATATCCCGCAGATCGCGGCAGACGGAAACGGTGGCGCGATCATCGCATGGGAAGATGACCGCAATGGCAGCACAGCAACAGCCATATTCGCGCAGAACATCGGCTCTGTCGGCAGCCCGTTGTGGACCCTTAACGGTGTGCAGGTTGGAGAAACCGGCTTCGATTGCCGCTGGCGTGCACCGAACACTGACGGGCACAACAATGCGCATATTGTGGCCGATGGAGCCGGCAACTTTTACATTATCTACGAAACCTACCTTTCTTCCGCCACCGATTACAATGTACTGGGACGCAGGATTGACGGAAGCAACGGCAGCACCCTGGCCGCTTTCCCGCTTTCCACTTCCGTGATCGGTGACGATACCGAGGCCCGGGCGGTAAGCGATGGCAACGGCAACATCATTGTGACCTGGGACCTTCAGGATACGAACAACGTTACCATTCATCATATCCGCACGGTGACCATAGGCCCTAACGGCAGCCGGAGCAACGATCTGTATGTATGCGATGGTAACGCGGCTGGCGGTGGCGACCGCAGCCTTCCGGCCATTTGCGTGAGCGGCTGCTTTGCCCTGTACGGCTGGCACGATTCGCGCGGAACTGGCACCTGGGACCTTTACGCATCGTCATCGCAGGTGCTTAATGCGCCAATCGGCAGCGTTCCTGCCGCCCCATCGCCAGTAAACGGCCCGGGGCTTGTGTGCGCGGATTCCGTAGGACAGACCTTTGCCTGCGCCAGCGTTCCGGGAGCCAATTATTACAGTTGGTCGTTCCCTTCAGGGTGGACGATCAACTCGGGCCAGGGAAGTACGGTGGTCATCGCGGAAGCCGGTACCAGCGGTACCATTTCCGTTTATGCCATAAATGATTGCGGAACAAGTACCGCAGCCACCCTGGTTGTAACGGTACCTCCCAATCCCACCGTGTCTATTACAAATACCCCCGCATCGTGCCCTACCTGCTGTGACGGCACGGCTACCGCCACAGCAAGCGGTGGCTCCCCGCCCTATACCTATTCATGGAGCAACGGCCCGACCGGCCCGGGCTCCACCGGCCTGTGCGCGCAATGCTACACCGTTTGGGTAACCGATGCGAACGGATGCGGCACGCAGGACTCTACCTGCGTAAGCTTTACCGTAGGCATGGATGTAACAGGAAATGCGGCTGCAGCATTCATCTATCCTAATCCGGCCAGAGACTTCGTGTACCTTGTTTCGGGCGATAATATCTTTTTTGTGTTATCCAACACGCTTGGAGAGACCATCGTATACGGTGAGCTTCCTCAGGGAAAAAACAAGGTCGATATGCGCGGCTTGCCGAAGGGTATTTATTTTATGCGCATACAAACGGGTAAAGACAACATAAACAAAGTGCTGATCATTGAATAAATGGCCAAAGCGGAACTGAAAACAAAAAAGACAAGGGCCAGCGTAAAGGATTTTCTGAGCGCGGTGAAAGACGAGCAGCAGCGCAAAGACTGCCTTCTTGTCGCCCGAATGATGGAAAAGGCTACTGGCGACAAACCGGAAATGTGGGGACCCTCTATCGTGGGATTCGGACACGTTACCCTCAGGTACCCCAGCGGCCGCGAGCTCGACTGGATGAAAATAGGTTTCTCGCCACGCAAGCAGAACCTTACGCTTTATGTGCTAAACAGCTCCAAAGAACAAATTGAGCTGCTGAAGAAACTGGGGAAACATAAGACCGGCAAGGGATGCCTTTATATCAACAGGCTGGCCGATGTGGACACCAACGTGCTCGAAAAAATTATTAAGACGGGCGGTTATAAATAACGATCAAATTTTATAGGTGACGCCCAGGGTCACGTAGGCAATGCCGTACCCCACTTCACCGAAAACCCCTAGGTTCTCTTTCAGCCGGTAGCGCAAGCCGGCATGCAGCGACCAGGTGAAGCCGCCATAGGTTCCGGAGCCATAATTGGCGGCATGGCTCGGACACACACTGTTGGTTGTTAAGCGGTAACGCGCGATGTTGTTGCCCAGCATCAGACCCGCGTAAAGGTCCATTTTATCGTCCTCTATAAATTCCGCGAAATGATAGGAGGCGCGCAGCCCGACAATAGTATAGGTCCAGGCATAGGTGTCGTGATAATTGTAGATCACGGCATTATTGCCGCTGTTACATACCTCCTGGCCGTAAAACTCGTAGGATGCACCGGTATAGCCCAGGTAGCCGCCCAGGCTGATCTCACCGGTCAGCCCGAAATCGAATGAGAATGAAATGGCCGGTATGGTGGTTCTGTATCCGGAGCCGATAAACGTGTTACCGAATCCTATGCCCAGGTTGATGTCTTTCTGTCCTTTTACGAACGACTGAGCGTTCACCCCCAGGCCAAGGAAAAGAGCCGGGACAATCAGTTTGATCGTATTCATCTTGCAGGGATTTGTTTAGCAGTACGAATTTACTGAAGAAATCTGAGAAATATCACTAACATTGTAAATCCTTCCCTTATTGTTAATGAAGACCAAACATATTCTCCTGATCCTTGGCGTCTTTACCGCCCTGGCCTTCTCCGGGCCGAACAAGCTGGTGAACAAGCGCATGCCCTATTTTGAGGGCACCACCATCAGCGGGATGAAGGTAGACAGCTCTTTCTTCAGGAATAAGGTAACGCTGATCAGCTTCATGTATATCGGCTGCCCGCCCTGCATGCGCGAGATCAGGCAGTTGAACAAAATGAAAAAGGAGAACACTCATCCCGATTTCCAGATTTTGGGTATTTGCGCGGGAACGGCCCAGCAACTTGCCGATTTCAATTCTGACAATGCCACGATCTACTCGCAGGCAAGGAAAAAGGCCAAGGTCGATTCGCTGGAATACTTTCTGCTGCCTGAATGCGCGTCAGAGAAAGAGAAGAAAAACCCGAACACCCTGGGGCCCGAGTGTTATGTCATTTCCAAGCTGTTCAAGGTATTCGCATACCCGACCAGCTTTCTCATCGATAAGAAAGGAAAGGTGCGCTACGCTTTTTCAGGTTATGTGACCGAGCAGGATGAGGAAGCGTACATCAAGGAGCTGAAGGCTGAGATCACCAGCCTCCTGGCCGAATAATCCTCAAAATATCTTAACATTGCAGAAAAATCGGATCAAAATGAGAAGGACCATGTTGTTGTCCGCGCTGGGGGCCCTGCTGCTCTCTTCCTGCGGGCCCGAGCAGGCAAAGGATGAAGGCGTAAAGCTTGTTTTCAACCCGGAGAAGGGAAAAGAAGTGAAAATGACCTATGAGTTCACGGTCATTTCTACTGCCAAACAGGATAAAACCCATTTCCTGATGGAAATGCAGGGCAGCGCGGAAAAGATTGACGCCAGCCAGGTGGTGCTAATTCTCGAGAACCAAAAGATCACTGTTGACGGCAGCGTAGAGGGGAAGAACATCAGCTACGATGCCAATTCACCCGATTCCATCCCCGATGAGATCAAGGCGGTGATCACCCCCGTTTTTTCATTGCTGAACAAAAAGTTCAAAAGCGTTTACGATGAGCGCATGAACAAGCTTTCGGAAAGCATAGTCCGCAGCGATTCCGCCACCCGCGACTCGGCCGAGAACAAACTGCAGTTCTTTGTGCGCTACCCGGACACCACGATCGCTGAAGGCTACACCTGGAAAAGGGAGCTGGTGATCAAGAGCGGCAACAAAATGAACTGTTCCGCAACGTACACGGTAAAGGAAATCAAAGAGGGAAAAGCTGTGATCGCCATCGAGGGGGATCTTACCGGTGAGGGAGAGACCTTCGGGCACGTGTTCTCGATTACCGGCACGCTCAAGGGCACCATCCGGGTGGATCTGCGCACCGGCTGGCCCGTAGATACAGATATACAGCAGGATTTCACGCTCGATCTCAACGGGAACAAGATTCCCATGCAATACCTGATCAGGCATACCGTGGCCATATGAAAATCAAAGAGCCGGTTTCTCGTGGAACCGGCTCTTTGACCGAACAAACGGAATGTGATCAGTATACCTCTTTGTTCTTGTCTTTTGTCACATTATTATCCTTTGTGGCGTCCCTGCCTTTCAGGTCGTTCTCCAGCATCTGCGCTTTTTCAAGATGCATACGCAGGGTGGAAAGATGCTTTGCGGCAAAGGCCCTGATCTCCGCATCATCGGCATCTTCGGCTGCGTCTTCAAAATGCCTCACGGCTTTCTTATGGTCACGCACCATCTGCTCGATGAATGCCTCATCAAACTCGCTGCCCGATTTCTTCGACCAGTTGTCTATTTTATCCCGTGCGTCCTCCTCCGCATCGGCCACCTCATCGCCTTCGATGTTCTTGTTCATGGCCAGCATCTTCAGCTCATCATTCGATTTGGTATGATCATCCACCATCATTTTCGCGAAGTCCCTGATAGCCGTGCTGGTGGCCCTGTTCACAGCGTACTCGGCCAGGCGTACCTCTTTCGTACCCAGCTCCAGCGCGCCTTTCACAAAACGCTTGTCACCGAAGCTGACCTTCCCGTCATTATCGGTACTGGTCGTACGCAAAGTGCCGGTATCGCTCGAATAATGCCCCTCATCCTCTTTCTTCGTGCACGCTCCGGCCAGCAGCAGCCCGCAACACAGCATGCACATCTTCATTAATGTTCTCATGATTGAAATAGTTTAATGGTTAATGACCGGCATGAGCAAAAGCCATGCATGAAAAAAATCGTTCATTTTCAATAAACTATGAAGTGCTGTTTTTTAAAATCGGGAACGGATTTCCCGATACGGGACTGGGGGATCAGCGCCTTTGCTTAAGCTGGGCGTCAACAACTGCCAATCCCTCGGGGAAGCTGCGGGGAGAATAAGAAAGGTCTCTCCTGGCCTTGTCGATGACAAAGCCTGTACGGGGCGGGCGCCTGGCAGGCTGGTTAAGCTGCAGGGAGGTGACCGGGTTAATGAAGGACCTGTCGAGCTTCCAGAAGTCGGCAATCATATAGGCCAGGTCGATGATGCTGTGCGTTTCGGGGCCTGAGGTGTGGTAGATGCCGCTCACACCCCGCATCGCGGCCGTGATGCATGCCTGGGCCAGGTCTTCAGAGAGCGTGGGGGCCCTGAATTGGTCCGTGATCACGTTGATCTTTTGCCCTTTCTCGAGGTTGTTCTTCACCCACAGCACGAGGTTGCTGCGGCTGGAATCATCGCTCACGCAGTACACGATGATCGTGCGAAGGATAGCCCATTTCAGCCCGCTTGAGGAGACAATTTTTTCGCCTTCGTGTTTCGACAGTGCATAATAGCTCTGCGGGTTGGGAACGTCCTCTTCGGTGTAAGGGCCGCCTTTCATGCCGTCAAACACAAAATCGGTAGAGACATGTACCAACTGCGCCTGCGGTACATGCAGTTTCATTGCGTCAACAATATGGCGCACCGCCTCCACATTTGCCGCACGGCATGCCGCCTGATCCAGCTCACAGGCATCCACATTGGTCATCGCTGCCGTATGGATCACCGCGTCAGGGCGATACCTGGCCAGCACGCGTTGTACCTGCTCCCGGTCGGTGATATCGAGCGGCTCATAAGTGTAGCCCGTTTTTTTTCGCAGCCTGTTTTCGCCCTTTGCAGTGGCAATGATCTCCGCATCCTGGCCGATGCTGCGCGCCACGTCTTCGGGCAGGCGGCAATACGGATCTCCCAGGAGACCATATACGATCTTCTGGCCCAGCATACCGTTACTCCCCGTGATCAGGATTTTTTTCATATGGCCAGGCGACAAATATAGCAGGATTTGATTTTCACTTTTCTACGTTGAAAACTAATCATCCGCGCTTTTATACGGCCTTAATATCGAGTAACTTTGCGAAAGATGGCGAAAAATAAAAAACGGAAGCTCACGGGCGTGGTGCGCAACACGCTCTTTATTGTGATCGGCATCCTTTCGGCCACTTTCGGCCTGAAGAGCTTTATTCTTCCCAACGACTTTATCGATGGAGGCGTGACGGGCATCTCGCTGCTCACCAGCATTGTCACGGAGCTGCCCCTTTCGCTCCTGATCATTATCATCAACGCGCCTTTTGTGTATGCGGGCTACCGGCAGGTTTCCAAAACCTTCGCCATCACCACATCCATGGCCATCGGGGGGCTGGCCCTTTCCCTGCTGATCTTTGAGTTTCCCATCATCACCAACGACAAGCTGCTGACCGCGGTTTTTGGCGGATTTTTTTTAGGGGCCGGTATAGGCATGTGCATACGCGGTGGCGGGGTGATCGATGGCACGGAGATCCTTTCCATCCTGGTCAGCAAACGCTCCAGTTTCACCGTAGGCGACATCCTGCTGATCATCAATGTGATCATTTTCTCGGTAGCCGCCATGTTGCTGAACATCGAAACCGCCCTCTATTCCATACTCACTTACATGGTGGCAGGACGTACGGTGGATTACATCATTGAAGGTATTGAAGAGTATACTGGCGTGATCATCATTTCTTCAAAACCGGACGAGATACGCTATGCGATCATCGAGGAGCTGGGCAGGGGCGTTACCGTGCTGAAAGGGAAAGGAGGCTATGGCAAACGCGGGCAGGTGACCAAAGATGTAGATGTGCTCTACTGCGTACTTACCCGCCTGGAGATCTCAAAACTCAAAGCCATCACCGAACGCATAGACGAATCGGTGTTCATGGTCATGAACAGCATCAACGATACCAAGGGCGGAATGATCAAGAAAAGGCCGCTGATGCACAAATGATGCTCAGATATCCCAGAAGCTGCGCTTACGGTACCTGCGGGGTTTGAAATACTCCTTATGCTCGAGAATAAAGGCCATCACAAAGTAAATGATGACGGGCGAGCCGAACGTGAAGAACGACAGGTAAATGAAATACATGCGTATAGTTGTGGCCCTTATGCCCAGCTTCTCTCCCCACCAGGAGCAAACACCGAAAGCCTGAGCCTCGAACCAATTGCGTATGTAACGTATCATTCGCTCTGTTTAAACAGCAAATTTACAAAAACGTCTGCCAGAAATAAAAGAGCAGGAGACACCTCTGCTTGTTTTTTATTAACAACACGCCTCATACCCGCGTTCCGGCCCATACTCTTTTGAATAACAAAGACAGCCCCCCTCTCCTTGAATTTGTCGAGCGTTTGGCCATATACATCGTTAAAACTGATGAATATGTCGTAAATGCCATATATAACGTAAAAAAAGCGCAACCAAAAACCCGAACTTTGTGTCTTGTAATTGCTTATGACACTTTGTGCCCAACAACCGATGAAAAAGCTACTTTCCCTGCTGGCAGTGATTGCCGGCACAGTCACCATTCATGCACAACCCACCGTATGCAGCGTTAACGCGGGTGCCGATCAGAACATCTGCGCCCCCAATTGCGCCACGCTTACGGCCACCTTTTGCCCCACCAACCAGACGACCAGCTATACGCAGGCTATTATTCCCTATGCCCCCGATCCGTTTAATACGGGAACAGCCGTAGCTCTTACTGACGATTCGCAGACCGGACTTTTACCGCTACCCTTCCCTTTCTGCTATTACGGCACGGTCTATAACTCCTTTGTGATCGGCTCCAACGGCTGGCTGGGTTTCCAGGCCACCACTTCGGCCTGGTTCATCCCTGCGGCTATTCCCACCACCAATGCGGGAGTGCCCAAGAACTGCATCATGGGGCCCTGGCATGACATCAACCCCAGCGTTGGCGGTACCATACGTTATCAAACCTATGGCACGGCCCCCTGCAGAAGGCTGGTGGTATCCTGGAACGCGGTACCCATGTATTCATGCGGAACACCAGCCACCCAGCAGATCGCCATTTATGAAACCACCAATATCATTCATAACTTTATCCAGACCAAGCCGCTTTGCTCAAGCTGGAACGGAGGAAACGCCATCCAGGGGCTGCACAATGCGGCCGGGACCATGGCCACCGTAATTCCGGGCAGGAACTATCCTACTCAGTGGACCGTTGCCAATGAAGGCCGCAGGTATACCCCCGCAGGTCCTCCCACGTACACGCTCACCTGGCTTCAGGGAGTGACGCCTATAGGCAATACCGCATCAATCAACGTTTGCCCCACCACCACTACCACTTACACCGCCCAGCTTGTGTACACGAATTGCAACGGGCAGACCGTAACCCAAACCGACCAGGTAAACGTGAACGTATCCACCCTGGCGGTGACCATGAGCAACAACGTGAACATTTGCACAGGTGGCAGCACCCAGCTTTCGGCAACGGCTACCGGGGCCACTACCTGGTCGTGGGTGCCGGCTACCAACTTAAGCAGCACGACCGTATCCAATCCTACGGCCAATCCCACATCAACAACCACCTATACCTGCTACGTTTCGAACGGGACCTGCCAGGGCAGCGGTACCGTAACGGTAACGGTATCGCCCATGACCAGCGCCAGCGCGGGTCCTGACGATACGATCTGTTTTAACGGCAACACGCAGCTCAATGCCTCGGGTGGTGTGATCTATTCGTGGACGCCTGCCACCGGCCTGAGCAATCCCAATATCGCCAACCCGGTAGCCAATCCCACCGCTACCACCACCTATACTGTTTATATTACCGATGCCAACGGATGCCAGGGACAGGACCAGGTGACGATCACAGTTTCCCCTCAAATGACATCGAATGCGACCGGCTTTCCGACCAGTTGTAACGGCAACTGCGATGGTACGGGAACCGTAGTGGCGAACGGTGGCATGCCGCCCTACAGCTATTCCTGGTCCAATGGTCAGCTTACCCAGAACGCATCGGGCCTTTGTGCCGGCACCTATTCCGTATGGGTGACAGATGTTGCGGGATGCTCTCAAATGAACACCATCAGTATTACATCACCGCCCGCGCTTACACTGGCGCCCACTTCAGTTACAGCCAACTGCGGCCTGAGTGACGGCAGCGCATGCGCCAATGCCGCTGGCGGAACACCGCCTTACACGTATACCTGGAACAATATTCCGAACACGAGCTGCATCAGCAGCATACCGGCCGGGACCTATACCATTGTGGTGACCGATGCCAACGGATGTACCGCAACCGCCCAGGTGGTTGTACCCAACACCCCGGGCGTGGTGGCCAGCATATGCGGCTCCACTCCGGCAACCTGCTTCAATCAATGCGATGGCTCCGCCAACGTTTGCCTGAACGGAGGCACAGCTCCTTTCACGTACAATTGGCAGCCCTCGGGAGGCAATGCCGCCAGCGCCACCGGGCTTTGTGCCGGGACCTATACCTGCACGGTAACGGATGCCAACGGCTGCTCGGACACTGCCGTGGTGACCATAGCGCAGCCGCAGGTTGTGGCCGTTACCCCCTCTGCTGCCGTCACCATCTGTATTGGCCAGTGTACGAACCTATCTGCTACCGCCACGGGCGGTAACGGGGTGTACACGTACACCTGGAATCCCGGCAATCTTACCGGGCAGCAGGTGAACGTTTGCCCCACTGCCACTACCCAGTATTCCGTAGTGGCTGTCGATGGCAATGGCTGCACCTCGCAGGCCGCAACGGTAACCGTTACGGTCAGCCCTCCTTTGACCGCTACCGCTGCCGTGGGCACATCTATCTGCCAGAACGCATGCACCAATATCAGCGCAACCGGTGGAGGCGGCAATGGCGGTCCGTATACCTATACCTGGCAGCCGGGCAACCTGACCGGGCAGGTGGTGAACGTTTGCCCGACCGCAACAACGGTTTACACCGTTACGGTCTCTGACGGCTGCACCACTCCTACGGTAACCGACACCGTAATTGTGACCGTACAGGCGCCTATCGTGATCTCCATCACCTCTACCGATTCGAGCGGCTGCGCACCTCTGTGCGTAGGGTTCAGCAGTTCCACACCCAATATCACCGCCTATAACTGGTCGTTCTCTGGCGGAAGCCCGGCCACCTCCGCATCGGCCAGCCCGCAAAACATCTGCTTTACCATACCCGGTACTTACGATGTGACCCTTTCCGTAACCAACAACATCGGCTGTACGGCAACAGCAACCGTTACGGGCATGATCACGGTTTATCCCAATCCTATTGCGGGCTTTACGGCATCGCCACAGCCTACCACTACGATTAATTCCACCATCAGCTTCACCAATACTTCGGTAGGTGGCGTAAGCTGGCTGTGGAGCTTCGACCAGGATAACCCCGCTGCCATATCCACGCAGCAGAACCCGCAGTACTTCTACTCCGACAGCGGAACCTATGTGGTTACGCTTGTTGTAGCTAACCAGTTCGGATGCCTCGACAGCGTGAGCGAAACGGTGATCATCTATCCTGATTATACCTTTTACGCCCCCAATGCCTTTACCCCGAATGATGACGGGTTGAACGAGATCTTCATTCCCGAAGGCATGTACATCAGCCCTGAGAACTATAAGCTGATGATATTCGACCGGTGGGGCAACCTCATTTTTGAAACCACGTCTTTGACCCAGGGATGGGACGGAAAGGTGCAGGGTTCAAGCGCTATGTGCCAGGAAGATGTGTACGTTTGGAAAGTGCTTACGCAGGACAACCAGGGATTCAAGCACCAGTATATAGGTCACGTAACTTTGATAAGATAGAGTTTTATTCTATATTTGCGTACCACTTAACAAACCCCTACCATGAAGGTTTACTGGTTCTCCAAAAGAACGGCCGTACTGTTGCTTTCGGCTGTATTGCTTTTTTCAGAATCTCCCGCGCAGGATAACGTGGGGATCGGGACCACCACACCGGATGCGAGCGCTTTGCTGGAACTGCTCTCTACCAATAAAGGTCTGCTTGTTCCCCGGATGACCACCGTACAGCGACTGGCTATCACCACCCCGGCAAACGGCCTTCTTGTTTACGACACGAACTTTGATTGCTTTTTCTATTTCACTACGGCAAGCGGCTGGATATCGCTTTGCCAGCTTTCTGGCCCTACCGGTCCAACCGGTCCTGTAGGCGCTAATGGAGCCACCGGTGCCACGGGCGATACCGGGCCTACCGGAACAGTTGGTGCTACTGGCGCTACAGGAGATACAGGTCCTACCGGGGCGCAGGGTCTACAAGGTGTTACCGGCCCCACTGGGCCTACCGGTGCTAACGGTACAAACGGAACCAATGGCGCAACTGGACCTACCGGCCCTACGGGAGCGAATGGTACAACCGGTCCTACGGGAGCGAATGGCGCTAACGGAGCCACAGGAGCCACAGGACCTACCGGACCTACTGGTGCTAACGGTACGAATGGAACCAATGGCGCAACCGGTCCTACCGGCCCTACGGGAGCGAATGGTACAACCGGTCCTACGGGAGCGAATGGCGCTAACGGAGCCACAGGACCTACCGGGCCTACCGGTGCTAATGGTACTAATGGAACCAATGGTGCGACCGGACCTACTGGTCCTACTGGAGCGAATGGTGCCACCGGCCCCACTGGAGCGAATGGCGCCAACGGAGCAACAGGACCTACCGGCCCTACCGGTGCTAACGGTACGAACGGAACAAATGGCGCCACTGGCCCTACCGGTCCCACGGGTGCCAACGGCACGAACGGAACCAATGGTGCTACCGGACCTACGGGCCCTACCGGAGCCAATGGTACGAACGGAACCAATGGAGCTACCGGACCCACTGGCCCAACGGGAGCTAACGGTACGAACGGAACCAATGGAGCCACCGGACCCACTGGCCCAACGGGAGCTAACGGTACGAACGGAACCAATGGAGCCACCGGACCCACTGGCCCAACGGGAGCTATGGGTCCAACAGGCCCGCAGGGCATACAGGGCGTAACAGGCCCTGCCGGGCCTACAGGAGCCGTAGGCGCTACAG
>JBFLYZ010000033.1:0-39246 GCA_040756415.1 Bacteroidota bacterium
ATATACCTTTGCCGCGCTTTTACTAAAAATTGCAACAATGGAAACAAACAAGCAAGGCAATAACAAAACCGCTTTAATCTTAGTAGGAATACTGCTGGCCGCTTCGGTCGGCTTTAACATCTACCAGTATACGGAGGCCAAACGCGACCATGCGGAGATGCAGATGAAATACGATACCATCTACATCGAAAAAGGCAAGGTGGAAAAGGAGCTGGAGCTGACCGCTGCCGACCTGGACCGGTATAAAGGCGTAAGCGATTCGCTCGACCAGGTTGTGAACCAGCAGCAGGAGGAGCTGGCCGCGCTGGAGCAGAAGATCAAGAACCTGCAGGTAGCGGCAAAGAAGGATGCTTCCAAGAAAAAGGAGCTGGAGACCGCGCTTGCCGAATACAAGCAAAAGTATGAATCGGCTCTCGAGAAGATCGACCAGTTGATCACCGAAAACAACATGCTGAAGAACCAGAATGCCGAGCTGACCACCACCGTGCAGTCGCTAACCGAGGATAAAACGGCACTGCAGCAGAAGGTGAACACGGCCGCTCTCATCAAGACCGAATACCTGAAGATAAAGACCATGAAGAAAAAAGCCATCGGTGATGGTTATTCAGAGACCTCCATGGCGCGTAAGGTAGATAAGTTCAATATTTGTTTTACCCTGCTCGATAACAAGCTGGCCGGCTCGGGCGACAAGGCCATTCATGTGCGCATCATTGGTCCGGATAAGAAAGTGATCGCGCAGGGAAGCTCGACCTTCAAGCGTGAGGATACGAACGAAGAGGTGCCTTTCACCAGTACCCTTTTTGTTGAATACAAGAACGATTCCAAGAAGGATGTATGCGTAGACTATTCGGATGCAAATGGTAGCCTGGCATCTGGAAATTATACCGTTGAGGTGTATGTCGACCAGGTGCTGAGCGCGGCCGGTGGAGTGGTACTGAAATAGAAAAGGGTAACTCAAAATGAAAAGAGCGGTACAACACCGCTCTTTTTTTATATCGGTAAGCCCAGGTTGGTAAGGGCGGAAGGGATCTTGAGCTGGTTGGATTCGATCGCGGTTTTGTTGAATTCAAACTTCAGCACGTCATCATCCATGGTGATGAAGCTCAGCCCCGCACCCTTCTTGGCCAGCCCCTCCCGCTCGCCCACCAGCAGTACGGGCTTGCCTTTCGTCTTTTCCAGCAGCGCTTTGAGCGTGCTGCTCTTTGAAGAGGAGATATAGACCAGGTGGTAGCCGAGGGCTTCTTCAGGCGAAGAGATGACCTTGATCACGATAGGCTTTCCTTTTGCTTTTTTGGCCTTGGCAAGGTTCTGCAGCTCTTTCAGCACGGGAGAGTCGCCCATCACGCCTATCCTGAACTCCGCATCCAGGTTGGGCCATTCGATGTATTTGATGAAATTATATACGAACAGCGAATACGCTTTATAATCCACGTCATCCTGCGCCCGGGCATGGAAGGCCCTCACCGGGTTGAGCAGCAGTGCGGCAAAAAGGATCAGGAGGTATTTGACCGTGCGCCTCACGACTTCTTGTTTTTAAACAGGAGGTTATAGCTCAACCGGAAGATGATCTCTCTCGAAGGTCCCGGAAGGGGAGCATGGTAGCCGTTGTATGGCTGAATGAATACGGGCCTCTGGTTGAGAATATCGTACACGCCTACACCGAAACTAAGCCCGGGCGTAAGCACATCCCTGAAACGGACGAACACATTGGCCAGGTATACCGCTTCGAACTCGGATACGATGGTGTTGTCGAGCGAATCGGCAGCGGTATAGCCGTAGGTCCTGCCCCGGTAATTGAAGGAAGGGTTAAGGCTGATGTGCTTGCCTATATTAAAGCTCGAATTGAAACCTGCCTTATGTGCGGGGAAAGCAAGCAGTACTTTATCGTTATCGCTCACTTCATAATCCGTGATCTTCTCTTTGCCGGCCACGGTATAGAACGAATAGTTCAGCGTAACATAGCCCCATTTGCCCCTGACCCGGTATTCGACCTCAATACCTCTCGAGCCCGAACCTCCGAAATTGTGGTAGTTGTCCGTCATGAGCGAATCGTCATAATAATACACGATGGGGTCCCTGGTGGTGATATCAAAGAAATTGAACGTCAGTATGGAGCTGCGCGTGAACTGGTAGCCCGCCTCCAGCTCGATGAAGCTGGTCTTTTCGGGCTTTATGCCGGTCGAATCGCTGAGGTTGATGTTCTCGATGGAAGGGGCACGGAACGAATTGCTCACCAGGAACTTGAAGTTGAAGCGTTTGATCTTCTTGGTGAAGCCCACGCGCGGAACGAAAGCGGATCCGTACTCATTATGCATATCGAACCGGGCCCCGAGAATGAAATTCACGATATGGGTCCTGGCCAGCAACTGCGCGAAATAGGCCTGGTTGTAATAGCTTACCTGCTGCTCGCCATTGGCAAAAAAGCTGCTGTCCGCCAGGTCGGTTGCCTTGTCCATATAGAATTCGGCCCCTGTCGAGAGGTTGATCTTGCGCGTGAAATTGTACGAGAACATCAGGTTGGCCGAATAGCGCTCGGCCACCTTGTTATAGTCGGGGGTGAGCGAGTCCACGTTAAGCGTTTTCCAGGGCATCTGCCTTTTATAATTAAGCCGGGGAGTAATGGAGAACTTGTCGCCCTTCTTGTACACGTATTTCAGTTCAGCGAAGTAGGATTGAAAATCTTCGCGGTAGGCATCGTCTTTGACCAGGTCGTAGGCATCGCGCACGGAGGTCTCGTAAAGGTCGGCCATCACCCGGCAGCTCCAACCCTTATAGGAAAGCCCAAGGTTGAGCAGGGTAGGGTTGAGATTGGAATTGCCGGCCATGTTATAGGAACCACCGTAAAAATCCTCGTAGTCCTGGTCGCTGCGGTTGGCCTTTCCCAGGAAACCCGAAAGGCTGAATTCAAGATCATTGATCTTTTTACCCAGCGAAAGGTTGTAGTTGTTGCGCCCGAAATCGTTCTGCATCTGGCCGTAGATACCCGAGAAGGCCACTCCGTTCAGCTCTCCGCCCGATTGGGTCACGATGTTGATCACCCCGTATTCGGCAAAGCCGCCATAGATGGCCGAGCCCGGCCCCCGCACGATCTCTATCTTTTTGATCTGGTCGATAGGGAAGTGGTTGCCGAACTGGGTGGTTGCGAAAAGTATCTCGTTCATTTCCTGCCCGTCAAGCAGAACCAGCACTTTGCCCTCGTGCGCCCAGAGCCCGCGCGTGGCGATGCCCACCACGCCCTCTACATCCACCCCGAAGTCGATGCCCGGGATAAGCCGCAGCACATCGATCAGGTCGCGCGCGCCCGAATTCCTGATCTCTTCACCGGTGATCAGCGATACGATATTGGGCGATTCGCGCGTGGACAAGGGCTTGTTGGACGCGGCAGCGATAAGCTGGTTGATGAGCTGCTCGAGCTCGCTCGGAACCCCGTGGGTTTTGATGTTGAGCAGTTGCTCGAGCGACATCTCATAATAGTCGATGGTATCGGTTTTCAGGGTATCCTGGGCCCGTAGGGCAGGCGAAAGATAAAGGCAGGTGAGGAATAAGGCGGGGATGAAGTATTTGCCGGGCTTCATAAGATAAAGCCAAAAATAGAAAAAAATAAATAGAGGCCAATAGCCCGGCCCCGCCACTTGCCATTAATCGAATAATTGCTACTTTGGCGATATTCCTATGGTCAACACCGGTTTCAGGAAGATAAACATAGGCTTTATGATCATTGTGCTGGTGGCGCTGGCGCATGCGGTGATCAGCTTCCTGATCATCAGCGGCAATAACCGCTCGGTGAACCGGATGGTGAACGAGATCAACCCCTATGTTGAATCGCTCGAGCAGTTCAACCTTATGGTCACCGAGTCCAAGATGTATGCTACCAACTGGGTTTACCTGCGTTTCAGGGAAGAGGATAAGAAGAACCTCCAGAAGCTGCATGTGCAGCGGTACCCGCAACTTAAAAAGAACCTCTTCGAGCAGTTAAGGCGGGCGGGGAAGGTCAGCGAAGAGGATTCGCTGAAGCTGGTCGTATCGCAGTTCGAGCGCCTGTCTACCATCGAGCAGATGATCATGCTCAAGCTGGCCACCTTCGATGACTATGAGAATACCAAACGCTTTTTCGAGGCCGAGGAGCTTATCGAATCGGAGGTGCTGCCGCGTACGGATTCCATACAGGCCGGGCTTGAGCGCATCATTACAGGCAACAGGATGGAGGCGGAAAAGCTGAGGAGCCAGGTGGTGAGCGCATCCAACCGGCTGATGTCGACCGTTTTTGGTTTTTCGCTGGGCCTGTTCGGGGCCGTGGTGCTGGCTTCGCTGTTCATTTCGCGGGCCATACGCAGGCCGGTGCTTCGTATGAAAGACATTATCCTCAAGCTGGGAAGGGGAGAGCTGCCGGAAGGCGGGCTGGCCGCCTCGCACGATGTGATCGGAGAAATGGCCCTTTCGGTGAATACGCTTAAGGCTAATTTTGAAAAAACCTCGCAGTTCGCCAACGAAATACGAAAGGGCAATTTCTCGGCCGATTTCGAGCTGCTGAGCGAGAACGATCAGCTCGGTTACGCGCTGCTGAACATGCGCAATAGCCTCAAGGCCTATTCGCACGAAATGGAATCGCAGGTGGCGGAACGCACCAGGGAGGTGATCGAAAAAAGCGAGAAGCTGGAAGTGGCCTACGGTGAGATACGCGACAGCATCCAGTATGCCAAGCGCATACAGGAGGCCATACTTCCCTCGCAGCAGCTTATCCGCAAGGCCTTTCCCGAATCCTTTGTATTCTACAAATCGAAAGATATCGTTTGCGGTGATTTTTACTGGTTCGCTGAAAAGAACCAGGAAGTGATGATGGCCGCCATTGATTGCACCGGCCACGGTGTGCCGGGCGCGATGATGACGGTCATCGGCAATTCGCTGCTTAACCAGATCGTGCATGTATCGGATGTGAATAGTCCCGGAAAGATACTCGATCACCTCGACAAGCGCCTGCTGGAGACCCTGCAGCAGCACGGTGACGCGCACACGAACGATGGCATGGATGTGGCGCTGTTCAAATACAACCCCGAAAAAAGGCAATTGTCATTCGCAGGAGCGAAGCGTTCGCTGTACCTTTTCAGGGACGGAGAGCTGAAAGAGATACAGGGAAGCAAGCTGCCCATAGGAAGTTTCCAGTACGAGCAGAAGAAAACCTTTACCGAGCATACGGCACTGATCCGGCCGGGCGATACGGTGTATGTGTTTTCCGATGGCTACCAGGACCAGTTTGGAGGGCCTTTCGGCAAGAAATACATGGTCAAGCAGTTCCGCGAGCGGCTCAGGCAGATCCACCACCTGCCTATGGAGGAGCAGCGCGAGGTCCTGGAAACAGAGATCATGGCGTGGAAAGGCGCTTACGATCAAACCGATGATATGCTGGTGATCGGGATCAGGTTCACGCGCTGACGATCTCCCCGTCATGCAGCGTAATGATGCGGTCGGTGCGGGATGCGAAGCTGGTATCGTGGGTTACTACCAGTATGGTTTGCCGCAGGGTCTCCTTCAATTGCTGGAAAATATCAAAAACAACGGCTGAATTCTTAGAATCGAGGTTCCCGGTCGGCTCGTCCCCGAACAGGATACGGGGGTCGTTGATCAGCGCCCGCGCGATAGCTACGCGTTGCTGCTGCCCACCGGATAGCTTATTGGCCTTTTTCAGCGCGTGTTCTTCCATTCCCAGCATCCTGAGTTTCTCGTACGCCCTCGCTTCAATCTCCTGGTCGCTGTAGCGGCCCAGCCTGAGCGCGGGCAGCGATACGTTCTCCAGTACGGTGAACTCCGGAAGCAGGTAATGGAACTGGAACACAAAACCTATCTTTTCGTTGCGGATCTCCGCCTGCCTGTTCTTGCTCAGCCGGCTGAGGTCTTCCCCGTCAAAGAAAATATTTCCCTCGTAATCGGTATCCAGGGTCGAGAGCACGTAGAGAAGGGTGGATTTGCCGCTGCCCGAGGCGCCTACAATGGCGGCAAACTGGCCGGTGGGCACTGACAGGTTGATATTCTTCAGCGCGTGGAAATCGACCGCCCCGCGGTAATATTTGTTCAGGTCCCTGGTTTGTATGATAGGGGCGTTTTCCATCATTTGCTGCGTATGATCTCGATCGGGTCGATCCGCGAGGCTTTGCGGGCCGGGATATAGCCCGCAATGGCGGTGACCAGCAATGCGAAGAAATAGGCGAAGACATAAAAAGCCGCGGAGGAATTAAAGCGCAGGTATTCCAGGCTAACGAAACCTTTAATATCCATCTTGATGCTGCCGATGATCTTTTGCAGGGTGAATCCCAGCAGCAGCCCGAGCAGCCCTCCGAAAAAGCCGATCACCAGCGATTCGGTAAGGAAGATCTTGCGGATGTCGATGTCCTTGAACCCGATCGCTTTCAGGATGGCGATATCGCCCATCTTCTCGTAGATGATCATCATCAGGATATTGAATATGCCGAACCCCGAAACGATCAGGATGGATGAAATGATCAGGTACGTGATCATATTCTGTATTTTGAATATGCCGAATATATTGGCGTTGGCCTCTTTCCAGTCCAGCGCGCGGTAGCCGAATTTTTTTTCGTAATGCCGGGCCAGCTCTTCCGCCCTGTCGATGTCCTTCAGCTTGATGTTGATGTCGGTAATGTAGGAGCCGTCAACACGCATCAGCTTCTGGGCATTGCGCAGGTTGATATAGGCCCGGGTTTTATCCACCTCGGTGAGCCCGCTGCGGTTGATGCCGACCACCTTCATTTCGAGCTGAACGCCCAAAGGAGAGATCACGGTCATATTATCGTTCATCTTTGCTCCCAGCAGTTCGGCCAGCCCTTCGCCCAGTATGATACCGTTGGGAATGGTCTGCAGGCTAAGTATAGTGCCCTGCGTCATGTTATCCTCTACATTGAACAGCACGTTCTCCCTCACAATGTCAACGCCCGACACTCTTCCCGAAACCTGCGCCACTCCCAGCTTAAAGATGGCCTGTGTGCCTAAAAAGGGAGATATCCCCTCTACTTCCTGCTCTTTTTCCAGCATGCTGATGATCTGGTAGCCGTTGCGTATGCGGGGCTGCTCCTCTTTCGGTTTTTGGTTGCGCACCACCACCCATTGTCCTTTCAGCGTGTCGATCCGCGAGAGTATGCTCGGCTCGTTCCTGTTCGATTCATTGAAGATGCGGATGTTAGCGGTGGTGTTGACCGTTTGCTCGATGAAAGTGGACTGGAACCCTGACATAAGGCCCGCCTGGAAAATGAAGATGGCTATGCCGAACGTTACGCCCAGCATGGCCACGATGGTCTGCCTTTTTTTGGCGAACAGATGAGTAAAGGCGATGCGTATTACCGGTGTCTTCCTGAAGTTCATGGTTTCACGATCTCGGTATGCTCGTCTATGCCGCTGAGCACCTCTATGTATTCCAGGTCTTCGGCACCGCGTTGAATCTTCACCGTATCGTTCTGCGCCTTACGCCTTACCTGTGAGCTTCCGAGCAAGAACTCGCGGGGGATCACCAGCGCGTTCTTTTTTACCGCGATGATGATGTTCGCTTCTACCGACATGCCCGAATACACCCGGATCAGGCTGCCGAGCTGTATGGATGCCACCACCTTGGATGTTTTATTTGTCGGGTTGATGCGGGGATAGGCTTCCAGCACTTTGCCTTTGAACAACTGATCGCGATAGGCGTCAATGGTGTACACAATATCCTGTCCCTTTTCGATGAAGGAGACATCCGTTTCGTCCACGCTGAGCTCTACCTCGTAGCTGGCACCGTCACCTACTTCCATCAGCATCATGGCGCTGCCCACCAGCTCGCCTTCTTTGGGAACAATGTCATATACCCGCCCGTTCACCACTGAAGCGATGATGTAATCGCCCTGGTTGGAGCTTTGTGCTTCGAACTGCAGTCTGGCGTTCTCCAGCTCGGTATTCAGCCGGTCGCGCGTAGCGGTATAATTGCTTTTGGCTTTGAGCCAGAGCTGCTTCGAGATATCGAACTGCGTCCTGGCCTGCTCGAGCTGCAGCTTTGAAGTGGCATTTTCTTTTTCCAGGTTGGCAAAACGCTGGTAGTTGGCCGAGTCGAGCTCGTATTTCGTCCGGGCCGAGGCTATGTCCTGCTGCAAGGCGATCAGCAGAGGCGAGCCCTCACCGGCATTCTTCATGGCCAGTTCATACTGGTTCCTGGCCATCTCTACATTTTTGCCGCTTACCTCGCTGCGTATGGTGATCAGGGTCTGGCCCACCTTGACTGAATCTCCTACGCGCACGTGGATCTTTTCCACGTATCCCGGCAGCTTGGCGAATACCTTGTAGTCGTTCACCGGGTAGATCTTGCCCGATGCGTAAACGGCCTGGGTGAGGTCTTTGCGGGCGGGGAAGATGCTGTCGCCTTTTCTTCCGCAGGAACCGAGAAGAGAAAGAAACGCGATAACAAGTAATGTTCTCATGCTATTTAGTATAAACCTGTTTCGGGGTGAACCACCTGAGCACGGGCACGACAAAAGGCAGGTACATGATGCCGTGGTACAGCCCGTGGTAGTCAAGTATTTTCTTCGCGCGCTCTTTCCGGTTCCAGGCCATCAGGTACATAACGGGAACCAGCACAAGGGTCACCAGCGTGGCGAACCCCAGGCCGAAGATCATGGTCCACGACAGCGGTCCCCAGAAAGCCACGCTGTCGCCACCAAAGAACAGATGCGGGTTGAATTCGGAAAAGAGGGTTTTAAAATCGATGTTCAGTCCCACCGCGAGCGGAATAAGGCCGAGGATGGTGGCCGATGCAGTAAGGATAACGGGCGTCATCCGGGTCCTCCCCGCCTCGATAATGGCCTCACGCGCGCTCATGCCCTGTTCCATCATAAGGTCGGCAAATTCTATCAGGAGGATACCGTTCCTTACCACGATGCCGGCCAGCGCCACAATGCCTATGCCGGTCATCACGATGGACATATCCATGCCGGTAATGCCCACGCCCAGCAGCACGCCAATGATGCTGAAGCCGATCTGGGTAAGTATGATAATGGGTTTGCCCACTGAGTTGAACTGTATGACAAGGATCAGAATGATCAGCCCGATGGAGATCAGCAGCGCGTTGCCCAGGAAATTGGCTGTTTCGATCTGCTCTTCCTGCGCTCCTACCATCTCTACCTTTACGCCTTCAGGGGCCCTGAACCCGGCTATTTCTTTCTGCACGTTCAATGCCACCTCGTTCGGGTTAAAATTGGTCAGCACATTGGATGAAAGCGTGATCACCCGCTTCTGGTTCTTGCGCTTAATGCCCCCGTAGGTGTTCTCATAACGTATATCGGCAAAGGAAGAGAGCGGCACCTGGCGTACCATGCCCTGCATCGCCATGTCGCGGTATACGATGGTGGTGTTCTTGAGCGCATCGATATTGTTGCGCTGCTCCTCCTTGAAACGCACCTGTATGGGATATTCGTCATCTATATCGCGGAATTTCGATGTTTTGTCAAGGCCGAAAACCGCCTTGCGGATCTCCATGCCGATCTGGCCGATGGAGATGCCCTCGCGGTTGGCCCGCTCGCGGTCGATATCGAATACGATCTCGGGCTTGTTGTCCTGGAAATCGGATTTGAGCTCTTCCACGCCAGCGATCTTCAGGCTGTCGATGAATTTTTTCACCCGCCTGGAGGTTTCGTTCATCAGCACCAGGTCATCGCCCGATATCTCAATGGAAATAGGCTTGGGCTGCGGGGGGCCGGCCTGTTCCTGCGCCACCTGTATGTCGGCTCCGGGTATGCCCTTCACGGCCTCGCGCACCCGGTCGAGGTACTGCAGCGTAGAAACACCGCCCCGCTCGGCATACGGAACAAAGGCTACCTGCAGTTTGCCGCGGTTGGGGTATTGCCCCTGGTCCTCATCGGCCGGGTCGGTGACCGAAATGGTTACGTTGGAAATAACAGACGAAACGATAGGGTTTTCCTTTCCGCCCGGGTACAGCACCGCGTTCACTTTCTTTTCAACGATCTTCATCACGCTGTCGGTATAGGCCGGGTCTGTTCCTACGGGCAGCGAAACATACACGTAAACGAAGTTGGGATCCGAGCTGGGGAAGAACACCGGGGGCTTGCCGCGGGCAATGATCATGAAGACCGAAAAGAAGAACAGGCCTACGGTGAGCAGCAGGCTGGTAAGCGGGCGGTTGAGGCACCAGGTGAGCGCCCGCGTATACCGGTCAACAATGGCCGGCCAGGTGCGCGTCTGGAACTTTTTCACCCATTTCACCAGCACGAATTTGTACAGCAGGTGAAGCAGAAGCAGGAAGATCAGGAGATTTCCCATGCCGGTATTGCCCGACACATAGAACAGCAATGCGAATGCGATGAAGGCGATCATGCCGATCTTGTTGCCGCGGGTAAAGCGGGGTTTGCTCACCGCGGCCTCGTCCTCCTTCTTCATGAATTCGACCGCGAAAACGGGGTTAATGATGTAGGCAACAGCCAGCGAGGCCAGCAGGGTGATAATAAGCGTGATGGGAAGAAAGAACATGAACTCGCCTATCACGCCTTTCCAGAAAGCGAGGGGAATGAACGGGCAGAGCGTGGTCAGCGTGCCGGAAAGTACGGGTACGAATACCTCGCCCGCAGCCACCTTGGCCGACTCTTTAATGGACCGGTTACCCTGTTTGAATATGCGGTGCGTGTTCTCGATGACCACGATGGCATCGTCCACCACGATGCCCAGGGCCAGTAACAAGGAAAAGAGCACGATCATGTTCATCGTAAATCCTATGCTGGGCATCACCAGGAAGGCCAGGAACATGGAAAGCGGCACCGACATGGCCACGAAAATAGCGTTGGTGGCCCCCATGAAGAACATGAGGATGATGGTTACGAGAATAAAACCGATGACAATGGTGTTGATCAGGTCGTGCAGGGTGATGCGCGTTTGTGTCGACTGGTCGCCCGTAAGCACGATGTCCAGGTCTTTGGGGAAATCCTTGGCCCGCATTTCGTCCACGATGGCGATGATC
This sequence comes from Bacteroidota bacterium, assembly GCA_040756415.1. Taxonomy (GTDB): domain Bacteria; phylum Bacteroidota; class Bacteroidia; order JADZBD01; family JADZBD01; genus JBFLYZ01. The sequence continues at coordinate 10,997 of JBFLYZ010000033.1, forward strand.
TTGTCGGAGGCCTCGATCAGGTTGAACCCGGCCCGTTTCACCACGCTGAGCGTGATCACGTTCTTTCCGCCCAGGCGGGCATAGCTCTCCTGTTCTTTGAACGTATCCTTGATTTCGGCCAGGTCCTTCAGGTAAATAGAGGCGCCATGGGGCGATTTGATGATCAGGTTTTCGAGCTCCGTTATGTTTTTGAACTCCTTTTTCACGTTGATGGTCCTGCGCATCCCGTCCATTTTCACCGTTCCGCCCGAGATGGTCATGTTCTCGAAGCCGATGGACCGTTCGATATCTCCCAGCGAGATCTGGGCGACCTGCGCCTTATACATGTCTACATTCACCTGTATCTCGCGGTCGAGGGCGCCAATCATGTCTACGCGGGTGATCTCCTTCATGGATTCGATGCGGTCTTTGAGCTTTTCGGCATAGGCCTTTAATTTGTTCAGGTCGAAGTTGCCCGATACATTCACGAACATAATCGGAAACTCCGAGAAGTTGATATCGATCACGTTGGGCTCCTGGGGCAGGTCGGCCGGCAGGTCGTTCTTGGCCTTGTCCACCGCATCCTTCACCTTCTGCTTGGCGATCGGGATCTCCACATCGGTGCTGAACTCCACGATCACGTTGGAATAATCCTGGTAAGAGTTGCTGGTGATCTTCTTCACTCCCGCGATGGATTTCATCTGTTTTTCGATGGGCTTGGTCACCAGGTTCTCCATGTTCTCGGGCGAGGTGCCGGGGTAGATGGTGCTGATGAATATCTTCGGCAGCACGATCTCGGGGAAGCTTTCCTTGGGAAGATTATTGTAGGTCGATATCCCCGCCAGCGTGATAATGATCGTAAGCACGAAGATGGCCGTGCGGTTGTTGATCGCCCAGGTGCTTGGTTTGAATTCTTTATTGATGTCTTTCATACTGTTTCGCGCAGGTCATGCGGATTAAAATTTTACCGGCTCCCCCTCATTCAGTTCCTGAAATCCTTTGGAGATGAATTGATCGCCTTCCTTCAGGCCTTCGATGATCTCGGCCTGGCCATTGTACAGCCTGCCCGTCTTCACCTTTACCTTTTTTGCTTTTTTCCCTTCCGCAATAAATACGAAATCGCCTTCCTGCGCGCGCTGTATGGCATTTACCGGCACCACGATGGCTTTGGGATTGGAGTAATCGATGATCTTGATGATGGCCACCTGGTTGGGATGATAATCCTTGCCGCCCCCGAGCTTCACGGTTACGGTGAAGGTCCTGTTCAGCGGGGAGATCACTTTGGCGGCATAGGTTATTTTAGCCTTAATGGTGTCACCGAGGTCGGGCAGTATCACGACCACATCATTGCCGTTCTTCACCTTGGCCAGGTGAGATTCCGCCACTTCTCCCTTTACCTCGAGGTTGTTCATGTTCACGACCCGAATGGCCGGCATGCCGGGCATGGTGGCCTGGCCCACTTTGATGTCGATCGCGTCAACAATGCCGGAGATGGGCGAAATGATCTTCGTCAGCTTGAGCTGCTCCTGCAGGGTAGCCATTTTCTTTTCCAGCGATTCTTTCTGGTTCTTGGCCTGCAGGAACTGCATCTCCGTGCCGATCTTCTGGTCCCAGAGGTTCTTCTGCTTCTCATACAGCGTGGTCGCCAGCTCCAGCCCGCTTTGCAGCTCGGCAATGCCCTGGCGGATCACCTTCGAATCGAGTTCGGCCAGCACCTGGCCTGCGCTTACCTGCTGCCCGAGGCTGACGTTGATCTTCGATACCGTTCCGGGCATTTCAGCATTGAGCGAAACGTTCTCCGTGGCGTCAACCCGTCCCTGCACATCGATGTAGCTGTTGAACAACTGCGGAGCAAGGGCGATCACCTCCACGGTCTTGGTGCGGTCGTTGGCCAGCGAATCGGAACTGCCGTTCAACGCCTGCTCTCCTCCCGAACCGCACGCCATCGCCAGCGATGCCAGCGTAATAAAAAGTAAGCTCTTTTTCATATACTGTTTTTATTTGATAAGTGTTCCGTTCGCTTTATTATAATCGATCTTCGCAACCAGCGCCTCGTACAGGGCGTTGTAGTAATTGGTCTGCGCTTCCTTGAGCGCGGTCTCGGCCGTCATCACTTCCAGGTTGGATCCCACGCCCTGGTCGTATTTCAGCTTGGCTGTCTTATACACGTTTTCGGCCAGCTCGATATTCTTTTTCTGCGTTTCGAGCGAGGAAGAGGCGTTCTGCAAGGCGATCCGGGCACCCGCCATATCGAGGTCGATGCTTTGCTGCATGAACTTCAGGTTGTTCTCCGCCTTGATGACGGCCAGCCGCGATTGCTGGATGCGGTAATGCTTTTGTCCGCCCGCAAAGATGGGAACACCGATGGTGCCACCGATCACCACCGTGGGATACCAGCGCTGGCCCGTGTCAAAGAAATCGAACTGGTTGCGGAAGGCGTTGGCGCTCACGCTGCCGTACAGCACGAAGCTGGGCAGGTAGCTCATCTTGTCTTTTTTCAATTGCAGTTGCGAAAGGCCCAACTGGGTCTGGAAAAGAGAATATTCGATGCGCTTGCTGTAATCGAACTTCTCGAGCGACAGGTCGGGTTTGAAGCTGATGCCGGCCAGCTTATCCGTAAGGGTCAGCGCAGCGTTCTGCTCCATGCCCATCTGGTACTTGAGCAAGGCCAGCGCAAGCTCAAAAAGCTTGGCGATCTTTTCCTTTTCCACCAGCAGGTTGTTGTAAGCTACGGTAATGCGGTCGTAATCGATCTTTTCAACAAAGCCGTTATCGAAAAGCACCTTGGTGTCGTCCATCAGCTTTTTCAGGCGGTCTATGTTGGCGTTCACCAGCTTCATGCGCTCATCGTTCACCAGCACCATATAATATGCTTTCGAAACCGCAGCAGCGGTCTCGATCCGGGTACGCACGGTGGCTTTCTGTGACAGCTCCAGGAAAACCTTGGTGGCCTTCAGGCCCACCAGGTAATCGCTGCTGAACACCAGTTGCGAGGCGTTGATGCCGGCCGTAGCCGAATACTGTGTGCCGAATTGCACGGTCGTAAACGAGCCCGGGGGGCCACCGAAAAACTCTCCGGGTATCACCGAGGTGGGTATCTCCAGGAAATCCTTGACATCGATGCTTCCGCTGACCTGCGGAAACCCCAGGCCCAGCACTTCATTTACCTTGCCCTTTGCTATCTGCTCGTCCAGAACCGCGTTCTGCACGTTGACCTGGTTCTGCAGCGCGTATTCAACAGACTGCTGCAGGCTGAATGAAAAGCTCTGGGGGCCCTGGGCCGTACAGGCGCCCGCGGCCAGCAGGCCGGTCAGCAAGGCGCAGATTCTTTGTTTCATGATTGATCGCATATAACCCGTTTTATTCTTCTTCTGTTATCTGTTTGTATTTGTTGACCAGCTTGTGGCCCTTCAGCGTGCATATGCCGTACAGGAAATGCTCCATCAGGGCCAGTTGCACCTCGAGCATTTTAAACTTGTCGGGCGGAAATACCTTCGGGTTGAAGCCCATTTCGATCTCTTCCACCCGCAGCCGGGCCAGTATCCTGGGGTTGAGGTCGCTGCGTACGTAACCCTGCTTGATCCCTTTGGTAATGGTCTCTTCCACCATATGAAGGATAAAATCGCTTTTGAACTTCACGAACAGCGACCAGGCGGAAGGATGGTACTTCTGGAGATCGTAAAAAATAACGGGGTTCAGCTTGCTGATGATCGAGGTGAGGCACTGCATCATTTTGAATACCTCGTCCACCACGTTCTGCGCGCTGTCAGCGATCTGGCGGAACTGCTTCTTATCCTCCTCGATGCTCAACTGCATGAGTAGGTTCACTATTTCGTCCTTTTCCTTGAAACTCCTGTAGATGGTCTTTTTCGATATGCCCAGGTGGCGGGCGATATCGTCCATGGTCACGCTCTTGATCCCGTAGCGGAAGAACAGCTCCTCGGCTCCTTTTATGATGCGGTCCTTTGACATGGACTTAAAATCGGCCACAAAACTATGGAAACTTTTTACATTTCCAACGTTTCCGGATAAATATTTCCAACAGGCTGGTTTTCAACAGCTAAAAATGGTTCTCAGTATAGCGTGGTCTAAGTCGCTGAAATTTTGTTCTTTTGTACCCCGGTTTTTATAAACCGTCTTCATGATGAAAAGGACCAAGGTTATCGATCTGCTTCAGTCAACGGAATTCGACCGTGAAGTAACGGTGATGGGATGGGTGCGCACCAGGCGCGACAGCAAAAGCGTTTGTTTTATCGCTGTCAATGACGGGTCGGTGATCCATAATATCCAGGTAGTGGCTGACGTGAATAATTTTGATGCCGAAACGCTGAAAAAGGTTTCCACGGGTTCATGCATAGCCGTTACGGGGACCCTGGTGCGTTCGCAGGGCAAGGGCCAGGCGGCCGAGGTCCAGGCGCAAAAAATAGAGGTGTTCGGCACGGCCGATGAAAGCTTCCCCCTGCAGAAAAAGGGGCATACGCTCGAATTCCTGCGCGAGATCGCCCACCTGCGCCCGCGCACCAATACCTTCGGGGCCATTTTCCGTATACGTCACCATATGGCATTCGCCATTCATAAGTTCTTCAACGATAAAGGCTTTTTTTACCTGCATACTCCCATCATCACCGGCAGCGATGCGGAGGGGGCTGGCGAAATGTTCCGCGTGACCACGCTCGATCCCGAAAAGCTGCCGAAGAATCCCGATGGCAGTATCAATTATAAGGAAGATTTCTTCGGCAAGCCCACCAACCTTACCGTAAGCGGGCAGTTGGAGGGAGAGCTGGCGGCTATGGCCCTGGGGCTGATCTATACCTTCGGCCCTACTTTCCGCGCTGAGAATTCCAATACCCCGCGTCACCTGGCCGAGTTCTGGATGATAGAGCCGGAGATGGCCTTCTACGACATCAACGATAATATGGACCTGGCCGAGGAGATGCTCAAATACCTGGTGAAGTATGCACTGGAGCATTGCAAAGACGATCTGGAATTCCTTAATACTATGTATGATAAGGAGCTGCTCGCGCGCCTCCAATCGGTGCTGAGCAATCCCTTTAAGCGCATGACCTATACGGAGGCCATTGAGGTGCTGCAGGCTTCAGGGAAAAAATTCGAGTTCAGGCCCGAGTGGGGCGTTGATCTTCAGAAGGAGCACGAGACCTTCCTGGTAGATAATTTCAAGACCCCGGTCATTCTTACCGGCTACCCCAAGGTCATCAAGGCCTTTTACATGAAGCAGAACGATGACGGCAAAACCGTACGCGCCATGGACGTGCTTTTCCCTTATGTGGGAGAGATCATTGGCGGTTCGCAGCGCGAAGAGAACTATGAAAAGCTGTATGCGCGCATAAAGGAATGCCATATCCCGGAAGAGAGCCTGTGGTGGTACCTCGAGACCCGCAAGTTCGGCACCTGCCCGCACGCGGGCTTCGGGCTGGGCTTTGAGCGCCTGATCCTGTTCATTACGGGCATGACCAATGTGCGCGATATCATTCCCTTCCCCCGCACGCCCAAGAACGCTGAGTTCTAAGCATCTGCAAAAAGCCACATAAATAGTGCCAGCCCTATGGCGAAATAGATACCTTATTAGTAAATTTGCCAGGTACAGTACTTATTTATGTTAAAACAAACCCTCCAGCAGAAGCTACTCCAGAAGCTCTCGCCCCAGCAGATCCAGCTCATGAAGCTGTTGCAACTGCCTACGGTGGCGCTCGAGCAGCGCATCAAGGAAGAGATGGAGATCAACCCGGCCCTGGAGGAAGGCGGTGAGGAGGACGAAGATGAGGTAAAGGATGAGGAGTACGATGAGAGCGCTGAGGGGGAGGAGAGCGGCAGCGATGATGAGTTCACCCTGAGCGATTTCATGGACCAGGACGATGATGAGACCGCCCAGTACAAGCTAAAGGCCAACAATACCAGCCCGGATGACGAGCGCAGGGAGGTGCCCCTGGCCAACAGCTATACCTTCCACGACCTGCTCGAAAGCCAGCTCGGCCTGCGTCCGCTCAGCGACCACGAGTACCAGGTGGGGCTTTACCTGATCGGCAACATCGATGAGGACGGCTACCTGCGCAGGGACCTGGATTCCATTGTGGATGATATCGCTTTCCAGCAAAACGTGATTACCACCCGCGAAGAGCTGGAAAAGCTGCTTTCCATCATACAGGAATTCGATCCGCCCGGGGTGGGTGCGCGCGACCTGAAAGAATGCCTGATGCTTCAGTTGGAGCGCAAAAGCTTCTGGGACGAGAACATGCAGCTCGCTGCCGAGATCATTACCAACTATATCGATGAGTTCTCGCGGAAGCATTACGATAAGATCGCCAAAAAGATAATGATCACCGAAGAGCGGCTTAAGGGCGCGATCAGCGAGATACTGACCCTTAATCCCAAGCCGGGCGGTTCCATGGCCGAAAGCCAGAAGACCGCGCAGGAGGTGGTCCCCGATTTTTTCATCAGCAACGAGAACGGCCAGTTGGAGCTTACGCTCAACTCGCGCAACGCCCCCGAAATGCGCATCGCCAAGGTCTACCGCCAGATGCTGGAGGAATATGCCCAGCGCAAGGACAAGACAGGAAAAGAAGCAGTGCAGTTCGTCAAGCAGAAGATCGAATCGGCACAGAACTTCATCGATGCGATCAACCAGCGCCAGCAGACCCTGCTGCTCACCATGCAATGCATCATGGATTATCAGAAAGAATATTTTCTGACCGGTGACGAGATGAAACTAAAGCCCATGATCCTGAAAGATGTTTCGGAGAAAGTGGGCCTGGATATCTCCACTATATCCCGCGTGAGCAACAGCAAGTACGTGCAAACGCCTTTCGGCACCTTTCTGCTCAAATCGTTCTTTTCCGAATCCATTTCCACCGATGCCGGTGAGGAGGTCTCATCGCGCGAGGTGAAGAAGATCATGAAAGATGCCATTGAGGCGGAAAACAAACGCAAGCCCCTGACCGATGATGAGCTGACCCAGATCCTGAAGGACAAAGGGTACACGATCGCCCGCAGAACAGTGGCCAAGTACCGCGAGATGCTCGAAATCCCGGTTGCGCGACTGCGCAAGCAGCTCTGATGGAAAGGCGCATCGCTACGATCATTTCCTATCTCTTCCACCCCCTCCTGATGCCGACCTACGGCCTCTTCCTCTTTTTCTATCTCGACAAGCACGCTTCCTATTTTCTTCCTTTCGAGATCAAGCGTACGCTGGTCATCATGACGCTTTGCTTCACCTTCGTGCTGCCGGTGCTCAACGCGTTTATCCTGCTTCGCCTGAAGATCATACGCAGCCTCGATATGCATACCCGCGAGGAGCGCAGGCTTCCCCTGCTGATCACGGCCATCTTTTATTTTTCGCAGTATTACCTCCTGCACGAGGCCGAGGTGTCTTCAACGCTCAAGCTGCTCATGCTCATCGCCATCATTTCCATCACGCTCACCATCATCATCAATGTGTTCTGGAAGATCAGCGCGCATATGATCGGCATAGGAGGGATCACGGGCATGGCCATTATCCTGTGCTCGCTGTTCAATACTCCCGCAGCGGTGGTGCTGCCCCTGCTCTTCCTGGTGGCGGGTATAGTGGGTTATGCCCGGCTTACGCTGGAGGCGCACCGCCCGGCCGAAGTGTACGCTGGATTTGCCCTGGGATTACTTTGCCCGATGGTGTTTCTGTTTTGATCACCTGCAGTATTTGTTCTGCAGCTCAATGACCTCGTTGCCATACCGTACTGTAAAACCGAGCTCCAATGCCTTATCCAGGTCTTTACAGGCTTTTTTGTGCTTCTTCAGCTCAATATAGACCAGCGCGCGGTTACGATACGCGTAAGGATTATAGGGGTTGAGCTGTATGGATTTATTGATATCCTCCCGCGCGCCTTTGTAATCACCCAGCTTCATCTTTGAATATCCGCGGTTATTATAGGCGTAGCTCTTGCTTTTGACGCCCGGATCCTTATCAATGACCCTGGTCGCATAAGTGATGGCAGCGGAATGATCTCCCATAACACCCAACTGGTACGATACGCTGATCAGTGGCCCCAGCGTGGTGGTATCAAGGGCAAAGGCCTTAAGAAGAAACTGTATGGCCTCTGCGGGCTTACCCATATCATCCAGGCAATTTCCAATGCCCCAGTACGCAGCGGGATCCAGGCTGTCGATCTTCAGGCATTCCAGGTAATCTTCGTATGCTTCCTGCGGCTTGTTCATTGACCATTTGGCATTGCCCCGTGCGCAATAAGACCAGTACCTTATACTATCATTGGGCGCCAGCATAATGGCCATGTTGGCATCTTTAATGGCATCGTAGAACTGCCCGGCATCTTTGAGTATGCCGGCCCGCAGCAGGTAGGCTTCCGCATAATCTTTTTTAAGATAAATGGCGTGATCGACATCCTTGTAGAATTGCTGCCACATGCCCAGCGCGCTGCAGATGATTGCGCGGGTATAGAAATATTTCGCGCTGTCCGGGTTTTCGGCAATGGCCTTGTCGATCAGCGTCAGCGCTTCGGTATAGCCCTTCTCTTTTATTTTAAGCAGGCTTTGCTGATAGTGTTTTTCGGCATTTTGCCCGAACAGGGGATGTAACAGGCAGATGCAGGCGGTAATAAAAATGACCGATCGCATTTATATCCAGTTTTCTTCGAGAATGGTTCTTGTATGATACGAAATGATGATGCCGGCACCCGCGCGCGCAAAGGCGTGCATGTTCTCCATCACGATCTTCTGTTCGTCTATCCATCCCCTGCCCGCAGCGGCCTTGACCATGGAGTATTCGCCTGAAACATTATAGCAGGCTACCGGCAGCAGGGTATTGGCCCGCAGGGTGGAGATCACGTCAAGGTACGCAAGGGCGGGCTTCACCATCAGTATGTCGGCCCCTTCCTGTTCGTCAAGCAATCCTTCTTTCAGCGCCTCGCGCCCGTTGCGCAGGTCCATCTGGTAGCTTTTGCGGTCGCCCTTTTCGGGAGCCGAATCGGCCGCCTCCCGGAAAGGACCGTAATAAGACGATGCGAACTTGATGGCGTACGACATGATGCCCGTATCCTCGAATCCCTTCCGGTCCAGCAGCTCGCGTATGGCTCCCACGCGCCCGTCCATCATGTCGGAGGGGGCTACCATGTCGGCCCCGGCCTGCGCGTGGGCCAGGGCCATTTTGGCGATCACCTCCACCGATGCATCATTGTGCACGTGGTCCCCATCCAGTATGCCGCAGTGCCCGTGCGTGGTATACGCGCATACGCACACATCCGTGATCAGGTAAAGGTCCTGCCCGAAATTCTTTTTGAGCTCCTTTATGGCTTTTACCACCACCGAGCCGGTGCCATACGAAGAGCTCGCATCTTTGGTCTTCTCCTCGCCCACGCCAAAAAGCAGCAGCTTGTTGACCCCGTGCTTCAGTCCTTTCTCCGCATCCTTCAGCAGTTCGTCCACTGAAAAATGGTTGATGCCCGGCATGGCCTGTATGGGATGCACCTGTTTTTTGCCAGGCACGATAAAATAAGGATAGATGAACATATCCCTGGATAAGCGGGTCTCGGCCGCCAGCTCGCGGATAATGGCGTTGTTGCGTAATCTTCTGGGTCTGATCTTCATGGTTCTGTTTATGAAATGCTGAATACCGCCTGCAGCAGTCCCAGGTCGTCAAAGGAAACCGGCTGCTTATTGGCTTTGACGCCTTTGCGCGCAAGGGCATTGGCTGTGGCATCGCCCATGGCGATGATCTTCTGTCCCTGTACCTTGAACTTCTCGAAGAAGGTCTCCACGTTCGAAGGGCTGGTGAACACCAGTATGCCGCAATCGTTTACCGGCAGCTCGTTCCCGACCGGGTTCTTTACCGTTTCATACACCACCAGGTCGATCACGTTTTCTTTCCTGGGCAACTGCAACTGGATGGTCTTCATGCTGACCTTGGCCTGGGGGAAAAGAACGGTTTTGTTTCCCACCAGGGCCGAGAATTTTTTGCCGGTCATACGCGTATCGTCCGAGCTGCCGATGAACTCGGCCCGCTTGCCGTACCTGCGCAGCTCCTCGGCAGTGGACTTGCCCACCGCACCGAACCTGACCCCTTCCACGTCAGGGTTCTGCTCGAAGAAATACTTCACCGCGTTCCTGCTCGAGAAGAAGACCCAGTCGCATTTCCTGTAGTTGCGCATGGGAACCGGCCGTACCTCGATCAGTGAGCGGCAGAATACCGTATAGCCGTTGCCTTCCAGGCAGCGTTTGAAGAGATCGTTCTTCTTCTCATCGCGCGTAATGAATACGGTGGCGGGAGCCGATGAGCGTATGCGCTCCACGATCTTTTCCGCGAGACCTTCAGCGCGTTTGGATTCGAAATAAAAATACCGGGGCAGGCTGTCCCACTTTTCGGCCTTGGCCACCCGCACGGTGAATCTTTTTTCGCCCTCCTCATTCTCTTCCTGTTCGCACAGCACCCCCAGCGGAAGCTGGCAGCCTCCCTGGAAGAGGTTCATCACCCTGCGTTCGACAGCAATGGCGCCTTCTACCTCCCGGTTCGTGATGGCTTTCAGTTTGTCGATCAGCCGGCTGTCGTTCTCCCTGACCTGCAGGGCCAGCACGCCCTGTGCGGGAGCCGGTATGAACTCCTGCGCGTCCAGCAGCTCCGCATGGAAGCCGCTGAGGTCAATACCCAGGCGCGACACGCCAGCGTAGGCGATCAGTATGGCATCGTATTCCTTATCGCGCAGCTTTTGTATGCGCGTGGGTACGTTGCCCCTCAGGTCGCTCAGCTTCAGGTCGGGCCTCCAGGCCAGGAGCTGCGATTTCCTGCGTGCCGATGAGGTGCCTGTCACGGCATTGGCCTTCAGCGAAAAGCGCATGCGCTCATCCACCGCGTTTTTATTGATCAGCAGCAGCTCGCGCGGGTCTTCACGCTGGGATACGGCAGCGATCACCAGCCTCGGGGGAGCATCGGTAGGCAGGTCTTTATGCGAATGCACGGCCAGGTCGATCTCCCTGTTGAGCAGGGCGTCTTCTATCTCTTTCGTGAAAAATCCCTTGCCTTCGATCTTGTCCCAGCTCAACTGCACCAGGTCGCCTTTGGTCTTGATGATACGGATCTCCGCCTCCAGGCCTATGCGTTTGAGCTCTCCGCGCACGAACTCAGCCTGCCAGAGGGCCAGGTCGCTGCCCCTGCTTCCTATGATGATCTTTTCTGACATGGAGTATTCCCTTTACGCGGAAAGAGGAAGTATGGTCATTCGGCTGAAGGGTCTTCGATAAGAATTTCCTTCGCCATTTTCATCGGCACGCTGATGTATTTCTTTTCAAGATAGGCGATAACCTTATCCAGGGTCTCGCGCGAGCGTTCGTCCAGTCGCTCTATATCCTTTGCAAACACTTCCCTGACGGCCGTTTCGCGTATCTCTTTTACCTTTTTCGGAACCTGGCTCATGGCCAGCTCCACTTTTCTTTCCCTGAAATCCTTCCGGAACTCGGCCATGTTCGACCGGATAATGCGTTCGCAGGCGGCCAGTTCTTTTTCGCGCTCCTTCAGGTTCTTCCTGGCTATCTCCTGGAGGCTGCTAACCGAAATCAGGTGTACATCGAATAACTGCGGTATGTCTTCGTCCAGGTCGCTGGGCACGGCCAGGTCGACCACCGCTTTTCTTCCTTTGTCGCCAGCAGCAAGGGCGCGGTAAATATCTTTTGTAATGATCTTTTCTCCCGAACCGGTGCAGGTGATGATCACATCAAACCCTCCGGTATGGTCCCTGAGCGATGCGAGCGGGCAGGCGGTCCCGCCCAGCGCTGCGGCCAGCTTCTCCCCATTGGCAAGCGTGCGGTTGAACACCGTGAAATTATGAAAGCCGTGCTTGCGCAGGTATTTGGCCATGGTGGTATTGGTCACCCCCGCACCGATGATCAGGAAACGGGCGTCCAGCCTTACGTTGAGCGAACGCAGCTTGCGGTAGGCAAGCGAAACAACTGAAACGGGATTTTTAGCGATATTGGTCTGCGTGTACACTTCTTTGGCGCACTCAATGGCTTTTTGCGCGAGCAGTCGAAGGGTATCGCCCGTAAGGCCGTTCTCCCTGCAGAACTCGTAGGCGCTGCGCAGTTGGGTGATGATCTCGCGCTCGCCCACCACCATCGAATCGAGCGAAGAGGCTACCTTGAAAAAATGCTGCACGGCATCCGGGCCCTGGAGCACCTGCGCTGAGCTTACCGCCTGACCGATCTCTTCAGGGGTCCAGGAAGGATTGAAGGCATTGAAAAAGCGCTGCATAAAGGCGGCATCCGTATCCCCTTCCGTGACAAAAACGAATTCCACCCGGTTGCAGGTGGAAAGGTACATGAGCTCCGCTATGCCGGTAGCGCTTTTTACCCGTTCGAGCACGGTTAGTAAGCCGGGCTGCTCGAGATGAAAGCGCCCGATGAAATGCACATCTGAATTGCGGTGTGTGAAAGCTATGGTCCTTACGCGGTTCATTCAGCACACAAATTTCTCCTTTCCGGCCTGCTTAATTGTCACAAAATTGTCAGAAGGGGCCTGATAAATATCAGTAATTCATATATTTGATCTTCTGCAAACGCGTGATGAAAAATCCCTTTCGCAAAGGTATACTGTTCTTCCTCCTGTTTATCACCGCAAGCCCTCTTCCGGCCGGGCCGAAGATCGACAGTTTGCTGGAGCTGCTTCCCCGTACCAGCGACAGTGAGCGGGTAAGCGTGCTGATCCAGATCAGCCACTACTACCAAAGCCGGGAAACGGAAAAGTCGCTTGACTATTGCAAACAGGCTATAGCCCTGGCCGAAAAGCTGGGCAATAAGCAGTTGATCGCTGACGCCTATTACCGCCTGGGTAACGTGTACAACGGCAATGGCAACTATACCAGGGCCTTTGAGGCCCTGATGAAGTCGTATGCCCTGTTCGATGAGGTCAAATACTATAAGGGTATGGCCAACAGCGCCAATTCCATAGGCAATATTTACCTGGCCCGTAAGGATACGGCCAACATGTTCAGGTACTACCGCATGGCCCTGGCCAGCGCTGAAAAGTCGGGGAGCGAGGGAACTACAGGGGCTATACTCGTTGGCCTGGGTAACGCGTACAGCGCGCAGGGAAAGTATGCCGAATCCATAGAGTATTTTCAGCGTGCTGCGGGCATCTTCAAAAAGGCGGGGAAGGAAATGGAATATGTAGTGTGCATGGTCAATACCGGCAGCGCGCTGCTCTCCGGGGGAGACGCTTTGAAAGCGGAGGATATCTTTCAGTCGGTGCTGCCCCTGGCGGAGAAAGTAGGCAATAAGTACGTAATGGCCCTTACCTATGCCCAGTGCGGGCTTGCCAAGGACGCGCTGGGCCGGCCCAGCGATGCCCTGCTTTTTCATTACAAGGCGCTCCAGGCCGCCAGGGAGATCAACGCCCGCGATAACGTGAGCGAAATCAGCCGCTACCTTTCCGATTCTTATTTTGCGATGGGCAGGGCCGATAGCGCCTACAAATACCTCAAGCTGTTCGCTGACCTGCGCGATTCCATCTTTAACGAGGAAACGGCAGCGCAGACGGCCGAAATGCAGGCCCGTTTCGATGCCGCGGAAAAGGACAAAGCGCTACTGGAAAAGGATTCGGAGCTCAAACAGCAGGCCATGCGGCTGAACATGTTCCTCATCGCTTTTGCGCTGGTGCTGGCGCTGGCTATGATCGTTTACCGCAGCTATTACCAGAAGAAAAAGACCGCAGCCGAGATCTCGCGGCAGAAAAGCATCATTGAAGAGAAGAACAAGGACATCACCGACAGCATACGCTACGCGCAGCATCTCCAGACGGCCATTCTCCCGCCTGACGACCTGGTCTACGAACACCTGAAGGATTGTTTCATCCTGTATAAGCCCAAGGACATCGTGAGCGGTGATTTCTACTGGATGTTCCCCCAGGGGCCCAATGTGTATTTCGCCTCGGTCGATTGCACCGGTCACGGGGTGCCGGGCGCGTTCATGAGCATTGTGGGCCACAATACCCTCAACTTTATCCTCAACAGCCGCCTTTACCTCACGCCTTCCGAAATACTCGACACGCTCAATACCGAGGTGCGCTTCCTGTTCAGCAACAAGTACTCGCATAACCTGGTGAACGATGGCATGGATATCTCGGTATGCCTGCTCAACCGGAAGGAAATGAAGCTGCAGTTTGCGGGCGCCAACAACCCGCTTTACCTGATCCGGAACAAGGAGCTGATCGAGATCAGGGCCGATAAACAGGCGATAGGAGGCATGTACGATGTCGACCCGAAACCGTTCACCAACCACGAGATTGCGCTGCAAAAAGACGATTGCATTTATATTTTCAGTGACGGCTATGCCGATCAGTTTGGCGGCCCTGACGGGAAGAAGTTCAAGTACTCACGCATGAAAGAGCAGTTGCTGTCGGTCGTCTCGCAGCCCATGTTCAGGCAAAAGCAGCACATGAACGGTATTATCGAGAAGTGGAAAGGAGGCCTGGAACAGGTCGATGACATGCTGCTTATGGGAGTCAGGATATAAAAGGTTTTACCATGAAAAAAAGTATCGTACTACCCCTTCTGCTTGTTGCCGGGCTGGCCTGCGCATACGGGCATGAGGCCGACAGCCTGTACCATGTCGATCACTCGCTGCGCGGGATCTTCAGCGGCCATGGCAGCGAAGAGTTCGTTTGCTACAAGCAGAGCCACCGTAATTTTTTCTTCATCACTTTCGGCATGGTGGGCCTGCTGGGAGTGGTCGTATTCAGCCGGTACAAGACCAAAAAGAACCTGGCCGCCAAGCTGGAAGAGAAGAACCGGATCATCGAGGAGAAGAACAAGGATATAGTCGACAGTATCAACTATGCCAAGCGCATACAGGAGGCCATACTTCCCGAGCCAGCGGAGTTCAGCAGTCTTTTTCCTGAATCATTCGTGCTGTACCGGCCCAAGGATATCGTGAGCGGTGATTTTTACTGGGTAGGAGAGAAGAACGGCCGTATTGTTTTGGCCGCTGCCGACTGTACGGGCCATGGCGTGCCGGGCGCCTTTATGAGCATGATCGGCAATGCTTTCCTGAACGAGATAGTAATGGAGAAAGGCGTGGTGTCGCCCGATGAGATTCTGGGCCATTTACGCGAAAAGATCATGAAGGCCCTGAAGCAGGGGGGCGGCAGCGAGACCAGGGACGGCATGGATATTTCCCTCATCAGCATGGAAAAGAGCAGCGGGAAGCTGGATTACGCTGGCGCGAACAACCCGCTGTGGGTTGTACGCGGCAAGGCCGTTGAAGAGCTCAAGGCCGATAAGCAGCCCATAGGCATCACGGCCGGTGACAGCCTGCCTTTCAGAAAACAGAGCATAAGCGTTCAAAAAGGCGATTGCATTTACCTGTTCACTGACGGCTATGCCGACCAGTTCGGGGGAAAGGACGGGAAGAAGTTCAAGTACAAACCCCTGCAGGCGCTGCTGGCAGGGAACAGCGCCTTGCCGATGAATGAGCAGAAAAAGCTGCTTGACCGGACCTTTACTGAATGGAAAGGCAACCTCGAGCAGGTAGACGATGTGCTGATCATCGGCTTTCGCGCATGAGGAATGGCGCGGTCGCCCTCATTCGATCAGCAGTTTTCTCACGATAACAGTTCCGCTGGTATAATAGACGCAGGTATAGATCCCTGGCCGTACTGCGGCCAAAGCGATGCTGTGCCCGCCCGCGTTCAGTTTCCAGCATCCCGCTTCCTGCCCGAGCAGGCTGGTCAGCTTAAGCATTCCATCGCTGGGGGCGGTGATCCGCAACTGGCCCGATGAGACATGCACATCAAGCGGCACGTCAGAAGAAACGGAGGACATGCCGGTGGTCATATCGGTGTAGTAGACTGTAATGCGGATATGATCGATGGATGAGATCACCGGTGTGCCGTTGCCGAAACAAGTATAGCTGATGGAGGCGAAAGCGATCCCGAAGTTGGCGGCATTGATGTCCGCTGGCGTCCAGGTAGTGCCCCAGAGGTAGGCAGGTCCTCCATAGGTGGAGTAGGTATCGATAAAAGGCCAGTTGGCCGGGGTAGCCTGGTCGGTGCCGGTCGTCACTCCTCCCTTGATGATGCGCACGCCATTGTCCTGCACCATGCTGTTGGCGCTTGCTTTTTTTTCTATCTCTACCACGATCCCATCGATGGTAGCCGTTGCCGGGATAGAAAATCCGAAATTGGCAGCTTCGAGGCAGCGCGTGTTCATGTCGCAGCAATCGCAATGCGAAGCGGTGGCATACACGTTATCGCTGGCGAATATATTGCCGGCCGGAAGGTAATCGGTCGGGCTGCTGAATGCGAAAGGGCAGGAGGTATTGGCGGCCGAGCTCGGGTTCAGCGGGCCCTCCGAACTCTGGCAGAACAGCGTACAACCGGCCGGCAGAAAAAGGAAGAGGATAAAATTTTTCATCAGTTGGATAGGTTTATCCAAAATTAAGAAGTTTCGCGTCAAATCCATACCTTTAAAATATGAAAGGTATTTATTGCACGGCAGCGGTGCTGCTTTCGCTCAGCCTGAGCGGGCAGAACACGCCTTTTGCAATCTGGGAGGACCAGGCCAACTCTGTTTATCGCTTCGTAAAAATGGATGCGACAACGGGCACCCGGACCAACATAGCCATCCTGCCCAATATGACGGGTTTCATGGCGGGCGATATTTCAGCCCTTAATACCGACAGTAATTACTACCATTACGGAGTGTTGTGGAATTCGAATTATTATTTTATAACGATCGACCTGGGCACCGGGGCTGTGGTCTATAGCGCGCAGCTCAACGCACAGATCGCTGGCATTGAGTATAACTGCGCGGATTCCGCTCTTTATGGCATACGCTTCGCGGGCACCACGCATTATTTCATGAAGATCGATCCGGCTTCGGGAGCGATCACCGTCATCTCGCAGATCCCGGGCGCCACTGCGACCTTCATAGGTAATGTGAGTCTCGATGTGGCCAGGCAGCGCTATATCTTTAAGGCGCAAACTCCCACCGGCCCGCGCCTGAAAGCGCTGGATATTGCCTCCGGCAATGTGGTTTACGACAATCCATTCCCGGATAATGTTTCGGCACATAAATACAGCCTTACGGATTCGGCTGTATACGGCCTGTGGGAAGATAATAACCTGTTCAAGCTGGAAAAGATAGACTATACGAATGGCACCCACAGCACCGTGGCCGTGCTTAACGGTATTTCTCCAGGTCTTTACCTTGACTGCTACAGCATCAACCCTAACGGTGAGTATACGTTCAGAGGCTTCAGCGGCAGCACCCCTACCATCTTTACGCTCGATGCCGGTACCGGGCTGATCATCAACAGCAGCCCATGCCCCGACAATGCATTCGGGTATGAAGAGCCGCTTTGCGCGGGCGCGCCTTCATCGGTGAATGGGTCCGGACCGGTGCTTTCCTTTTCGGTATGGCCTAATCCAGCAAAAGACCGCGTTCAGATCTGTCTTCCCGATGATGTTGCGCTGGACTTAGCAATAAGCCTTTACACCGGCACGGGCCAGCTTTTATCCACGCTTCATGTTCAAAGTACGGACGGCAAGGCCGGCATAGACCTTTTTCCCTACCCTGCGGGCCTTTATTTCCTGGTTATAAGGTCAGCCAATACACTGTATACCAGCAAATTGGTTATTGACTTATAATTACCCTTCTTTCTCTAATCAGATTAACGTTTTCATTGAAAATCTTACATGCGTAAGCGCTCCAGGGGTTTTACCGTACCGGCTGTGAGCGGTCTTCATTCTTTTGTAAGATAATGAACAACAATTCAGAGACGGGGAAGGGTTTTTACATTTTCTCAAGGATGACTGGTGCATTGGTAGTGCTGGCATCTGCAATCATTCATTTCGGTCTGTTTTCCCTGCCTGTTAAAGATTATTCCGGTATCGGAAGCCTTTCGGCCATTTGCTTCGGTTTGCTGGGCGCATCATTGATATTGGTCTCGCGCGTGGCCGTCACAAGGGCAGCCGCGCAGATCGTGACCCTGCTCTGCCTGGCCTCTTCGGTGCTGGCCTGCCTGGGATTACTGGATGGCCTGAAAGTGTACGAGCTGTTTGATAAGTGGCGAATATCCATAGCTTCTGCCACTGGCGTGCTGTTGATCAGCGCTGCGTTTGTGCTTCATGCCTGGAGGCTGTCGCAGCGCCTGGTTTTGACGCTCAATACCCTGGTGCTGATCATTGTGCTTATCACCTTTGCCGAATACATTTATAATGCCGATCTGTTCAGGGGGGCTTATGATATAATCACTCCTTCCTTTCGATCCTGTATTCTTTTCTTTTTGCTGAGTGCCGCCCTGTTCGCGCTGAATCATAACAGCCGTACGATCAATCTGCTTTCAAGCGATAGCCGTGCCGGCAAAACGGTGCGGCTGATTCTGCCTTTTGCAGTGCTTGTTCCTCTTGTGCTCGGATGGTTCAGGCTGAAGGGCCAGGAAATGGGGCTGTATGATACCAATTTCGGGCTTTCCATCCTTGCCCTGGCCAATATCGTTGTTCTTTCAGGGGTGATCATCGTCAGCGGGGTCTATTTTGCCAGCATGGAGTATGAGCAGCGCAAAACACTAGTCGCCCTTGAAGAGAACGAGCAGCATCTTCGCATGGTGCTGGAAGCCGGGCTTATGGTGGCCATGGACATGGATTTCACCACGGGTCTTGTACGTTTTTCATCCAGCGCCCGGAACATTCTTGGAATAGATATCGATAATAAAAACGTATCTGAGATCATGGCGGCCTATGTGCATCCCGAAGACAGGGCCAATATAAAGAGTTTGCTCGCTCCTTCGAACAGAGGGTTGCTTAACGATCTCCAGTTCCGGATCATCCGGCCCGATTCAGGCAGAACGGTATGGGTCGAGCTCAGGGGCGAAGGGCTTTATGATACCCGCGGATGTATGGTGCGTCTGCGCGGCCTGCTCACCGACATTACTTCGCGTAAGGCGGCCGAGGAAAGGCTAAGGGAAAGCGTCAAGCGCATTTCGGATTACAAGCACGCCCTGGATGAGTCGTGTATCGTGTCCGTCACTGATCATAAAGGCATCATCCGGCATGTCAATGATAATTTTTGCAGGACATCCAAGTATGGAAGCGAAGAGCTGATCGGGAAGGACCACCGGATCATCAATTCAGGGTATCATTCAAAGGAATTCTTCCGCAGCATGTGGACCACCATTTCGGGCGGTAATGTATGGAGGGGCGAGATCCGTAACAAAGCGAAGGATGGAAGCATTTATTGGGTGGACACGACCATCGTGCCCTTTATCGGTGAAGAAGGCAAACCTTACCAGTATTTGACCATACGCACGGATATCACCGAGCGTAAAGCGTTCGAGTTCAAACTGGAAAAGAATACGTTCGAACTGATCCGCATCAAGAACGAACTGGAGCGGAGCGAGGAGAGGCTGAAAGAGGCCCAACTGATCGGCCGTATGGGCAACTGGGAAGTAGACCTGCTTAACCAGCGCAGCACCTGGTCGGACGAGACATACCGTATACTGGGTTTCGAACCGGGGGAGGTTGGGCCTTCGGTAGAGCAATTCCTTTCCTGCGTTCATGCGGATGATGTTCAGTTGGTGAGGCAGCGCATTGAAAGCGCGGCCTTGTTCTGCGACCGCGACCCTTTCCATTACCGGGTGATCAGGCAGGATGGCAGTATGCTGTATGTAGCTTCGCAGAACAGCGCGGAGCTCAGCGAAGACGGGCAGGCTTGCCGCATCTACGGCACCATACAGGATGTGACCGAGGAAAAGCGCGCTGAAGAGGAGCTCAACAGGCTATCGCAGCGCCTGCTGCTCGCTACGAAGTCAGCGCACATAGGCATATTCGACCTGCACCTGGACAGCTATGCCCTTACCTGGGATGACAATATGTACGCTTTATATGAGGTGAGCCGTGAAACGGTTACTGATCCGGTTGCGTTCATGTGCAGTATTATGCATCCGGATGATATGCCGCTTTTGCGGTCGAGGATGGAGGCTGCGCTCAGCGGCAGGGAGGAGTTTCACGTTACTTTCCGCGTGTTGCTTCCGGAAGGCAAGCTGCGTTATGTTCAGGCGCATGCCATGGTGGTGCGCGATCCGGATGGCCGTCCTGTCAATATGATCGGTGTCAACTGGGATATCACCTCGCAGAAGATGGCCGAAGAGAAGCTGAAAGCGGCCAACAAAGAGCTGGAAACGTTTATCTATAAGGTTTCGCATGACCTGAGGGGCCCGCTGGCATCCATCATCGGCCTCACCCAGCTCAGCAAGGCCGAACAAAGGGCCGATCAGCTCTCCGATTATGTTGATATGATCGATGCCTCAGCTAAAAAGCTGGATGCCACCCTGGTGGGACTTGCCAAGAGCATGACCATAAAGGATGCGGGCAGCTTCGGTGACAGGATCGATTTTGCTGAACTGATCACCGATACGATGAAGCGCTTTGCCAACTATGACGGGTTTTCGCAAATGAACATCTTCCAGAAGGTGGAGCTGAAAAAAGAATTTGTATCCAGCAAACTGATCGTTGAATCGGTGATGCAGAATATGATCGAGAACGCGGTGAAGTACCGCAAGCTGAATATCGCCAACCCGGAGTTAAAGATCACCGTCATGGAAAACGGAACGGGGATCAAAGCCATTTTCGAGGATAACGGCATCGGTATCGATGAAGTCATGCAGCCGAGGGTCTTCGATATGTACTTCAGGGCTACGCAGGAGGCCAAGGGCTCGGGGCTGGGGCTGTACCTGGTTAAAAAAGGCGTAGAAAGGCTGGGCGGAAAGATCAGCCTCGAGAGCGAGAAGGGCAAGGGCAGCAAGTTTACGGTTTGGCTGCCCAGGAACTGAGCGTACTGCCGCCTTTTTCTGAGGAGAAACCATCCGGGAGTCTCCTGCCTGAACTATCCAGGTCCATAAAAATATTAATCCTGTCTTGAGGCCGATGCGCTTGTCTTCAGCCGATTCCTGTTTCCGGACGTGTTGGGGCTGGCGCTTTTCCCCGCTAAAGGGAAGTTTCTACTCAACCTGTTCGCGCCTGGCATCGCAATTCTCATTGAAGCGCATTGGCATGTTTATGGCCTTGCTGCCGGTAAAAGTGATAACGATGAAAACCGTTCTGAAAGCAATCGTCTTTTTAAACCTGTTAATTATTCCGCTCAGCGCCTGTACCAATGCCGAACGCGGACCGGATGTCATGGAACGCATCGACAGCCTGAACAAGGATAAGGTATCGCCCCGGGAAGAGCCTCCGCGGGCCAATGACACCATGCGTACCGGCATGCCATGACGAGTAAGGCTGCGATCGATGGGTGGGAAAATAATTTTCCCCGCTAAGCGATGCCAAATCCTCCGTCAGCGAAAATCTGGCGCAAAGGCAGGGGCATGAAATAACTTTGAGCCGTAATTGTGCCGCCTGATCAAAAACCGGGACTCAATGAAAAGCTCTACTTTTTTCCGTAACACGTTTTTATTTTTTGTTTTTGTTGGGTGGGCAGCCCTGCAGGGCTTCGCGCAGCCCGGCTTCACCTGGGCAAAACAGTTGGGCGGCAGTTCAGAAGAGGCCTGCACTTCAGTGGCGACCGATGATCGCGGTCATGTTTATGCCGCGGGTTATTTTACCGGGGTTGCCGATCTCGACCCCGGCCCCGGCAGCTATGTTTTCACATCGGTGAATGCCTGCGATGCCTATATCGCCAAACTGGATACGGGCGGGAACCTGGTGTGGGCCCGGCAGTTGGGCAACAACCGTTCGCCCGATGTGGCGAACAGCGTGGCGGTTGACAAGACGGGGAACGTATATATCACCGGGCGCTTTTCTGATACGGCCGATATGGATCCGGGGCCGGGCGTATTTAACCTGGTGGCGGCCGGCTGCTGGGATATTTTTGTGCTCAGGCTCGATGCTTTCGGAAATCTTATCTGGGCCAGGCAAATGGGCGGAAGCCTTTGGGACGAAGGCAATGCCATAACGGTCGATCCTGCAGGGAACATTTATATAGCGGGCAGTTTTCTTTCTACGGTCGATTTCGACCCGGGCAGCGGCATAGTGAACCTGACCAGCGCGGGCAGCGAAGATGCGTTCATCTGCAAGCTGAGCGCTTCGGGCAGCCTGGTATGGGCCGCGCAACTGGGCGGCAGCTCGGGCGAACAGGCCAATTCCCTGGCGCTCGATGCAGCGGGCAATGTGTACAGTTGCGGGTTTTTCCGCGGCATAGCCGATTTCGATCCGGGAAACGGGATCTATACGCTCAGCGCGGCCGGGGGCGCATCCGATATTTTTATCAGCAAGCTGGATGGGGCAGGCAACTTCTCCTGGGCCAGGCAGATCGGTGGCGCATCGTGCGAAGAGGCCCGCGCGATCGCGGTTGACGGACCGGGCAATGTATATACTACGGGTAGTTTTTACGGAACGGTAGATTTTGATCCGGGTGCGGGGTCGTACTTGCTGAATGCCACAAGTACGGCCTGGCACGCGGCAGCGTTTGTGAGCAAGCTCGATGCCAGCGGCAGTTTTGTATGGGCAAGAAAATTCGGAGATGCGGAAATGGCTTCGGGCCACGGCATCGGGGTGGATCATTCAGGCAATGTGTACACCACCGGTAAATTCTTCGGAACTACCGATTTCGATCCCGGCACCGGCAGCTTTTATCTCTCGCCCACGGGAAACAACGGCACGGAATCGGCCTATATCAGCCGCCTGGACGCGGCAGGCAATTTCAATTGGGCCCAGGCGCTGGGCAGCGTCAGCGCGGGACTTACGCTGGCGCTCGATAACTGGAGCACCGTTTATACTGCGGGATATTTTATGCACAACGTGGATTTTGATCCGGGATCAGGAATATATATGCTCAGCGCGGCCGGCAGCCTGGATGCCTATGTGCACAAGGTGAGCCAGGCCCAATACCTGTCAGCGGATGAGCATGCGCCCGGCCGCAGTTTCTTTATTGGCCCCAATCCCTCTTCAGGAGAAATTACCATACGCGGGGTGGTATTGCCCATGCATATAGAGGTGTATTCCGCATCGGGAGAGCGGGCGGGGGTTTACCGCTCCGATGAGGATATTTACCGGCTGACCCTGCCGCGGGGCATCTGGCTCCTGCGCATTTACGGGCGCGATGGAGCAAGCAGAACAGAAAAGGTGGTGATGCAATGATTTCACGTGTCGGTCTTCCTGTCGCTGGCGGGTTTTCGGTCCAGGTCGAAAGACAGGGCGAAGCGCAGGGTATTCTGCAGGGGGTTGTTCTGCTTTTTCGGTACGATGTATGAAAAATCAAGTCCGAAGGACATGAAGCGGATGCCGATCCCGAACGTAAAGTATTTCCGGTCGCCTTTTGTGCGCGCCTCGTAAAAATAACCCGTTCGCACAGCGAGCAGCCTGGGGCTGCCGTGCCAGTACTCCAGTCCACCGCAGATCATGATCTCGTTCAGCTCTTCACGCACTCCTCCCGGTGCGTCATGAAATGATTGCAGCGCGCCTTTCCAGGCGCTGACATCTGGATCTTTTCCGGCTGCTATGACGTACCCGGTTGACGTGGCGTAATAATGGGGCGGTGTAGGGACAAGC
Source organism: Bacteroidota bacterium (assembly GCA_040756415.1). Lineage (GTDB taxonomy): Bacteria > Bacteroidota > Bacteroidia > JADZBD01 > JADZBD01 > JBFLYZ01. The sequence goes on from JBFLYZ010000033.1 coordinate 34,509, forward strand.
AGCTTGTTCAGGTCCAGGCAAAAGGAGAGGGTATTTGCCGCATCGATCAACAGGTCGGCTGCCTGGCCCAGGCGCAGGTTGGCAGGAATAAAGTCACCCGGGCCGGAGGTGTAAGAAATCTTGTTCCCCAAATTACTTACAGCGATGCCGCTTGAAAAGATGGCCGGCTTTGCAAAGAGGGCTCCTCGCCTGCGGTAGTTAGCTGAAAGGTCGGCCGCAAGGGATACTCCCGCCCGGGTGGCCGTACCGTTGAACAGGATGCCATTGGTAAGATCGCTGTAGATGTAGCGAAACCCGGCAGCTACAGATAAGCGCTGGGAGACCAGCAGGGCATAGCTGATATCACCCGCCCAATGGAAGGGCCCTGCCTGGCCAGCGGTGGCGCCAGCGATGTTACGCGCAGCGTTCCTGCCCAGGCTGTAATAGCGGAAAGAGGCCGAGAGCGCCCCGCGGGCATGCGGTTTGATGAACGCGCTGATATAGATCATATCGATATCGGGTACGAGGGCGCGCATCCACGGGGTGTACGAAAGACCGGCTCCTGCCGTCTTTTCAGAGAAAGCCAGTTTGGAGGCATTCCAGTGCGTGCTCCATACATCGGGCGTGGTGGCTGCGCCCGCATCGCCCAGGGCTCCAGCGCGCGGGTCGGGGCTGATGGAAAGAAAGGGAACGGCCGTGGTAATGGGATTGCTTTGCGCGGCCAGTTGCTGGCTGCCAAATTGCGCAGGCGCGGGATAAAAAATAAAGATCAGGCAGGTAAAACAGGTGAAATGCCGCTTCATGCAAAGGGATAACGTAATATCAGGCGCGATATTGTGTGTAAAAGCGCTGGCAGGATGCGCGGGTCGTTGCAATGTATCCTTCCCGGAGGAGGATCTTTCAAAAGGGCGGACCAGTATGGTGTGGGCGGTTATTCCACCGCAATTGCTATTTTTAGCGGGTGAAGCCCGTTGTCCTGTACTTTTTTCTTTTCCTGCTGTATCTCACAAGTGCATCATCCGCTCAAAGCGGGAAGGCCGATTCGCTGCGCAAGGTCCTGCCTGCGCTGAAGAGCGATACCAATATGGTCAGGGCGCTGAGCCAACTGGCCTGGGAGCTGGGTAACACGAATCCCGATACGGCCATACTGCTCGATAAGCAGGCCCTGGAACTGGCCGCCAGGCTGGCCTCGGCCGATCAGAAGCTGGCGCCATTTACCGGCAGCATCACCGGCCGCATAAAGAGCCAGTTGGGGGTTTACTACTGGATGAAGGGCGAATACGCCACCGCGCTGTCGTACCAGTTCGAAGCCTTAAAGATCAGGGAAGACAGCGGGGATAAGAAAGGGGTCTCGGTCAGCCTGGGCAATATCGCCAATGTGTTCCACGACCGTGGCGAATACGATAAGGCCCTGGAATACCATTTCAGGGGCCTGAAAATAGCCGAGGAGCTGGGGGATAAAAAAAGCCTGTCGATCAAGTACGGGAACATCGGCAACGCGTATAAGAGCAAGGGCGATGCCGACAAGGCCCTGGAATACTATCTGAAGGCGCTGAAGCTGGCCGAGGAGGTCAATGACCGCTGGGGCATTTCGAGGCATTACGGCAATTTAGGCGTTATTTATAAAGGGAAAGGGGATTATCAAACCGCACTGAGCTATTTTTTAAAATCGCTGGAGATCAAAAAAGAGCTGAAAGACAACATCGGGATCGCGATACGGCTGAACAACATCGGGGGCTTGTACGCCACGATGGGCGATGTAAAGCAGGCCGAACGATATATGCTGCAGTCCCTCTCGCTGTGTGACAGCATAGGCGCGCTGGATGATGCGCGGCTGGCCTGCCAGAGCCTTTACGTGCTGTACGAGGGCAGCGGCCGCTACGGCCTCGCCCTGAAGTATTATAAGCGGTTCGTAGAGGCCAGCGACAGCATTTCGAGCAAGGAGAATATCAAAAGGCAGACTCAGATTGAAATGAATTACGAATTTGAAAAGCAACAGGTGGCTGACAGCATACGTAATATGGAGCGCATGAAGCAGGAGGAGCTCAGGCACAACCAGGAGATACAGCAGCAGCGTATCTATACCATAGGCGGTATAATCGGGTTCCTGCTCATGCTGGTCGTGGCGGTGATCTCATTCAGGGCTTACCAGGCCAAGCAAAGGGCGAACGAGATCATATCGGAGCAAAAGCTGCTGGTAGAGGAGAAACAGAAAGAGATACTCGACAGCATCCATTACGCAAGGCGCATACAAAGCAGCCTGCTTCCTTCTGAAAAATACATGGATAAGGCACTAAAAAGACTAAGCAAATACTGATTGTTCCGCAAATGGCCGGGCTTCCAGGGGCATACCTGGAGCAAAATATTATTTATTTTATTTGATTCTTTTGCCTTCCTTGTTGATTAAAAATTCCTCTTTTCCAAGTGTAACCAATGACTGGCCCTGACTAAAACCACTTGCAGAATCGTATATTAATTCAATGATTATCTCACCTTTCGCATTGATAAACCCCCATTTTCCATTAATGCTGACTGCGGCTAACCCTTCATAAAAATCACTTATATCATCGTATACCGGTTCAATTATTTCCTTGCCTTGCTTATCAATATATCCCCATTTTCCATTTAGCTTAATTTTTGCAACCTCATTCACATATGATGTGATGTAGTCATATTTTTGATCTGCCACATTCACTCCGCTTGAATTGATAACTCCCCATTTTCCATTGAATTGAACTATTGCCAAATCTTCTGAGAATTGTTCAGCTTTTTCATATTTTAGCTGTATTACCACTTTTCCCATTTTATCAATATACCCCCACTTACCATTGAGTTGTACAGCAGCGAGGGCATTTCCCTTTACGAAGGGATAAGCATTTTCATATTTAATCGGTATTACTTCTTTTCCGGTTTTATCAATGTATCCCCACATTTCATTCAATTTAACCGCAGCTAATCCATCATTAAAATCATACGCACTTTGATATTTTACAGGAATAACTTCCTTTCCGGTTTGATCAATATATCCCCATTTGTCACTTATGCGTACCTTGGCAAATCCATTTATAAATTGAACTTTTTTATTATATTGTTGTATAAAATCATACCGGGGAGATACTATTACTTCACCATTTGCATCTTTAATCCCCCAATATCCTTTCCCATCCACCCTGAAGGGCTTCAGGTCCTGAGAGTTTATCATTGAGAAACATAAAATCAAAATCAGAGTTGCAAGTGTTTTCATATGAATAATGGATTAAAACAAGAGAAGAATAAAGTGAAATGCTATACTTGGCAAAAATAGGTCTTTCCCCCCGCTCCTGCAAGTTCAGTGAAGGTAGTGCACAGTTTCAGGTGCGGGTCAGCCCGCCTGTCGGACGTGTCTCCCGCGAGGGCAGGCATCGCCTAACACGGGGTAAGTAACTTATGGTAAATCGTGCTGTATTTAAACGCAATTGTTATTTTTATCGAGTGAGAACTGCAGTTCGGTATTTTCTCCTTTTGCTTTGCATTATGATCACTGCGAAGCGGCCGCTTGCGCAGAACGCGAAGATAGATTCGCTGAAAAAGATGTTTTTAGCCGCGGAAAAGGATACGAATAAGGTTATTGCCGGGATCCGGCTGCAGGAGGCATACCAATCGGAAAACCTTGATTCAGCACTCCATTACGCCAATACGGCCTATGGGCTGGCGGAAAAGCTGGGCAGTTTAAAGCACATGTGCGCGGCACAAACGGCAATCGGTTATTGCCATTACCTGAGGTCGGATTATCCTCTGGCGCTGATGTATTATCGCAGGTCACTGGAGGTTTCCGAAAAGAACAAGCTGAAAAAACAAACGGGCATTACCTATAACAACATGGGCATTGTGTTTTATATGATGAGCGACTATAAGCGAGCGTTGGAATGTTACCAGAAAAATAAACAGATAAAGCAGGAGCTGAAGGATTATGGCGGGCTGGCAAGCGTTACAGGCAATATCGGCATGGTATTCAATGTGCTGAATGATAACGAGAAGGCCATGGAGTATTATTTACAGGCCTACAGCTTCGGCAAGATCATGGGAAATGAAAAGACGATGGCGAGCGCGCTCAATAATATCGGTACTGTGTTTTTTGAGCAGGAGGAGTATGAGAAATCGCTCGATTATTACCTCCAGGCCCTGCGGCTCCGCGAAAAGCTGGATGATAAAACACAGCTTGCCAATTCTTTTATAAACATAGGAGGGGTATACGGGGCGCTCAGGCAATACGAAAAAGCGTTTGAATTTCACAGCAAGGCCCTGCAGATATACGAACAGCTTCAGAACAGGCGCGGAACGGCCCTGTCCAGGATAAACCTGGGCACCGTACTGTATGAGAAAAAGAAATACGCTTCCGCTGAGGCCTTTTTGAAAGAAGCGCTCAGCATTGCAGTTGAGCTGAAACTGACCTGGCTGGAGAAAGAAGCGCACGATGTGCTGGTAAAGCTGTATAAGGATATGAAGCGGCCCGCGGATGCCATAGTTCATATCGAGGCGGCCAACCGGTGCAAGGACAGCATTTCCCTGGGCGAAAAGCGGGAGGAGATCAACCGCAGGGAAATGCAGGTGGAGTTTGCAAAGCAGCAGCAGGTAGACAGTATTAGGAGCGCGGAAAAAATAAGGAACGAGCAATTAAGGCACGAACAGGAGATACAGAAACAGACATTTTATACTTACGGGGGTATTGCCGGGTTTGTACTCATGCTCATCATCGCGGTCGTATCTTACCGGGCATACA
>JBFLYZ010000034.1:0-38787 GCA_040756415.1 Bacteroidota bacterium
ATGGTGAGGGCGTAAAACAAAAAAGACCGGCAGGGCGGAGCCCGGTCCAAAGGACTCTCCAAGGGAGCGCTTCGTGCCTTCGAAGGGTTTTGATGCGGCAAATCCGCATCCACCGACTGGCGGAAAAATATTCATTATCTTTAGGTTATATTTCCTCGTCTCCTGAGGTCAATCCATCATATGCGCTTATCGGTCAGGATCCTATTCCTGTTCATGACGCTTGTCTGCAGCCCGGCACAAGCCCAGTTGCTGGAAGACGGCACCATGAAGTTCTGGGGCAACATTAAGGCCGAGCCTACCAAAAAGCCGCTTGGCGGGGTGACCGTAGCCCTGTACAAGGGCTATCTTAAAGTAAAAGAAACAGTTACGGACAAATCGGGCAAGTTCAGTATAGAAGTAGGGACCAACAGCGGAGAATATAAAATGATCTTTACCTGCCCGGCTTACCTGACCATGTACTGTACCATTAATACATCGGTGCCCGCCAATAAGCTTCCGTATAACGGGGGAAGCGAGCTAATCGATATTCCCATGTGGCCCGCCAGCACTACCGCCATCAACATTTACGCCTATAAGGATTATCCCTTTTCCAAACTTTCCTGGAAGGTGAACAAAATAGACGCTGACGAAGGCCATATCAAATTTTTCGCCAAAAAACTCCTCGACCTGGGCGAAATGGATACCCGGAAAGAGATGGAGGAAAAAGAAAAGCTGGAAAAAGAGAAGAAGGAGAAGGATAAAATAGCCAAGGAAAAGTCGGAGAAGGAGAAGCTGGAGAAAGAAAAGCTGGAGAAGGAAAAACAACAGAAAGAGCTGCAGGCCAAATTAGAGAAGGAAAAACTGGAAAAGGAGCAGCAGGAAAAGCTGGAGAAAGAACGGCAGGAAAAACCGGAGAAAGAGAAGGAAGAAAAGGAAAACGAGCAGGGGGTGACCGCAAATAACGAAACCTCGCTGGAAACCGAGCAGATGAAACTTAAAAAAGAGAAAGAGCAGCAGGAAGTACAGAAAAAGAGCAACCAGAAGGTAAAAACGGAGTACGAGAGCGAAATGCTTAAGATCGTGGCGGAGAATGAAAAGAAAGAAAAAGAAAAGCAATATCTCCAGCAGAAGGATGCGACCGAAGGCTCATCGCTGGCCGAACGCATGAAAAGAGAACAGGAGCTCAAAGCCAGGCTCGACACGCTGAAGATACAGATCGCCTTGCTGCAGAACGCTCAGCAGGCCAACCTGTATAACGGCCAGAAACAGCAGCAGCTCAAAAACCTCATCGAGACAACGGCTACCATCGAAAAGGAATTGAAGCTGAGCCAGAGCAAAGGGACGAGCAGCCCTGACCAGTTCAAGGTCGCGGCCCAGCCCAAAATAGAGGTAAAGACGGCCGAATACACGTTCTCCTGGGAAACGGTCACTACGATAACAGCGGGCTCATTAAAAGTGGAATACAAAAAGGTAGAGTATGTCTGGGGCTCGGTTTATTATTACAAGAATGGAATTGAAATAGACGAATCGGTTTATGCTAAAGAGATTTATACGTACAAAGCAGGGAAGTAAGTTGCGCCTCGGCCCTTTCCTGCTGTTTTTGATTTTATTCTTTCCTTGCGCATTGCCTGCCCAGCGTACCAGTTTTATCGAGTACGGGATAGAGCAGGGCCTCGTTCAGTCCCAGGTGCAATCCATCGTACAGGACAATGACGGCAATCTGTGGATCGGCACCCTGGGCGGGCTGTCGAAGTACAACGGCAAATCCTTTACCAGCTATTCCAAAAAGGACAGCCTTGCCGAAGACTGGGTGACCACGGCCTATAAAGATAAGAACGGTAACCTGTGGTTCGGCCACTGGGGCGGTGGCGTAACCATGTACGATTATGAGAATAAGAAATTCCAGAACCTGAAAATAGAGCTGTATACGCGCTTCAAAAGCGTAAATGCCATACTGCAGGATAAGACAGGAAGCTACTGGATAGGCACGGAAGGATCGGGCATCTTCAAGTTCGACCCGGTGGCGAACAAAATGATCTCCATCTCCAAAAAAGAGGGCCTCAGCAGCGAAAATATCACCGGCCTTTGCATGGATACTTACGGCAATATCTGGATCGCCACGGATAACGGCATTTGCGTTTACGACAGCAAGTTCGATATCAGCTCGCCCTCATCGTATAACTACGTCAATGTTTCGAATGGCCTCGGCTCGGACAATATCACGTGCATCTATAGCGGTGAAAAGGAGATCTGGGTGGGGACAAAAGATGCCGGAGTATTCGTTATATCCCTGCCCGAGGATTTCACGGTTAAGAGCATAGACGAAACATTCGCTAAGCGCGTAAGCGGCCTGTCTTTGGCTGACGGCCTGGGGGCCAATGACATCAATTGCATTTTCCGCGACAGCAAGAAAAGGATGTGGATAGGCACGCGGCTGGGGGGCGTTACGAAGCTATACAACAGCGAGGGCGGTACGCGCATATTCAAGACCTACAGCATTGGCCAGGGACTGAACTACTACAATGTAAACGCGGTGACCGAAGATCGCGAAGGCAATATCTGGATCGGTACGGACGTGGGGCTTAACCAGTACCGGGGCGAGCGCTTTCAGTTGTTTGACGAGCGGGATAAGCTGGTCAACAACCTGGTATGGTCGACCATATGCGACCAGGAAGGAAATATCTGGCTGGGCACCAATAATGGCGTCAGCAAGATATCGGTAACCCAGACCGGAGACGGGCTGCCGGTCTACTCTATTCAGAATTTTACCACGGCTGACGGCCTGAACAGCAATGCCGTGCTCGCTGTTTACGAAGACCCGGCCACCGGGGATATCTGGTTCGGCTGCGCCTTTGGCGGGATATGCAGGCTGAAGAAGGGCGAGAAGAAGGTCGAATCGATGAATAACGAGCAAAACATGCTGAAGGATGTTTCGGTATTTTCCATCTGTTCCGATAAGTTCGACAACCTCTGGTTCGGCACGCGCCTGGGAGCCAGCCGCTACGACAAAGGCAGCAACTCCTTTCAGCTCTTCACTACCGATGAGGGCCTTGGCGGAAACAATATTTACCGCATATTCCGCGACAGCAAGGGCAACCTGTGGTTCGGGGCCCTGGGCGGAAAACTATCCATGTACGATGGAACCAGCTTTAAGCTGTTCAACGAGTCGGATGGCATACGGCACCGCTTCATCCTGTGCATCAGTGAGGATAAGAAGGGGCAGCTTTGGTTTGGCGTATATGGCGGTGGGATTTATAAATACGATGGCAAGCAGTTCACCAACTATACGGTCGACAACGGGCTCAGCTCTCCATCGCCCTATGCCATTATCGCGGATAAGGAAAATTATATCTGGATCGGCACCACGAACGGTATAGACAAGTTCGATCCTGAATCCTTTGCCTTCACCCATTACGGAAAACAGGAAGGATTTTACGGTGTGGAAACCAATCCCAACGCCATATGTACCGACAAGCAGGGCAATATCTGGTTCGGCACGATCATGGGGGCCGTCAAGTTCAATCCTGACGAGGACCGGCTCAACAATACCGAACCGCTGATCAACATTACCGGGATGAAGGTTTTCCTGAAGGATACGCTTTTCCCCATCGATGCGCGTTTCCCTTATAACATGAACCATATTACGTTCGAGTTCATCGGGATCAGCCTTACCAACCCTTCGGGTGTGCGATACAAATACATGATCGAGGGTTTTGACGAGGATTGGTCGCCCGAGACCGCCCTCAACGAAGCGGTTTACGCCAACCTTCCACCGGGCGAGTACACTTTCATGGTCAAGGCCTGCAATAACAATCATCAATGGAACACTGAACCGGCCAAATACCGCTTTATTATCACACCGCCTTTCTGGAAAACGAAATGGTTCTACATGCTGGTTACCGTAGGCGCCATGCTCATCATTTACCTGGCCGACCGCTGGCGCACCAGCAACCTGAAGCGGACCAAGCGCGAGCTTGAACACAAGGTAGAGCAGCGCACCCTTGAGCTGGCTCAGAAGAACGAGGAGCTGGCCGAGCGCAACAAGGATATAACCGACAGTATCCGCTATGCCAAGCGCATACAGGAAGCCATACTTCCCCCGGCCAAAACGGTCAGGCAGCATCTGCCCGAATCATTCATCCTCTACAAGCCCAAGGATATCGTTAGCGGTGATTTCTACTGGGTCAGGGAAAAGGACGGGTACGCCATGGTAGCCGCTGTGGATTGCACCGGCCATGGCGTGCCGGGCGCCTTCATGAGCATTGTGGGATACAACCTGCTTAACAAGGCGGTAGACGAGCTGGGCAAAATGGATGCGGCTGAAATACTGAACCGGGTCAACAAGGGGCTCAGCGAGACCCTGAAGCAGACCTCGGAAGACGAGAGCGTGAAAGACGGTATGGATGTTTCGCTTTGCCTGATCGATTTCAAGGCCCAGCAGATGCTTTATGCGGGCGCTTACAACCCGCTTTACCTTGTGCGCAATAAGGCCCTCCAGGAGATAGAAGGCGACAATATAGCAATAGGCGCCTATTCCGAGGACAAGACAAAGGTCTACACCAACCACAAGGTACTTCTGGAGAAAGGCGATATGATCTACCTGTTCTCAGACGGGTTTGCCGACCAGTTTGGCGGCCCTGACGGGAAGAAGTTCAAGTATAACAATTTCAAGGCCCTGCTGCTGGAAGCGAGCCCCCTTCCCATGGAAGAGCAAAAGATGCTGCTCAACGGTCGTTTTGAAAGCTGGAAAGGCAGCCTGGAGCAGGTGGATGATATCATGGTGATCGGTATCCGGGTCTAGACCGCGCAGACAAACACCTTGCTTTCCCTGTTGCCTTTTAGGACGAAAAGCGATCTGAACTTAACGGTAGCAATGATGTAGTTGGTTCGGGCCGACCGGTATTCTTCATGAACCGTAAGTATTTCCAGGCCCCGGAGCTCATCCTTTTCGCGGAAACGGATGTAAACCTTAATGTCAAAATCGTTATCCAGCAGCTCCCCGTTCGGCAAACGACCGTGCCCGTTCATCTGTTTTTTCAGCTTCTTGTAGCCGTAACGGTACTGGTAGGTAAGGGCTGATACATCCGAGAGCACCGCGCTTCCGGTAGGATGGCTGCCGGCCCCTTTACCCACAAAGGTCTGCTTGCAGGAGAAGGCCCCTTCCACCTCTACCCCATTGTATTCATAGATCACGTTATACAGCTCGTCATTCCTGCTCACGAATTGAGGGATGGCATACACACGGAACTTATCCCCGGCCTTGTAGCCGGTGCCGATCATTTTAATGCGCAGGCCCTTTTCGCGCGCGTAAACGATGTCATCGAACGAAATATTCTGGATCCCCAGGTTCAGCACCTGGTCGGGCTTCAGGATAAGGCCGAATGAATGTACGGTAAGCAGGATCGTTTTATACAGCGTGTCGTATCCCGCCACATCCAGCCAGGGGTCGCTCTCGGCAAATCCGTTAGCCTGCGCGTCCTTCAGTATATCGTTATAATCCCTGCTCTCCAGCTCCATGCGGGTAAGGATGTAATTGCAGGTGCCGTTCAGGATCCCGCGGAAGCTGCTCAGCAGCTCATTATCGTAATATTCCTCCAGGTTACGGATAATGGGTATGCTGCCCCCTGCCGAGCCCTCATAAATAAGGGCCACATTGTTTTTCTCCTGGAGCTGGTAGAGGCGCTCAAAGTTCTCGGCCAGCATTTTTTTATTGGCGGTCACTACGTTCACCCCGTTCTCCATGGCCGCACTTACGATATTAAAGGCCTCGTTCGCGTCATCGATCAGCTCTACGATCACATCCAGGTTGTCTCTTTTCAGCACTTCCTGCTTGTCGTACGTGAAATACGAAAGGTCGATCCTGCGCTTCTTGTCCCTGTTCTTGACGCATATCTTCTCAATGTTCGCCTGCAGGCCCTGTGAATGGTTCAGCACATCGTACAGTCCCTGCCCTACGCATCCGAAACCAAAAAGGCCTATTGTTATCTTTTTATTTTCCATATTCCGCTGTTATAAATGCAAGCCGCATTCTGTTTTTGATTTATTGATCCACCTGCCCTCCCGCGAGCGCCCCTGGGTGGTGCAATGGGTGCACCCCACGCTGTTGTAACCCTTCGCTTTGAGCGGGTGCTCGGGCAGGTCATGTGCTTTTATGTAATCGTTAACCTGCTGCTCCGTCAGGTCGATGATGGGATAGAATTTAACGATACCGTTTCGCTCCTCAAAAATGTTCAACTGAGCCCGGTGCTCATTCTGCGATCCGATCAGCCCGGAGACCCACACTTCGAAATCCGGCTTGATCTTCTCCAGCGGCTCCACCTTGTTCACGCTGCAGCACAGGTCGGGATCCTTTTCCCAGGTGCGGTCCTCGCGCGTGAACTTGTTGCGCCATTCGTCTCCCTTCAGGTCCTCAACGACCAGGCCGTACCTTTCGGTGAGCTGCTTTTTATATTCGAGCGTTTCGGGAAAGTGGTAGGTGGTATCGAGAAAATAAATCTTTTGATCGGGCTTTATTTTATGAAAAAGATGCAGCAGGAAAACAGCCGTTGTGCCGAACGAGGAGGTTAACAGCACCCTGGAGAAGTGCTTATAAAGCATCTGTATCCTTTCTTCGGGCGAAAGGGGCCGGTATTGGCTGTTGAGCTGTTGCAGGTTCATTTGAAAAAGAACAGGTAGATGATACGCAAACTTACGATTATGACCACGACACCAACGGTAATGAGCCCTGCCCTCACCGGTATGCGCGAGGTCATGAGCGCGGCCAGCGGGGCGGCAATCACACCGCCAATGATCAGGCCCAGGATAACATACCAGTGCTGTATGCCGATAAGAGTAAAGAAGGTCAGCGAGCTGGTAAGCGTGATAAAGAATTCGGCCAGGTTGACCGACCCGATCGTATAGCGCCAGGACCTGCCGCGCGCGATAAGCGTTGACGAAACGATGGGGCCCCAGCCTCCACCGCCAATGGAGTCGAGAAAAGCCCCGGCAAATGCCAGGCCGCCCACCCGTTTGATCCTGCGCCTGGTTTTCACTTTCTTTATCGCCTTTGCAATGATCAATATCCCCAGCACCATGGTATAAACGGCTACCATCGGCTTCAGGTAAGAGCTGTATTCTTCCAGCGATGATAGGATATAGGCTCCCAGTATGGCCCCTAATATTCCCGGCAGCAGCAGGCTGCGGAACAGTTTGGTGTTCACATTTTTGAAGCGAAGGTGCATGAGCCCCGAGGCGCCCGTAGTGAATATTTCGGAAGCATGAACGCTGGCGCTGGCAGCAGCAGGGGTGATGCCGAACGAAAGCAGGAAAGTTGTAGCCGTTACCCCGTAGGCCATGCCAAGGGCCCCGTCAACCATCTGCGCGATAAAGCCGCCCGCAATAAAGATCAGCACCGTGCGGTCGATGCTGCTGAAAAGACCGGTGGCCCATCCCCCGATAGCTGAAAAAGAAATATAGGAGAACAGGATGTGACCCACCGTCATCAGGGCCAGCACGGAAAGAGAATACAATAAAATATACTTGAACTGCCTGTACCTGGGCCGGCTCTTCAGCTCGCCCGCCAGGTGGGGCTGCAGCGAAGCCAGGTTGTTCTCCGCCAGCACGGCCGTGATCTTATTCAGGGCCACCACCTTCTCCTCCAGGTTCCCCTTCAGCTTTTCGCGCACCCTGTTGACCTGCTCTATGCTCTGATTTATTTCGGCCGGGATAGCCTCGTCCAGCACTTGCTTCATGCGCTTGGAAATGGTCGGGGACTTGCCATTGGTGGATATGGCAATCTTCATCTCCCCCTTTTTTACGATAGAGCCCAGGTAGAAATCGCACAGGTCGGGCGTATCGGCCACGTTAACCAGCAGCTTTCGTTCCGCGGCCTTCGCGCGGATGTGCCGGCCCAGCTCCCTGTCATCGACAGCTACAATCACGAGGTCTTTGCCCTCCAGGTCCGATTCATGGTATTCCCGTTCGCATATTTCCACGTTATCCGAGGCCGAGGCCAGCAGCCTTACTTCGGCCGACACCTTGCGCGCGACCACCGTGACCCTGGCGCGCGGGCTGTTCTCCAGCACAGCCCTGAGCTTTTCGTGGCCCACCTTTCCTCCTCCCACGATCAGCAAATGAAGCTGTTCCAGCTTGAGAAAGACCGGGAACAACCTGTTGCCTTCTCCTGAGGGAGAAACCGGCTTTTTCTTTTCTTTCAGTTCAGGGGCCATTTTTTAAGGGGCGTGCAAGTTAGTGAATTTCCCTCTTAGCCTCAGTTGAACAGGTATTTCCAATCCTCCAGCGCGACCGGGAAATCCCGGTGCTGGCGCACCACATCGCCTATGATGATCACCGCGGGCGACTGTATGCGCTCCTCCCTTACCACATCAGCTATGGTGTCAACGGTTCCCAGCGCGATGTTCTCCGTAGGCAACGAACCGTCCTGGATCACAGCCACGGCCGTTCCGGCCTTGCCGTTCTCGCTGAAAATACGGGCGATCTCTTCGATCTTGCTCAGGCCCATCAGGATGACCACGGTTGCCTTTGACTGCGCTGCCAGGCGTATATCGTTCGACAATTGCCCGGAGGAGGTGGTGCCTGTGATCACCCAGAAGCTCTCGCTGGTGCCGCGGTGCGTAACGGGTATACCCTGCAGCCCGGCCACGCCAATGGAGCTGGATATGCCCGGTATATACTCTGTTTCAATATTGAAGTTCCCGGCATAGCGTATCTCTTCCTGCCCCCTGCCGAAAACGAAGGGGTCTCCCCCCTTCAGCCGCACCACGTGGCCGTGTGTGAAGGCGAGGTCAACGATCAGCGAATTGATCTGGTCCTGGGTATAGGTATGCTTATGATTCCTTTTGCCCACATAGATCTTTTTTGCAGACGAGGGGGCGAATTTTAACAGCTCTGTATTGACAAGGGCATCGTACAAAACAACATCGGCCGAGCTGATGGCCGAAACGCCTTTTACCGTGATGAGGTCCGCATCACCGGGACCGGCTCCTACCAGTGTCAGTTTGGGTATAGTATGCAGTGTTTTCATTTCTTTTCCTTTTTTGTCAGTTTACTTTTTTCAAATGATTTTTTGTCCGGATCGCGTACGGCTGCAACAGCGCTCGTACCGGATAATCTCTGCGAATATTTTTTTCATACGATCGCCTCCTCCTTTTTTGCAGATCTCAGCGACCTGGCCAGCGCGGCAAAGTCACTGGCTTCGCGCACATACGCGAGGGCAAAATCCTTTGTCGGCTCATGCTTGTTGATGCGCAATACCCGCTCGCTGAGGTTACCCGCTGCCGCACCGGTAAAATGGCGGTCGAACTCGCCCAGGATGGCGATCTGCGAGCCGGCATGCACCTGCCTGCCCGCAAGCAGGGCCTTTGCCGAATGGATAAAAGCGGAATAAGCATGGTAAACGGCATCGGCATACAGGCCCGCCTCCAGGGCCTCACCGGCCCAAAGCAGTTTCTCGTCCGCTTCAAAAAACAGGGTGGCCACCAGGTCGATCTGGACACCGGCACATTCCCCTACCCCTATCGCGGTTCTGAACTTTTCCTCCTGCCCCCAGTCGATCAGCTCATCGTCTGTAATGGTCAGCTCGTTGGCATGTATCTTCAGCAGGTTGTAGAAATAATGGTTGCCCCTGCGATCATAGTAGTCGTTGAACGACTCCTGTTCCTGCCCGTTTTGACCGAAGTCGTCAAGCAATGTACGCAGCACGGCCGGCCCCCTCTTGCTGGGAACCTTGATCACCTTTTCGGCTATCCGTCCGCTGCCCTTGCCCAGCACGCCTCCGCCCAGCAGCACCTGCAGGGCCGGAACAACATGCTCTCCTTTTTTCAGGGAACTGCCATGGAACCCGATCTGGGCTATGGAGTGCTGTCCGCATGAGTTCATGCATCCGCTTATCTTGATCCGCACATTCTTCTCATAAATCAGCTCAGGGTATTCGTCCCGTATCACGCGCTCGAGCTCTTTTGCTATGCCGGTAGAGCTGGATATTCCCAGGTTGCAGGTATCTGTTCCGGGGCAGGCGGTGATATCGGCCAGGCTGCCATAGCCTGTTTCCGCCAGGCCAATGGCGCTCAGTTCGCGGAACAGTGCGGGAAGGGCCTCCGCGGGCACGAAGCGGAGAAGGAAGTTCTGGGTAATGGTAACGCGGATATCGTCTGCCGCATATTTTTCAGCGATACGCGCAAGCTGCCGCGCCCTGGCGGATGAAATGTTCCCGAGCAGCACCTTGACATAAACCCCGAAAAAGCCCTGCTGGCGCTGCTCAAACGTGTTTGTCCTTATCCATTCGCGGTATTTCGGGTCATCGCTTACTTTAAAGGTGGTGAAGTTCCTTTCCTGTTCAGGCAGCGCCACTTTCACAGCCGTACGGTCTATGCTGTACGACCGGGTTTTAAGGGCAAGGCTTTCTTCGTCCACCAGCCGGAGGAACTCGGCCAGGCCTATTTTCGCTAGCAGGTACTTGATGCGGGCCTTGTGCCGGTTAGCCCGTTCGCCATAGCGGTCAAATACCCTGATCACCGCTTCGGTGAACGGTATCACCTGGTCTTCGGGTAAAAATTCGCGCGCGGCCTGCGCCAGGAAAGGCTGCGCACCCAGCCCTCCGCCAATAAGCACCTTAAAGCCCCTGCTGATCGTACCGTCCTCTATTTT
Organism: Bacteroidota bacterium; assembly: GCA_040756415.1. GTDB lineage: Bacteria > Bacteroidota > Bacteroidia > JADZBD01 > JADZBD01 > JBFLYZ01. The sequence continues at coordinate 10,624 of JBFLYZ010000034.1, forward strand.
CACCCTTGGAATGAACCCTATATCATGGATGAAGGTGAATGCCGTATCCTCATCGCTCGAAGAGAACGCGATCTTGATCTTGCGGGGCAGGTCCTGGTCGAACGGCTGGCGCAGGAAATACGAGGATAAGGCTTCCGCGTACGGGCTTACATCGAAAGGTTCCCTGGGATCTATGCCTGCCGTTTCGGATGCGGTTACGTTACGCACCGTATTTCCGCAGGCCTCGCGAAGCGTGACATCGTCCTTGGCCAGCTTGGCCCAGAGCTCGGGGGTGCGCTCGAGGCTTACGAAATGCACCTGTACATCCTGCCGGGTGGTCAGGTGCAGGTTTCCGTTCGAATATTCATCGGCTATGTCCGCTATGCGGTCGAGCTGACGGGCGGTCAGCCGGCCAAAAGGCAGCTTGATGCGAACCATCTGCACCCCTTTCTGCCGCTGACCGTAAACGCCACGAGCCAAGCGCAGGGAGCGGAATTTTTCCTCCGGAATCTTTCCGTTGCGGTATTCAAATATCTTTTTTTCGAGGTCGAGTATTTCTTTTTCGACCACCGGGTTCTCGAGTTCGGTCCTGAAACTTTGCATAGGTGATTTTTTTAAATTCTTTTTATTACTGATCGTTTCAAACAAAAAGGCCCTTCCGGGTTTACAGGAAGGGCCTTTTGCAGGTGATGATGCGCTCTGCTCAGGTCAAAAACCTCCCTTCCGGACGGTACATCCAGCAGCAGCACATCATCATATGGTTTATCGTTATCATTTGCTTTACATTAAAAAAAACAGGGCTTCCCGGTTTTTCGGAAAGCCCTGCAAATTTTTTTTACGCTATGCGCGAGCCCTCCGACAATTAAATACACATCATGCAGCACATGCCGCAGATGGTCTTCATTGTATAGGTGGCTTTTTTCATAGCTGCTGCAAATGTATGGAAGAATTTCCGAATCCCGCAAATTTCTGTTAAGTTTTTTTTAATGGCCCTGTTTAGCCAAGGTATTTGCAGTAGCTTTGCAGTGGCTTATGGAATCTGTTATCGAGTTTCTGCAACAGTACCTGGGTGAGGACCTGAAGGCCTCGGGCCTGGTCATCATCAACCTGATCATTATCGAAAGCCTGCTTTCGGTCGACAATGCGGCCGTGCTGGCCACCATGGTGATGGACCTGCCCAAAGAGCAGCGCAAGAGGGCGCTGAAATACGGTATAATAGGCGCCTACGTTTTCCGCGGGATCTGCCTGATATTTGCGGCCTATATCATTGAGATGGCCTGGCTCAAGTTCCTGGGCGGCCTGTACCTGTTCTGGCTGGCCTTCAATTATTTCAGGACCAAGTCGACCCCCACCGTTAAGGACGATACGCTCAATAAAAACGAGAAGGTTATCTACAAAAAATTTGTGGGTAAGATCGGGCCCTTCTGGTCGACAGTTATTCTGGTGGAAATAATGGACCTTGCTTTTTCTATTGATAACGTGTTTGCAGCCGTAGCCTATACCGATAATATTTACCTGATCATTACCGGTGTGTTTATCGGCATACTGGCCATGCGTTTTGTCGCGCAGGGATTTGTAAAGGTGATGGAGCGGTTCCCCTTTCTCGAGGGAGCCGCCTTCACCGTTATTGCTATACTCGGATTAAAGCTGATGCTCTCGTTTGCCTGCGGAATGAGGTGGGGCGGTAACATGTGTCATTATATAGAGGGCGAAGCGGCCGACCTGTACGTATCAATAGCCACGGTGGTGATTTTCTTCCTGCCGCTGGCCTCTTCCCTGCTCTTTAATTTGCCAAGGCGAAAAACGCCCTGATCAGGGCGGATAGCTTATCCGATTCGACCAGGAAACCATCGTGCCCGAAGGGGGAGGTGATTTCGCGGAACTCCGCATCGGGGATATGGCGGGCCAGATACTGCTGCTCGGCTACCGGGCATAGAAAATCGCTGGAAATGCCTACTACCAGGGTACGGGCCTTTATCCTCTTCAGCGCATCCCCGGCTGTTCCACGGCCCCTGCCTACGTTGTGGCTGTCCATGCTTTTGGTCAGCAGCCAGTACGAATACGCATGAAAGCGGTTCACCAGCTTATCGCCCTGATGGTTTATATACGATGAGGCCCTGAAATTATCGAGCTTGTCCGTATCCTCATCGGTCTGCGTTTGACCAAAGGCCTCGTAATTCCTGTAGGTAAGCATGCCTATGGCGCGCGCGGCCTTAAGGCCTTTGGCGCCTGCCTTATCCGCATGATCTCGCCAGCCGGGATCGGCCTCAATGGCCAGCCGCTGGGCCGTATGGATGGCAATGCCCCAGGCGCTTTCGCGGGCGCTGGTGGTGGTCAGCACCAGTTGCTCGAAGAGACGGTCTTCCATGATCGCCCATTCCAGCAACTGGTAGGCGCCCATGGACCCGCCTGCGCCCGCGTATATTCTTTCAATGCCCAGGTGCTTTCGCAGCAGTATGTGCGCGTTGACCATATCGCGTATGGTCACAAAGGGGAAATCCGAGTAGTATTTTTTTCCCGTTGCCGGGTTAATGCTCAGCGGCCCCGAGCTGCCGTAGCAGGATGAAAGTATATTGGCGCATACAATAAAGTATTCTTCGGGGTCGAATACCTTGCCCGGTCCAACCAGCCCTCCCCACCAGTCAGCGCAATCGGAGTTGGCGGTAAGAGCATGGCAGATCCAAACCACTTTGCTGCGCCCGCTGTCGAATGTGCCGTAGGTATGGTAGGCGATCTCCACCGAGGGCAGTACGGCTCCCGATTCGAGCCTGAACGCGTTGTTGTATTTAAATACCTGTGCCGCCATCGCGGGCAAAACTACAAAATCTCTATCTTTGGTTTCCCTAATAAAAACGGTTATGCGTGTAGAGCTGAAACGGCTGGACAAGGATTTTCTTTTTGAAGCCACCAATGCTGAAGGTGTGTCCATGCGTTTTGACGCTTCGCCCGATATTGGCGGGCACAACCAGGGCGTGCGCCCCATGCAAACGCTCATCATGGCCATTGGCGGCTGCAGCGCCATAGATATTATACTCATCCTCAGGAAGCAGAAACAGGAGATAGATGATTTCCGGATCAGCATCGATGCCGAGCGCGAACAGGGAAAAGAGCCGGCTTTGTGGCAGAAGGCTCACGTTGTTTTTTGGCTGAAGGGTAGGATAGACCGGGATAAGGCGCAGCGGGCCGCGGAACTCTCTATGAAAAAATACTGCTCCGTATCCGCCACGCTCGAGAAAGCAGGAGCCGCCATCACTTACGAAGTACACGTGAACGAATAAGATGAAAAAGGAAAAGGCCGAAACCCATTCCATACGCACGCAGGTGCCCGTAAGCGAACACATGGAGCATTCGGTGCCGCTCTACCTTACTTCCAGCTTCACCTTCGGCTCGGCTGAAGACATGCGTGCCGCCTTTGCGGATGAGAAGGAGGCCAATATCTATTCGCGCTTCTCCAACCCGAACGTAGATGAGCTGGTCAGGAAGATGTGCCTGCTCGAGGGCGCGGAGGCCGGCTACGCCACCGCCTCGGGCATGGCTGCCATCTTTGCCAGCATGATCGCCCTGCTGAAAAGCGGTGACCACGTGCTCTGCGCCCGGCAGATATTCGGTGCCACTCATACCGTTCTGACAAAGTATTTTCCAAAATGGGGAATAGAGCATTCTTATTTCGACATGACCCGCCCCGAAACGGTGGAAAAGCTCATACGCAGGAATACGAAAATGGTTTTCGTGGAAACGCCCAGCAACCCCGGGCTGGAGATCATTGACCTGCGCGTGCTGGGCGGGATTTGCAAAAAACACGGTGTACTCCTCAACGTAGACAATTGCTTTGCCACGCCTTACCTGCAAAGGCCCGTTGATTATGGTGCCGACCTGGTCACCCACTCGGCCACCAAGTATATTGACGGGCAGGGACGCGTGCTGGGCGGAATAGTAGTAGGAAAGAAAGAGCTGATCAAAGAGATCTACCTGTTCGCGCGCGCCACCGGCCCCGCGCTCTCCCCTTTCAACGCCTGGGTGCTTTCAAAGAGCCTGGAGACCCTTGCCGTGAGGATGGACAGGCATTGCCAAAACGCCCTGAAAGTGGCCGAATGGCTGGAGTTCAGGGATGAGCTGCAGCAGGTGCGGTATCCCTTTCTGAAGGGCCATCCGCAATATGACATCGCCAAAAAACAAATGAAGGCCGGAGGGGGCGTGCTTACTTTCGAGGTGAAAGGAGGCTATGAAAAAGCCAAAACGTTCATCGATGCCCTGAACATGTTCTCGCTTACCGCCAACCTGGGCGATACGCGCACCATTGTTACGCATCCCGCATCATCCACCCATGCGAAACTGACCGAAGAGGAGAGGATGGCAGTTGGTATTACGCCTTCGCTCATCCGGATCTCGGTGGGGCTGGAGCATGCCGATGATATCATCGCGGATATCGAACAGGCACTGAACAAAATCAAATAGATCATGCGCAGTTTCGGTTTCATCCTGCTTTTTCTGTGCTGTACGGCCGCTTACGCCCAGCAAAAAAAGCCGCAAAAGAAGATCGTGCTGAAATACTGGGAGGACATGAGCCAGAAAGAGCGCGATGCCATGCTGGCCGATTCCACGCTGAGCAAGGACGTGCTGGCTTTATATAATAATGCGTTCGTATTTACCGATTCGAAGGCCACTACCGCCCTGTTCAAGGCCCTGACCTGGGATAAGGAGAACAACCTGCCGCTTCGTTTTTATCTTTTCAACAAGCTCATCGCATCGGGCGATACTTCGCTGAACAAATACCTGACCGAGTACTCGGCCAAGATGCTGCTGAACCAAACGGATTTCGCGGTGAAGTATTTCAACCGGGAGCGCTTAAAGAAGAACAGCTTTTATAAGAAGTACATCCCCTTTCTGGCAGCCGACCTGGACGAGAAGAACGAATACGGCACATTCCGTGATTATCTGAATTATTTTTTTTATATCGAAAAGAACGACAGCATCAAGCAAACGGTGGCCATTTTACTGAAAGAGCTGGAGGCGGCCGGAGCCGGAAAGAAATAAGCTTCAATAAATTAATTTAAGATCATGGGACGCATATTCGAAAAGAGAAAGCACAAAATGTTTGCCCGGTACGACCGTATGGCCAAGGCCTTTACGCGTATCGGGAAAGAGATCGCCATCGCGGTGAAGCAGGGCGGGCCCAACCCCGACACCAATCCCCGGCTGCGAATGGCCGTACAGAACGCCAAAGGCGCCAATATGCCCAAAGAGCGGGTTGAGAACGCCATCAAGCGCGCTTCTGCCCGCGATGCCTCCAATTTTGAGGAAGTGGTGTATGAGGGGTACGGCCCCTATGGCGTTGCCATCCTGGTTGAGACCGCCACGGACAACCCCACGCGGACCGTTGCCAATATACGCATGCATTTCAGCCGGGCCGAGGGCACCCTGGGCAAAACCGGTTCGCTGGATTTTATATTCGACCGCAAAGGTGTGTTCAAAATAGCAAAGGACGGGCTGAACCTGGAGGAGCTGGAGCTGGAACTGATCGACTCCGGCCTGGAAGACCTGGCCGTAGATGACAATGAAGCCTACATCTATACCGCTTTCAGCGATTTCGGGGCCATGTCCAAAGCGCTGGAAGAACGGAAGATAAACGTGATCAGCGCTGAAAAACAACGAATTCCCAATACCCTGGTGGAGCTCAACGAGGCGCAGCAGGAGGAGATCATCAAGCTGGTGGAAAGCCTCGAGCAGGATGATGACGTGCAGCACGTGTACCACAACATGAAATAGGCTTTTGCACATTCTATTCATTCAAACGGGGTTCCTGTAACCTTTTATCCGCTGCTGCCGTAATAAAGGCTGGTTCTTTGTTTCACCAAAAAACTTGCCTATGAAGTTATTTACTCCCACCCTGCCAGCCCTGCTTTTATTTTCCGTGAACACGCCAGCCGCGGCCGCTGTCAAAGAAAATCTTGGAAAAAACGTCAATTCTGAATACACCGATGCGCATCCCTGCCTGTCGCCCGATGGAAAGACCCTTTTCTTTACCAGCGAGCGTATTTCGCGGTCAACAATGGATGACGATATCTTCTTTTCTTCCCTGCTGCCTGACGGCAACTGGTCGGAGGCCAGGCCCATCCCCGAACTGAACAACGGCAATCACAATGCCGTGCTCTACATGAGCCCCGATGGCAACACGATCTATCTGAAGGGCACTTACGGCAAAACCCCCGATCCCAAAGGATTCTCGTACTCCACGCGCACCGCAAGCGGGTGGAGTGAGCCGCAGCCCTTACATATCAAGACCCTGGATGAACGGGATAGTTACAATAGCCAGGCGCTGACCGTATCTGCTGACGGCAAGGTGCTTATCCTGTGCCGCGATGCCGACCTGTACGTTTGCTTCAGGGAATCGGAATACGCCTGGTCGAAGCCCGAGAAGCTCCCGGCAACGATCAATTCAAAGACCTATGAGTACACGCCCTTTCTGGCGCCTGACAATAAAACGCTGTATTTCTCCAGCTCGGGCCACGGAGGCGAAGGAGAAAACGACCTTTTTAAAACCGTGCGGCTGGACGATACCTGGACCAACTGGTCGGAGCCCGAGAACCTGGGAGGTGATTTCAATACCGGTATCTGGGAATCTTATTTCGCCCTGAGCCCGGATGGGCAGTACGCTTACTTCTATTCCAAGCAGGACGGAGACGGGGATATTTACCGCCTGGCCCTCGATAAAAAAGATCCCATTGCCCTTTCGGCCCTTGCGCCTGTGGCCAGCTCCCAGCCTGGCGTTTCAATAGCCGTAGCGAAGCCCTTGCCTCTTCCCTACCCCGAAGCCCTCTATGTTCCGGAAGCGGATCCCGGACAAAGCTCCTCTCCGGACGAGAAAAACCAGGTATCGCTCAACGGTACTCAGGTCAATTTATATCCCAATCCCGCCAGCGATCATGTTTTCATTGACCTAGCTTCCTTTGGTTCCGGAGAGGAAATAAGTGTAACAGTCTATGATATGACGGGAAAAATCATGACCCGCCTCGCATTTTCGGGAGGAGGGCTGGAGCAGCTCAACACCTCAGGATGGGCGGCAGGCACCTATACCGTTGATGTAAAAACCGCATCGTTCAGCGCATCCCGGCTGCTGATAAAACAATAGCGGTATACTGAAACAAAACGAGGCCTTTACAGCCCCGTTTTTTATTTTCCGGTACTGCTGTCGCTGCCCTCGAATGTCTCCAATTCGCGGTCAAAGAGATACAAGCCTCCTTTATCACCGCCTATAAGGCGCAGCTTGTCCATGATCCTGCGGGCGAGGGCCTCTTCTTCTATCTGCTCTGACACATACCACTGCAGAAAATTATGCGTGGTATAATCCTTCTCCTTCAAGCAGATATCCACCAGCTTATTGATCTCGGCCGAAACCAGGGTTTCGTGATCGAGGACCTGCTCGAAAACCGACTGGATGGACTTAAAGGTCTTGGTAGGTTGTTTCAGGGCCGGGATAATGCCATGCCCGCCCCTCTCGTTGATGAACTTCACCAGCTTAAGCATGTGCAAGCGCTCTTCATCGCTGTGCTTATATAAGAAAACCGCCATGCCGTTCATGCCCTGGGTCTCGGCCCACGATGCCATGGCCAGATAGTACTGCGAAGAGTCTGCTTCCAGCTCCACCTGTTTGTTCAATGCGTTTTCGATCGATTTGGATAACATAAGTAGTTGTTTTTTTGATTCAAACAAATTTACGGCTTTTATTCCGAAACCCGTATCACTGCAGCCTGGACCCTATCCAGGCGTTGTACTGGATAATATCGTTGGTGCTGTCGGAGCCGTGTTTTTCCAGATACCTGCGCAGCTTTTTTTGCAGCGCCTGGTCCTTTTTAAGATCATCCGAAAGGCTCATTTGCCTGACCAGCGCGATCAGCTCCAGGTCGCGCCTGTATTGCTTTTTCCTGAGCACGCTGGCAAAGTCCTTTTTAACCTGTACGCATCGTTTCTCCAGGAATTCGTAGTCACCCAGCTCAAAGCGGATAATGAGCTCTGCCGTGCATATCTTGAGCCGGAAGGCTTCGTCCAGGTGCTTATAGGTATCGTCAAGGGTCAGGCGAACGATATTCTTCAGTGAGTTTTTGTAATCGCGCTTATCGAAATAGGTCACGGCCAGGTTGCCGTAGATAAAGGCCACCTGTGCGGGCACCTTTCGTATCGCGGCATTTTCTTTCGCCTCGTTAAGTATTTCGATCGCCTGGTCCAGGTCGGTCACAGAATAGTTGATCACCAGCGAGTTGTAATAGAAAAAAAGGTACTTGTCATACAGCAGCTTACCAAACTCTTCCATGGCCTCTTTCAGGCGGCCGGCATACGCCAGCGAAGCATCGATCTTGTTATTCTTGAACAGGGCGTTCACCAGGTAGGTCAGCATCTGCAGCTTGGTATCGTGGTTGTTTTTGTTGAACAGTTTCTCCCGGTTGAACTCATCGTAGGTCTTCAGCAGGTATTTTTCGAGCGACAGGTAATCCTGCTTTTGAAGCAGGATGCGGCTGATCGAATGGTATATCTTAAAGCGCAGCAGGGGACTTTTCTTGAGGCTGCGATCATTGGAAAAATCGTTCACCGTTCTTTCCAGCAGATCGAGGATCTTCGTGTCCTTGCCTGAAAAAAGCTGCGATATCTTGATCCGGTATATGAGGGCCGCCAGTATATCGTCAATCTGCTGGACCTTGGACAAGCGCTCGCGGTTCTGCTTGCGCTTGTTGATGTATTCTTCGGGGTTGATCTCCAGCGTTTCGTGCGAAAGCTTGATGAATTCGCCATAGATGAGATCAAGCAACTCATAGCTTTCGGTGGCGGTGGCGTTCTTTTCGGCCTTGCCTAAAAAATAAAAAGCGGTGCGCGCCTGTCCCTTTTCGTAGAACAGCCGGGAAAGGGTCATATTGAAAACGATGTTATTAAAGTCGGTTTCCCCGAAATACTGGAGCGTAAGGCTTTTGCCTATATCCTCCAGCAGCCGGTTCTTCAAACGGTACAGCGCATTCTTATCCCTGGCATTATACAGTTTCCTGAATATTTTCTCTTCATCGTAATCGGGATAGTTCTTCCGGATAAAATCAAAAAGCTGCTCATCCTTCCGTTCATAGGCCACCTCGGTTCGGTTAATGAACAGCTTGAACAGGCGCATTTCTTCCTTGTTCATTTGCCCGATGATATCCTGCAGTACCTTCATGTCAGTTTGAATGCGTAAGAAAAGTACAAATAAATTTCTTGCCCGACCAAATTCTTTCTTAATTTTATTACGCCCATATCAAGGATGCTATGAAACGATTATTGCTTCTGCTCTGCTTTTTGGCCTTGCTGAAGGGCTCCGCCTACTCCCAGGACTCCCTGGGCCTGGGCTCCAATTACGCCAACCTGGGGCTGCCCGACACCGTGGCTATAGGAGATTCGGTCAATTACTCGATATACCTGAAGAACTGGAGTCCAAATATTTTTTTCGGCACGGTCTTCATCAATATGGCCATTGACACTTCCGCAGGCCTGCAGTTTGTAGGCTGGCTGGATTCGCTGACCGTACAGCTCAGCCCGGGCGATACCATTGGCCTGAACTATAACGATACCATACCGTCAGGTCTCTTCCGGATAGGAGGCAATATTATCGTGATTTGGCCGGCCGCTATCAATGCGGGCACCAAGGATTCGGTTACCGCCACCATATACGTATTGCCCGCCAGTTCGGTGGGAGAGATCACCGATAAGGATCATATCAAGGTATACCCCAATCCTACCCCTAATGAGGTTCAGATATTGCAGGACCGGCCGAATAATGATGTTGTCCGGGTAAGAATTTACAATGCGCTTGGCGAAGAGGTGCTGGTGGTCGAGCATTCGGCCATTATCGATCTGCGGGCGCTCCCGGCCGGCACTTACCTGGCCAAGGCCGAGTTTGCTGACAAAACACGGTCTTCGTTCAAGATCGTCAAGCGATAGCTTTTTTACTTTTCTTTCCGCGGGGCTTTTATTTTGATACTTTTGTTTCGATCTAAAACCTCTACCATGAAAAAGTATCTCTATTGCCTGCTCCTGTCAGGATCCCTGCTCCCGCTGGCTTCATGCGGTGGAAGCTCAGCGCCCAAAGAAGAAGAAAAACCCGATAACCCGCTCGAAGCCCTGCAAAAAGTGGGCGAAGAGATGAAGGGCGGCACCGATGAAGCGCAGCAGAAAATGGAGGAGCGCAGAAAGAAAGGCGACACGCTGGTGATGAAATACGAGGAGCTGATGAAGTTCCTTCCTTCCGAGGTTTCGGGGTATAAGCGGGGTGAGCCTGACGGGGCAAGCGTAAATGCCATGGGCTCGAGCTTTTCCAATGCCGAAGTGCGCTTTGAAAAAGAGAACGGTGATTACGTAAAGGTCGTTATTGTCGATTATAACCAGGCCTACAGCCTGTACAGCTCGGCTGCCATGGCCTGGACCATGGGTTTCAGCGTTGACAGCCCGGAGGAGAAAGCCAACAGCGTTAAGCTCGATAACAACATTGCCGGATGGGAGGTGTATAAGAAAAAGAGCAAAGACGCCAATATTACCCTGGGAGCGGGCTACCGCTTCTGGATCAACGTGGAGGCCAACAACCAGGCCGATACCGAATTTGTAAAATCGGTCGCTAAAAGCATAGACCTGGGCAAGCTGGCCAGTATGTGACGTGCCTGCGTTACAAAAAGACCTGACCCGGCTAAGGCCGGGTTATTTTTTACAGGAATCTGCTCTTCTTGAATAAAAAACCCGGCACAGATGTCCGGGTTTTTCACGTTATGATGCGGATAACTTATTTTTTACTTACCTGCACGAATCCTTTTTCGGTATAGGTTTTATCATCAAATCCCAGGATGCTGATGGTAAAGTAGTAGGTGCCGTCATCTACCATGCTGCCGCTGTTGGCCTTGCCATCCCAGTTGCCCGTAAGCGGATCGAAGCTGGCTATCTCCGCTCCCCAGCGGTTAAAGATGATCACCTGCGCGCTCTTGGCTCCCTGCAGGGTAAGGCTGAACACATCGTTGCTTCCATCGCCATTGGGAGTAAAGATATTGGGCGCTATGACCGTTACCTTCTCCTCGATGATCACCGTGACATAGGCCGTATCGGAACAAGACGGTGTGTTATAGGCAATGAGCATGACCGTGTAGGTGCCGGGGCTGTTGTAGGTGTTGCTGGGGTTCTGCGCGGTAGAGGTGTTGCCGTCACCGAAGTTCCAGGAGAAGGTCGTGCCACCGGTAGAGGTGTTGGTGAAGGTGACCAGTTGCGGTGCTATGCCCACGCTGGGGGTGGCTGTAAAGCCGGCCACTATGCCCAGTACCTGATTGACCGTTACGGTCTGCTGAACCAGGCACCCTTGAGCGTCTGTCACAAACACCGTGTAGGTGCCCTGGGCAAGACCGGTAGCCGTTTGCGTGGTCTGTACAGGTGTGGTGGCCCAGGAATAAGTATAGGGAGGGGTGCCTCCCAGCGGGTTGCCGGCAGTGGCCGTGCCATCCAGGTTGCCGCAGGTCTGATCGGTAGAGGCTGGAGTATCCAGCGGGTAGCCGGGGGTTACGTTGACCGTGATCACATCCGTATCCGTACAGCCCGCTGCATTGGTCACCGTTACCGTATAGGTAGTGGTTGCCGTGGGGTTGGCTGTGGGGTTGGCGCTGCTGGTATTGCTCAGCCCGGTGGCCGGTGACCACTGGTAGGTGCTGCCTCCGCTGGCGCTGAGCTGTGTGCTGCCTCCTATGCATAGGGTTACATCAGGGCCGGCATTGGCGACCGGGGGCGAGCTCACCGTAATGGTAATAATATCTGTTGCCGTACAGCCTGCCGCATTGGTCACCGTTACCGTGTAGGTGGTGGTGGTGCCCGGCTGGGCTGTGGGGTTGGCAATGTTGGTGGCGCTCAGGCCAAAGCTGGGAGACCAACTGTAGCTGGTGCCGCCCGTAGCATTGAGCTGAACCGGGGTGGTGCTGCCCTGGCAAAGGGTCTGGTCGGGGCCCGCGTTGGCCGTGGGCAAGGGGCTTACGCTAACCACTACCGTATCGGTATTGGAGCAGGTGCCGTTGCTTACGGTCACCACATAGCTGGTGGTTGCCGTGGGCGCGGCCACAGGGTTAGAAATGCCGGTATTGCTCAGTCCCGTTGCCGGGCTCCAGCTATAGCTGGTTCCGCCCGTGGCGCTCAGGGTGGTGTTGCCGCCAAGACATATGGTCACATCAGGGCCGGCCGATGCGTTGGGAAGGGCGTTAAGGCTGACCTGTACCGTAGTGGAGGCCGTGCAGCCGTTGGCATCGGTCACCACTACCGTATACGTGGTAGGCGCTGCAGGCGAGGCATACGGGCTCTGGATACTGGTGCTGCTTAAGTCCGTGGCCGGGCTCCAGCTCCAGGAAACGCCATTGCCCGTGACTGAGATCTGCACCGAGTCGCCATTGCAAACGCTGACCGAGGCCGGGTTGGCCGTAGCCGTAGCATTATTGACCGTCACTGTTACCTGGTCGGAGGCCGTACAGCCGTTGGACCCGGTTCCGGTAACCGTATAGGTAATGGTGGTAGTGGGGCTGGCTGTAGGATTGGAAACGGTCGAGCTGCTCAGTCCAGTAGCCGGGCTCCAGACATAGCTTGTCCCCCCGCTGGCGTTGAGTGTTGTGCTGAACCCGTTGCATATGGACGTATCCAGCCCTGCGCTAACCACCGGCAGGTTGTTGACCGTGACCGTGACCGCCTGCGTATCCAGGCAAATACCGTTGGAAACAGCAACCGTATAGGTGGTCGTTGCCGTGGGAGAGGCCGTAGGGTTGGACGATGTTATGCTGCTTAATCCCGTGGACGGACTCCAACTGTAATTACTCCCTCCGCTGGCCGTGAGTACTATGCTGCCGCCTGAACATACCGAGGGGGCAGAGGGGTTGACCGCAGCCACAGGCTGCTGGTTAAGCGTTACGTTGTAACAGGCGGGACCTACCGTATCGCAGGCGCTCATTGCATAAACGCAAACTTGGCCGCTGGTAGACCCGAAAAGCACCTGTATGGTATCGTTGCCCTGGCCGGATGTGATGGTCGATCCGCTGGGAACAACCCACGAATAGTTGCTGGCGCCCTGAACAGCGCCTACCGTAAACATGCCAGTGGTGCCGGAGCAGGCATTGTTGGTGCCCGAAACGGTGCCAATGGGGGGCAGGTTAAAGCTGGAGGTGGGCACATAGGTGAACGTGATCTCAACCCGGTCACAGCAAATTATACCGTTAGGGGTGGGAAAAAGGGTGTTCGACCCGCCATAGTTGTATCCCGGCAGGCCCACGCAGTTGTACGTATTGTTGGTAGTATGCACCCAGCAGCTTCCGCAAAGGCAGTTGCCTCCGGAAACGGGCGCATTGCCGATAAACGTGGTATTGATGGATGTGGGAACCTGCGTAGCGCCACAGTCACCGGAAAAATAGGTCACCGAAACGCCTATGATCGTGTTGCCGGCCGGTATGGGGTCAGTGAAGGTTTGATTCCCATTGGGGAAACAGCATCCGCAGGCACCTCCAAAGCAGATGTAATCGGATCCGCAGATGTTACAGCATCCGAGCGACTGCGCACCGCTGTATTGAAGTACCAGGGTAAGATTCGTCTGCGCAAAAGCGGCTGTTCCGGTACCGAAAATAAAACCGATCAGAAGGGCTGCTTTTTTTAAACTGTTAGGGGAGATCTTCATTGCACTAGGGGATAAATTTGTTTTTCATTTATTGATTTATGGGAGTAACCGTAAAGCCTGCGGAGCAATACTTTTTGAACTCTTCAGCGGAAGAAATGAATGTAGCCAGATCAACGACCAGATGGGCTTCCTGTCCGCATTGTCCTATGGCTTCGCTTTTGGAAGCGATCTCTATTGTTCTTTGCGTTTCCTGTTTGTTGACCCACTTAATATCCTGGGTGAAAACAGCATCGTAGAAGCTGATCTTAACATTATAGCTATTGTGGTTAATGAACTTAATGAACACCACCTCCTTGCCGTCACAGGTGCCACGGGCAAAATAGGCCTCTACGCCATCCACCAGGTTGTCTCCTTTAGGATTCAGGAAAATCGGTGTCCATTGAAGGGTCTGGCTCTGGGCGGATATAAAGCTCGCGAGCAGAAGTACGAGTACGAATAACGTTGATTTTTTCATCGCTATGGTTTGTTTTTATTTTTTACTTACCTGCACGAATCCTTTTTCGGTATAGGTTTTATCATCAAATCCCAGGATGCTGATGGTAAAGTAGTAGGTGCCGTCATCTACCATGCTGCCGCTGTTGGCCTTGCCATCCCAGTTGCCCGTAAGCGGATCGAAGCTGGCTATCTCCGCTCCCCAGCGGTTAAAGATGATCACCTGCGCGCTCTTGGCTCCCTGCAGGGTAAGGCTGAACACATCGTTGCTTCCATCGCCATTGGGAGTAAAGATATTGGGCGCTATGACCGTTACCTTCTCCTCGATGATCACCGTGACATAGGCCGTATCGGAACAAGACGGTGTGTTATAGGCAATGAGCATGACCGTGTAGGTGCCGGGGCTGTTGTAGGTGTTGCTGGGGTTCTGCGCGGTAGAGGTGTTGCCGTCACCGAAGTTCCAGGAGAAGGTCGTGCCACCGGTAGAGGTGTTGGTGAAGGTGACCAGTTGCGGTGCTATGCCCACGCTGGGGGTGGCTGTAAAGCCGGCCACTATGCCCAGTACCTGATTGACCGTTACGGTCTGCTGAACCAGGCACCCTTGAGCGTCTGTCACAAACACCGTGTAGGTGCCCTGGGCAAGACCGGTAGCCGTTTGCGTGGTCTGTACAGGTGTGGTGGCCCAGGAATAAGTATAGGGAGGGGTGCCTCCCAGCGGGTTGCCGGCAGTGGCCGTGCCATCCAGGTTGCCGCAGGTCTGATCGGTAGAGGCTGGAGTATCCAGCGGGTAGCCGGGGGTTACGTTGACCGTGATCACATCCGTATCCGTACAGCCCGCTGCATTGGTCACCGTTACCGTATAGGTAGTGGTTGCCGTGGGGTTGGCTGTGGGGTTGGCGCTGCTGGTATTGCTCAGCCCGGTGGCCGGTGACCACTGGTAGGTGCTGCCTCCGCTGGCGCTGAGCTGTGTGCTGCCTCCTATGCATAGGGTTACATCAGGGCCGGCATTGGCGACCGGGGGCGAGCTCACCGTAATGGTAATAATATCTGTTGCCGTACAGCCTGCCGCATTGGTCACCGTTACCGTGTAGGTGGTGGTGGTGCCCGGCTGGGCTGTGGGGTTGGCAATGTTGGTGGCGCTCAGGCCAAAGCTGGGAGACCAACTGTAGCTGGTGCCGCCCGTAGCATTGAGCTGAACCGGGGTGGTGCTGCCCTGGCAAAGGGTCTGGTCGGGGCCCGCGTTGGCCGTGGGCAAGGGGCTTACGCTAACCACTACCGTATCGGTATTGGAGCAGGTGCCGTTGCTTACGGTCACCACATAGCTGGTGGTTGCCGTGGGCGCGGCCACAGGGTTAGAAATGCCGGTATTGCTCAGTCCCGTTGCCGGGCTCCAGCTATAGCTGGTTCCGCCCGTGGCGCTCAGGGTGGTGTTGCCGCCAAGACATATGGTCACATCAGGGCCGGCCGATGCGTTGGGAAGGGCGTTAAGGCTGACCTGTACCGTAGTGGAGGCCGTGCAGCCGTTGGCATCGGTCACCACTACCGTATACGTGGTAGGCGCTGCAGGCGAGGCATACGGGCTCTGGATACTGGTGCTGCTTAAGTCCGTGGCCGGGCTCCAGCTCCAGGAAACGCCATTGCCCGTGACTGAGATCTGCACCGAGTCGCCATTGCAAACGCTGACCGAGGCCGGGTTGGCCGTAGCCGTAGCATTATTGACCGTCACTGTTACCTGGTCGGAGGCCGTACAGCCGTTGGACCCGGTTCCGGTAACCGTATAGGTAATGGTGGTAGTGGGGCTGGCTGTAGGATTGGAAACGGTCGAGCTGCTCAGTCCAGTAGCCGGGCTCCAGACATAGCTTGTCCCCCCGCTGGCGTTGAGTGTTGTGCTGAACCCGTTGCATATGGACGTATCCAGCCCTGCGCTAACCACCGGCAGGTTGTTGACCGTGACCGTGACCGCCTGCGTATCCAGGCAAATACCGTTGGAAACAGCAACCGTATAGGTGGTCGTTGCCGTGGGAGAGGCCGTAGGGTTGGACGATGTTATGCTGCTTAATCCCGTGGACGGACTCCAACTGTAATTACTCCCTCCGCTGGCCGTGAGTACTATGCTGCCGCCAGCGCAGAACGATGGCGAAGACGGAGAAACCGAAGCAACTGGCTGCGGATTGATCGTTACAGAATAACAGGTGCTCGAACTTGTGTCGCATGCGTCCATAGCAACAACACATATCTGGCCCGATGTGCTGCCGTATGTTACGGTCATTGTATCGTTGCCCTGGCCGGTGTTTATGACGGTGCCAGAGGGCACGCTCCACGAGTAAGTAACATTGCCATTGCCGGTTACCTGAGAACAGATGTATTGCCCTGTTTGACCCGAGCACACATTCGAAGCCCCCGAAATGGAGGAGGGTGCCGGAAGCGGGGGGCCCGCACATGCTGTATAATAAATAGTGCCGTTAAACCTGCGCGGCTGAAAGCTGGCGGCAAAGGGATAAGCTTTCCCTGTTCCCTCGAGGCACTGAATATTGGCATCGCTGGCATGCACAAAACCCACTGCCACGCCATTGGTGTAATTGGTTATGCATACGCTGGGCTGGGTAGAGGTAAGATAAAAGGCCGCGGTCTGTCCTGCAGGAATGGTCACATTAACCGTAATGGGAATTAGCGATGGCAGATTAGGCCCCACTGTGTTTACGGGGTTGGCTGAGCCCACCAGGGTCCAGGATCCGGGCGTGGTCTGAAATCCCACATGCGTGCCTGTTTTGGTATAGATTTCATAGGTGCCTGCGTTGGCCGCCAGGTTCACTTCAAAACAATTGATGGTAACCGTATTGATCGCGACAATATCAAACATGATCCCGCTTTGGCAGTTGCCCGCGGTATATTGGGTAACCAGGTTGTTGGACGAAGGACAAGCCTGCGGTGTGGGAAGCGGGGATATGACCTTCTGCGAGCCACTACTGTTCTTCTGCGCTGGCGATGGGGCGACCACATCACCGCAATCGTTAACATAACTTCCTGTGCTGAGCTGTGCCGCGCCCGGGGTAAAAGGGACCAGGCTCAAAAAAAGCAGTAAACGCGTAACTATTTTTTTCATTGTTTACGAGAGGGGGTTTAGGGGTAACAAATATCTACAAATTTACCGAGAATTTTATATACTTTTTACCTTCTTTTTTTCATTATTCGGCTACCTTTAGCCGGTGTTTGGCCAAAAAGGCTTGACGACCCGTCTAAAATGGCGGATTTTATATCTATGGGTAAGAAGAAATTCCAGAAAAAAAACAAACAGAAATCAAAGAACTATCTTTTTGAAGAGATCCTGAACGTGCTCAAGCGGAACCCTAACAGGCCGCTTAACTATAAGCAGGTGGCAGCCGAGCTGCGCATCAGCGACCATGCCGAGAAGCTGGTGATCGAGCGATTGATGCAGGACATGAGCGCGAAGGATGTGCTGGTTCAGACGGACAGGGGCAAGTTCAGGCTGAAGATGCAGGAACGGCTGGTGACCGGCACCGCGGAGATCATCGCCTCGGGCGCAGCCTACGTGGTGCCCGAAAATGAGGACGAGGACGATATTTATGTCGCGCAGCGCAACACGCTCAATGCCCTGCATGGCGATACGGTACGCGTGCAGGTTTACCCGCAGCGGCAGGGCCGGAAGCCCGAAGGCGAGATCATCGAGATCATCAAGCGGGCCCGCACGGAGTTCGTGGGGACCATACAGATATCCAGCCGCTACGCTTTCCTGGTGCCTGATAACCCGCGCAGCGGAACGGATGTGTACATCCCGCTCGATAAACTGTATGGCGCCAAAGACGGGCAGAAGGCCATAGCCCGCATAGTGGAGTGGCCCCGTAACGCCCTCAACCCCATTGGTGAGGTAACCGATGTGCTGGGCGATGCGGGCGACAACCAGACCGAAATGCACGCCATACTGGCCGAGTTCGGGCTGCCCTACAGCTTTCCCAAAGATGTGGCCAAACACGCGGATTATATTCCTGCCGAGATCAGCGAAAATGAATTGCGCAGGCGCAGAGACTTCCGCGATATCACCACGTTTACGATCGACCCTTCTGACGCCAAGGATTTTGATGATGCCCTTTCCGTTCGCAGGCTGCCCAACGGCAACTGGGAGATTGGCGTACACATAGCCGATGTATCCCATTACGTGAAACAGGATACCGTGATCGATAAGGAGGCCGCCCAGCGCGCCACTTCGGTCTACCTGGTCGACCGCGTGGTGCCCATGCTGCCCGAAAAGCTTTCGAACCATGTTTGTTCGCTGGTTCCGCACGAAGACCGCTTGTGTTTTGCAGCCGTGTTCGAACTAAACGAACAGGCCCAGGTGCTGCATGAATGGTTCGGCCGGACCGTTATTCATTCTGACCGCAGGTTTACCTACGAAGAGGCGCAATATATACTGGAAACGGGACAAGGCGATTTTGCTGACGAGCTCAACCTGCTCGACCGGCTGGCGAAAAGGCTGCGCGAGGCGCGGCTCAGGAAAGGCAGCATAGCTTTCGAAAAGCTTGAAGTGAAATTTCACCTGGACGAAGCCGGCAATCCCACGGGCGTTTTTTTCAAGCAGATGAAGGACAGCAACCAGCTCATCGAGGATTTTATGCTGCTGGCCAACCGCAGGGTGGCCACCTTTATTGGAAAATACAGCGCCAAATCCCGCGCAGGCGACAAAACGCCCGAACCCAAAGTTCAGCTCCCCAAGCCCGGCTCGCTGCCCTTCGTGTACCGCGTTCACGACCGGCCCAACGAGGAGAAACTGGCCGGTTTCGCGGAATTTGTTGGCAAGTTCGGATACAAGCTGAATCTTCAGAACGAGGAAAAGGTTGCTGACAACCTCAATAAGCTGCTGAAAGACGTGCAGGGCAAGCCCGAGGGCAATGCCATCGAGATGCTGGCCATACGCTCGATGGCCAAGGCCATTTATACCACCAAGAACATTGGCCATTACGGCCTGGGCTTTGATTATTACACCCACTTCACCTCGCCCATCAGGCGTTACCCTGACGTGATGGTACATCGCCTGCTGCAGCATTACCTTGACGGGGGCAAGCCGGTGGATATCGAGCAGCTCGAGAGCGAGTGCAAGCATTCATCGGCCATGGAAAAACTGGCTGCCGATGCCGAGCGGGCCAGTATCAAATACAAGCAGGTGCAATACCTGCAGGATAAGATCGGTGAGACCTTTGAGGGCATTGTGAGCGGGGTCACCGAATGGGGCATTTTTGTGGAGATACGCGAAAACGGATGCGAAGGCATGGTGCGCATACGCGATATGCGCGATGATTTTTATTATTTTGACGAGGACAACTACTGTATCATCGGCCGCAAGCATAAGAACAAATACACGCTGGGCGATGCGGTGCATATCGAGGTGAAACGGGCCGACCTGGCGCGAAAACAATTGGATTTCATCCTGGTTGATGCGCCACGGCCAAAGAGCTTTTCCGGTAAGGCCGAAAAAAAACAAGCCGAATACCCCCGGGAGAGAAAATCGGCCACGCCAAAAAAAGAGGCTCCCCGCTCAAACGAAAAGACCAAAAAGAGCTTCAGGGACGAATGGGGGTTTGAGGTTTAAAAAGAAAACGCCCCGTATTAGGGCGTTTATGTCAATTCCGTTATCGCACTTATTACACCTGGTTGATCTTCTGCGCCAGCTCGTCCTTGTAGGAGCCTCCGACCGGGATCTGGCGCTTATCGTCTTCCAGCACCACGCTGGCGTGGTCTATAGCCACAATTTTATCAATGCGAACAATGAAGGAGCGGTGCACGCGCACAAACTCGTTGAGCGGCAGCTTCTTTTCAATGTCCTTCATGGTGCTGTGAATGGTGTAGCGCGAGTGTGCGGTGTTGATCACTACATAATCCTTCAGCGCTTCCACGTAATAAATATCCTTGGTGTGTACTTTGACCAGCTTTTGATTGGATTTTACAAAAATGATGTCTTTCGCGCCCTCCTTGCCCTCTACCAGCGAATACAGGAAATCGCGCTCCTTTTTCAGGTCCAGGTTCTTATTGTGCTTATACAGGGCCATTTCAATGCTGGTGTGCAGATCGATCTCTTTAAACGGCTTGATGATGTACCCGTAAGGCTCGGTAACCTTAGCCTTGCTCAGCGTGCTTTCATCGGCATAGGCGGTAAGGAAGATAACGGGTATGTTGAAGCGGGCGCGTATCTGGTCGGCCGCGTCAATGCCGCTCATTTCACCCTTCAGCATGATATCCATCAGAATAAGATCGGGGCGCTTCTCCTCTACGGTGGCAATGGCATCCTCCCCGGTGGAGCATATACCGATCACATTGTAGCCTAACTTCTTGAGACTGTGCTGTATATCCTTCGCCACAATACTTTCATCTTCGGTAATTAGGATGTTGGTTTTGGCTGACATTTATATCCTGGGTTTTGTTTGACGTTGTTTGAACGAGATGGCGAATTTAGTACCTTTTTTCCTATCCAGCTTAATTGCCCCCCCTATTTGTTCGGTCAAAGTTACAACTAATTGCAATCCGAGCGAATCGGTATTCCGAAAGTCGACCTTTTTGGGCAGGCCCACCCCGTTATCGCTTATCAGCATGCTGATCCGCTCGCCCCGGCTTTTGATCCGTACCGTGATCTTTCCCCTTTTGCGGCCCCTGAAGGCGTATTTCAGCGAGTTGGATATAAGCTCATTGATGATGAGCCCGCAGGGTATGCTTTGGTCCAGGTTCAGGAAGATGGGGTCTATGTCCAGGTCCAGCTCGATCTTGCCTTCCATGACCTCATAGGAGTGTACCAGGTTTTGGGTAAGATTGCTGACGTATTCTGAAAAGTTGATCCGCGAAAAATCCTTGGTCTGGTACAGGCTTTCGTGAATAAAGGCCATTGACTTGATACGGTTCTGGCTCTCCTTGAGCATGGCCAGGGTGTTTTTATCCTTCACGTATGACGACTGCAGGTTAAGTATGCTGGATATCACCTGCAGGTTGTTCTTCACGCGGTGGTGCACTTCTTTCAAAAGCACCTCTTTCTCTTTGAGGGATTGCTTGATCTTTTCCTCCGCCAATTTCTTTTCCGTAATGTCGTGCGCAATGCCCGACACTTCGTTTATCCTGCCTTTGTCATCGTAGATCGGGTTCAGGTAGATCTCTCTCCACGAGGTGTTGCCGTTCTTATCGGTAAGGCTGGTTTCAAAATGCTGGGGGTTGCCCCTGAACGTTTCTTTGTATTTGCTGTCCCAGAACTCGTTGTACTGCTCATCTGACCTGAGGCGGCCCCGGTTGATGGCCTGGCCGATCCTGGAGGTTACATCGTACAGGCTCTTGGTCAGCTTGAGGTAATTCCTGTTGAACGCGGTGAGCTGCATATCTCGGTTAACGGTCCAGATCACGTGCGATGAGTTCTCGATGATGGCATTCATCTTTGCAGCCTGGGCCTGGAGCTTTTGCTCCGAATCGTGGATCTTTTCCTCGGCCAGCTTGCGTTCCGTGATGTTGCGGAAAATGCCGCGCGTGGCATAGGGCTGCCCGTTCATGCGCTTGAGCGTTACGTTCCCTTCCGCGAGAATGGTCTTCTTCTTTTTGGTAACGAACGCCAGCTCCAGCTTGTCTATCTTTTCGATCATTCCGCTGCTCATGCCCTTCATCATTTCAAGGCAATGCCGCTTGTATTCGGGGTGTATCACGTCAAAGATGTTCATGCTGGCGATCTCCCTCTTGGTATATCCCATGGTCTTTCTCCACGAATCGTTCACATAAATAATATTACCCTGGGTATCGATGCTTTGTATCAGGTCGGTGGCATTCTCGAACAGGTCGCGGTAGCGCTCCTCGCTCATGCGCAGCTCTTCTTCCGCCTTTTTGATCTCCGAAATATCGCGCGATACGCCCATGGCGCCTATGATCTCGCCCGTCTCGTTCTTAAGCACAGAGGCCGAAAGGTAGGCGGTAAAAGTTTCGCCATTCTTCTTTTTATTGACTACTTCACCCGCAAAGGTCCCTTCTTTATACAGGAAGTTGTCAGTTATCTTGATGCGCTCTTTCGGATTCGCATAGAGCACGCTTACGTGTTTGCCCAGCACCTCATCGAGGGTATAGCCGAAGGTCTTCTGTGCCGCGGTATTGAACTCGGTCAGGTGGCCCTCCTTGTCGGTGGCGCAGATCATGTCCAGCGAGCTATCGATGAGCAGGCGCGTGTATTTCTGCGTTTCGTTCAGTATGCGTTCCGCGTTCTTGCGCTCGGTGATCTCCTGTTGCAGCTTTTTGTTGGTTTCTTCCGCGATCTGGGCCCTCAGCCGCTCGGTCTCCACCTGGCGCTGCAGGGTAATATCCTGGCAAACGATCTGGATGGCGGGACGGCCCTCGTAGATGATCCTGGCCGCCTTCGTCTCCACATCGATGATGCGGCCATCCTTCCTTTTCATTTTGGTAGTGATAAAGGGCAGGTCCTTTTCCCCCCGCTCGAGCTGCTTTTTGCGTTCGCGCACCAGGCCATGATGCTCTTCGAGCACGTACTGGAGCATGTTCGTGCCGATGAACTCTTCCATCGAGTCGGAACCCATGATCTTGACCCCTTCGGCATTAATGAAAAGGATCTTGCCTTTTTCATCGTGTATGAATACTCCGATGGGCGAGGTATCGATCAGCGCCTTGTAGCTTTCCCGGCTTTGGTTGATCTGCGCCTCGTACTGCTTACGGTCCGTGATGTCGGTAATAAACCCTTCGAGGAAGAGCAGCTCGCCCTTATCGTTGAACACGCCTTCGCCTTTTTCCCATACCCATTTGATGCTTCCGTTGGCCGCCACAATGCGGTATTCGATCTCAAAGGGTTTCTTGGTCTCGATCGCCCTGCGGATGTCTTCCCTCCCCACCAGCCGGTCTTCGGGCAGCACGATGTCAGAAAAGGCCAGCTTATAGTTGGCCCGCAGGTCCTCCGCCTTATAGCCGGTCAGCTCCTCGCATCCCTGGCTGACAAAGCGCATGGTCCATTTTTCGTCATAATCGCAACGATACGCCATGCCCGGCAGGTTGCTCATCAGGGTGGAGAGGGCGCGTTCGCTCTCGCGTATGCGGGCTTCCCTTTCGCGCTGCTCGGTAATGTCCTCGATGGTACCTACCCAGCCCGTTGGCTTGCTTGCCCCGCTGGAGGGGCGTATGGCTATGGCGTTGAACTTGACCCAGCGCGTTCCCAGCGCGAAATTGCGCACGCGGAACACGTCATTGAAATCAAGCCCTTTTTCCACGCTGTTCTTAAGCTTTTTGCTGACCCGCTCCGAATCCTCCGGGTGAACCAGCCGCAGCCAGTTGTTGCGAACGATGCGGTCGTGCGGAAGGCCGGTGATCTCTTCCAGCTTTTTGTTCACGTAATAGGGCGTGCCCTTTGAGTCGGTGAGAAAAATGCCGACCGGTGCGGAAAGGCTCAGCAGCCGGAACTTTTCCTCGGAGCGAAGCAGGTCCTCCTCCGCGTTCTTCCGCTCTGTGATGTCGCGCGAAATGCCCTCTACCGCAACGATCTTGCCGGTAGAATCAACGATCGGTTTGTTACGCGTTTCGGTCCAGATGATCTTGCCGTCTTTGCGCACCCACCGCATAACGATTTGCGCATTGGCCACCGCCTTGGCGCTGCCGCCTCCCCGCAATATTTTTTCCGAATCACCGGTAACACCGCGGTCGTCAGGGTGAATCAGCTTGAAGCCCAGGTAGGGGTCTTTATAGAACTCTTCCTGCGAATAGCCGGTAATGGTCTCGGCCGAAGGGCTTACGTACTCGTAATGCGGCACGGGAACGAGCGAATAGCGGTACACCACGTCCAGGGCGTTCTCCGCCAGCGTACGGAAGCTGAGCTCGCTTTGCTTGAGATGGATCTCGGCCTCTTTCAGTTCCGTCACATCACGCGTTATCCCGAAGTTGGCTATGTGCCTTCCCGTTTTGTCGTATTGCGGGAAAACGCGCTCTTCGATCCAGATATAGCGGCCCGTACGCACATGCCGGAACCTATAGTTGTAGGTTCCGGGCCTCTTTTCGCTGGTTATCTCCTTCGATACTTTCCTGATCGCTTCCACATCATCGGGGTGCACGTGGGCCATCAGGTCTTTTTCCGCTGCCGCTTTCTTATATTCTTCGGCCGTCATGCCCAGGATCTTCTCGATCTGCTGGCTTACAAAGAGCACGGTCGGCCGGCCGTCATCCCGGAGAGCAAAATCAAGGTAGTACACCACTTCGTCCGTATTATTAAGGACAAGGGCCAGCCTTTCCTGGCTTTCGCTGAGCGACCGTTCTATCTTTTTCCGTTCGGTGATGTCGTGAAAGATGGTGTGTATGGCCTGCTGCCCGTCCAGCTCGATCAGCTTGGACTTGGTCTCCACATCGATAATACGGCCATCGTAGGTGCGCAGGCGGATCTCCATGAACGGGAAATCCTCGCCTTTCAGCAGCCCGGCTATGCGCTCTTTAACCACGTCATGGAATTCGGGAAGTATCCAGTCGAAAATTGACGGGGTTTTGAAATCGGCCAGCGTTTTGCCTTCCATGCCCAGCTTGCGGAAGGCCTGTTTGTTCACGTAAAATATCTTTTCGTGGTTATAGACCACGATGCCTCCCGGTATGCCTTCCATCAGGGCGCGGTAACGCTCTTCGTTCCTGCGCAGAATGGTCTCGACCTCGCGTTCGCGTGAAGTGTCGCGTATAGATATGATTCGGGCAGCGGATTGCTTATAATAGATGTTTCGCCCGATCACTTCGCACGGAAACAGGGTTCCGTCCTTTTTTTTGGCTACGGCCTGAACAAGCCCTTCGTTTCCGGAAGAGAACTGGGCAATTACCGTCTCCTTGTATTCCTCCGCGGTAAAGTCGAGTATGTTGCGGCCGATGAGATCTTCGCGCGTGCTGCCGAACAGGGCGCAGCAGGCGTTGTTGAGCTCAATGATGACCCCGTTCTGGTGGATGACCATGGCCTCGAACGAGGTTTCCGACAGCTTGCGGAAGCGCTCTTCCGAACGCATCAGCTCTTCGGTCAGTCTCTTTTTTTCAGATATGTCTCGCACAATGGCCTGCAGGTGCGTTGCGTTGACGGCCCTGGCGCTCACTTCGGCTAAAATTACGCTTCCGTCCTTCCTGCGCAGGCTGCGCTCCAGCATTACTGTTTTCCCGGCCCTGATATCCTCCAGCCTGAGCGGGTTGGCTTCCACCTCTTTTTTGTCGACCAGGTCCATAACATTCATGCGAAGCAACTCCTCGCGCGAATAGCCCAGCAGCGCACAACCCCTTGAATTGACGCTGATAAGATTGTCTTTTTCGTCTGAAATGAAAATGGCGTCAGGCGCCTCTTCTATATAATCGCGCACCAGTCTTTCGTGCTGGTATTTCAGCTCACTGATCTTGCCGGCCAGCGCAGCGATCTCGCGGATCAGCTCTTCCTTCGACATTAAATCATAATTCATACGCCAATCGCTATCTTATTGTATATCGGAGATGTCAAGAAGAGGAACAACCGTGGTCCCGTCAAACTTAATTTCCTGTCCGTCCCTGTAGGTGATCAGCAGAACGGTAGGCAGCAGCGTGTCCGATCCGTCCTCTGCCGAAACATAGAACATATAGGTCCACTCCCCGTCCTTTTTTCCCGCTGCGTATTTTCCTTCAGCGCGCAGCTTGCCGTTCTCGTAATAGTACTTATGCTTCCCCTCCGGCTGGCCCTCAATGTAATTGCCTTCGAACCGGAGCTTGCCGTTAGAAAGGTAGTAATGCTTCCAGACGCCCTGGCGTTCACCGTTCACATATTCGCCCTCCTCTTTGTAGTCTCCCAGTTGGTACACCCATGGGCCGATCTTCTGCCCCTCCAGGTAATCGCCTTTGGTGATTACGGTGCCGCTGTCGCTGTATTCGATCATCGTGCCCTCGCGCAGTCCTTTTTCATAATTCTCCTCGCGCAGCAGGTTGCCGCTCTCATAATACCATTTCCAGCTTCCCGTAGGCCGTCCCTTGGAGTCATACTTTCCCTGTTGCTCTTTTTTCCCGTTCGGGTGGTAATACTTCCATTCGCCAACTTTTACTCCGTCTTTATACTCGCCTTCCCCGCGCAGGGTGCCGTCAGGATGGTATTCTTTCCACTGGCCCTGCTCTTTGCCCATCTCGTCAAATATCCCCTGGGCCATCAGGGCGCCATCCTTGTATATTTTGGCGTCTGTCACCTTGCCGGTGGTATCGTAATATTTGAACGTGCCTTCCGGAAGGCCATCCTTATACGTCTCAACGGATTTGATGCGGCCATCTTCGTAATAGCTGTTCCGCATATCCAGCGCAGACAGCTCGGGCACATCTTTTTCGAGCACGCCCATATTATATTTTGAGATGCCCTTCAGCGTTCCGTCAGGATTATATTCTTTGCTGAACCCGTTAAGGGTATCGTTCAGGTACATCAGCTCAAAATGCGGGTTGCCGTTCTCGTAGAACGTTTTCCATTTTCCCTGTTTCAGGCTATTGGCATCGCGCCTGTTGATTTTTTCCTGGCTTTTCATAAAGCCCACCTTATACTCGGTCAGCGTTATGATGTTGCCTTCTTCGCTGTACTCGAAGGCAAACCCGTCTTCCTTTCCGTTTATGTACGGTATCTTATTCTTTATCTTTCCCGAAGGATAATAATAATTGGAATAGCCCTCTTTAACGTCCGCAACAAAATTCTCTTCCGCCACCAGCTTGCCCTCCTTATCGTACGATTTCCTGTAGCCGTTCTTTTTGTCGTTCTTATATCTGATCTCCGTTGCGAGCTTACCCGTTTCGTCATAGAACTTCCAGGTGCTGTCGAGCTTAAAATCCTTACGGTTACCCTCTGACTTCAGCTTGCCGTTAGGGAAATAGGTCTTCCAGTACCCATCGGGCTTGCCATCGCGCATGGTCCCTTCGCTCGAAAGCTTACCATTATCATAATAGAACTTATTGTACCCGTTCGGGTTGATGTTCTGGTTGCCGGGCGGCTGAGCGTGGCAATAAACGGTTATCAACAGGCAGAAAGCAATGAGTTTGCCCCTGCTGGTCATCATTTTATACTGCTTTTGTACCAGGCCTTTCATCGTCAATTGCTTAATTCCAGCATGCGCCTTATGGGCTTTTCCGCCCTCTTTCTCAACTCTTCGGGCAGGTTTATCTCCGGCTGTTCGTACTTCAAACAAATATACAGTTTTTCGAGCGTATTCAGCTTCATGTGCGGGCAGTCGTTGCAGGCGCAACTGCTGTTGGGCGGTGCCGGTATGAATACCTTACCGGGCGATGCCTTTTGCATTTGATGTAAAATACCCGTTTCCGTGGCTACAATGAATTCGCGGGCGGGCGAGGTTTTCGCATAGTTGAGTATGCCGGTTGTAGATCCTATGTAATCGGCCATGTTCAACAGGGCCTCTTCACATTCAGGATGCGCCAGCAACAGGGCCTGCGGATGTTTCTCCTTCAGCCGCACGATTTTTTCAAGCGAGAATATTTCATGCACCATGCACGATCCGTCCCACAACACCATTTCTCTTCCTGTTTTTTTCATGATATACCTTCCCAGGTTCTTATCAGGTGCGAAAATGATCCCCTTATCCCCGGGCACGCTCATCACTATTTTCTCCGCATTGCTCGAGGTGCATACGATATCGGTCAGGGCCTTGATCTCTGCCGAGCAATTGATGTAAGATATGACCACGTGATCAGGATATTTCTTTTTAAATGCCGCAAACTGATCGGCCGGGCAGCTATCGGCCAGCGAGCACCCCGCATTCAGGTCGGGCAGCAGCACTTTTTTTAACGGGGAGAGTATCTTGGCCGTTTCAGCCATAAAATGAACGCCCGCAAAAACAATGATCTCGGCATTGGTCTTTGCCGCCTGCTGCGATAAGCCCAGGCTGTCTCCGATATAATCGGCACAGTCCTGTATATCAGCATCCTGGTAATAATGGGCCAGTATAATGGCGTTCTTCTCACGTTTCAGGCGAGCGATCTCGCTGAACAGGTCGAGTGAAGGATCCACCTCCGCATCCACAAAACCCTTTTTCAACACTTCTAACATTATATATATAAATTGAATTTATTTATAA
>JBFLYZ010000035.1:0-37576 GCA_040756415.1 Bacteroidota bacterium
AAGAAAACTTAATTGAAAGGATTGTAATAAATAGCGACCTGCCGACTATGTTTGTCTTAGAGCGCAATCGTGAAAACATCAAGGCTGACACAATCCAGGAAGAAACGACTGTTCAGGTTGGCACCCCAAACCGCCCATTGGACAATAGAGTCCTTTCAAAACTTATAGACCAATTTAGGCGTGTTGATACTATTCAAGAAGTTTATCAGTATGGACAGACAAGAAATGGTGAGTTTAGCGTTGTATTAGGATTTAAACTTTCAACAAATTCAGATAACGCAAAGACAGCGACAATTAACGCGGTTCAAACAGCATTGCAAGGCGAAACCATTGACCAACTACTTGACTTATTTTTTATTGAAGATGAGGGGTGGTATCAAACAATAATTAATATCGAAAACTCATTTGTTTATAAGAAATAGGATAAAAAGAGCAACTGCCAAAATCGCACTAGTAATAGGCGGACTGAACAGCATAGGATCAACGGAAGTGCCGAATTCGATTCCTGTCCTTTGTACGAAAAATTCGCACCTTCAGCAAATCCCAATCCTTTAGCAGCAATTGTAATGAGACTATTCATATACTTACTCTTATTTATACCAATGTACGCTTGCCAAGACTCTCATAAGCCCAAGCCAAAGAATACTCTTTCTGATGATCTAATGGTCGGTGAATGGCGGGTTGACTCTTCCTCAAATCGACACTTTTCACATGACAAGCTATTTCTGTTGGAAAATGGCAGCTTCTATATATTTTCAGGCGCTGACGGTGGCTCTATATTGACAAAAGGAAAAAAGTTTGATATAAACCATCTAGCCACGGCAATGGGTGATACACTAACAATCAATCTTCTTGACTCAAATCAAATTTGCATCCGCGGAGGCTGGTCAAACAATGAAGACTATTATAAACGTTCAGGTTACAGTGACCTTAATGAAAATTTAAAGAAATATTTGAAATCGGACTCACTAAGGAAAAAAGTAATTGGCTGGTGGAAGCTGGTCTCTTCGAAAATGCCTGTAAAGCTAATTAATTATAGCGGGTATTATGAAAAGTTTACTCTGAATGTCAGAGACGATGGCCAGGCTGTTTTTTATCTGGAAAATAATCTTGATTCGACTGTAAATTATTCATATAAGACCAATCCGGATGGGATTGATTTAATTCGTGGTTGTATCGTAGGCTCGAACTGCAAAATATCACTCGATGAAAACGGAAAAATGAAATTACTGCTCGGGATGGGAGACACATTGTTATTAGAACGACTAACTGAAATAAAATAACTGCATTAAAATACGTCAATGCTTTCTTGCCCTCACAACTCCGAAATGGTATTGTACTCCATATACCGTCACCGTCTGGCGACTTACAGCATGTTTCCTAAATCTACCCCTTCCTCTCAAACATTGTGCGAACATTTTGTCCCGCGCTTTATTGCTATCTTCAATAGCGTAAATCCAGCATACGCTGTGGCCATTAATGCTGCTGACTACGGACAATAGAACAGCATGAAAAACAGAAAAGCACTTCGATATTATTGGTTTCATTTTTTCATTGCTATTAGCGGACTCATTTCATGTAAATTCAACTCCCAAACTGAAGAAGCTCATATCTTACGAGCCGGTATTGGTTTCGACAATATTGAATTATCTAAGCTCACACTTTCAGACGTAAAGGAAAGATTCGGTGACAAGTTTAAAACCGATACGTCTTATTTACAACCAATCATTAACCAAAGTTCTTTAGACTCATCTGTGCAAGGCAAAAGGAAAATTTATTCGTTCAGGCTCTTCTATGAGTCATCAGGCATTTCCTTCTATTTTAAACCTGATTCAAACCAAATTACTGCTTTAAAGGTCGAAAAACCTTTCAATGGCCAAACGGACAAGGGAATAGTTCTGAGCAAAAGCACATTTAGAGAAATTATTGCGATCTATGGCGATTCGGCTTGGGAATTTACCGGAAACTATATTGCTAAAGGATATAACGGGATTCGATTTTACCGACAATTTTATCATGCCATGGTTATTCCTGATAGCATTTTGGCAAAATATTTAGATAGTACAGTGACAGCGATTTCAATCAATCATCCAACACAACAATAAAGCACAAACGCTGGTTTTGCGTTAGCGAGCGTATCCCGCAAGGGCGGGACGGATAGAAACATTTGTGCAATAGTAAACGTAGTAGCAACAATTACACGGCTCCTTAGGCAATTCAAGCTACCCTTTCAACCATCAAAGACCCCATTTAAGCGAAGTTTTAAGTTTTTAACAGGCCGCCATGCTAATATTGTTCAATGGATCAGCCTGCCGATTTGAAAAATCCGAATGAGCCAAAGGACAGGGAAGGTAATGCAATGGCCATCTCCTCTACCTCCGCGATCATATTCAGGTTGCTGGAAACAAACAAGAACGGGGAGATGCTGAACAGGCTCAAAATAAAACTCGGTAAAACAAAAGAAGAAATATATCAGATCATCTCCGAATTATAGATCCTGATCAGTCCCCTGTTCCCCTATTTCCCTATTCCCCATTTCATACTTCCCCACCAAGTATATTTGTATATTCGCCCTTACAAAACCCTTCAGCATGAAAAACATCACCGTCATAGGCTCCGGCACCATGGGCAATGGCATAGCCCATGTGTTCGCCCAGCATGGATACGCAGTATCCCTTGTAGACATTTCAGAAGAGGCCCTTAAAAAGGCCCTGGCCACCATAGGCAAGAACCTGGATAGACAAGTGACCAAGGGCAGCATCACCGAGGCGGATAAGAGCGCTACCCTGGGCAACATCAGGACCTTTACCAAGGTGGCCGAAGGGGCCTCCAGCGCTGACCTGGTGGTGGAAGCCGCCACCGAGAACGTGGAGATCAAGCTAAACCTCTTCCGCGAGCTGGATAAGGTTTGCCCGGCCAATACCATCCTGGCCTCCAATACCTCTTCCATCTCCATCACCCGCATAGGGGCCGTTACCAAACGCCCCGCTCAGGTGATAGGCATGCACTTCATGAACCCCGTGCCCGTGATGAAGCTCGTAGAGGTGATACGGGGCTACAGCACCAGCGATGAGGTGACCAAACTGGTGATGGATACCTCCAAAAAGCTCAATAAGGTGCCGGTGGAGGTGAACGATTACCCCGGCTTTGTGGCCAACAAGATACTCATGCCCATGATCAACGAGGCCATCATCACCCTGCACGAGGGCACGGCTGGCGTTACCGAGATAGATACCGTTATGAAATTAGGCATGGCCCATCCCATGGGCCCCCTGCAACTGGCCGATTTCATTGGCCTGGATGTATGCCTGGCCATACTGCGCGTGCTGCACGAAGGCTACGGCAATCCCAAATACGCTCCCTGTCCACTGCTGGTGAACATGGTCACGGCCGGACACCTGGGCGTGAAGTCGGGAACGGGCTTTTACAGCTATGCTGCGGGCAGCAAGGAGCTGGTGGTGGCGGAGCGGTTCCGGAAAAAAGAATTGGTTTAGCGCCTTAGCTAGTGCGATATCTCCCCCTGTTCTAGGGGGAGGGACAGGGGAGGGAACCTTCTAATAAAATTCAGTCCTCTCCTTTATCGGGATTCACCTCGTTGGGATCGGGCTCCTTGGGCGCGGTGTTCTTCTTGAACTCCTTGGCGTCAACAATGGTAAGGTTGCCGTTGTACAGCGTGTACACGCTCACCCACTTATCCGAATACACGTAGTGCTGCTCCCACTCCACCCCGCCCTTGAAGAGCATGAGTATGCAGATGTCGGTCGAGGTGATGAAATGGTCCGTCTCCCCCTTATGGTTGTGGAAGGATGACTTGATGGCCGCCTTCTTGTCGCCCTGGTACTCGGGCGAAATGGGGATAAGCTTGGGATGCAGCTTTTTCTTTTCCGTGAACGTTTTCGTCTTCTTGTCGAACACGAACAGGTAATCGTTGCCGAAGGTCACCGAGCCCGGCTGGTTGGGCAGGGTGATGATAAAGGCCTTGATGGTTTTGCCGTAATCGATCAGGCTCATGCTCATGGTGGTGCCATCGTACTTGATATAGTTCAGCGGATCGGAATTGAACTCCTTCCAGGCCCGCAGGCGCACTTCAAACAGCAGGCGCTCGTACTCCGTGGGCTTGCGGCTGGCCTCCACGATCTTCACGCTCTTGGCGGTGATGCTCTTGAGATAATAAAAGGTCTTGAGAACAACGATCAGGTTCAGGCTGTCGCTTCGGAAAATGTTCTTCACCGAGTCGGGGTACTGCTTGTAGGTAAGCGTGGTGGTGTCGATCTTGGCGTAAAAGACGGTCTTGATGCTGTCGCCATGCTTGTAGGAGAAATAACCCTTGATCCCTTTCTTTTCGTACTCGTTCTCATAGAACACATCCAGCGACACCTCGTTGGCGTGCTCCAGGGTGTAGAGGGCTACGCCTTCGTCTTTTATTTCCTGTATCTTTTTCTTGGAGGGCTTTTGGGCCTGTGCGAAAGCGAAAGTGAGCAGCAGTATGGCGGGGAGGATCTTTTTCATAGGGATTAAAGATACAAAATTGGTGCCGGTGGCTGATTTGGCGAAAGAACCACCCCCTCTTGTCTTCTCCCCCTAGAACAGGGGGAGATGTCGCACGGGCCCACACAACAACAAAATATTCTTAGCAGGTTCCCTCCCCTTGTTTCAAGGGGAGGGACAGGGTGGGGTCTTAGAACAAGGTAGCTTGCTTGCCGCCCTTGCCTTTCCTGCCTTTTTCGGGCTTCTTCTCCTTTTTGGATTCTTTGGCCGCTTTCTTCGCCTCTTTTTCCTCTTTCTCGGGCTCTTCTACCTTCGCGGAAAGGTCGCGCGGGCCTTCTTTGGATGCCAGCAGGTTGATCTCCTTGATCTTGTCCTCGGTAAGCTTGTTGCCCTTGGCCTTCCAGCCCTTCACCTCGATGAAATCGGCCAGCTTCACCTTCTTGTTACGCTTGCCCTTGTCGCGGAACACCACCTCCACCTCGGGTTCGGCCTCGGTGGTCACGATCTCCATGCGCGAACCCTCCTTTTCGCTGATCACCAGCACCTTGTTGTTGGAGGCTGACTCGATCATGAAGCGCTTCACCATGTAGTTCCTGCTCTCCGCATCGTAATAGATGCACGATACCGGCCGGCTCATGTCGAACTTCTCGATGAGGATGATATCCTCGTCAAAGTGGGTGGATAGGTCGAAGCCCGTTACGCGGTAATGCCCGCTCTGGGTCACGTACAATATCTTGTCGTCCGGCCCGAACTCGCCCAGGTAGGTGCCCTTCTCATCCGTGTTCAGGCGGTGCACGTTGTCATCGAACCATATCTTCACGGCCCTGATCTCCGCTACGCCCTTTTTCTTCAGCACGATCTTCTTCACGGGCAGCTTGGTCACCACGTTGCCCTGCACGTCCCTGCCCTTTATGGCCAGGTCGGCAAAGTTGAGGTCGAACTCCAGCTTGCGCAATCCCGGCAGGGGCTTGAGGTTCACGGTCACGATCTCCGTCTCGCCATTGGGATTGGCCGAGAAATACAGCACGGCCGAGCCTTCATTGCCTTTGGTGAGATCGTATTCCTTATCGCGCGTGATGCCGGTCACCTGGAAGCGCTTCATCATGGCTACTCCCCGCGGGCCATCGCGGTAGATCATGTGGTAGACCGTATTGGTATCGTTCTTCCTGAACACAGCGATATAGATGATATCCTTGCCGAAAAAGGCCTTGTCCTCTATCTTCTTCACCACCATCTTCCCGTCCCTGCGGAAAGCGATGATATCGTCCAGGTCGGAGCAGTCGCATACGAACTCGTCCTTGCGCATGCCAGAGCCGGCAAAACCCTCCTCGCGGTTCACGTACAGCTTGGCGTTGTTCACCACCACCTGCTTGGCCACGATGTTCTCGAATGAGCGTATCTCGGTTTTGCGCTCTTTACCCTTCCCGTACCTTTCCTTCAGCCCTTTGAAATAGTCGATGGCATACTCCACCAGGTTGGCCAGGTTCTTCTTCACGCCCTTGATCTTGCCTTCCAGCTCGGCAATGTGGTCATCGGCCTTGGCGCTGTCGAAGCGGGTGATGCGTATCATGGGTATCTGGCAGAGCTTGTCGAGGTCCTCATCCGTGATCTCGCGCATCAGCTTCTTCTTATGCGGCTTGAAGCAGGCATAGAGGTAATCGAAGAGCTTTTCCTTATTGTCGTACTTCTTGAAATCGATGTACATCTCTTCCCTGATGAAGATCTTCTCCAGCGAAGCGAAATGCCATTTCTCCTCCAGCTCTTTCTTTTCGATCTCCAGCTCCAGCTTGAGCAGCGAGAGCGTTTTCTCGGTGGAGATCTTCAGTATCTCGTTCACGCCAACGAAGCGGGGCTTCTCCTTCTCGATGATGCAGGCATTGGGCGAGATCGAGACCTCGCAGTCGGTAAAGGCGTACAGCGCGTCAATGGTCTTGTCGGGCGATACATCGGCCGACAGGTGAATGAGTATCTCTACCTGCTCGGCCGTATTGTCTTCGATCTTGCGCACCTTGATCTTTCCCTTTTCGTTGGCGGCCAGTATGCTGTCGATAAGCGAAGTGGTGGTGGTGCCGAAGGGGATCTCGGTGATGGAGAGCGTTTTCTTGTTCAGCATATTGATGCGCGCGCGCACGCGTATCTTGCCGCCCCGCAGGCCATCGTTGTAATTGGTAAAGTCGGCCAGGCCTCCCGTGGGAAAATCAGGGACGATATTGGTCTTTTTTCCCTGCAGCACCCTGATCGAGGCATCGATGAGCTCGTTGAAGTTGTGCGGCAGTATCTTGCAGGCCAGTCCCACGGCAATACCTTCCACGCCCTGGGCCAGCAGCAATGGGAACTTCACCGGCAGCGTAATGGGCTCTTTGTTTCGCCCGTCATAGCTTAGTCCCCAGTCGGTGGTCTTGGGATTGAACACCACCTCCAGCCCGAACTTGGAAAGGCGGGCCTCGATATAGCGGGGGGCGGCCGCGCTGTCGCCCGTAAAGATATTGCCCCAGTTACCCTGGGTATCGATGAGCAGGTCCTTCTGGCCGAGCTGCACCATGGCGTCACCGATGGAGGCATCGCCATGCGGGTGGTACTTCATGGTGTTGCCGATCACGTTGGCCACTTTGTTGTAGCGCCCGTCTTCCAGCTCCCATAAGCTGTGCAGTATCCTGCGCTGAACGGGCTTGAGCCCGTCCTCGATGGCGGGAACCGCGCGCTCGAGTATTACGTACGATGCGTAGTCGAGGAACCAGGTCTGGTACATCCCCGATATGTGCGTGATGCTGTGAAGGTCTTCTCCCCCTTCGTTCGCGCTGCCGTTCTCCGTATTGTCCTTTGGTGTGTTGTCCGTCATAGATCGATCAGGCTTTTTCCTCCTCTATAAGGTCTTTTTCTACTTTCAGGTTCTCAATGATGAAATCCTGCCTTTCCTGGGTGTTCTTGCCCATGTAATAGCTGAGCAGTTGCTGCACCGAGCTTTCCTTGCCTATCACCACCGGCTCCAGGCGCATGTCCTTCCCGATAAAGTTCTTGAACTCATCGGGCGATATCTCTCCCAGTCCCTTGAAGCGGGTGATCTCCGGCTTGCCGCCCAGCCTGTTGATGGCCGCCTTGCGCTCTTCTTCCGAATAGCAGTAAATGGTCTCTTTCTTATTGCGCACGCGGAAAAGGGGCGTCTGCAGGATGTACAAATGCCCGTTCTTGACCAGGTCGGGGAAGAATTGCAGGAAAAAGGTCATGAGCAGGAGGCGGATGTGCATGCCGTCCACATCGGCATCGGTGGCCAGCACGATGTTGTTGTAGCGCAGGTTCTCCATGCTGTCTTCGATGTCGAGGGCCGCCTGCAGGAGGTTGAACTCTTCGTTCTCGTACACCACTTTTTTGGTAAGGCCGTACGCGTTGAGCGGCTTGCCCTTGAGGCTGAACACGGCCTGGGTGTTCACATCGCGGGTCTTGGTGATGGAGCCGCTGGCCGAATCGCCCTCGCAGATGAAGAGGGTGGTCTGCTTGTTGCGCTCGTCCTTATCCGTATAGTGAATACGGCAATCGCGCAGCTTGCGGTTGTGCAGGCTGGCCTTCTTGGCCCGTTCGCGCGCCAGCTTCTGTATGCCCGACAGCTCCTTTCTTTCTTTCTCCGACTGGATGATCTTCTGCAGCAGCACTTCGGCCACCTGCGGGTTCTTGTGCAGGTAGTTGTCGAGCTGCTCCTTGATGAAATCGCCCACGAAGGCTTTCATGCTGGGTCCTTTCGGCCCCACATCCTGCGAGCCCAGCTTGGTCTTGGTCTGCGACTCGAACACGGGCTCGATCACCTTCACGCTCACCGCAGCGATGATGGAGGTGCGTATGTCCTGCGCCTCGAAATCCTTTTTGTAAAATTCACGCACGGTCCTGACCACCGCCTCGCGGAAAGCGGCCAGGTGCGTACCGCCCTGGGTGGTATGCTGGCCGTTCACGAAAGAATAATATTCCTCGCCATACTGCGCGTTGCTGTGCGTAAGGGCCACTTCGATGTCATCACCGGTCAGGTGGATGATGGGATACAGGATCTCCCCGTCTATCTTGTGCGTTAGCAGGTCGAACAGCCCTTTTTCAGAAAGGAACTTCTT
The DNA here is from genome assembly GCA_040756415.1 of Bacteroidota bacterium. Classification (GTDB taxonomy): domain Bacteria; phylum Bacteroidota; class Bacteroidia; order JADZBD01; family JADZBD01; genus JBFLYZ01. The sequence goes on from JBFLYZ010000035.1 coordinate 8,583, forward strand.
CCCGTTCAGCGACAGCACCAGACCCGTGTTGAGGTAGGCGTAATTCCACAGCATGTTCTCCACGTACTCGTCCACGTAGTGGTACTTGCCGAACACTTTTTCATCGGGAACAAAGGTCACGATGGTGCCCTGCTCCTCGTTCGTTGACACCAGCTTGCTTTCCTTCGTAACCTTTCCCCGCTCGAACTCCACGATCTTGGTCTTTTCCTCGCGTATCGACTGCACCTTGAAATAGCTGGCCAGGGCGTTCACCGCCTTGGTGCCCACTCCGTTCAGGCCCACCGATTTCTTAAACGCCTCGCTGTCGTACTTGGCGCCCGTGTTGATCTTCGACACCACATCGATCACCTTGCCCAGGGGTATGCCCCGGCCGTAGTCGCGCACCACCACCGTTTTGTTGTGAATGCTTACATCGATCTGCTTGCCCGCTCCCATCACGAACTCATCGATGGAGTTGTCGATGACTTCTTTCAGGAGCACGTAAATGCCGTCATCCTGCGCGGAGCCATCACCCAGCTTGCCTATGTACATGCCCGGGCGCAGGCGTATGTGCTCCTTCCAGTCGAGCGATTTGATATCTTCTTCGGTATATTTTGCTGCTGCCATTATTTAGTTCACAGTTTCGGGTTCACAGTTTACAGTTACCGGTGCTACACATTGAATCTAAAATGCATGACGTCTCCATCTTGTACAATATATTCCTTCCCTTCTATCGCCAGCTTGCCCGCATCGCGGCAGGCCGCTTCGGAGCCGTATTTCAAATAATCCTGGTACTTGATCACCTCGGCCTTGATGAAGCCTTTTTCAAAATCGGTGTGGATCACCCCCGCGGCCTGCGGTGCCGTCATACCCCGGGTGATGGTCCAGGCCCTCACCTCTTTCTCGCCTGCGGTAAAATAGGTCTGCAGGTCGAGCAGGCGGTAAGCCGCCTTGATCAGCTTGTTCACGCCCGGCTCATCGAGGCCGATATCCTTTAAGAACATCTGCCTCTCTTCGTAGGTCTCCAGCGCGGCTATCTCGGCCTCCATCTGCGCGGTGATGATCACCACCTCGGCATTCTCGTTCTTCACGGCCTCTTTCACCGCATCTACGTATTTATTACCGGACTTTACGGACGCCTCATCAACATTGCATACGTACATCACGGGCTTGACCGTGAGCAACTGCAGGTCGGCCACGTGCTCCCTGTCCTTCTCATCGATGGGCGCGGAGCGTGCCGATTGTCCCTTTTCCAGGTGGCTCTTCACCACGCTGAGCACCTCGAATTTTTTCTTCGCGTCTTTGTCTCCGCCCGTCTTGGCTTGCTTCTCCACGCGCTGTATGGCTTTCGTCACCGATTCCAGGTCCTTGAGCTGCAGCTCGGCATCGATCACCTCCTTGTCGCGCACGGGGTTCACCGAGCCGTCTACGTGCACCACGTTGGGATCATCGAAGCAGCGCAGCACGTGCAGGATGGCGTTGGTCTCGCGTATGTTCGCCAGGAACTGGTTGCCCAGCCCTTCGCCCTTGCTCGCCCCTTTCACCAGGCCGGCAATATCCACGATCTCCACCGTAGTGGGCACGATCTTTTCCGGGTGGACCAGCTCCGACAGCCTGGTGAGCCGCTCATCGGGCACGGTGATCACGCCCAGGTTGGGTTCGATGGTGCAAAAAGGAAAATTGGCCGCCTGCGCTTTCGCGTTGCTCAGGCAGTTGAACAAGGTCGACTTCCCCACGTTAGGCAGACCCACTATTCCGCATTTCAATGCCATTTCTTATTCTGAAATTTGCGTGCAAAGATACAGTGATATGTCAATGATGGAAGCGAAGAAACAGCCGGGCCCGCTTGAGTTTTCAACATTTACATAAGTTTTTCAACAAGAAAGTATGCGGACTTCTATTTCATTTACTTTTGAGCTGCTTTAAAAAAATCTATGCCTTCCACTGAAGAATTGAAGAAGATCTGCACGCAGGTCAGGCGCGATATCGTGCGTATGGTGCACGCGGTCAACTCCGGTCACCCGGGCGGGTCGCTGGGCTGCACCGAGTTTTTCGTGGCCCTCTATTTCGAGGTCATGAAGCACAACCCAAAAAAGTTCACGATGGACGGCATCGGGGAGGACCTTTTCTTCCTTTCCAACGGGCACATCTCGCCCGTTTTCTACAGCGTGCTGGCCCGCTCGGGCTATTTCGATGTAAAAGAGCTTTCCACCTTCCGCAAGATCGACTCGCGCCTGCAGGGGCATCCCACCACGCACGAGGGGCTGCCCGGGGTGCGGGTGGCCTCCGGCTCGCTCGGGCAGGGGCTTTCGGTAGCCGTTGGCGCAGCCCTGGCCAAGAAGCTGAATAAGGACGACCGATTCGTTTACTCCCTGCACGGTGACGGTGAAATGCAGGAGGGGCAGATCTGGGAGGCGGCCATGTTCGCTGCCGCCCATAAGGTTGATAACCTGATCGCTACCATCGATGTGAACGGCCAGCAGATAGACGGATCTACCGAGAGCGTGCTCTCCCTGGGCGACCTGAACGCAAAATGGCAGGCTTTTGGTTGGGAGACCCTGGAAATGGACGGGAAAAATATAGCCGGGGTGATCGCAACCCTGAAGAAAGCGCAAACGTATACGGGCAAAGGAAAACCCGTGATCATACTTATGAAAACGGTCATGGGACAAGGCGTTGACTTTATGATGGGTACGCACAAATGGCATGGGGTGGCGCCTAATGACGAGCAGCTTAAGCAGGCCCTCGCTCAGCTCGAAGAAACCCTGGGAGACTACTGATGAGATTCAAAAGCCCGGCAACCAGATCAGGGATCGCAGCAGCGGTGCTGCTCTGCTTTTTATCGTTTGGCGCCCTGGCGCAGACCCAGACCACGCGCATACTCTTCGTGTTCGATTGCTCCTTCAGTATGTACGGCAAGTGGCAGAGCGGTGTGAAGATGGATGTGGCCAAGAACCTGCTCTCCGGCTTTCTCGACAGCCTCAAAGGCACGCCCAACCTGGAGATAGCCCTGCGCTGCTACGGCCACCAGGTGCCGGTTACCCCCAAGCGCGATTGCGAGGATACCAAGCTCGAGGTGGCCTTCGCTCCCGTGAACGATAACGTGCCCAAGATCAAGACCCGGCTGAAAACGCTGGAGCCCCTGGGCACCACGCCCATCGCCCATACCCTGGGCAAATGCGCCAATGATTTTCCGGCCAAGCCCAACACCCGCAACATCATCATCCTGATCACCGATGGCATAGAGGAATGCGATGGCGATCCCTGCGCGGTATCACTCGAGCTGCAGAAAAAAGGCATCATACTCAAGCCGTTCGTGATCGGCATAGGCCTGAGCGCTGTATTTGCCGATTACATGGGTTGCATAGGAAAGTACTATGACGCATCGAGCGAGAGCGGATTCGCCAACGTGCTCAGCATCGTGGTATCGCAGGCCCTCAACAACACCACCGTGCAGGTGAACCTGCTCGACCAGACCGGCAAACCCTCCGAGACGGATGTGAACATGACCTTTTACGACCAGTACACGGGCATCATCAGGTACAACTACGTGCATACGATCAACCATAAGGGCAACCCCGATACGCTGGTGATCGATCCCATCGGCACCTACAAGCTCGTGGTGCATACCATACCCCAGCAGGTCAAGGAGAACATCACCATCATTCCCGGCAAGCACAACATCATCGCGGTGAACGCACCGCAGGGCTACCTCAACCTGAAGATCGCGGGCATGAACAATTATAAAGTTCTGAACTGCATCGTGCGCCAGAAGGGCCAGATGAAAACGCTCAACGTGCAGAACTTTGGCGACAAGGAGAAATACATCACCGGCAACTACGACCTGGAAATACTCACCCTGCCGCGGATAATGATGAACAACGTCAATATAGCCCAAAGCTCCACCACTACCATCGAGATACCCGAGGCGGGTTATGTGACCATCGTGAAACCTTCGCCCGGCCCGGGCAGCATCTACCAGGAGAAAGACAACCAGCTCATCTGGGTCTGCAACCTGGACGAGAACAATATCCAGGAGACCCTGGTGCTGCAGCCGGGCAACTACAGGGTGGAATACCGCCCGCAGAACTCCAAGGAGGCCATCTATACGGTGGAGCGCAAATTCATCATCACTTCGGGCCAATCCGTGGTCGTTAAACTGTACTAATGAAGAAATACACTTACACTGAAAAAAAAGATACGCGCTCGGGCTTCGGGGCCGGCCTGCTCGAGCTCGGAAGGAAAAATCCGAACGTGGTGGGCTTATGTGCCGACCTCACCGGCTCGCTGAAGATGGATGCCTTCCAGAAAGAATTTCCCGACCGCTTTTTCCAGGTGGGCATTGCCGAGGCTAACATGATGGGCATAGCGGCCGGGCTGACCATTGGAGGCAAAATTCCCTTCACCGGCACTTTCGCCAACTTTTCCACCGGCAGGGTCTATGACCAGATCCGCCAGTCTATCGCCTATTCGGGCAAGAACGTAAAGATCTGCGCCTCGCATGCCGGGCTCACCCTGGGCGAGGATGGCGCCACGCACCAGATACTGGAAGACATAGGCCTGATGAAAATGCTCCCGGGAATGACCGTGATCAATCCCTGCGATTATAACCAGACCAAAGCCGCAACCATAGCCATTGCCGCCATAAAGGGCCCGGTTTACCTGCGCTTCGGGCGCCCGGCTGTACCTGTGTTTACCCCGGCCGATCAAAAATTCGAGATAGGCAAGGCCCTGATGCTCAACGAAGGAACCGATGTAAGTATCTTGGCCACAGGGCACCTGGTATGGAAGGCCATAGAGGCGGGCGAGCTCCTGGCCCAAAAGGGGATATCGGCCGAAATAATTAATATCCATACCATTAAACCATTGGACCGTGCGGCCGTCATAGCATCAGCACGAAAAACAAAATGCGTAGTTACGGCCGAAGAACACCAGGTGAACGGAGGATTGGGCGACAGCATAGCCCAACTGCTTTCCATGGAGCTTCCCACACCCATCGAAATGGTGGCTGTTGAGGATTCGTTCGGAGAAAGCGGCACCCCCGACCAACTGATGAAGAAGTACGGGTTAGACGCTTCCAACATCGTTTCCAAAGCCGAAAAAGTTCTCGCAAGAAAGAACAGCCTGCGCACCGAAAAGGTCTAACGCATCTTTATGTCCGAGGAAACCAGCGATAAGGAACTTCTGCAGCAGTTCAGGATCAGCTCATCGCGCAGCCAGGCTTTCAATCTCATCATCCGCAAATACCAGAAGCGGCTCTACTGGCACATCCGCAGGATCGTGATCGATCACGATGACGCTGACGATGTAGTGCAGAACACCTTCATCAAGGTATGGAAAGGGCTTGACAATTTTAAAGAAGACTCGCAGCTCTATACCTGGCTTTACCGCATCGCCACCAACGAATCGCTTACCTTTCTCAAGCAGAAAAAGGCCCATCTCCAGGTTTCTTTTGGCGATGTGGAATACGCCCTGGGCCGCTCGCTGGAGGACGACAACTATTTCAAGGGTGACGAGATCCAGAAAAAGCTGCAGCAGGCCATACTCACCCTGCCCGAAAAACAGCGCATCGTGTTCAACATGAAGTACTTTGACGAGATGAAGTACGAGGATATGTCGCAGGTGCTGGAAACCTCGGTGGGAGCGCTCAAAGCCTCGTACCACCACGCGGTGAAAAAGATAGAGGAATTCATCACCAGGAACGATTAAACTTTCAGCTCCGGCAGGGGTCTAAAATAGGATGGCAGATGACGTGAACATACCGGACGATTCCGATAACCTGGAGAAATACGCTCCAGCGCTTGCGGGGATCAGGAAGGAGAACCCTTTCGTGGTCCCGGAAGGCTATTTTGATCTCCTCCCCTCCTCCATACGCCTGGCTCTGCTCAGGAAGGAGAACGGGGGCTTTGTGGTTCCCGATGATTATTTCGAAGAACTGCCCGGCATCATCCGCGACCGCATCTTCCTGGCCGGCCTCAAGCAGGACCCGGATGTGCCCGAAGGCTATTTCGACACCCTTGCCGATAAGATACAGGGCGGGATCTTTATTTCAGAGCTGCCCAAAGAGAACCCTTTTTCCGTTCCGGAAAATTATTTCGAGGAACTGCCCGGCCGGATAGAGGCGCGGCTCGCACTGGAGCGGATCGGCAAAGAGAACCCTTTCGCGGTGCCCGAAGGCTACTTCGACCGGCTCCCTGCGGCCATTGAGCAAAAACTGGATAAAAAACACCCGAAGATCATCCCGCTGTTCAGCGTTCGCAGCCTGGGCTGGGCCGCTGCCGCATCGGTTGCCCTGCTGCTGGCATTAAACCTTTTCAGGGATAAGCCGGTCGAAATAAGCGACAACACGATCGTTGAGATGGCTGCCCTGGAGAAAACCTCTATCATAGAAAATGCCGAGCTCTTCCACATCACGGAATCGGACGTGATCGAGGCGCTGGAGGAAAGCGGGACCAGCATCACCGGAAGCACCGATCTGTCGGAAGAAGACAAGGAGGCCATTGATTTTCTGCTCGACAATGATATTGACATCAGTTCGATAGCTAACGAATAAAAACATTACTGATGAATGCCCATAAGATAATCGTTCTGCTCGCCACGCTGCTGATAGCCCTGACCGGCTTCGGGCAGCAAAAGCCCAAGCAGAAGACCAAGGAGGAGATCGAGGCCCTGCGCGTAGCCTATATCACCAAGAAGCTCAGCCTTACCACTGCCGAAGCGCAGGCCTTCTGGCCGCTGTACAACGAGTATACCCAGAAGCGCGAAGACCTGCGCAAAGAGCATAAGCTCAAGATGAAGAAATACAAGGAGAGCGTAGACGAAATGACCGATGCCGATGCCCAGGCTTACATCGAGGCTGAAATGGCCTACCGGCAAAAGGACCTCGACCTGCAGAAGGATTTTTACAAGAAGCTGAAAGCCGTACTGCCCGCGAAAAAGATCGTGCTGCTGGCCAAAGCGGAAGAAGATTTCAAAAAGCTGATACTCGAAGGACTGAGCGGGGATAAACCTGGCGGAAAATAAACATGACAAGAGCGCTTACCTTACTTCTCATCCTCATCCAAAGCTCAGCAATGAGCTTTGCCGGCATTTCAGGCGACTCATCGGGCAGCGGTGAAAAGCACAGGCCGCCCAGGCATTATTTCAGCGCCACCATTTATTCCAACTACTACTACACCCCCAGGCGCGCCCTGGGTAACAACAAGCTGGGGCTTACCTCCTACCAGTTCACGCAATCGAGCACGGGATTTTATGTTCCGCTGATCACCAGGGACTATCACCGCAGCGACAGCACCGTACTGCCCAACCTGAGCATACTGCTGGTGGGAAATTACCAGGCGTCTACCCCGGTATTCGGAGGGCTGCAGTCCGAGCACCGGCTGACCAAGACCACCGTGGGTTTCCGCTTCTTTTACAACAACGGAAAAAAGAATATCTGGTTCGTGAACATAGGACCGCTCTTTACGCAGGACAGCCGCTCGCGCTTCGACCCGGTGAAACACTCCACCTTCCTGCTGGTGTTCAACCGTACGGAGAGCGAGAAGTTCAGTTGGAGACTGGGCTTCACCAAGACATTTATCTTCGGCAATAAATTCCACCTGCCCGTGATCGGCCTGCGTTTCGGCCGGCTGGACGGAACCTACTTCAGCATACAATTTCCCAGGAATATGTCCATCAATTTTCCGATGGGCAGGCAATTCTCCGGCAGCGTGTACTGGAAACCCATGGGCGGGCTGTACGATTTCGCCAACGTAGACAGCATCAAAACCTCCCTCGACACCACCTTGCTTTATAACGGCCGCGACTCCATCGTTCAGTTCGGCCGATCGGAGTTTATCGTGGGGGCCAACATCACCTGGTCGCCCAGCCGCTTCTTCTCCTGCTTTGTCAGCTCGGGCCTTACCATGGCCAACCACATTTCCTTTGCCTCGTACCAGAATAATCCCAACAAGTTCAAAACGCTCAAGCCCTTCTATTTCCAGAGCGTGCGCAGCTCTTATTTCATCAACGCAGGCATCACCATCCGCTTCGGGAAAGTGAAGAAGGTATATAACAACTACACCATGTACGATATGATGGACCTGAACAACACCTTCGACCCGGGCGATAACAACGACAACATCGGCAACAGCGATATCCCCAAACCGGGCGACATGAACACCATCAGGAAGATACAGTACAAGGATGTGGAGGACCTGCTGGAGATAGAGGATATCTATTAGGCCGGGCTTCGGCTAAGATATTTTCTACTTCGCCACGATCCTGAACTCCGTGCGCCTGTTGTTCTGCCGGCCCGCATCGGTATCGTTGGTATCAACGGGAATGGTCTCGCCAAAGCCCTTGTAGGACAGACGCTCTTTCATAATGCCTTTGTCGATCAGGTATTGATATACCGCTTTTGCGCGGTTATCCGATAGCGTCATATTCGATTTATCATCGCCCACGTTATCCGTATGCCCGCGCAGCTCGATCTTGAACGATGGGTTCTTCTGCAAAAAATCAACCAGCTTATCCAGTTCCACCTTCGACTCCGGCCTCAGGTCGAACTTACCCGTTTCGAAGAACACGTTATCCAGGCGCACGATCTCATCCACGTTGGGCTTCACCATGGGCACATCCATGTAAAAGGGCTTGTCGACCGGGCTTTCCTTCAGCGAGAAATTCTTGGAGTAGAACAAATAGCCGGGCATGGAAACGTTCAGCGCGTAATCCTTGTTGGCCGGGAGACAAACCAGGAACTCGCCATTACCGGGATTGGAATACGACAGCACCGCCTGCTTGCCCGTGGCCAGGTCGATCAGCTCGAACATGGCCGAAAGCGGGGCCTTGGTCTGCTTGTCGTACACCTTCCCTTTCATGTACGTGATCTTCTCGGGCTTAAGCTGCTGGGGCAGCTCGAACACATAGATATCCATGCCACCGTAACCGCCTTTGCGGTCGGAGGCGAAATAGGCGTACTTGCCTTTGGCATCCACCAAAAGGCTGTTCTCATCCGCGCTGGTGTTGATGGGGTAACCCAGGTTCACCGGCTTTCCCCAGGTGCCATCGGGCTGGCGCCTGCACATGTAAATATCCATACCGCCCATACCTACGTGTCCGTCAGAGGCAAAATACAGGGTCTGGTTATCGGGGTGTATATAAACCGATTCTTCCTTGCCGGAAGTGTTGATATGATCGGGCAGCTTTTCGGGCTTTGACCAGGAACCGTCATCCTGCAGCACCGAAACATAAATATCATTCTGCTTGATCCCTCCTTTCGAAATAGTACCGCGTATGAAGTACAGCGTTTTCCCGTCAGAAGAAAAAGAAGGCTGGGTCTCCCACTGCTTGGAATTGACCGGTGCGCCTATGTTCACCGGCTTGGTCCACTTATCGCCCACCTGCTGCGAATAAAAAATGTCGCAGCTTCCGTAACCCTGCTTGCCCGGGCCGTAATCTCCCATCTCGGCACAGGCAACAAAGAACAGTATCTGCCCGTCAACCGATAAGGCCGGGGCTCCTTCATTGCCGGGCGTATTGATATTCTTGCCCACGCTTACGGCCGGTGACCATTTGCCGCCCACGTTCTTCGATACGAAAAAATCCTCCTGCCAGTCGGTGGCGGGGTTGCTGGGATCAGGGCGCACGTTGCGGGTAAAAAGAAGCGTGAGGTCATCGGCCGTAATAGCGGGGAAATACTCATAGCCATCGGTATTGATCTCCGCGCCCATGTTCACCGGGTTAAAGGGTACCGGGTTCTTCATGGCCTCGATGGCGAACTCGCAGTTCTTGATGTCCTGCAGCGAAAGGGCGTGCATAAGCGAATCCAGTTTGGGCGACTTGAGATATTCCTGGTAGTGCATCTTGGCATCGGCATACATTCCTTTCATCAGCTCCAGGCGGGCCAGGGAAAAGAAGGTGCCGCGGTAAAAATCCGGGTTGAGGGCAACCGCCTTTTTCAGGGATTCGATGGCCTTGTCGTACTGCTTCATATCGCTGTACACGTAACCCATCATGGTATAGGCCTCCACGAAGCTGGGGTCCTTGTCCACGGCCGTCTGCAATTCCTCCAGCGCTTTTTCATTATTGCGCTGGTCGTAATACTCCAGGGCCTTTTCATAGGCCTTCACGGCCTTGTTATTGGTGGAGGAATACTTTCCTCCATCCTTCTGGGCCCGGCAGGCGGGTGCGAAAACGGCAATATGGATTACCAGCAGGAATAAGGAAAAGGCAGCAGTGCGTGTCATACGTTCTTATTTATTATCAAAAAGCGGGCCCCTCAGGGTATACCCATGTATTTATGCGTTTGCAGCGAGACCATCCATTGCGGATACTGCTGCACGTACTCGATGATGAGCGGGAGCATTTCGTTCCTGCGGCTCCATTCCGGCTGCAGGAAGAGATGGCAGTCCTTCCTGACCCGGGCCGCATTGCTTTCGGCCCAGCGCAGGTCGTCCCTGTTATACGCGATCACCTTCAGTTCGTTGGCTTTGGCGAAATTCTCTTCCAGCACGGGCGCGTTCTTTTTCGGTGAAAGGCAGATCCAGTCCCAGCTTCCGCTGACCGGGTAAGCGCCAGAAGTCTCCAGGAAAGTCAGGATACCCATTTGCCTCAACTGCGCGGTGAGGTAAGAAAGGTTATACATGGCCGGTTCGCCACCGGTCACCACCACGGCCCCTGCCGGCACGGCAGCCGCGTTGCTCACGATCGCATCGGCACGGGTAAGCGGGTGCAATTCCGCATCCCAGCTTTCCTTTACATCACACCAGTGGCAGCCCACATCGCAGCCACCAATGCGGATGAAATATGCGGCCTTGCCCGTATGAAAACCTTCGCCCTGTATGGTATAGAATTCCTCCATCAGCGGCAGCAGCTTTCCCTCCGCCAGGGCCGAACCGTCCTCTTTGCTCACCGTTCTCAGCAGCGTATCCATGCTGACGTAAAATTACGGATTTAGTCTCAGGAATTTCAGCTAAATTTATCCTGATGAAATTCCGTGCCGCATTATCCTTCCTGCTGCTTGCGCACCTCGTGCCCGCGCAGGAAGAAAAAAAGGTCGGCCAGATCGATTCCCTGAAGAACGAATTGATATCCGCTGACGACAGCGCGCGCATCGGCCTGCTGTATTCCATTGCCGGCCTGTATAAATTCGCCAATACGGACAGCGGCATGCTGTACCTCAAAAAGCTGCTGAACGAAACAAAAAGGCAGCAGAACAGGAAAGAAGAGGGCAAATGCTATATGCTTTATGCCAGCTATTATACCAGTGCCGGCAACTGGGAGGCCACGAACGAGTATTACCTCAAGGCCCTGAGGGTGCGAGAAGAGATACGCGATACGGCCGGAATAGGAAACGTCTACATAGGGATGGGCCGTATTTATATGGCCCAGCGGAACTACGTGAAGGCGAAAGAGGTGCTCACCAAAGCCCTGGAGCTGTTGCAGAGGCATCCCAGCGAACCGAACAGCCTGGCCCTGGCCAACATGGACCTCGCCTCGGCTTATTTCCACCTGGGCGACACCGCCAAATGCTTTGAGCTGAACTACGAAGCCGTACGAATAAGAAAAAAAATACCGAATTACGGATGGTACGTGTTCATCACCGAGCTTGGCATTGCGCGGCTGTTCATCGAAACGAGGCAATATGATTCGCTGAAGGTCTATCTCGACCGCTTTACGAACTCCACCGACACCTCCTGGTCTCCTCCAGAAGCCTTCATGCTGCCGCTCTGGTGCAAGTACTATTCGGGCACCGGCCGGCATGAGCAGGCCATAACCTGCGCAAAACGCATGCTGGATAACGCGGAAAAGGCCCGGTCGCAACCCGCTATCATGGAGGCCTGCCAGTACCTGGCCGGGGCCTATGAGGCCGCTGGCATGTGGTCGGAAGCCATTCCTTATTTTTCGCGGTACGATAAGCTGAAAGATTCGCTGAGCGATTCGGAGAGTATGAAGAAGATCGCCATGGCGCAGGCGCAGTTCGAAGTGGAGAAAAAAGACAAGCAGATATTGCTGCTGAATGCCGACAACAATAAAAAACAACTGGTCCTGTACGCTTACACGGGAGGGGCCCTTCTGGTGAGCGTGTTGCTCGTGTTCGTGGCCCGCAACCTGTCGCAGAACAGGAAAGCCAACAAGGCGCTCAGCGAAACGAAACGGATCATCGCGCAGAAGAACCAGGAGATAACCGACAGCATCAACTATGCCCAGCGCATACAGGAGGCCATACTGCCCGCGCGCGGGATCAAGTACAGGCATTTCCCTGACGCATTCGTGCTGTTCAGGCCCCGCGATGTGGTAAGCGGTGACTTTTACTGGTTCTCGGCAAGGGGCAGCAAAAGGCTCATCGCTGCGGCCGACTGCACGGGGCATGGCGTGCCTGGCGCCTTCATGAGCATGCTGGGCAATACTTTCCTGGGCGAGATCGTGAACGAGAACGGGACCACCTCGCCCGATGAGGTGCTCGATCAGTTGCGGTCGAAGATCGTCTCCGCGCTCAAGCAGGAGCAAAACACCGATTCAAAGGATGGGATGGATATTGCCCTTTGCGTGTTCGATGACGCGAACAATACCCTCGAGTTCAGCGGAGCCTATAACCCGCTCTACCACATCCGTAACGGGGAGCTGCGCGAGATACGGGGCGACAAGCAGCCCGTAGGGCTGAGTTTCGGGGAACCGAAGCCTTTCACCAGGCATACCATCCCGCTTCAGCAGGGCGACTGCTTCTATATTTTTTCTGACGGCTACGCCCACCAGTTCGGGGGGAAGGACAGGAAAAAGTTCAAGTACAGCCGCCTGAAGGGGCTGCTACTGGAAGTACACCGTAAACCCATGAGCGAGCAGGAGGAGATACTTCACCAGGCATTTATTGACTGGAAAGGCCCTTTCGAGCAAATTGACGATGTGCTGGTAATAGGCGTCAGGGTATGATGCCCCGGTTCGGGGCTACAGCCCTTATCCCAGTCCCCGACTAAAGGAGAATTGCCTATATTTACTGCACGAGCAAGGGACCCCGCTTGTATCCTTTATGCGCAATACCTTTTTTTGCCTCTTGCTGCTGATACAGGCAGCCAGCCAAGCACAGAACTATAACATCCGCAATTTCCTGCTGGAAGACGGGCTCCCGCAGTCGCAGGTGTTCGACATCATCCAGGACAGCAAAGGTTACTTATGGGTGGCCACGGTGGGAGGTGGCGTGGCGCGCTTTGACGGGAAAAAATTTACCGTTTACAATACCGAAAACGGCCTGAGCGATAACCAGGTGACAGATATCCTGGAAGACAAGCAGGGCGCCATCTGGTTTGCCACCCATAGCGGCATATCACGGTTTGACGGAAAGAGCTTTATCACCTATGGCGAAAAGCAAGGCCTTCCGGGCGGCACCGTGCTTTGTATGGCGCAAGACCGGAAAGGTGTTATCTGGGCGGGCACTGAACGCGGTGGCCTTTTCCGGCTTGAAAAAGAAGGGTATTTCAAAAAGATACCGGTTGCCGAGCTGGAGAACGCGGTAAGGATAGATGCGGTAAGGGCCATATTCCCCGACAAGTCCGGAAAAGTATGGGTGGGTACTGATGCCGGGGCTTTTGTGTTCGGTGACCAGGGCTACTCCCATTATGACGCATCCACGGGCATCTGCGGCACAGGTATCTGGTCCATCGGCCAGGACCATTTCGGAAACATCTGGTTCGGCACTTTCGGAATGTCGATGTGCAGGTATGACGGAAAGAGCTTCAAAAAATTCGGGCCTGACGAAGGGATAAACAGCAAAGTGGTGCTCTCAATATTCGAAGACGATGAGCACCATATATGGGCGGGCACGGATGGCGCGGGCGTGTTCAAGATACGGAACAACCATGCCGACTCCTCCGGGGTGCTGCTCAGTCTCAACGAGAACAACGGGCTTTCGAGCAACCGCGTACGCTGCATCTTCCAGGATAAGGAAGGCAACATATGGATCGGTACGGATGGTGGCCTTTCCAGGTTCGACAGGGGGATGTTCACCACCTACAATACGAAAGACGGGCTAAGCAGCAATTTTGTCCTTTCATTCCTTGAAGACGAGAAAGGAGGCATACTGATGGGTACCCAAACGGGCATCAATTATTTTGATGGGCAGAGCGTGTCGGCTTTTAAGCCGGGCGGAAAAGACATGAACAGCCTGATCTGGTCTATGCTGCTCGATTCCAGGAAGAGGCTTTGGGTGGGCACTTATCTCCAGGGGCTTTACATGGCCGATGGTAAAAAAGTAACCCAATACTCCTCCAAAGGGATGGGCCTCTCCAATGACGTGATCTTTGATATCGCTGAGGATACCGAAGGCAACATCTGGATCGGTACCGATTACGGCATAGCCGTTGTTTATCATGATACCCTCTATGACCTGAACGACACAAAAAGCATTACCAGGAGCAGGATACGCGCGATCTGCATCGACAGCAAAAAGAACATCTGGTTCGGGACCAGGTCGGGGCTGATACGGTACACCCCGTCAGGCTCCAGGCCGGCCATAAGCGATTTCGAGTATGTTCACCTGAACGAAAAGATAGACAAGTCTGTTATTTTTTCAGTCCTTGAAGATGATCAGGGATTCATCTGGCTCGGCACGTATGGAGCCGGGGTGGTTCGCCTGAACCCAACCAATAATTCGTTCATTAACCTGACGCAGGCTGACGGGCTGAGCAGCAATGCCGTTCTATCCATGGTGCTTGACGGCAAATACCTGTGGATCGGCACGATCAGCGGCATTAACCGTTTTGACCTGGAACTGTACAATACGCAGTTTAAAAAGCAGTTCCGGCATTTTGGAAAGGCCGATGGCTTCAGCGGAATTGAGGTGAACCAAAATGCGGTTATGAAAGATTCGAAGGGCAATATCTGGTTTGGTACGGGTTCAGGGGCCGTTAAATACGATCACCGCTACGACCGCGAAAATAAGATCGAACCCCAGACCATGGTCAGCGGCATCCGGCTTTTTTTCCAAAGCCCCGACTGGCTCCAGTTCTGCGACAGCCTGGATGGCTTTACCTGGCTTCCGCTGCGTCTTGAATTGCCGTATAATCAGAATCACCTTACCTTCGATTATATAGGCATCAATCTCACCGCCCCTGAAAAGGTTCGCTACCAATTCATGCTCGAAGGGCTGGACAAGGACTGGTCGCCCGTTACCACCGAGATATATGCCTCCTATCCCAGCATCCCCCCCGGTGAATATACCTTCCTGGTTAAAGCCTGCAATAACGAAGGCGTCTGGAACAGCCAGCCTGCACGCTTCTCTTTTGTCATTCATCCCCCTTTCTGGAAGACCACCTGGTTTTACTCCGCCTGTGCGGTGATCATGCTGGCCGGCACCCTCTCATTCAGCATGCTCCGCACGCGCACGCTCCGGAAAGCCAAGAAAAGGCTCGAACAGGAAGTCCAGAACCGCACCCGCGAGCTGCATGAGAAAAACCTGACCCTCGAAGAGAAGAACCAGATCATCGAAGCCAAGAACAAGGATATTACCGATAGCATTCATTATGCCCGGCAGATCCAGCAGGCCATACTGCAATCGGAAGAATACATGCTGAACATCCTGCCCCGGCATTTTGCATACCTCAGGCCCAAAGATGTGGTGAGCGGTGATTTTTACTGGGCTTACGAGGCAACAGAAAGAGCGACCGCCAATAAGAAGGTGATCTGGGCCGCTGTTGACTGCACGGGCCATGGCGTGCCGGGTGCTTTTATGAGCATGATCGGCAACAGCCTGCTGAACGAGATCATCATCGAGAACAGGATCACGGAACCCGACAGGATATTGAACCTGCTGCGCGAAAAGATCATCAAGGCGCTGGAGCAGAAAGGGAATAGCGGCACGCAGCGTGACGGGATGGATGTGGCCTTGTGTGTCTGGGATAAAGTGAGCAATACCTTAAGTTATTCAGGCGCGAACAACCCGATCTACGTGATTTCGCAGGGCAAGCTCAGGGAGTATAAGCCCGACAAAATGCCGGTGGGTTTTTACCCGGGCGAGCCGCTGCCGTTCAGCGTACAGATCATACCGCTTTCTCAGGGCGATTGCATTTACTCCTTTACTGACGGCTATGCGGATCAGTTCGGTGGACCCAAAGGCAAAAAGTTCATGTACTCGCGGCTGGAAAAATTGCTGCTTTCCATTCACACCCTTTCTATGCCCGAACAAAAGGTCCGTCTGGAGAACGCCCTGCTTGAATGGAAGGGCGGCCTGGAACAGGTGGACGACATCCTGGTCATGGGCGTGAGGATATGAGTGACAAAACCTTTACCTTCGTATTCGAATGAAACGTTCCCTCCTCAGATCCGGGCTTCTCCTGCTTTTTCTTCATGCGTTCCCGATCTTTGCACAGGATAAAAAGCACGCTCCGGCCAAAAGCGATGCGGAACTGGAAGAATTGCTGGCGCTAAGCCAGAGCCTGGCCAAAACAAATACTGATTCTGCCTTAAAACTGGCCTTCCGCGCGGCCGAAACAGCCCAGGAGAAACAGCTTTACGCCTGGCTGCCGGCCACCTATAAGAACATTGCGCAGGTGTGCGGGGCCACGGGCGATATCGACCTGGTGCTGAAGTATTATGAACTGGCCTACCAACTGGTCAAAGACTCGGCCACCAGCCAACTGAAGGCCGAGATCACCTTCGGGCTGGGCGACAGCTACTTCAGCAAGGGGAACTACGACCGGGCTATGGAGCTGTTCAGGCAGGCCAAATCGATGGCTACGACCCTTAACGATCAAAACCTCCTGTTCTCCAGCATCCACTCTATCGGTGACCTGATGATGCACCGCGAACGCTCGTTCCCCGACTCGGCATACGATTATTTTATCCTGTCGATGAAGATTGCCGAACAGAGCGGCAACGTGAAGAACAAGGCCATTGCGTACAGCGCGCTCAGCGCTTTGTATACGGGCAAAAAAAACTGGGACAGCGCCATGATCGCAGTGGAAAAAGCCCTGGCCCTCTACCAGCAGCTCAGCGACTCCAACGGTATCGCGCACGCTTACAAGGATATTGGCGATGTATGCTACTACAAGGGAGAGAACAAACGGGCGATAGCGAATTACCACAAGGCTTACGATATCTACAAGGGATTGAATTACATCAGCGGGCTGGCCATAACCGCCTGCGACCTGGCCTATATGTACGCCACCCTTAAGAACAAGGCCCTGCTCGACAGCTATGCGGAGGAATCCTACGACTACGCCCGGCAGCATAAGTCGTGGTCTACCTACGGCTACCTGGGAAAATGGCTCAGCGAAGCTTACGAGATGGTGGGTGACCATAAACAGGCGCTCCGGTATTTCAAGCTGTATTTCGATGCCAACGACAGCATAAACGACCGCGACCGCATTGAAAAGACCTCGCGCGAGCAATTGCAAAGCAATTTTGAAAGCAAGCTGCAGCAGATGAAGGTGGAAGAAGAGAAGCGAAAGGCCATAGCGAGCGAAAAAGAAAAATACCAGTCCTTTATCCGGAACATACTGATCGTAGGCATCCTGGTTGCCTGCGTGCTGCTGTTCATCACCTACAAGAACTTCATCCAGAAAAAAAAGGCCAACCTTATCATCAGCCAGCAGAAAGAGGAAGTGGAGCTGCAAAAGCTCAAGATCGAGGAAAAGAACAAGGAGATCACCGACAGCATCAATTACGCGAAGCTGATCCAGCAATCCATTTTACCCGACCCGAACGAGATCCTGGGCACCTTCAACTGCTTCGGGCTTTACCTTCCCAAAGACGTGGTGAGCGGGGATTTTTACTGGTACCAGCAGCAGGGCGATATTTCCATGATAGCCGCTGCCGACTGCACGGGCCATGGCGTGCCCGGTGCGCTGATGAGCATGATCGCCATCGATAAGCTCAACCAGGCGGTGGTGGCCAACGGGCTGACCGACCCGGGCGAGATCCTATCCTTTGTGAACAAGGGACTGAAGGCAAGCCTGAAGCAGAACATGGTCAGCTCTACCTCGCAAGACGGCATGGATATAGCCCTGTGCTGCTTCAATTTTAAGGCCGGCTCGGTCGATTTCGCGGGAGCCAACCGGCCCATGTGGCTGATCCGCGACAAAACGCTGTACGACTACCGGCCGACCAAGGCCTGCATCGGGGGGATTACCGGCAACGAGCAGGTGTTTAAGACGGAGCGGGTGGAATTGAAAAAAAACGATACGGTCTACATCTTTTCCGATGGCTATGCCGACCAGTTCGGGGGCGGAACGGGGAAGAAAATGATGACCAGGAACTTCAAGGAGCTGCTTATTTCCATACAAAGCGTGCCCATCAAGGACCAGGAAAAGCTGCTGCTGGAGCAGCTAAAAAAATGGCAGGGCAGCTTCGAGCAGGTGGATGATATCCTGGTGATAGGCGTGCGCGTTTAATACACTTCCCTCCGGCAGGCCTTCAGCGTATTCATCATGAGCGAGGTAATGGTCATAGGCCCTACTCCGCCCGGCACCGGGGTTATATAGGAACATTTCGGGGCCACCTCATCGTATTTTACATCACCCAGCAGTTTCCATCCGGTCTTGGTCTTATCGGATTTCACACGCGTGATCCCCACATCGATCACCACGGCACCCTCTTTTACCATATCACCTGTCAGGAACTCGGCCCTGCCCAAAGCGGCCACAATGATATCGGCCTGCAGGCATAGCTCTTTCAGGTTCTTTGTTTTGCTGTGCGTGATGGTAACCGTGCAGTTGCCCGGGTACGCGTTGCGGGCCATGAGTATGCTCATGGGCAGCCCTACGATATTGCTGCGGCCTATGACCACGCAGCTTTTTCCTGCCGTTTCGATCTTATACCGCTCGATCAGTTGAACGATGCCGTACGGGGTTGCGGGAATATAGCTGGGCAGGTTAAGCGCCATCTTGCCCATGTTGGCCGGGTGGAAACCGTCTACATCCTTTTCGGGCCGTATGGCCTCCAGCACTTTTCTCTCAGAGATGTGCCTGGGCAAGGGAAGCTGAACGATATACCCGTCAATATCGGGATTATTGTTCAGCTCGGCAACACGCTCCAGCAGCTCTTTTTCCGTAGTGGATTCGGCCAGGTGCAGCAGCGTGGAATTGAAGCCCACCTTTTCGCAGGCCTTTACCTTGCCGTTCACGTAGGTTTCGCTGGCCCCATCGTTACCCACCAGGATAGCCGCCAGGTGAGGGATCTTCTTCCCTTCGGCCTTCATCTTCTTTACTTCCTCTGCAATTTCGCTTTGAATTTGCTCAGAGATCTTTTTTCCGTCTATTATGGTCATATGTTTCCTGGTAACGAGGTTACGAGTGTGGGTTACGAATATAACGAATCCGTTGACATGCTTCCTGCTAACAAGTTGAGGTAAATGCTATGATGGCATTCGCACGATGATCAGCTAATTCTTCACCTCTTCATATTCCGCATCATCTGCTTCATCTGGTCCTTATTGCTCATCATGCGCATCATCTTGCGGGTATCTTCAAACTGCTTGATCAGGCGGTTGACCTCCTGCACCGGCTTGCCGCTTCCCTTCGCGATCCGCTGCCTCCGGCTGCCATTGATCAGGTCGGGATTGCTGCGCTCCTTAGGGGTCATGGACCCGATGATCGCCTCTATCCCTTTGAACGCATCCTCGTTAATATCCACGTCCTTCAGCGCCTTGCCTACCCCGGGTATCATGCCGATCAGGTCCTTCATATTTCCCATTTTCTTGATCTGCTGAAGCTGGGCCAGGAAGTCGTTGAAATCAAAAGTGTTCTTGGCCAGTTTCTTCTGCAGCTTTTTGGCCTCTTCAGCGTCAAAGGCTTCCTGCGCCTTCTCCACCAGCGTCACCACATCGCCCATGCCCAGTATCCGGTCGGCCATCCGCTCGGGATGGAACAGGTCCAGGGCATCCATCTTCTCGCCCGTACCGATGAATTTGATGGGCTTGTTCACCACGCTCTTGATAGACAGGGCGGCTCCGCCACGGGTATCGCCATCCAGCTTGGTGAGCACCACCCCGCTGAAGTCAAGGCGGTCGTTGAAGGCCTTGGCGGTATTCACCGCGTCCTGGCCGGTCATCGCATCTACCACGAACAATATCTCATCGGGCGATACGGCCTTCTTCACCGCAGCGATCTCGTTCATCATCTGCTCGTCAACCGCCAGGCGGCCCGCAGTATCGATGATCACCACCGAATGCTGGTTATCCTTCGCGTGCTGCACCGCCTTTTTGGCTATGCTTACGGCATCCTTGTTCTCTCTTTCTGAATACACCGGCACCCCGATCTGTTCGCCCAGCACATGCAATTGGTCGATAGCGGCAGGACGGTAGATATCGGCCGCCACCAGAAGGGGATTCTTGCCCCGCTTGTTCTTGAGGAAATTGGCCAGCTTACCCGAGAAGGTGGTCTTACCCGAGCCCTGGAGGCCGCTCATCAGTATAACAGTGGGATTTCCGCCCAGCTTCAGCTCCTCGTTTCTCCCTCCCATGAGCTGGGCCAGCTCATCGTGCGTGATCTTGGTGAGCAACTGCCCGGGAGATATGCTGGTCAGCACGTTCTGCCCCAGGGCCTTTTCCTTCACGTTATCGGTAAAGGTCTTGGCTACCTTGTAGTTGACGTCAGCATCCAGCAGGGCCTTGCGTATCTCTTTGAGCGTTTCGCTCACATTCACTTCCGTGATCCTGCCCTGGCCTTTCAGTATCTTGAAGGCCCGCTCTATCTTATCGCTTAAGTTCTCGAACATGGGTACCGCATTTATGGAAAGCGAATTTAGAAAAAATACCGGCTCGGCAGGCCCCGGTAAGCGCGAGCCTCCTATTCCCCGCAATTGCCTATTTTTAGCCCGTGAAACCGGGCCTGCTCTCACTTGTTCCATTGACCTTGCTGCTCCTGTCCTTTACCGGCAGCGAAGAATGGGCCGGTATTTACAAATACGATAACAGTCATGGCGGCAAATACGCCATGACCACCAACATCACCATGACGCTGAATTCGGACAAGACCTTCGTGTACAAGTTTGCCGATCTTTCTATAGGTGCCCTGGTCACCACCGGCACCTGGGAGGTGAAAAAAGAGCGCCTCTACCTTTATTCGGAGAAGGAAATGGACTGGATCAAGAGCGACAGCGTGAAGGCCGAGCACCGCGATACGGTGTTCTTCTACATCAGCGGCAAGAATATCTGCATGAACAAGAAGGACAAGTGCTTCGTGAAGCAGTGATGCGCTGGGGTATTTTTTCCACGGATTTTTCTGTCAAAAAAACCGGTCCGGCTCTGGACAAGGATGTATTTTCTTTGGAGCTTTGCACCTCCATCAGCATTTAATCCTTATCCGTTATGAAGACTATATGGGAAATAGATCCGGCTCACTCGGAGATACGGTTCAAAGTGAAACATTTTATGGTCTCGTATGTAACCGGCCATTTCAGGAAGTTCAGCGCAACCGTTGAAACGGAGGGCGAGGATATTGCCACCGCAAAAGTGCGTTTTACAGCGGATGCGCGCTCCATCTCGACCAACAACGAGCAGCGCGACCAGCATCTCCAGTCGAAGGATTTCTTTGACGCAGAGCGCTACCCGGAGGTGATCTTCGAAAGCGAACGCATCGATGTCAAAAAAGAGAACAGCTACCGGATGTACGGCCGCCTTACCCTGCGCGGGGTGACCAAGCCTATAGTGCTTGACGTGGAATTCGGGGGCATCATGAACGATGACTCGGGCAACACGCGTGCAGGTTTCTCGGTAAGCGGCCAGATCAACCGAAGGGATTTCGGCATCAGCTTCAGCATGATCTCCGAGACCGGGGGAATATTGCTCAGCGATGAAGTAAGCATACAGGCCGATGCCGAGTTCATCAAACAGAAAGAGCTGCAGCCGGCTTAGACCCGTACGCCCATCAGGCAAACGTCATCCACCTGGGCCAGGTTGCCTTTCCAGTCATCGAAAGTCTGTTCCAGCGCCCTTTTCTGCTCCGGCATAGGCAGGTGAGCGACAGAGGCTATTTTCTCCAGCAGCTTGCGGTGCTTGAACTTTTTACCTTTAGGCCCACCGAACTGGTCGGCATAGCCATCGGTGAACAGGTAAACGCAATCGCCTTTCTGCAACTGCATGGCGTGATTGGCAAAGGGTTTCATTTCTTCCGAATACCCTACGGTGCGGCTATCGCCCTTGATCTCGCGCAGCCCCTTGCGGTCAACGATCACCACCGAGCGATTGGCCCCGGCAAAATGAAAGGTATTGCTGCGCGGGTCCAGCACGCAGAACGAAATGTCCATGCCGTCACGTATGGCGCCCTTCTCATCGTTGTGACGCAGCAATTCATTGATCTTGCGGCTTACGAAATCGAGGGCTTCGGCCGGGCTGTTCACCGAATGCTCGCTGAGCGATTGCTTGAGAAAGCTGGTGCCGATCATGCTCATGAACGCCCCGGGCACTCCGTGACCCGTACAGTCGCCTACCGCAAAGCCGGTCAGCGAAACATCCTCATTGCTCTGGATACCCTCTACGAAATAGAAATCACCGCTTACAATATCACGCGGGCGGAATAAAATGAAGGAATCCTCCAGGAAGGTGTTGATCTTGGCCTCGTCAGGCAGCAGGGCCTGCTGTATGCGCAGGGCGTAGTTGATGCTGTCGGTAATGTCCTTGTTCTTCTCACGGATGATCTCCTCCGCCTCTTTGCGGGCCGTAATATCCGAATCGATGATAACGATCTTGGATACATCGCCTTTTTCGTCCAGGATGGGCGTAAGGGTAGACTGCACCCAGAAGTTCCGGCCCTCGCTGTTGGTGCTTTCCGCCTCGTACGATACTGATATCTTCTGCTTTTTGCTTTTCTCCAGCACCTTGGCGATCTCCGGGTTGGAGCTGAGCTCCAGCAGGCTTTTACCGTAAATGTTCGCGGGCGATGTGATCTTTTTCGAGTGCATGCGCTTCAGGCCTTCGTTCGTCCATTCGATGATGCCCTCAGGGTCTGCGATGAGCACCGCGTTATCCGTCTTGCTGGCTACGAGCGAGAGCTTTTCCAGCTCGCGGTTGATCTCTTCCAGCTCGAGCGTTCTTTCCTTTACTTTCTGGGCGAGCAGCAATTTTTCCCGCCTCAATCCCGCCACGCGGATGCGGTAGAACGCATATACCGATGTTACGATGAAGATCAGGCAAAGCGCATAGAACCAGGCGGTCTTCCAGAAGGGCGGAAGGATAACAATACGTATGCTGTCGGAGTACGGGCTCCATACCCCGTCTACGTTGGTACCCTGCACCCTGAAAACGTATTCGCCCGGATCGAGGTTGGTATAGGTAGTGAAGCGCGCGTTCTTCGCGTCAACCCAATCACTGTCGAAACCCTCCATCATGAACCGGTACCGGTTGCGTTCAGGGCGGGTATAGTCGAAGGATGAGAATTCGAACAGCAGCACATTCTCATCGTAGTTGAGCACGATCTCCTGCACTTCCGTAATGTCCACATCCGATTCGTACGGCTTTCCCTTTATGCTCATGCCCGTGATCTCGATAGTAGGATTAAACTGGTTGATCCCGAGCTTTGAAGGCGAGAAACGGTTCATGCCTGCCGGCCCAGCGAAATACATCTCTCCGCTACGCGTCCGGCAACTGGCATTGGTATTGAACTCGTAATCCTGGAGCCCGTCATACACATCAAAGCTTTTCACGCTGCCGTCAGCCGGGTTAAAGCAGCACAGGCCTTTGTTGGTGCTCAGCCACAAACAACCCTGTTCATCTTCAAGGATGGCATAGATGAAGGCATTGGGCAGTCCGCTGGTCTCGTCATAGCGGATAAAGGTCCCGGAAGCGGGATCGAACCTGTTCAGGCCGTTATGCGTGCCCACCCAGAGCCTTCCTTTCGCATCGATGTGCAGGGTGCGGATACCGTTATGGCTGATCGAGTTCGTCTTACCCGGCACCTTAAGGTAGCGGCTGAACTTTCCGCTGGCCGGGTCGAAGCAATTGAGGCCGTTGTTCGTTGCCAGCCACAGCCTGCCGCTGCCATCCTCGATGATCTTCCATACGGTATTATCGCTCAGCGAATCGGGATGATCGCTGCGCGAATAGACGGTAAATGTTCCGGTGGAGTAGTTGAAGCGGTTCAGCCCGCCTTCCGTACCGGCCCAGAGGTTGCCTTTGCTGTCGCAGAAAATACTTCTCACCGTATTCTCGCTGAGCGAGGCGGGATTCCGGGCATCATGCACGTAATAGGTGTACGTTTCAGAGACCGGGTCGTATTGATTCAGCCCGTTGTTCGTGCCGATCCACAGCAGGCCTTTCTTGTCGAAACAAAGCGACCATACGTTATTGTCGTTGGGACACTTGCCTTTCGGTATCACGCATGGCGGGTAATGGAGAAAGACCTCCGTTTCAGGGTCGAACCGGTTCAGCCCTCCCACCAGCGTTCCCACCCAGATGTTTCCCGAATCGTCTTCGCAGATGGCCCTCACGTAATTCTCGGAGAGGCCGGAGGAATCGTTCGCTTTCTTCTGGTAATGCCTGAACTTTTTGGGATGCAGGCTGGTCTTGTTCAACCCGTTGCTCAGCGTGCCGATCCAGAGGTTGCCCGAGCGGTCAATGAACATCGATCGTATGAAGTGATCGTTGATGGCCGTGGGGTTGACCAGGTCTTTTTTGTAGTTAATGAACTTCTGGGTAGCCGGATCATAAATGATCAGCTCCATATCCGTTCCTATCCAGAATATCCCCTTGTCGTCTTCCAGTATGGTGCGGATGGTATTACCCCCGTAATTGTTCACGATACTGTAAATGTTCCGCATGGTGCTTTCCTTCGAATCCTTGTCCTCCGGTTTTATCGTACGCTCCTTGAAATAAACATGCGTGATCGTTGCCGTACCCCTATCGAAACGGTTTAAGCCGTCAAGGGTGCCGATCCAGATATTCCCTTTGCTGTCTTCATGAAAGGAGAGCACGATGTTGTGGCTCAGGTACGCCTGGCCCTTTCCGGAGGCAGTGAAATGGTCGAGGGTCTTTTCCGCCATCCGGTAGCGAAGGGCCCCGTTGGTGGTACCCAGCCATACGTCACCGCTGCTCTCGCGGAACACCGCCAGCACCGGCAGATCCTTCTGAAGCTCCGCCCCCGGCACCGCGATAGCCTTGCGGGTCACCGGGTCGATGACCCTCAGGCCGTTCTCCGTACCAATCCAGAGTTGGTGCTCCCCGTCCAGGAACAGGCTCCATATCCTGTTGCTGCCCACCAGCGGGCTTTCGGCTCCGTAACGGGTAAAGTCCCCTTTTTTAGTGTTGTAGCAGTTCAGGCCACCGCTGAGCGTTCCCGCCCACACATTGCCCGTGCTGTCGGCCGCCAGTGCTGTAATGAAATTATCGGATATGCTGGATGAATCCCCGTCTTTCGTTTTGAATACCTTGAATGAATACCCGTCATAGCGGTTCAGCCCATCCTGGGTGCCGAACCAGAGAAAACCCTTCTTATCCTGTGCAATGGCCATGACGGGGTTCATGGACAGGCCGTCCTTCATGGACAGGTGCTCGAACTGTATATCTGTTTTCTGGGAAAAAGCAGAATAGAACGTGAGAGCTAAAAGGGATATGAACAACCGGCAGCGCATGTACTACAATCTACGTAAAGCCCCGGTAAGTAGTTTTTCAGGGACAGGTACGCAAATATATCATTACTCCGCGAAAAACCTATAGAGTGCTTGCGGATCTAACAATTCATTTCAACTGGAAATTGATAGGCATCAGGTAATACATCCTGACCACCTTGCCCGACTGCCTGGCTGGTTTCCATTTGCCCGAGGTCAGTTTGATTACCCTGATCGCTTCTTCTTCCAGTAATTTTCCATACTTACCCGGAACGCCTTTTACGATCTCGGCCGTTTTAACACTGCCATCCTTCTCTACTATGAATTTTACATATACCTTGCCTGAAACATTGTTTTCCCTGGCGGAATCTGGATAGATCACATTTTTCACAATGTAGTTCAGCAGGGCAGACTGACCTCCTTCAAACTCGGCAGGCTCCTCTACGGCAGGCATGGAATACGGATCATCCGCATTTGTTTCGATCTGATCCTTTACCGGAGGAGGTACCTCCTCGCTATTCTTAGGGGGTGGTGGCGGAGGGCTGTCTAACTTGAAAACGATGGGTTGGGTGCACTTCACCTTCACCTTTTTTCCATTCATTCTTCCGGCCTTCCACTTGGGCATGGTCTTCACCACCCTGACCGCTTCCTTGCTCAGGCCGGGGCCGTTGGGCACTCCCTTGACCACTGCTACATCCGTAACGGCACCGCTGGTATCCACCACAAACTGCACATATACCTTGCCCTGGATGCCATTTTCCTTTTCCATCTGCGGATACTTGATGTTCTTTGCCAGGTATTGCGCCAGCGCCTCCTGTCCGCCAGGGAATTCGGGCATCTCTTCCGCATAAACAAGGGGTTCATCTGCTTTTTGCTCAACAAGTACATCAGTGGCCGTTACTTCCCCCTCCTGTCCCACCTGACCATCCTTCATGTCCTTTACGCTCACCGAAGTCGGAACCTGGGGAGGTGGCGGGTTATCGAGCTTGAAGCTCACATACAGGGTCATCTTCACATTCACCGGCCTGCCCTCCTTTTTTCCCGTACTCCATTTGGGCATGGCTTTGACCAGGCGCAAAGCTTCTTTGCTCAATCCTTCCCCTCCGTACACCCCTTTTACAACCTGCACATCGGTGATCTCGCCTTTATAGTTCACGATGAACTGCACCTTCACTTCTCCTGAAATGCCCTTTTTCTTTTCTTCTTCCGGGTAACGCAGGCTGTCCTTCAGGTACTTTTTAAGCTTTTCGTCCCCTCCGGGGAACTTGGGCTTGACATCTACCTGGTAGCTTTCATACAGGGCCTTGGGATCATCCTGGCCGAAGAAGAAACGAGGGACGACAAAAAAGATCAGTGTGATGAGTATCTTTTGCATAGGTATCGGGGGTTGAGATCAAAAATACACGATTGTCTTGTAAATGCAGTCTACCGCCTTGCCTCCCATTTTGGCGGGCTTCCATTTCGGCATGAGGTCAGCAACCCGCAGGGCTTCAATACTGCACATGCTGCAGCCTTCAGCGGGAACCAGCACCGTACCGTCAGTAACGCTGCCATCTATCCGTATGGTGAACTGAATGGTAACCTGGTGATCGGTAGCGGGCTGGGGATCGATGATGTTCTTCTTGAAGAATTTTTTCAGCTCTACCGCACCGCCCGGATACTCGGGCTTTTCCTGTACGGTAGCCGTATCATAGACCGCGCTCTTCACCTGTACCGGCACACAATCCATCAATTGAAAGGTGATCGTGATCGTGAGCTGCTGTACTACCTTTTTACCATTGACCAGCGCAGGCTTCCAGGCGGGCAGCGAGCTCACCAGCCTTACCGCCTCGGTCTGCAGTCCCGGCCCGCCCGGTACAAAATCCTTGGCTTGCGCATAGATCACCCTGCCGGCCGTATCAACATAGAACTCCACGTTGATCTTCCCCTGCACGCAGTTATCCTTTTCTTTCTGCGGATAGCGCATGCTATCCCTCAGGGTTTGGGCCAATGCGCTCATGCCTCCCGGAAATTCGGCCGGGACATCTGCCTGCACATAGTAAGAGGCTGGGCGGTCGTCCGGGACGGGAAGGGGGTTTTCGCCATCGCCCTGGGAGTAGGACGGCAAACCAAGCAGCAGGAAGAGGAGCAGGGCCAGGTATCTCATCTCAATTTAAAATTTATCGGTACGGTAAAATACATCCTGGCCGCTTTTCCGTCCTTCATGGCGGGGATCCATTTGGGCGACAGGCTGACAACGCGTATCGCCTCATTGCTGAGCTGCTCGCTGAACCTGCCCTCGGGGGCTTTTACGACCTCAATATTACCAATGCTTCCGTTCTTCTCTACAATGAATTTCAAATACACCTTCCCCTGTGTTCCGTACGCCATTGCCGAATCGCAGCACCCGGGCCATTGTATATTACCGGACAGAAATTGAATAAAAGCCTTATCCCCGCCAGGAAACCTGGCAGGGCGTTCAGCATTTTTAGAAGAAGCCGGATCGTAACCGCTTGGGCCGCTCTTTTCAGGTGCAGGCTGATCGTATTCATCCTCCAAAAACCCCTGGCAGGATAACATCAACGAAACAGGGATCAGGGCAAGGGCCATTTTCCTCATTCTACAAATTTAATCTTTTGACGCAACAGCTTATTGATTTCCATAACTGTAAGTAAACTTCACCGGCATGCAAAAAAGCCTAATTTTGCCGCATGACGATAAAAGCCAACGACCCGCAGCTAAGATCCTGGATACAGGTACCCGCGGGATCTGACTTTCCCATACAGAACCTGCCCTTTGGTATATTCAAGACCGCTGAGCTCAAGCCCCGTACAGGCGTAGCCATTGGCGAGTACGTGCTCGATCTGGCCGAACTGAAGAAGACCGGCATCTTCAACGACCTGAAGTTCGATACGCAGGTGTTCTCGCAGCCCTCGCTCAACGCCTTTATTGCCCTGGGAAAAGACCTTACGCGCAAAGTGCGCGAGCGCATATCCGAGCTGCTTCGCATTGACAATGCTTTCCTTCGCGATGACAAGGCCACGATCAAAAAGGTATTGCTCAGGCAAAGCGAAGTGCAGATGCTCATGCCGGTAGAGGTGGGCAACTACACCGATTTCTACTCCAGCATCGATCACGCCACCAACGTGGGCAAGATGTTCCGCGATCCCGAGAACGCCCTGCTGCCCAACTGGAAGCATCTGCCCGTGGGCTACCACGGGCGCGCCTCTTCCATCATGGTTTCGGGCACTCCCTTTCACCGGCCGAAGGGACAAACCCTCCCTGCCGACCAGGCAGGCAAGCCGCCCAAGGAGCAGCAACCCGTCTTCGGCCCCTGCAGGCTCCTGGATTTCGAGCTCGAAATGGCCTTTATCATAGGCCGCGAAACGCAGTTGGGAGAAAGCATCTCTACCGAAAAAGCGGGCGAGTATATTTTCGGCATGGTGCTTTTCAACGACTGGAGCGCACGCGATATACAAACCTGGGAATACGTGCCCCTGGGGCCTTTCCTGGCGAAAAATTTCGCC
>JBFLYZ010000036.1:0-37499 GCA_040756415.1 Bacteroidota bacterium
CAGCAAGCCAATAAAATATTTAAAGGATTTTCGCCTTGTCTTTTTTAAGTCTTCTAGCTTGAATCGGATCAAAGGGGGCAACTCTTCAGGATTTAACGTGTGTCCGCAGAAATCGCAAACAACGTAAACAAATTTTTTGCCCGGGGCAAAAGGAATCACTCCAAATAACGCGATATAATCTATCATGACTCTTGCCGTGAGCATATTTCTGTTGTGGCAATTTGGGCACCGCTCGGAAAGAAGCCGTTCTTCAATTAATAACTCTTGTTTGGATTCAGCATGAAAAAGCATGATCAGTTACTAATAAAATTCATAAGTGTAAACGTACTTCCAGTCAGGCAACTTGCTTTTGTCGGATTTGTAGTGGATCTCTTCCAGGATATTGTCGTATTTGTCGTATTTATAAAGTATCATTTCCTTTATTTTTCCGGTCCCGCTATAGTGCTCTTCTTTTATTTTTTGGCCCTTTTCGTCATAAAAACATAGTTTTTGAGAAGTAAGTGTTGTCCCCTTGCCATAATCATACTGCCCGGTTAAACTGTCTTTGCTGTTATAGGAATAAGTGGTGATGGATGAATCTGTATATAGCATTTTCTTTACCCCATTCGTATTGGAACCTTCATAACCATCGTTGAAAACTTTCACTTTGATCAGCCTGTTATTCTTATTATACAGATATTCCACTTTCCAGCCATTATGTGCCTGGTCGCAGATTTTTTCCTCTTGGAGTTTTAGTTTGCCGTCATTACTGTATTTTCTTTGAACCATACATTGAAACCAGCGATATTGCGTGAGGTTTCCAAATTTGTCATATTTAACATCTTCTGAGCTTGTACGGTATGAAAGGACATAACCTGACGTGTCATAAATTATTTCATATCCCTCATTTAACGTGTACGAAACGAACTTTACGTAGGACTTTTTTCCGCTTTTGTGGAAAACAGATTTATATTCATAATGTTTTTTTCCTGCTTTATAATAGTATTCTAGTATAGTATCGGAATTATCCTGATAGATAATGAGTAATGAATCAGGAACTGCGTCACTTCCTGATCGCGTTTTTTTGACAAGGCTATCTTTCTTATTGTAAACGTAATTTGTTTTAATCCCCAAGCTTCCCTCTATGTATTCTTTTTCCTGCAGCTTTTTCCCACTTGCTGAGTAATCACAATAATAAACAGGCTCGCTTTTGATCTCCTTTCCCGTTTCATCAAAAAGTATTATATCCTTATATAAATGCTTGACCTTAGGCGCCTGGGCGTAGCCAATGCCGGCCGCCAGAAGCCATAATACCATTAAGTATGATCCGGGTCGCCTCACTGCTTGATAAATTCTTTGGAAGTATTATCGTAATTGATGTAATATACCCCTTTAGGCAGTTTTTTGCAGTAAACATAGGTTCCGCTTCCTTTCATCACCATGTTCCCGCCTGTATCATACACCTCGTACAAGGTTTCTGATCCCAAATGCAGCGTGTCTTTCACCTGCTTGGGCCAGCAATCCGGCTGTATAGTGCCGGATGAGAATTTTACGGTTTTCGACAGGTGAGGTTGCTGCTGGATGGAATAATATTTCACACGGACCTGGTTCTCGCCAGAGTGGGGCAGTAACTGGAAGCTGTAAGCGTTCTCCTGGTAATTTTCCTGGGCGCTCACTTCCCCTATCCTGACCCACTTGTTCCAGCGGAACTGCTCAATGATGTAGGTGTATGTATAGGCCTCGCCTTTGGTCTTCCAGCGCAGCGTATACGTACTATCTACTTCCATGGCCAGGAATTCCACCGGTTTTTTCGGTGCCGGGGGATTATAGATCGTCTTGGGGGTACAGCCAAGGTGGTGCACGATCTGGACCTGGATCGGGTCGCCTTCGCTGAAGCCCATTTTCGTGAGCGGTATCTCAAACGCGCTGCTGTGGATGCTGTCGAACCGCTTGCCGTTCACCAGTACCTGCACCACGCAAAATCCCGGGGCGTGGGGCGAGGCGGGATTTTGTATGTACATGTTGGTGTTCTGGTAATGGCCTTCCAGGACCATAACCGGGTAGCCTTTCATCAGGCTGTCCTGGGCGGAGCAGGCAAGGGGCAAAAACAGTAGTACGGCCATACGGATCATGACCAAATTTACGAATTCATATCTTTTTATCCGAGTGAGGCTCTTATCGGGCTAAACCTTTCTGGTTTTCTGGTCTATCCGGAACATGAAGCAAAAAAGCAAAACTCATGAGCAAGCCCGGTTACATCATGCACGCCTATGTATACAAGGATGGGGCCCCGCTCACCGATCCCGCAAAGATGCCCGATCAGTTCAAGCTGAATGGCAGCAGGGAAAATAAATTTGAAGAGACTCCGTTAAACAGTAACGGAGTTTTTCGTACCTATGGTTATGCGAAGTCTGTTTTTTATTGCCGTATGCCTGTTCTCTGTTACGCTGTGGGGACAGGATAGCGCTGCATTCATTAATAAGAAAACGGGAGTAAAATGTATTGTGACAGAACTGCAATTTTCGACAGTGAAATTAAAAAATGGAGTTAAATTCAGCGGGTTCCCGGTTTTCGTGAATGACTCGATCATTGCCTTTCGCGAGATCGATTATGCCAGCCCATACGCTTACGATAAACAAGAAATGGTTAAAATACAGCAGAACAAAAACTTAAGTCGCCAGTTACGGGTGTATGAGATACAGAAGCTGATCTATACGGATACCAATTATTATAAGTACGACTCCATTAAATGGATTAAGTTTATGAGAAGTGATAAAGCAGGAAAAATACTGATGGCCGGGGGAGGAGGTATTGTAATGAGTTCGCTGATCATGGCTGCCATAGTGGGCGGTTCAACTCAGTCCGGAGAAAAGGATTTTGCCTGGAAATTTCCTGTTACCATGGGTGTGCATTTTCTGGGAGATTACGTTTTCTTAAAAGGTTTCAGGAAATATATTTATACCAAGAAGTGGAAATTGAGAACGTAATGATAGTAGGTCACGAAAGTAACTGAGAATGAAAAAGCCCCCTGCAGAAATGCAGGGGGCTTTTTCGGGGTTTTTGCCTGCCTGCCGGTAGGCAGGTATAACTTCGTTTTTCGTACTATTCCGCCAGCACCACCATCTTGTTCTTCAGCACTTCTACCACACCGCCCTTGATCTCGAAGTTATGCACCTGGGCATTAGCTTCGGTCACTTTTACGGTACCCTTCTTCAGGGTGGCTATGATGGGAGCATGGTTGTTCAGCACGCCAAAGGATCCGTCCGCACCGGGAAGCTTTACCGCCTTCACCTCTCCGCTGAAGAGTTTTTTATCCGGTGTAATGATTTCTAAAAACATCTTTCGTATCTCCTTATACCCCTATATTCCTATACCCTATTTACTCTCAGCCAGCATCTTCTTGCCCTTCTCGATCGCCTCTTCAATCGTACCTACCAGGTTGAAGGCCGCCTCGGGATACTCATCCACTTTTCCGTCCATGATCATGTTGAAGCCCTTGATGGTGTCTTCGATGGAAACGAACACGCCTTTGAGGCCGGTGAACTGCTCGGCCACGTGGAAAGGCTGCGACAGGAAGCGCTGCACGCGCCTTGCGCGGTGCACCACCAGCTTATCGTCTTCTGAAAGTTCGTCCATGCCCAGGATGGCGATGATATCCTGAAGTTCCTTGTAACGCTGCAGGATACCTTTCACGCGCTGCGCGGTGTTGTAATGCTCGTCACCCAGTACGGCCGCGCTCAGGATCCTCGAAGTAGAATCGAGCGGGTCAACGGCCGGGTAAATACCCAGCTCAGCGATCTTACGGCTCAGTACGGTGGTAGCGTCAAGGTGCGCAAAAGTTGTCGCAGGTGCCGGGTCGGTCAGGTCGTCAGCCGGTACGTACACCGCCTGCACGGAGGTAATGGATCCGCGCTTGGTGGAGGTGATGCGCTCCTGCATGGCGCCCATCTCGGTAGCCAGCGTGGGCTGGTAACCTACCGCGGAGGGCATACGGCCTAAAAGGGCCGATACTTCAGAGCCCGCCTGCGTAAAGCGGAAAATATTATCGATAAAGAAAAGGATATCGCGTCCGCCCGATTTCTCGTCCCCGTCACGGAAGTATTCGGCAAGCGTAAGCCCCGAAAGCGCCACGCGCGCGCGCGCCCCGGGAGGCTCGTTCATCTGCCCGAACACCAGCGTGGCCTGCGACTGGGCCAGCTCTTTGTTATCTACCTTGGTAAGGTCCCAGCCACCGCTCTCCATGCTGTGCTTGAATTCCTTTCCGTATTTAATTACGTTGGATTCGATCATTTCGCGGAGCAGGTCGTTCCCCTCGCGGGTGCGTTCTCCCACGCCTGCAAACACCGAAAGGCCTGCGTAGCCTTTAGCAATATTGTTGATCAACTCCATGATGAGTACGGTCTTGCCCACACCGGCTCCACCGAACAGGCCGATCTTGCCGCCTTTTGCATAGGGCTCGAGCAGGTCGATCACCTTGATGCCGGTGAACAGCACCTCGGTAGAGGTGGAAAGCTCTTCGTATTTGGGCGCCTCGCGGTGAATGGAATATCCTCCCGCGTTGGAAACCGGCCCTATCCCGTCAATGGCCTCGCCCACCACGTTGAACAGCCGGCCCTTGATCTGCTCACCGATAGGCATTTTGATGGGAGCGCCCGTAGCGATCACTTCCATGCCGCGGCTGAGCCCGTCCGTGCTGTCCATGGCTATGGCGCGCACGGTATCCTCACCGATGTGCTGCTGGCATTCCACAATAAGTTTCTGCCCGTTGGGCCTGATCACTTCAAGCGCGTCCAGGATGTTGGGCAGTTTGCCTCCGGTGGTAAAGCTGACATCGATCACCGGCCCGATCACCTGTACGATTCTTCCTTTTTGCTGCGACATGATATGCTGAGTTGAGGTCAATAATAGGTTTGAAAAATTCGAGTGCGAAAGTAGCATAAAATCCGGTATGCGGAGAGATCATGTTGATAATTTTATTTGCTTAATTTCGCTCTGGGTTCCGGCACTTCCGGCCAACATCTTTGCTGTTGAATAACAGCTATTTATGACGCACAAAAGAAAAGGAAGAACAGGTGAGGGTTTGCAGCGATATTAACAATTTTGGCAAGGTCAAAAACCCGGTGGTCACCACCGGCACCTTCGATGGGGTGCATGTGGGCCATCAGAAGCTGATCCGCAGGCTGAAAGAGCTGGCCAGGAAAACCGAAGGGGAGACGGTGCTCATCACGTTTTATCCTCATCCGCGCATGGTGCTGTTCCCTGACGATAACGAGCTCAGGCTGCTCAATACGCAGGAGGAAAAGAAAGAATTGCTCGAGCGCTTCGGCATCGATCACCTGGTGGTCATACCGTTCACGAAAAAATTCTCGCGCCTTACCTCGCTCGAGTTCGTGCGCGATATACTGGCCAATAAGATCGGCACCAAAAAGCTGGTGATCGGCTACGATCATCACTTCGGCCGCAACCGCGAGGGCAGCTTCGCCCACCTGAAGGAGTTCGGCCCGGTTTACGGCTTTGACGTGAAAGAGATACCGGCCATTGACGTGGACAACATACACGTAAGCTCCACCAAGATACGCGAGGCCCTGGCCAAAGGCGATATCAGCACGGCCAATCTCTACCTGGGCTACGAGTATTCGCTTCGCGGCAAAGTGGTGAAGGGCGAGCAACTGGGCAAGGCACTCGGCTTTCCCACTGCCAACATAGAGGTGGGAGATAAGTATAAGCTCGTTCCGGCTGACGGCATTTATGCCGTAACGGCCGAGCACGAAGGCGTAACATACAAAGGCATGATGAGCATAGGCTTTAACCCCACGGTTGACGGGAAAAAGAGAACGCTCGAAGTGAACCTCTTTGATTTCGATAAGGATATCTACGGCTCCGTGCTGAAAGTGAATTTCAGGGAATGGCTCAGGAAGGAGAAAAAGTTCAGCAGCCTGGATGCCCTGAAAAAACAACTGCACGCGGATAAGCAGGCAACCTTAAAGGTTTTTTAGTGTCTTGAATAATGAGGAAAGGACAAATACATTACGGAAAGATATGAAAAGCATCCCCGGCCTTATTTTGACCCTGTTCTGCGCGTTCGATCTTGGCCTGGCCCAATCCCCTTTGCTCGATTCCCTTATCCTTGCGCAGTCGCCCGTTTATGAATCGCTGGAAGACGCGCTCAGGGAGCCGGAAAAAGTGTACCGGCTGTCGCTGAAAAAACAAAAGCTCAGCGCCTTCCCGATGGATATCCTGAAGCTGACCAACCTGCAGGAGCTCGATCTTTCCAAGAACCAGATCAAGGAGCTGCCCGAGGAAATAGGGCAACTGACCAACCTGCAGATACTTAAAGTGGCGAACAACGACCTGGAGCTGCTGCCGGGCAGCATCGGTCAGCTAAAGAACCTGCGCATACTGGTGCTTAACCGCAACCAGCTTACGGCCCTGCCCGTGCAGATAGGCGACCTGGAAAACCTCCGCTACCTTGATCTCTGGAGCAACGATATCACCTTCTGGCCCGACCAGTTGGCTAACCTGAAAAAGCTGAAGACCATGGATTGCCGCAACATCATGCTTAACCTCGAGCAGCAAAAGCATATCCAGTCCCTGCTGCCCAATACCAAGATCCACTTCGACCCCGACTGCAAATGCGGGCAGTAGGTTATAAGCGCCTTGTTCTCAGGGTATATCATTCTTATTTATCGTACCTTTGCCTGCAACCCCGGGCCGGGCGGTGCTGTCAGTAATGAAACATCCGACTGATCTTCAAACCATGTCATGATAAGAACAATAGCGCTATTCTGCCTTTTCCCCGCCCTGGTCTTTGCGCAGCAGGATAATACCCGCGTGAACGCGCCTGTGATCTACCCTGGCGATTGCGCGGCAACAGGCGGAAAGATCAACCCCGTTCCGCTGGACGGCAACCAAACCCTGGGCCAGACCTTCAACATGGTGAAATGCGGCCTGAATTTCGTGCAGGTGAGCCATAAGATAGGGCAGCGCTTTACCTTTTCATGCTGCCCCGCCACCAACGGCCTGGTACAGCCTGCCACCTATGCCGTAAGCGGCATTCCCACCTGCGCGGTGATTGAGAAGGCCTACGTATGGCTGGATTGTTCGGGCAACGGGCAGGCCATCACCCTTACCGTTACCAATCCCCAGTCAGTTTCGGCCAATTATAATATGACCATGATCGGGAGCTGCATTGACAAATGCTGGAGCGCTCCCGGCACCTATACCTATCGGGCTGACGTTACGGCCAGCATTACCGGCAACGGCAATTACCAGCTCAGCGGCATGCCGGTGAGCAGCTCATTTCCCGTAGTGGGAAGCGATACGGATGGCGCCACGCTCATGATCATTTACAGCGATCCTACCGCGGCTTACCAGGGGCATATGATCATCCATGACGGCTGCGTGGTGATCAACGGGGGAACAACGCCCACGCAGACCATAACCGGCATCAATGCCTGCGCCAATTCGACCTATGGCGAGTGCATAGGCATCCTGGCCGACCTGCAGGGAAGCGGAGCCACGCTCAACCTCAACAGCATGCCTGCCTACAACCATCCGGGCACCGCGGATGACTGGTGGAACTACATCTCGGTTCCCACTACCGTTGCCGCGGGCCAGGCCACCGCCAATTATTCGGTCACATCGGGCACCTGCTACAATTACCTGATGATTGGCCTGTATTACCAGACCACTTCCTGCACCACCTGTACAGCCGCATCGCTCTCCCTTTCATCCACCACCGTGCCTGCTATCTGTTCGAGCTGTAACGGCAGCGCTACGGTAACGGCAACGGGCGGCAGCGGGCCCTATACCTATTCCTGGACCACCACGCCAGCGCAGACCACGGCCACGGCCACCGGCCTTTGTGGAGGCAACTACACCGTTTATGTTACCGATGCTACCGGTTGCAACAATGCCATCGATACCGTTAATATCACCGCCTCCGGGGGCGGCCTTACCGTTACTTCGGCACAGAACAACGTTTCGTGCAACGGTGGCGCCAACGGCACGGCTACCGTTACGCCTACCTCGGGTACGGCACCTTACACGTATTCCTGGTCGCCCAGCGGAGGCAGCAGCGCATCGGCCAGCGGGCTGGCAGCCGGTACTTATACTGTAACTGTTACAGACGCGGGAGGATGTTCCGTGCAACAGACCGTTACCATCACCCAGCCATCGGCCGTGCAGGTGGCGGCCAGCCCATCGCCCGCCCAGCTTTGCCTTGGCCAATCCGCCACGCTCACCGCTGCCGGAAGCGGGGGTACGCCCGGCTTTACTTATTCCTGGAGCAGCAGCCAGACGGGCAGCAGCATCAGCGTTTCTCCCACCGCCACAACAACCTATACCGTTATTGCCACCGATGCCAACGGCTGCACGGGCCAGGGTACGCTGAGCGTAACGGTCAACGCCCCGCCAACCGTGCAGATGAGCGTGAACGATACCGATGCCTGCGGGAGCCTGTGCGTGCAGTTCGCCTGTGCGCTGAGCGGAACCTACCAGTGGAACTTTGGCGATGGCAACAACAGCATACAGCAAAATCCCTCGCATTGCTATACGGTGCCGGGCGATTATAATGTATCGCTTACGGTGACCGATGCCAACGGCTGTTCCGGCCCGGCCACGAACCTGAACTGGATACACGTTTATCCCCAGCCGGCAGCCGCCTTCAGCGCTGATCCCATCGTGACCACCATCATGAGCCCCACCGTGAGCTTTACCGACCTGTCGTCAGGAGCAAGCGCATGGACCTGGACTTTTGGCGATGCCCTGGGCGGAAGCACGCAGCAGCATCCCACCTATACCTATGCCGATACCGGGTACTACCAGGTTATGCTCATTACTACCAACCAGTATGGCTGCGTGGATACGGCTTACCTGGATATCGACATCAACGATGATTTTACTTTCTATGCGCCCAATTCCTTCACCCCTAACGGTGATGGCAAGAACGACACCTGGTCGCCTTACGGCATTGGAATTGACGCGGGCGATTACCGCCTGCTGATCTACGACCGCTGGGGCAACCTGATATGGGAGAACACGCAGTGGGGCAAAGGCTGGGACGGAAAGGTGCAGAACGGCAAGTCGAACGAGCTGGTGCAGGAAGATGTGTATGTGTGGAAGGCCTTTGTTAAAGTGAAGAGCACCGGCTCTAAAAAGCAATACGTAGGCCACATCTCCGTGGTACGCTGATCATTCGGGCTTGATGCCGAGCGCCCTGAACTGTTCGAGCGTTCGGATATACTCCGCTACAGGATCGTCCTTTTTCCATATGGAGGAATAAAAGGCTATGCCGGCAAAACCGATCTCTTTCGATTTTTCTATGCGCGATGGGTCCATGCCCCCGCGCGCGATCACCCGGTGCGGGGTCTTTTCCATGGCGGCCTTCAGGCTGAACTCGTTGAAGCCCGACTGGTATTTTCCGCTCAGGCTATCGAAAATAGGGCTCAGGAAAACGTAGCTGTACTTAGCGGGCTCCTCGTACAGGTTGGCCAGCTTGCGGAACGAAGTAGTGGTCAGCAGGTGGGGCTTCATGAGGGCGATCCTGCGCATGATGAACCACTGGCGCAGCTTGCGCTTGCGGTGTATGCGCGTGAGGTGTATTCCTTTAAGGTTATAGCGGAACACCAGCTTGTGGTGCGAATGGATGATGATGCGGTTGTGGAAGTGCGCGGGTATGGCGCTGATGTACTGGCTGAGCTCGCGCGTGGTGTATTTGGGCTTGCGCAGGTGAAAGTTCTCCAGGCCCAGCTCGAACATCTTGTTGACCTGGACGATCTCCTTCTCCGCGTGTTTTTCCGAAGACGATATAAGGATCAGCTTCATCTGAAACGGTGCACAAGTTCTGAAATTTCCGCAATAAGCGAAATGTTTTTTTCCGCCCCGTTGCCTACCACCACCACATCGGCTCCGGCCTGCAGCACCTGCATGGCCTTGCGCGGGCTGTCGATGCCTCCTCCGGCAATCAGGGGAACGGAAATGCTCTTTCTGACCTCGCGCAGCAGCCGGGCAGGCACGGTACTGCGCGCCCCGCTTCCGGCTTCGAGGTAGATCAGCTTCATGCCCAGCAGCTCGCCTGCCAGGGCGGTAGACACCGCCTGCCGTATATGGTTGGCGGGGATGGGGCGTGTGCGCGTAACGCGCTGTGTAGCGGAAACGCGGGCACCGTTTATCAGCATATACCCGGTTGGGATCACTTCGGTACGCGAACGTTTGATGGCGGGCGCAGCGCGAACGTGCTGCCCGATCAGGTATTCGGCATTTCTGCCCGAGATCAGGGAAAGCAGCAGCAGGGCATCGGCCCCCGAGGAAACCTGCCGGTGGCTGCCCGGAAAGATCACCAGCGGTATACCGGTAAGGGATTTGACCGCGGAAACACAGCGCTGAAAACTTCCCTTCCTGATCCTGCTCCCGCCCAGCAGGATGATGTCGGCACGGGCCGCTGCAGCCGCCTTTACGGCCAGCGGATTGAATTTATCCGGGTCGATCAGCAGCGCGAAAAGCTTTTTGCCCGCCTGCCTGGATCGCGTTATTTTCTCATAAATGCTCACGTTTTGTCCCCCGGAAGCACGAAGGCATGCATGAAACCGCCTTCCGCTTCGTAACAAAGGCGATACCGCTGCTCAAAGCCGCGTACCGCTATCCGGCCGGTAAGGGTGCCGCTGCCCCGGTATTCAAAATCATCGATCAGGATGTGTTCCCTGAAATGCAGCTCCTTTTTACCGTATAATTTATAGAGCGACTCCTTTGCGCACCAGTAGGCGGTTAACTGCTCGTGGGCCGCAGCGGCACCTATGTTTTTCAGCTCGGCCTCGCTCATGAACTTCATCCGTATGCGGTATATCTTCTCGCGCACCTGCTCAATGTCCAGGCCGGTTTCCTGCCCGCTGGCGATCAGTCCCACGCGCCCGTGCGAATGGCTGATGGAGATGCGCAGCGCGGAATCCCTCAGAAAAGGCTTTCCGAAATCATCGTATGCTATTTTCAGCGCAGTGCTGCCGGTCAGGCTTCTCAGCAAGATGCGCGAGGCCATCCATTGCAGCCTCCTCGGCCGGTAGCCAAGCTGGCGCAGAAAAGCCCGGTCCTCGTCAGCAAGCTCAGCCAGCCGGGCCAGCTCTTCCTCGTCCTCGCGGATATCCCAAATTGCCAGGCTGCAGCCGGGGCTTATGTCTTTCTTACGGAGCAGGGGCATGGGTTTTTCACAAAGCAAGCCTTTTTTTTAGTTGAAAACTTGTCAAAGGTAGAGTTTTGTAATTATTATATTTGCACGATATTTACAGCTTAAAACGGTACCAAGATGTATAAATACTCGACAATTTCAAAACTGTTCCTGGTTTCTGTACTGGCATTCTGCGGCCTGAGTACCTATGCCGAAGAACTGTACCCGATCGAAGAAAAAGGGAAATGGGGCTTCATCAACAAGTCGGGAAAGGTGATCGTTACTCCCCAATACGAATTTGCCGGTAATTATTATGACGGGATGGCTTCCGTCAAGTCGGGAGGAAAATACGGCTTTGTTGACGGCACGGGCAAGCTGGCCATACCCGCCACGTACGATAAGACCACTGATTTTGGCGAAGGGATGGCAGGGGTGAAGACGGGCAGCAAGTGGAGCTATATCGACAAAACGGGTAAAAAGATTTTTGATGCGGATTGCGCTTTTGCATATAAGTTCGTTGACGGCCTGGCGCGCGTGCAGGTGGGCGTGGGCGGAACGGCCAAGCTCGGCTATTACGATAAGAGCGGTAAAATGGCCATTCCCGCTACCTACGAGTACGCGTACGACTTTTCCGAAGGCCTGGCGCGCGTGAAAAAAGGCGCCAAGTGGGGATTTATCGATAAGACCGGCAAGGTAGCCATCGAGTTCAATTACGATGATTGCTTCGATTTTCGTGAAGGAATGGCCAACGTGCGCAAAGGCGATGAGAAAACAGGTAAATGGGGCTATATCGACAAAACCGGAAAGATGGTGATCGAATACCAGTACGACCGCGCCTGGTTTTTCTCCGATGGCCTTGCCATCATCCGTATTGGCGATTTTAAAACTGGAAAATTCGGATATATCGATAAGACCGGAAAGATCGTGATCAACCCCATCTATACGGGCGCTTCCTTCTTTAAGGACGGGCTGGCCTGTGTTTCTACTTCCACCCTGGTGAATGGCGTGCTGAAGGACGAGAAATGGGTGTATATCGACAAGACCGGGAAGACCGTTATATCCAAGCAGTTCAATTTCATGTCTGACTTTAAGAATGGCGTGGCCAAAGTAAAATCGGCCGATCTCAAAGCCGGCTACACTTTCGGGTATATCGATAAGACCGGCAAGTATATCTGGCCGATCTGACCCTCTTGAAGAGATTTGAAAATCCATCCGCCTTAAGCGGATGGATTTCTTTTTGCGCTCTCCGCCCTCTTCCTTATCTTTGCCATCCGTTAACCAGAAAATATTAACATTTAATCTTTAAACATGGCAACATCAACCAAAGTGGACAAGTTCATTAAATATAAGGTGAAAGATATTTCCCTGGCCGAATGGGGAAGAAAAGAGATCCAACTGGCCGAGCAGGAAATGCCCGGACTTATGGCCCTGCGTGAAGAATACGGTAAGCAGAAACCCCTCAAGGGCGCACGCATAGCGGGATGCCTGCATATGACCATTCAGACCGCTGTGCTGATCGAAACGCTGGTGGAGCTGGGCGCGGAAGTGACCTGGAGCTCATGCAATATCTTTTCCACCCAGGACCATGCCGCTGCCGCCATTGCCGCAGCGGGCATCTCGGTTTACGCCTGGAAAGGCATGACCGCAGAGGAGTTCGACTGGTGCATAGAGCAAACGCTTTTCTTCGGTGAGGAGCGCAAGCCGCTCAACATGATCCTTGATGACGGTGGCGACCTGACCAATATGGTTTTCGATAAATACCCCGAGCTGATCAAGGGGATCAAGGGGCTTTCGGAAGAAACTACCACGGGCGTGCATCGCTTGTATGAGCGCATGCAGAAGGGTACCCTGCCCATTCCCGCCATCAACGTGAACGATTCGGTGACCAAATCCAAGTTCGATAATAAGTACGGCTGCCGCGAGTCGCTGGTAGACGCCATACGCAGGGCTACCGACCTTATGCTGGCCGGCAAGGTAGCGGTAGTGGCCGGCTTTGGCGATGTGGGTAAGGGTTCAGCGGAGTCGCTGAAAGAGGCCAAAGTGCGCGTGATCGTGACCGAGATCGATCCCATCTGCGCCCTGCAGGCCGCCATGGAGGGGTACGAGGTAAAGAAGATAGATGATGCCGTGAAAGAGGCCGATATCATCGTTACCGCTACAGGCAACTGCGATATCATCGTTGACCGCCACTTCAAATCCATGAAGCACAACGCGGTGGTTTGCAACATCGGCCACTTCGATAACGAGATCGACATGGCCTGGCTCAACGCCAATTACGGAAAAACCAGGGTCGAGATCAAGCCGCAGGTGGATAAGTATACCGTAGACGGGAAAGATATCATCGTGCTGGCCGAAGGCCGCCTGGTGAACCTGGGTTGTGCTATGGGACACCCTTCTTTTGTGATGAGCAACAGCTTTACCAACCAGACCCTTGCCCAGCTAGAGCTGTGGGCCAATTCATCCAAATACGAGAACAAGGTCTATACCCTGCCCAAGGAGTTGGATGAGAAGGTGGCGCGTTTGCACCTCAAGAAGATAGGAGTGGAGATCGATACGCTGAACGACAAGCAGGCCAGTTACATTGGCGTGAAAAAAGAAGGCCCTTATAAACCGGAATACTACAGGTATTGATCGCCAGCCTGGTAAGTCCAGCCCCGTCCCTCTGAGACGGGGTTTTTTATGAACGGGCGTAACTTTTTTCATCCCTTTCCGTAAATAAAGCACACCCCGCATGTATTTTCCGCACGGAAGATGCATACGGGGTGCATCATTTAAGGACAGGTTGTGCTGTTGGATGTGCCATGAATAAAAACAAAACAGCATGTCAGGATCCCCGCTGCCGTTCGATGTGCGGCTCTCCCGTTTCCGCAATGGCCATGAGCTGATCCGCTCCTGGCCCGATTACGATCCGCGCTATCCGCTCATTTCCAAACCCTGCCTGGATGATTTTCTTGCGGAGGCCCTCGAGCGGAACAGCAGGGCGGGCGAGGCCTGGCTGCCGCTGGAGGAAATGAGCCGGCAGCGCATGTCCGTAGCTTTCTTTGATAAAGACCTTCAAAACCACCGCTGCCTGGAAAGCCGCCTGCATTCCGCTGCCGTTTACCTTGAGGCCGCCTGGGGCCCTAAACATGCCCGGTGTAAAGAGTTTAAAGCCGCTATACGCAAGATACGGCCGGCATTTTCAAAAGGCGCAGGCAGGCCTCCTGCCGAAGCCGTGTTTGCCGCTGCAGCGGAGCAGGCCGAAAAAGCCCTTGCCTTGCTGCACGGGCAGGCGGCCTATGCGCCCCAGGACGCCTCCATCTCCTTATCATCACTGGCAAGGCTGGTGGCCCAGCTCAGGCTTCTGAATGAGGATATAGCCAGGCAAAGAGAGCGTTTCTCGGCCTGCGACCAGGCCCGGCTGGAACTTTTCGATGGGCCAGCGGGCATGACCCACCGCATTGTAGCGATCAAAAGTTACCTGAGCAGCCTGGGCCAGGGCAAGGAGCATCCGTATTACATTCGGTTCAGCGAAGCGCTGAAGGGCGGAGGGGCTTAATTATATACGTGCAACATCAGCCCGTCAAACGAGGTGCGATAGGCTTTAAGGGGCACGTGGGCAGGGCCCTGCTGTACGCTCCCATCGGTAATGAGGAATTTGCTGCCGCAGCAATTGTCGAACACGAATAGATTGTTGGTGGTATCCACTTCGCAGCGCGAGCAGGCATTGGAAGGCTGGTAGGTGCAGTGCCGGTCGTAGGCCATGAACTCATTGACCGACTTGCGGTAAATGATAATGCCCTTCGACCCCCCGGTCACGTACACCCATCCTCCAACCGAATTGAGGTCGATAAAACCGGGGTCGGTGGTATTGATATAAAAGTCTACGTGAACGTCAGGCACCTCGTCCTTCTCCCTGTTGCAGGCCGCCAGCACAGCGGCCAGCCAGGCAGCGAACAGCAGGGGAGCAAACAGCTTTTTCATATACATGATGAACAAAAATACGCAATTCCGGGCAGAACGGAAATTAGTGCCGGATATTGTTCGGCCCGGAAAAATAATTCAACTTTGCAGAATGAAACTCTTCATCCGCTTGCTTCTCGCGCTTTTCCTTCTTTCTCCTGTTGCTGCTTACGCGCAGGACGATGGCAAGGACAAAGAGCCCAAAAAGGAAAAGATGAGCAAGGCCAAACGCAAGGCCGAGAAGAAAAAATGGAAGGAGCAGCGCAAACAGTTGAAGAAGGAAAAAAAGGCCGTTAAAAAACACCATAAGCGCATTCAGGATAAAAAAACACAGAAGAAGATGCGGAAGAACAAGCGCAAGGCCAACCGGAACAACAAGCACCAGGGGCAACCCTTCTTCAAGCGGATATTCTCTAAAAAATCATGACCGAAAAAATCCGGCAAAAAATTTGGTTTTAAAAAAAATTGTCATACCTTAGCCCCGTAATTCCATTCCTTTAATTGAGCAACGTCCCCCCGCTCATGGACCTCCGGCAGAGATCCAAACAAAAATCAG
This sequence comes from Bacteroidota bacterium, assembly GCA_040756415.1. GTDB lineage: Bacteria > Bacteroidota > Bacteroidia > JADZBD01 > JADZBD01 > JBFLYZ01. The sequence goes on from JBFLYZ010000036.1 coordinate 15,636, forward strand.
AAAGTACGTTCGGTTGCTGCAGCAAGGCTGACCTGCGTTCTGACAAATGGTAAAATAAATAGCTGAAATAATCTTCTTATCACAAAAAATGCTTTCTTTGTGAGCCGTTTGGCGGCAGGAAGGCGTAGTGATAAAAAAAATTTGGAAAAGAGATTTATTTTATCATAAATTTACGACTTCATTTTTGCACGAAACTGTTTAACATAAAATCTACAATATGCTACGTAAACTTTACGCTACTCTCACCGTATTGTTATTTTCCGCGGCAACATGCTTTGCCCAGGGCGGTGTACTTACAGGAAAGGTGACCGATGCAGCCACTGGCGAAGAGATACCGTTTGCCAATATCGGTGTCATGCAGAACGGCTCCCAGGTCTATTCGGGCGTTTCCGAGATCGATGGCGGGTACACCATCAAGCCGATCAATGCCGGCAAGTACGATGTAAAAGCCACTTACGTAGGATACCAGACCGTTGAGATCAAGGGCGTGTTCATTGCTGACGGCAAGAACACTTACCTCGATATCAAACTGCAGCCCCAGGCCCAGACGCTGGGGGAGATCGAGATCATCACCTACGAGGAGCCGCTCATCGACCCGGATACCAAATCGGGCGGAACGGTTACACGCGAGGAGTTCCAGAGCATGCCCTCCAAGAACATCAACTCCGTGGCATCGACCACGGCCGGTGTGTTCCAGGGCGATGAAGGCGATGCGCTCAACATGCGCGGCCAGCGTTCCAATGGTACCGACTATTATATTGACGGCCAGAAAGTGATCGGTGGAGCCGGCCTGCCCCAATCTTCTATCGAGCAGGTTTCTGTCATCACCGGTGGCCTTCCCGCGCAATACGGTGATGCAACAGGCGGTATCATCTCCATCACCACCCGCGGCCCCCAGAGCCAGTTGTTCGGTGGCGTTGAACTGATCAAATCGCTTGACGCTTACGGTTACAATTTCGTAGGCTTCAGCCTGGGCGGACCGCTCGTTTCAAAGACCGATTCGACCGGGTACAAGCAATCCGTGCTGGGCTATATCATCTCCGGTGAATACGTGAATGAAAAAGACGATGACCCTTCTGCCGTAGGGACCTACGAGGTGAAGCCCGAGGTGCTGGCCGACCTGGAGCGCAACCCGCTTCGCCCGGCAACTATAGGCACGGGTACTTACCTAAACTCCGAATTCCTCACTGCGGAGGATTACAACAACATCAAGTACAAGAACAATAACCGCAACGTAGCCTGGCGTTTCAACGCCAAGCTGGATTTCAAGCCCACCGCCAATATGGTGCTGACCCTTGGCGGCTCGGTCGATTATAACAGGCGCCATGCGTGGATATACGAATATTCGTTCCTCAATCCCAGCAACAACCCCGAGCAGATATCCAATACCTGGAGGGTATATGCCAAGATCACCCAGAAGTTCGGTACCGATGAGCCCTCGCAGGACCAGCAGACCACTTCCAATATCCGCAATGCCTTTTACACCCTGCAGGTAGGGTACGCTAACTATACCTTTATCGAGCAGGACGATACCCACACAGATCAGTTGTTCAAATACGGATATATAGGTAAGTTCAATACCTATAAAGGAAGAACCTATACCTATAGCGATAACGGATCCGAGGGCCCCGGCATCTATCAGACCGGCTTCCAGGATACGCTGGTGACCTACGACCCGGGCACCAACCCGTACTGGACAGGCGATAACGGTATTCCTATTCCGTATACAGAGGAATTCGAGAACCCCAATCCCCTGGGCGCCATGTACACCATCCAGTACTATGACCTTGTTCCGGGCGATCCGTTCACGCTCGCCCAGATCCAGCAGGGAGGCGGCATGCTCAATGGCGACCGTCCCTCCTCGGTGTATTCGCTGTGGTACAATACCGGCCGCCAGTATGGCGGGTATACCAAGCGCGACAACTCACAGTTCCGCGTGTTCACCAACTTCTCGGCTGACGTAGGCAAGAATGGCGACCATGCGGTGATGGTAGGCTTTGAATACGAGCAACGCACCGAAAGGTTTTTCTTCAATTCACCCATCGGCATGTGGAGCCTGATGCGCCAGTTGGCCAATTTCCACCTCTCGCAGCTCGATACGGCCAACCCCATCTATGCGGGGCAGTTCTATATCGAGAACCTGGGAACCTATGATGTGTATAACTATGAAAGAAAGGCCGACCTGGCTTCTCAGAAGTGGTTCGACAGGCAGTTGCGCGAGAAACTGGGCAAAGATCCCAACGGCAACGAGTGGATCGATGTCGATTCTTATGGCCCCGAAATGTATTCGCTGAACATGTTCAGCGCTGACGACCTGCTGAACGATGGCAACGGCTACGTGAGCTATTATGGATTCGACTACAAGGGCAATAAGCTGAAGAGCAATCCCAGCTTCTCCGACTTCTTCACCAAAAAAGACGAGAACGGCAACTACACGCGCGATGTAGGCGCGTACCAGCCTATTTACGTGGCGGGATATATTCAGGATAAATTCGATTTCCGCGACATCAAGTTCAATATCGGTCTGCGTGTCGACCGCTTCGATGCCAACCAGAAGGTGCTGAAGGACAAATATCTTTTGTACACGGCCAAGACCGCTGGCGAGGTATCCAACCTCGGAACCCATCCTTCCAACATCGGCAACGATTATGTAGTGTATGTGGATGATTTCAATAATCCCACCACCATCGTAGGTTACCACGATCCCGAGCAGGATGTTTGGTATGATGCCGATGGCGTGGTTGCTCCCGATCCCAACGTGATCGCTGACGCTTCCTCGACCGGCACCATTACCCCTTACCTGACCAATCCGAACGATGGACCGGGCGACCAGTCCTTCCTCGATGCGTTCGAGGATTACAAGCCGCAGATCACGGTAATGCCGCGTATCGCTTTCGCTTTCCCGATCTCGGATGTGGCTAACTTTTTCGCTCACTACGATGTGCTGACCCAGCGCCCGCAGGATTTTGCGCGTTTCGACCCCACATCCTATTATTATATCACCAACCGCCAGGGCCAGGTGCTGAACAACCCCAACCTCAAGCCGGAGCGGACAACCGACTACGAGCTGGGCTTTACCCAGACCCTGACGGAGAAAAAGAACTCGGCCATTACCCTTTCGGCCTTTTACCGCGAAATGCGCGACATGATCCAGGTCGTAGCGGTAAACCAGGCTTACCCGATCTCATACACCACCTTTGGAAATATCGACTTCGGTACGGTTAAAGGTTTCTCGGTAGCGTACGACCTGCGCAGGTCAGGCGGTGTTCGCCTCACTGCCAGCTATACCCTGCAGTTTGCCGATGGTACGGGCTCAAGCGCCACCGAAGGCATCAACCTGGTGAGCTCAGGCCTTCCTAACCTGCGCACTACCATACCGCTCGATTTCGATCAGCGTCATTCGATCGTGACCAACGTGGATTACCGCTTTGGTACAGGTAAGGACTACCGCGGACCCGTTTGGGCCAAGGGCGATAAGAACATGAACCTGCTCGAGGGTATCGGATTCAACCTGGTGTTCCGTGCCGGTTCAGGCCTTCCCTATACCAAGCAGGCCAACATCACCCAGGAAGCCGCTTTCGGTATCGCGCAGCGCGCCACCCTGAAGGGTTCGGTCAACGGCTCGCGCCTACCCTGGCAGTACCGTGTCGACCTGAGGGTGGACAAGAACTTCGAGCTGGCCTTCGGCAAAGGAGAGGGAGACAAGAAGAAGCTGGCCAATCTCAATGTGTACGTGCAGGTGCTGAACGTGCTCAACACGAAGAACATCGTGAATGTGTACAAGGCTACCGGCAACCCGGATGATGACGGCTACCTGACCGATGCGGCCGCGCAAACCGCCATCAATTCGCAGGTAAACCCCTCGTCATTCATCGATCTGTATAGCATTAAAGTGAACAACCCCAACAACTATAGCATCCCGAGAAGGATTCGTTTGGGCGTTACCTTTGATTTTTAATTAACCAGGAATAAATTAAAAGCACGAATATGAAACACAACTTTCGTTATCTGTTAACAGGTTTTGCGGCATTGCTGGCTGCCCTGCCGGCAACCGGCCGTGAAAACGTTCCGGGTGGGAACGGGAACAGGTACAACCACGGCAACGAGATCGCTGCGGCCTGTAACGCGTCTACCGCGCAAACCGAATTGTACGTGAATAACGTGCGTACCACCATTCTGGCCGGTGGGGATATGTGGTGGGACTTCAGCTCCGCCAAATACGAGATCCCGAAAGGGGGAGGAGCGCACTCCATGTTCGCGGGTTCGCTCTGGATCGGTGGCGTTGACGCGGGTAACCAACTGAAAGTTGCGGCCATGACCTATCGCCAGACCGGTAATGACTTCTGGCCCGGCCCGCTCGATACCCTGAACGTATCAATCGACCAGGTGGTTTGCGACCAGTATGACAAGCACTTCCGTATCACCCGCACGCAGGTAGAGGAGTTTTATGCCGCTTCACAGAATAATTTTGTGGGGTATACCATGCCGCAGGCCATCCTCCAGTGGCCCGGCAACGGAAACACTTCCCTCAACCAGGGCAAATACCTGGCTCCTTTCTACGATGCCAACGGTGACGGGAACTACAACCCGTATGACGGTGATTTCCCTGACTATGACGTAACCGGCTCAAGAGGCTGTGCCGCCAAGCTGTACGGTGACGAAACGCTCTGGTGGGTCTTCAACGATAAAGGAAACATCCACACGGAGACCGGAGCCCTCGAGATCGGCCTGGAGCTGCACGCACAGGCCTTCGGCTTCAATACCAATGACGAGATCAACAACATGACCTTCTATGCCTATAAGGTGATCAACCGCTCGTCTTATACCGTTAACCAGTGTTACTTCGGTATGTGGACCGACCCCGACCTGGGTCTGTACGATGACGATTATGTGGGCTGCGATGTGCAGCGCGGATTGGGCTTTATCTATAACGGTGATGCCGATGACGGTGGCGGAGCTCCCGGCACTTACGGCCTGAACCCTCCCGCACTGGGCTGCGATTTCTTCCAGGGCCCCCTTGCTGATTCGGCCGATGGCGTTGACAACGACCGCAACTGTATCGTTGACGATGTGGACTCGCTGGGCAATCCTACCGAGCAGATCATCATGTCGAAGTTCGTGTATTATAACAACGACTTCTCCAGCATCGGTAACCCCGAAACAGGAAATGACTTTTATAACTACCTGAAAGGTATTTGGAAGGACGGAACTCCCATCACCTATGGTGGTAACGGTCACAATACCGGTATCCCCTGCAACTTTATGTTCCCCGACCTTACTGACCAGATCGTAAGCTGGGGTACCGGTGGCACCTGTCAGAGCCCGCAAACCCCCCAGGCCCCCTGGAACGAGGTGACTGCCGGCAATACTCCTGCCGACAGACGCTTTCTGCAGTCAGCGGGTCCTTTTACGCTTCAGCCCGGGGCGGTTAACTATGTAACCGTTGGCCTGGTATGGGCAAGAGCTAATCAGGGCGGCAATACCGCTGCCATCGGCCTCATCAAGCTGGCTGACGACAAGGCCCAGAAACTGTTCGAGAACTGTTTCCAGGTACTCAACGGTCCTGATGCTCCCGATCTCGCTATACAGGAACTGGACAAGGAGCTGATCCTTACCATTTCCAATAAGCCGGCTCCTTTCTCGAACAATTATCTTGAGAACTACGAGGAATACGATCCGCTTATCGTTGACACCATCGTTCCCAACCGCTACGACACCACCTATAATTTCGAAGGCTACCAGATCTTTCAGTTGAAGGACGCTACGGTTTCTGTTGCCGACCTTCGTAACGTGGATAAGGCCCGCCTGGTGGTACAGTGCGATGTGAAGAACGGCATCACGCAATTGGTGAACTTCGAGTTCGACCAGGCGCTTAACGCCAACGTGCCTACCGAAGAGGTGAACGGTGAAGACAAAGGCATTTTCCATTCCATCAGCCTGAAGGAAGACCAGTTCGCTACGGGCGACAGGACCTTTGTGAACCATAAGACCTATTATTTCATGGCGCTCGCATATGCGTATAACGAGTATGCCGAGTACCAGCAGGATATTCCGCCCAACCCGAACAATATCTACGCGCCATCTTCTGCCGGGCAGAAAAAGCCGTATAAGGCGGGCCGAAGGAACATTAAGGTCTATAGCGGAATTCCGCATATCCCTTCACCCGAAGCTACCGGCACTAACCAGCAGTCGACCTACGGTATGGGGCCCAAGATCACCCGTGTTGAAGGACGCGGAAACGGAGGTATGACCCTTGAGCTTACCCAGGCTTCCATCGATGCCATCGTTGCCTATAACAACGTGCAGCAGATCACGTACGAGAACGGGGCGGGGCCTGTCAACGTTAAGGTTATCGATCCCCTCAACGTTCCTGACGGCAACTTTACGCTGAAGTTTACCGGTGTGGCCACTACTTCGAACTGGAGCCTGACCGGTCCCAGCGGCACGGTGAACTCCGACAAGACCATTCTGCTGGAGAGCCCCAATGAGCAGCTTATCCCTGAATGGGGCCTTTCTGTAAGCATTACCCAGGTGAACGACCCGGGCACGGCTACAGATGAGACCAAGGGCGTGTTGTCGGCTACCATGACCTTCAGCGACCCTACCAATCAATGGCTCACCGGGTTGGCTGACGAAGACGGCTATACGCTTAAGAACTGGATCCGGTCGGGCGTGGTTTCCGACCAGAGCGGCAGCACCTGCCTGGCTTCGTTCAACGACTTTACGAACATCGATCCTGACGGTAAGTTCGAGCAGATACTGGGTGGCACCTGGGCACCGTACCGCGTATGCGGCTCCAAGGATGCTACAGTATACAATCCTCCTCAGCCTCCCTGCTATTATGCCGGGCCGGCATGGGAAAAGTTCCAGACCATGAGCCAGCTCAAAGAACTGGCCAGCGTGGATGTGATCATCACTTCCGACAAGTCGAAATGGACCCGCTGCCCTGTGTTCGAGATCTGCGAAGAGCCCAGCCTGGCCGATCCGACCAATCCCAACGGCACCTGGAAGGCCCGTAAAATGGACCTGAGAACAGCCTGGTCGGTGGATAAGGAAGGACGTAAGCTGGGTGACCCCGGTGCCGCGCCTTCAGATACCACCAACCCGAATGCACCCGATTATATCAGCAGAACGGGCATGGGCTGGTTTCCCGGCTACGCGATCAACGTGGAGACCGGTGAGCGGCTGAACATGGCCTTTGGCGAGAACTCCTGGCTGGTAGGCGAGAACGGGCGCGATATGATCTGGAATCCTACTGCCAACGAGGATGTGCCCAATAACAATTCACTGACGGGCGAAGATGCGCTCTTTGGCGGAGGCCACTATATCTATATTTTTGGTCATAATGGCGACCTGGCCACCGATTGTCCGCGTTACGATGCCGGCAAGTGGATCAAGACCAAGATGAAATCGACCAGCGCTACTACCCCGGTCGATAATGAAAAGCGCGCGGTGTTCGCTGACGCGATGTGGGTGAACATTCCGCTTATCGTTGCCGGCAGGGCCACTACCGTAGCCGGCCAGATGTTTGTGCCGCCCACCGATGTGAAGATCAGGCTGCGCGTGAAGAAGCCTTATGCCAAAGGCTTCTCGACCGCCAACGATACCATTAACGGCTCTCAGAACGGCAATAACCCGATGTATACGTTCAACACGTCCGACCTGAAAGTGACCACCAATGATGCAGTCTCCGGAAAGGACGCGCTCGAACTGATCAATATCGTTCCCAATCCGTACTATGCTTATTCCGAGTACGAGAAGAACCAGCTCGATAACCGGGTTAAGATCACCAACCTGCCCGAGAACTGTACGGTAAGCATCTATACGCTGAACGGTACGCTCATACGCAAGTTCAATAAGGCCGATCCGAAAACATCGCTCGACTGGGATCTGAAGAACCAGGCGGGTATACCCGTGGCCAGCGGCATGTATATCATACACGTCAAAACCACGCTGGCCGATGGTTCGGAAGGCGAGAAAGTGCTGAAATGGTTTGGCGTAATGCGACCGATCGACCTTGACCAGTTCTAACCTGTAATGTTGAATAAGATAAAGTACAGCATATGAAAAAGACAAGCAAATACATCCTTCCGGTACTCGCAGCAACCATGCTGGGCATGCCCGCCTTCGCTGGAAACGAAGACCGTGCCGGACAGGCAGGTGCAACAGAACTGCTTATCAACCCCTGGATCAGGAATTCAGGAATGGGGGGCGCTAATATGGCATCCATCAAAGGCCTGGAAGCGCAGTTTCTCAACGTGGCAGGCACAGCCTTTACCAAAAAGACCGAACTGGTGTTCGCGCGCAGCTTGTATATAGCCGATATCAAGATCAATTCCTTCGGCTTTACCCAGCGCGTTGGGGCCACCGGTGTGCTTGGATTGGGTATTATGTCAATGGACTTTGGAGACATACCGATCACTACCGTTAACCTTCCGGAAGGAGGAATAGGAACCTACTCGCCCCAGTTCATCAACCTGGGCCTGTCGTACGCCAAAGCCTTTTCTGATAACATCTATGGTGGGATCAATATCAAAGCCATCAGCGAGGCGATCTCTGACGTAAGCGCAAGGGGTGTGGCCCTCGATGCGGGAATACAGTATGTGGCAGGAAAATTCGACAACATCCACTTCGGTATTTCGCTCAAGAATGTAGGCCCGCGCATGCGTTTCAATGGCGATGGCCTGTCGTTCCGCGGCACGGTTCCTTCTACGGGTGTTACCATGACCGTTGAGCAGCGCTCAGCCGATTTCGAACTGCCCTCGCTGGTCAATATAGGGGGAGCATATGATTTCTATTTCCCTAACGACAGCCTGGCCAAGAAGAACCACCGCCTGACCATTGCGGGCACTTTCACGTCAAACTCCTTTTCGAAAGACCAGTTTGCCGTGGGCCTGGAGTATGGCTTCAGGTCATTCCTGATGGTGCGTGCCGGCTATGTCTATGAAAAAGGCATAGGCAGTGATGAGGACAGAACTACCTGTTTTACAGGATTTAACGGTGGATTTACGGTTGAAATACCCATGAACAAGGAAAAAGGGTCCACTTTTGGCCTCGATTTCTCCTATCGTGCAACCCAGCCTTTCAATGGGGTGATAGGTATAGGGGCGCGAATGAATTTGTAATTTCCGCGGTTTTTACTAATTTAGCACTATGTAAGAGAGCCCCCTCCGCTTAGCGGGGGGGCTCTCTTTCTTGCTTAATTTATGTTTGTTAAATATTACGCCAATGTCACATTATTTCACAGAAGAGGGCTTGAAAAAACTGAAGGATGAGCTCAACTACCTGAAAACAAAGGAGCGGCCTGCTATTTCCAGGCAGATAGCGGAGGCCCGCGATAAGGGCGATCTTTCTGAAAATGCCGAATACGATGCGGCCAAAGAGGCCCAGGGAATGCTGGAAATGAAAATCGCCAAGCTCGAAGATATCATCGCAAATGCCAGGCTGGTGGATGAGAGCAAAATGGATAATTCCAAGGTCTTCATCCTGTCCAGGGTAAAGATCAAGAACAGGGGTAATGGTGCTACCATGACCTATACGCTTGTGCCGGAAAACGAAGCCAATCTGAAATCAGGCAAGATATCGGTCGATTCGCCTATCGCCAAAGGCTTGCTGGGCAAGAAGGTAGGCGATGTGGTGGATGTAAAAGTACCTTCGGGGGTCATGAAGTTCGAGGTGATCGAAATATCCCGCTGAGCTTTAAGCTGAATCATGGGGTTTAATCGCTTATCAGCATGGGGGGCTTTTACAGGCCTCCCGGCCGTTTTTATTGCGTTGTCGGGCTGTTCGGCACCCGCTGAGGAACCGCAGGCCGACCTTACCTTCAGCGGTAATATAGCTCAGGTCATTTTCACGAATTGTACACCCTGCCACCGCAAGGATGGCACGGCCCCCTTTTCCCTGCAGAGCTACCAGGATGTGAAAAGGAAAGCGGCCAGCATAAAGTACGTTGTTTCCACCCGCTTTATGCCCCCCTGGCCGGCCGATCCCAACTATTCGCATTTCGCGGGCGAAAAAGTGCTGAGCCGTGAGCAGATCGGTATGATCGTACAATGGGTGGAAAAAGGCTGCCCGGTGGGAGACAGCACACGCATCCCTCCCGTCCCCCGTTATCCCGAAGGCTCTATGCTGGGTAAGCCCGATATGGTGGTGAGAATGATGGAGCCGGTCTTTCTGAAAGGTGACGGGATGGACCGCTTCCTGCTCATGAAGCTGCCTTATGAGATAGGCCACGATACGTTTGTACGCGCCATCGAATTCGTGCCGGACAAGAAGAAACTGGTGCATCATGTCAATGGCTTCCTGCTCCAGTATGACGAGGGCAGTAAAAAAAATGTCTTCACCGGCAAGGCCTATGTCGATACCAGGGATACCGATTATAAAGCAGCGTATGAGCTCATGCAGCTTTCCAATGATGACGGCCTTACCTATCCCATGCTTACTCCATCAGCCGTCAATTACCTGCCTGGCGTTTTGCCGGTCATTTATCCCGAAGGGATTGGCGGGCTGAAAGTGAAAAGCAAAGGAGCTATTTTTCTGAAGGACATACATTACGGGCCCAGCGCATCCGACCAGTACGACAGCTCGTATTTCAATGTCTTCTTCGGAAAGGAGCCGACCGGTAACCGGCCTCTGCTCGAACTGCAGCTCGGCACGCTGAGCAAAGTGGCCGTATCCGATCCGCCCCTGGTCATCCCGCCCGATTCTGTAAAGACCTTCAGGATACGCTTTAAAGTGCCGGAGGATATTTCGGTGGTAACCATCAACCCGCATATGCACCTGCTCGGCAAATCGTTCTGGGCCTTCGCTGTAAAGCCGGGGGGCGATACCATTCCTCTCATCCGTATACCCCGCTGGGACTTCCGGTGGCAGTATTTTTATACCTTTAAGAAAATGCTGAAAATACCGGCCGGATCGGTAATACACGTGGTAGGGGTTTACGATAATACGAAGAACAATCCGCTGAACCCTTTCAATCCACCGCGCGCGGTGGGCGAACGTGACGGAAGCATGCGCACGACCGATGAGATGTTCCAGTTCATAATCAATTATCTTCCATACAAGCCGGGCGATGAGAACATCAGCCTGGAGAACTAACCCGATATACTATGGCTTCTGTCTTTACCAGGATCGTGAACGGGGAGATACCCTGCTATAAGATTGCCGAGACCGGCAATTGCCTTGCTTTTCTGGATGTTTTTCCGCTGGCCAAAGGCCATGTGCTGGTTATACCGAAAAAGGAGGTCGATTATCTGTTTGATATAGATGATCAGTTGTACCAGGAGCTTCAGCTTTTCGCGAAAAAGGTGGCCCGTGCCATTGAAAAAGCCGTTCCCTGCAAGCGCATCGGTGTGGCGGTGATCGGCCTCGAGGTGCCGCATGCGCATATTCACCTCATCCCGCTGAACTCGGTCAGCGACATTAACTTTTCGAGGCCCAAGCTGCAGGTGCCTGAAGAGGAAATGAAAGAGATAGCCGCCAGGATCAGGCAGGCATTCGGGAGCTAAGCTTTGCGGCCCGGGTTCTGGCTGAGGAAGGTCTTCCATCCCGAATACTTCTTGCCGGAGGCGGAATGCCCGTTCTGAAAATAATGGCATACCGCGGCCGCCAGGCCATCGGTCGCGTCAAGATGGGTCGGCATGCGCTCGATCTTTAACAGCGTTTGCAGCATGGCCGCCACCTGCTCCTTCGAGGCATTGCCGTTTCCCGTGATCGACTGTTTGATCTTTTTTGGCGAATATTCCACCACCGGGATGTTCCTGGAAAGCGCGGCCGCTATGGCCACGCCCTGGGCGCGGCCCAGCTTCAGCATAGACTGCACGTTCTTGCCGAAAAAAGGGGCTTCAATGGCCAGTTGGTCGGGGCGGTGGCGCTCAATGAGATCAATGGTGCGGGCGAATATCTCCTTCAGCTTGAGCGGATGCCCTTCCAGCTTCTGCAGCCTGAGCACGCCCAGGTCGAGGAGCTTCATTTCGCGGCCGATGATATGCACCACACCGTAGCCCATGATGGTGGTGCCGGGATCTATGCCGATGATAACGTTATCGGTGCTCAATCGCTTTTTAATTTTACTTTTGTTCGTGTACCTGAAGAAACTGTACAAAAGTATAAGTCTTTTCCTGAAACTCCTCATTACAGCTCTCTCGCTCTGGTATATTTATTCAAAAGTTTTCAGGCAGAACGACCCGGCCTCGCTTTTCAGCAACATGAATCCGTCACGCTCTTACCTGCTCGGGCTTGTGCTGGTCCTGATGCCGCTTAACTGGTCGCTCGAGGCCCTGAAGTGGAGAATGCTGGTCGCCCGCCTCGAACCCTTGTCGTTCTTCCGCGCCCTGCAGGGCGTGTGGTGCGGCTTGTCGGTGAGCATTTTTACCCCCAACCGCGTGGGCGAGTTCTCGGGGCGGATATTCCTCCTCGAAAAGGCCGACCGCATCAGGGCCGCCCTGCTCACCTTTGCCGGCAATGCCGCCCAGGTATTCGTTACGCTGGGCATGGCAGCGCTCAGCTTTGTGCTCTGGCGGCTCTTCGGGCTGGAGTTGCCCGCCCATGACGAAAGCGCGTATTATTATTCCCAAGGTGTGCTGAACGGGGTATCGCTTACGGGCCTGCTGAGCTTTATCTTCGCCTTGTCGCTGGCCGCGCTGGTCCTTCTGTTCCGGGGGCGGATAACAAACAGGCATGCCCTGGTCATTCGCTCCATTTCCGCCCCTGAGTGGCGAAAGCTCATCTGGCTCTCCCTGGCGCGGTACATGGTCTTCCTGCTGCAGTTCTATCTGTTGCTGCGCCTGTTTGACGTGGACGTTCGTTTCGGTGCGGCACTCATACTCATCCCGCTTGTTTTCTTCCTGATCACGGTCATTCCCACCTTTGCCCTTACCGAGATCGGGGTGAGGGGATCGGCCGCGCTCTTTCTTTTTTCTCTTGTTTCGGATAACGAAAGCGGCATCCTGGCCGCCTCGCTGCTGCTCTGGATGATCAACCTGGCCCTGCCCGCGCTGGCCGGCCTCTTCCTTATTTTCAGGCTTAAGTTCTTTCGTGGCGAATGACGGAGCTCTTCTACATAACCCTTGCCGCAGCGGCAACGGCCCTCCTGCTGTATGCCTGCCTGATGGCTTATTTCATGTACGGTATGAAGAATGAGCAGTACCGGTGCGACCCCGCCTATGTTCCCCAAACCAGCATATCGGTGATCGTTCCGGTGCGCAACGAGCAGGAGCATATAGCGCGCTGCCTGAATGCCCTCATTCAGCAGAATTATCCTGCCCCGCTCTTCGAGATCATCGTGGCTGACGATCATTCAGAAGACCGAACGGAAGCGATCATTGCGCAGTTGCTTCCGGGTAGTACGAACCTGCGCTTGCTCCGCCTGCCCGAAAGCCGCCAGGGCAAAAAAGAGGCTATTGCCTATGCCATAGAACAGGCTGCTGGTGCGCTGATCGTTACCACTGACGGTGATTGCACGGCCGGGCCCGACTGGCTGCGTACGATCGCCTCCTTTTATGAGCGCACCCATTCGCGCATGATACTCGGCCCCGTGGTATTCCTAGAAGACAATAGCTTGCTGGGAAAGATACAGGCCCTGGAATTTGCTGGGCTGATGGCGGTCACCGCATCAGCGGCCCGGCTGGGCAGGCCCTTTCTGTGCAACGGGGCCAACCTGGCCTACGAAAAAGATGTTTTTCTTGAGCTGGACGGTTTTGCAGGTATTCAGGCCATACAGTCGGGAGATGACGTATTGTTCCTTCATAAGGTAAAGGAAAGGTACCCCGCCTCCGTATGCGCTTTGCCCGGGCCCGATGCCCGGGTGTTTACCGCCCCCCCGCCCGGCCTCAGGGCCTTTTTCGACCAACGCATGCGCTGGGCTTCCAAGGCCAGGTATTATACCGACAAATTCTCATTGCTTGTTTCCGCGCTGGTATTTTCAGCCAATTTCTTCCCACTCATGGCCATACTGCTGGCCTTTACGCAGCCTGTGGAAACCACCTTGTTAGCCTGCGTAATACTTCCGGGATTTAAGTGCCTGATTGACTTTTTATTTTTATTTTTAGCCGCCCGGATCTCAGCTAAAACACCATTGCTTGCATACTTTTTACCAGCGCAGCTCTTTGTGATGTTTTACGTAAGTATCACCGGCCTGCTTTCAGGCTTTATGGGATACCACTGGAAAGGACGGAGCGTGAAATAGCGATCGATGTTTTTTAAGAAAAAGAGAAATTACGAAACGTACTCAAGGCCGCTGTCGTATTACGCATGGCAGCGTATGAAAAAGGACAAACTGGCCATGTTCGGGCTGGTGATCATTGCATTCATGGTGCTGCTGTCGGTATTCGGGTATGCTATTTCTCCCGATTCAACGCCCGATGCCGATAACCAGTTGCTCGAGCTCGGCACGCGCGAGCCGGGATTTACGGTGAAGGTGCTGCTTACCAAGAAGAACCAGCCTCCTCAGCATACAACTGTTTTCGCGCGGTTATGGGAAGGAGCTCCCAGCGAGTATAATAAACCGGAGCCGCTTTTCGATTACCGCTTCGAGAAGAACAATATTGTTTACGAAACCTATACGGGCAAGACACCGAACAGCGGCACCATCGTGAAGAAGAACCTTGCGGATGTAGTGTATGCGCTGGATGATACCAGGCCTTTTGTCAATGATTCGGTAGGAGGCAGGATGGAATTCTATATACTGGGAAAGAACGAGAAGATAGTGAAAACCCGCACCGAGCTGATCCAGGAGATCGAATCGGACAATATCCAGGATAAAAAATATTACCTCGGTACGGATAAGCTGGGCCGGGATATGCTCAGCCGCCTTATACTGGGGGCGCGCGTATCGCTCTCGGTGGGGCTGGTAGCGGTCGTGATCTCCTTTGTCATCGGCCTGTTCTTCGGGGCTGTTTCCGGGTTTTTCAGGGGCTGGGTGGATGATCTGATCATGTGGATCATCAACGTGGTTTGGTCCATACCTACCTTGCTGCTGGTGATAGCCATTACGCTTGCGCTCGGCAAAGGCCTGGTGCAGGTGTTCCTGGCCGTAGGCCTTACCATGTGGGTGGATGTGGCGCGTGTGGTTCGGGGGCAGGCGCTGAGCCTTCGCGAGAAAGAGTTCATCGAGGCGGGCCGCGCCCTGGGGTACAATAATATGCGCATCATACTGAAGCACCTGCTGCCTAATGTGATGGGCCCTGTTATCGTAATATCTGCGGCCAATTTCGCCAATGCCATACTGATCGAGGCCGGTCTCAGCTACCTGGGCATAGGGGCGCAGCCGCCTACCGCGTCATGGGGCGCTATGATCAGCGAGCACCGCCAGTACATCTTCACCGATTCATCCTACCTTGCCGTGGTGCCCGGTGTGGCCATCATGCTCATTGTGCTGGCTTTTATGTTCGTGGGCAACGGCCTGCGCGATGCCCTCGACTCCAAGACCGTGGAGGAGAACCAGGTGATGGGCTATTAGGCGTTGAAAAAAACTGAAATCTTCCCTTTTCCCTTATTCTTTCCCAGCGTAAATTTGATTTGAAATTTTACGGATATGAAGCAGTATCACGAATTGATGCGCCATGTGCTGGAGCACGGGACCAGGAAGACCGACCGTACGGGAACGGGCACTTTTTCGGTGTTCGGATACCAGATGCGGTTCGACCTGCAGGAAGGATTCCCGCTGCTCACCACCAAAAAGCTGCATACCAAATCCATCATCCATGAGCTGCTCTGGTTCCTCATGGGCGAGACCAATATCAGGTACCTCAAAGAGAACGGGGTGTCTATCTGGGACGAATGGGCGGATGAGAACGGCAACCTGGGCCCCGTTTACGGGTACCAGTGGAGAAGCTGGCCAACGCCCGATGGCCGGCATATCGACCAGATCAGCCAGGTGATTGACCAGATCAAAAAGAACCCGGATTCGAGAAGGCTTATTGTCAGCGCATGGAACGTGGGCGAGATCGAGAAAATGAAGCTGCCTCCCTGCCATGCCTTCTTCCAGTTCTACGTGGCCAATGGCAAGCTGTCCTGCCAGTTGTACCAGCGCAGCGCGGATATCTTCCTGGGCGTACCCTTCAATATCGCCTCGTACGCCCTGCTCACCATGATGGTGGCCCAGGTCTGCGAGCTGCAGTGTGGTGATTTCGTGCATACGCTCGGGGATGCGCATTTGTATGCGAATCATATCGAGCAAACCCGCCTTCAGTTGAACCGCGAGCCCAGGAAACTCCCGCAAATGAAGATCAACCCCTCTGTAAAGAACATTTTCGATTTCCGGTTCGAAGATTTTACCCTCGAGGGTTACGATCCGCACCCGCACATCAAAGCTGCCGTTGCCGTATGATCGTATCAGCCATAGTTGCCGTTTCGGAGAACAACGTCATCGGTAAGGATAACAGGCTGGTGTGGCACCTGCCTGAGGATATCAGGTTCTTCAAGGAGAAGACCATGGGCCATTGCGTGGTGAGCGGAAGGAAGAACTACGAGTCCATTCCGGAGAAATTCCGCCCGCTGAAAGGCCGGACCAATATTGTTGTGACCCGGCAGAAGGATTATGAGGCACCGGGCGCCATCGTGGTCCACTCGGTGGAAGAGGCTATAGCCGTGGCAAAGGAAAAAGGGGAGAAGGAGCTGTTCATTATCGGTGGCGCGGAGATCTACAACCAGACCATGGAGGTGACCGACCGGCTTTACCTTACGCGGGTATTTCACACATTTGAAGGTGACGCCTATTTCCCCGAAGTTCCCGTGGCGGAATGGGAGCAGGAGAGCTATATACTGCATACAAAAGACAGCCGCCACGCCTATGACTTTGCGTTCATTGTTCTCAACCGCAAACGGTAAGCTGTCTTTATCCTGCTGCCTGTTGCTTGCTGCGGCAGCCCTGGCCGCGCAGCAAGCCCCTGTTTTTACGCGCGACAGCCTTTATAAAGCGATCCGGTCGCTGGCCGCATCCGACAGCAGCTATGCCGGTAAATGCGACTCGGCAAAAAAGCTGACTGACGAGCTGGTTGCCGGCATAGGCAGGATCAGCGATGGGCTTAAGCAGGCGGCCGGCCAGAATCCAGGGTACCAGGTCACCACCGTCTATTTCTTTACACCCTATTCGGGCAGCGCCACGGTGGCTGCGGACCTGAAAAGATCATTGAACACGTATAGCGCGGCCTTGCTGTCGCTACCTGATTCAATGCCCGTAAGCCAGGAGCAGGTAGGCCTGGGCACGGGCGACATGTATTCACCGGTAGAAAGCAGGATGGTCAGTTGGGAGCATTTATGG
Source organism: Bacteroidota bacterium (assembly GCA_040756415.1). Taxonomy (GTDB): domain Bacteria; phylum Bacteroidota; class Bacteroidia; order JADZBD01; family JADZBD01; genus JBFLYZ01. Next base: position 32,896 of record JBFLYZ010000036.1, read on the forward strand.
TTCTATGATGCGCCCTTCTCAGCCGCAGTATCGGTGCTGGCAAAACTGCAAAATGATGTCTATGCTGCGGAGGAGGCTGTTCTGCGTATCCTGCTGAAAGAGCTGCAGTGCAGGTAAAAATTGGGAAAGGCGCCAAATTCTTTTAATTTTGTTTGATCAAGCCATACCCCTTTAGTATGAAAGAACGATTAAGCCTTTTTGTCCTGTTGCTGGCATTGCTCGCCCTCAGCGCCTGCCGCAGGTCGGACCGTGATAAGGATAACGAAACGCAGTCTGCATCTGACAATTACCTGGCCGAAGCCTGCTGGAACGATGTGTTCAGGCAACTGGATGACGCGGCAGCCGTTACCGCGGATGTGAACCGCTATTCATCGGGTAATATGACGGCAGCCTGCTATACGGTAACCGTTAATCCTGCCCTGCCCAATCCGGCCTTTCCCAAAACAGTGACCGTAGATTTTGGCAGCGTCAATTGCACCGGCCCTGACGGGATAGCGCGCAGGGGACAGATCACCGCGGTGTTTTCGGGGCGCTACCGCGATTCATTGACCACGATCACCATCACTACCAATAATTACTATGTGAACAACTACAGGGTGGCGGGTACCAAGACCATCACCAACCAGGGTCATATCAATGGCGTGGCCACCTTTTCTGTTAACGTGCAGAACGCGGTCATCACTACCCCCGATAACAAGACCATAACCTGGAACTCGCAGCGCACACGCAGGTGGATAGCGGGCGAGGGTACGCTGGGTCTGGTCAGTGACGATGTGTACGAGATCACCGGCAGTGCCAATGGAAGAGGGACCAAGGGGAATACCTTTACTCTGACCATCACCACGCCTCTGCGCGTGGAGATGAGCTGCCGCTGGATCGTAAAAGGCGTCATAAAGCTTACTCCTGCCAACCTGGATGACCGCATCATCGATTTCGGGCAGGGCGCCTGCGATGATCAGGCCACGGTAAGCATCCACGGGAATTCATACACCATCACGTTGAACTGATCAGGCTGCCTTCAGCTTGTTCAGCCTGGCCTTTCCTATCTTTTCCTTGGCGTAGTCGAGCGAAATGTGCAGCTCCTTTGTTTTGTTGTCAGAAGGTATGTCGAACATGGCATCGATCATAATGGCCTCGCAGATGGAGCGCAGGCCGCGCGCCCCCAGTTTAAACTCGATGGCCTTCTCAATGATGAAATCGAACACCTCTTTCTCAAAAGTGAGCTTGACCCCATCGATTTCGAACAGCTTCACGTATTGCTTGATCAGCGCGTTCTTGGGTTCGGTAAGTATCCTGCGCAGGGTCTCCGCGTCAAGCGGGTTCAGGTGGGTAAGAACCGGCAGGCGCCCAATGAGCTCGGGAATAAGCCCGAAGCTTTTCAGGTCCTGGGGTGAAATGTATTGCAGCAGGTTGTCCTTGTCAATGTGTTCGCGCTCTTTTGAAGCGTTATAGCCCACGATCTGGGCGTTCAGGCGGTTGGCTATCTTCTTGTCTATGCCGTCAAAGGCTCCGCCACAAATGAACAGGATATTGCGCGTATCGACCGATATCATTTTCTGCTCGGGGTGCTTCCGTCCGCCCTGGGGAGGAACATTCACCACCGATCCTTCCAGCAGTTTGAGCATGCCCTGCTGCACGCCTTCGCCCGATACATCGCGGGTAATGCTGGGATTGTCTCCCTTGCGCGCTATCTTGTCTATCTCATCAATGAACACGATACCCCGCTCGGCTGCGGCCGTATCGTAATCGGCTGCCTGCAATAGGCGGGTAAGGATGCTTTCAACGTCTTCGCCCACGTAACCGGCCTCGGTCAGCACGGTGGCATCGGCAATGCAGAAAGGTACGTTCAGTATCCTGGCTATGGTGCGCGCCAGCAGGGTCTTGCCTGTGCCGGTTTCGCCCACCATGATGATATTCGATTTTTCTATCTCTATATCATCGCGCAGCCCCGGCTTTTGCTTCTGCATTACGCGCTTGTAATGATTGTATACGGCAACCGACAGCACTTTCTTGGCGTTATCCTGCCCTATAACATACTCATCCAGGTGCTTTTTGATCTCCGAAGGTTTCAGCAGCTTCAGGTTGGCGAACGCTGAATTGCTGTTCTTCGTATAGATCTCCTGCTTCACAATGCCGTGCGCCTGGTTGATGCAGGTGTCGCAGATATGCCCGTTCAGCCCCGCTATCAGCACCGATGTATCCTGCTTATCCCTGCCGCAGAAAGAACACTTTATATTGCTGTCTTTTGCCATTTATTACTTGTGTCGTATTAAGATCTCATCGATCATGCCGTACGCCTTCGCTTCCTCTGCCGTCATCCAGTAATCGCGATCGCTGTCCTTCCACACCTTGTCGTAATCCTGGCCGGAGTGCTTGGCAATGATATCGTACAGCTCTTTTTTCAGCTTGAGGATCTCGCGTGCGGTGATCTCGATATCCGAAGCCTGCCCCTCCGCTCCGCCAAGCGGCTGGTGTATCATCACCCTGGCGTGAGGCAGCGCGGTGCGCTTTCCCTTTTCGCCCGCGCACATGAGCACGGCTCCCATAGAGGCGGCCATGCCCGTGCAGATAGTGGCTACATCGCAATTGATGTACTGCATGGTATCATAAATGCCCAGGCCGGCATAAACAGATCCGCCCGGTGAGTTCAGATAGATCTGGATGTCCTTTTTCGCGTCAACGCTCTCCAGGAACAGGAGCTGGGCCTGTATGATGTTGGCCACCTGGTCGTTGATGCCGGTGCCCAGGAAAATGATGCGGTCCATCATCAGGCGCGAGAATACGTCCATCTGCGCTACGTTGAGCTGACGTTCCTCGATGATATAGGGGGTAAGGGATGATTTAAAATCGTGAAGCGTAAGGCTGCTGATGCCCATATGCTTCACCGCGTATTTTTCAAATTCATTTTTCGACATAAAATGCTTGGTTAAGAATGTAAAGTATAAAGATAATTAATTTTTAAAGAACTCTTCGTAAGGCAGCTCTTTCTCTTCGAGGGTGAAGGTGCTCTTGAACACATCCATCAGGCGCTGGTCGTACAACTGGTCGTAAATGCGCTTGGCCTCCCCTTCCTTCTGCAATATTTTGGTTGCCATTTCGGTAAGGCTCTTGTCGTCCATATCGGTGCGGCCGTAGCGCATCATCTCGCGCAGCACCAGCTCTTTGGTATAGGCCAGGGCCTCGTCTGACGATACCTTGATCTGCTTCTCCTTGAGTATCCTGTTCTCGATGAGCTGCCACTTCATCTGCTCGGCATAGGCCGGGTATTCGGCTTCCAACTGTTCTTTGGAGATGGGTTTCTCGTTGGTGCTGATGATCCAGCGCTTGAGGAACTCGTCAGGCAGGCGAAGCTTCACTTTCTCCATGAGGGCTTTCACCACATCCGTTTTGAAGCGTTTTTCGCTGTCGCTGACGAACATGCGCTCGATCTCGCTTTTGATCCGCTCCCTGAACTCCTCCGTGCTTTTCACGGCATCCTTGCCGTATACCTTATCGAACAGCTCCTGGTTGATCTCCGAGGGCTCCAGGCGGTTGATGTCCTTCACGGTGAACTGGAAATCCGCAGACGCGATCTTATCGGCCGTGGTGTGAAGCAAGCCGGCCAGGTACTCAGCGTCATCCTTCATATCGGCCGCGCGGATCACCACCTTGTCGTCCTTTTTCAGCCCGCTCAGGGCTTTGATCAGGCTGTCGCCCTTTATCTTTTCGGTAAAGACGGATACTGTTTTGAAAATGCCGCCCGGCAGGATAGCGCCCGCGGCATCCAGCTCCACGAAATCGCCATTGACCAGGTCATCCTTTGCGGACGACTCGGGGTGAACGATCTTCCCGTAGCGCTTGGCCATATCGTTCACGTACTTGTCGATGAGCGCATCGTCAGCCTTGATCCTGTAATAGCTGAACTTGTCCTTGGCTGATATCTCTACGGTGAACTGGGGCGCCAGGCCGATATCGTATTTGAACTCGAACTCCTTCTGGTTCTCCCAGTCTATGTTCGCGTTCTCGTCCTGCGAGGGCATGGGATTGCCCAGCAGCTCAAGGCCGTTATCGGAAATATACTTGTACAGCGAATCGTTCAGGATCTTGTTCATCTCATCGGCAAGTACGCTCTTGCCGTACATTTTCCTGACGAGTTGCACCGGCACCTTGCCGGGACGGAAGCCGGGCATGTTCACTTTTTTCTGCACCTCCTTCAGCGCATGCTCCACTTTATGCACGTAATCCTCGGGGCCCAGCTTTACTTTTATGACCGCGTTCAGTTCGTCAATGTTCTCTCGGGTGATATCCATCATTAGCTATGTTTTTTATCCGTAAAAAAGAGGACGAATTTAATAAAATTAATGGCGCGAAAAACGGCCGGTAAGGCGGGTTGCCCGGAGCAGCATCAGGATAGGGAATTGCAAATAAAACCGGCTCATAGACTGATCAAAGCGGGAATGCTTTGTGTTCACGAATAAGCGTAAAAAAGCACCTTCCGGTGCTTTACTTTTCGTTTGTGCGGATCACTCCGTGATACTCGCAAATATTTTGAGCAAAGATAATCATTTGGGATAGAAATGAACCTGGGAGGCGACGGGGTGTTCCACGGGGTCGGGCGGGCGGTT
>JBFLYZ010000037.1:0-37190 GCA_040756415.1 Bacteroidota bacterium
GCCTGTTGCCGGATACCCTGGAGCGGCAGCTTGGCGCCACCGATCCTGAAAAAAAAGTACAGGCCCATCTTTCAGCCTATAAATTATTGCGTTTTAAAAACAGCGAAGAGGCATTGAAAATATGGAAGCAGGGGGTGATGCTGGCGAAGAAACACAAGCTGAGCAAACCGCTGGGCTATTTCTATCGCGAGCGCGGCATCTATTATTATAACAATGGCTCCTTTGACACCGCCCTGGTGTACATGGACTCGCTTTACCAGGTGGGCATGGCGGCAAGGGACAGCAGCCTGATCGGCAAGAGCCTCGATAATATGGGCGGCATCAATTTCATGCGAAAGGATTACAACAAATCGCTGGAATGCTACCTGAAGGGCCTGCGTTATTATGAAGGCCGCAAGGACATGGGAATTCCCGGCATATATGTCAACATCGGACTGTTATACCAGCGCATTGATAACAATATGCTGGCGGTGAAATACCTGGAAGCGGCCATTAAAGCGGCACAGGAATACAGCGATACTTCGGTCATTGTAAAAGCGTACAATAACCTCGGTATAATGGAGCGGGAGAAGAAAGCATACGATAAGGCCCTGAGCTATTTCCGTCAGGCGCTCAGGATGGCCGAACCGGCCGGCCTGAAAGAAGACATGTCGGACCTTTACCATAACATAGGCACGCTTTTCATCTCGCGCGGTGATTACCGGCAGGCCCTGGTCTACGCTGAAAAGGCCATGAAGATCACTATGGAAATGGGCCGCGATTTCGGGCTGATCGACAGTTACACCATATTCGGGGAGATCTACCTGAAGATGAAGAATTACAAAGAAGCGGAGAAGTACCTGTTCATGGCCGAGGCGGAGGGGATAAAGTACGAATTCTATGATCAACTGGTGATCATCTACACCCACCTGGCGCGTTTGTACGATGAAACCGGCAACGACAGCAGGAAGGCCGATATGCTGGAGCGGTCTATAGCCAGCAGCGATTCGGCAATGGTCAGGAACAACCTGGAGGCCATGCAGAACCTGCAGTTGCAGTTCTCGGTGTTCATGAAAGAGCGCGAGGATTCCATCAAGCGCGCTGAGCAGGCGCGCGTATATCAACTGGAGATCGATCAGCAGAACCAAAGGCTGCGCAGCCAGCGTATCTATTTATCCGGTGGCGTACTGGTGCTGGTGCTGGCCCTTGCTACCGCATTCATTTCGTACCGGGCCTACACCAATAAGAAAACGGCTAACGAAGAGATCAACAAGCAAAAGACCATTATCGAGGTAAAGAATAAGGAGATACTCGATTCCATCAATTACGCCAAGCGCCTGCAGGACGCTATCATTCCTTCGCGTGAGCTGATCAAAAGCTGCTTTCCCGGGCATTTCGTATTCTACCGGCCGAAGGATATCGTGAGCGGTGATTATTACTGGGTCTCGCAGCAGGGCGATCACTCCCTCATCGCGGCTATCGATTGTACGGGCCATGGCGTTCCCGGGGCTTTCCTGAGCATTATAGCGGGCAATGCCCTGAATAAGATCGTGAACGAGAGGCGTGAGGTGCTTCCGGCCTCGATCCTCTATCAACTGCACGATGAGGTGAAAAGCACCCTGGGCCGCGATGCGGGAATGAATGACGGGATGGATGTATCGCTTTGTTCGTACAACAAGAAGACCGGCAAGCTGCTCTATGCGGGCGCGCGCAACGCCATGTACCTGTTCAGGAATGGCGCGATGGAAGAATACAGCGCAGCCAAACGCTCCATCGGGGAAACGATAGAGGCGAAAGTGGTTCCCTTCACCAATACCACGCTGGAGCTGAAGCAGGGTGATATTTTTTATCTCTTTACCGATGGCTATGTCGACCAGTTCGGAGGGCCTAAGGGAAAGAAGTACAAATACAAAAAACTGAAAGAGTCCCTGTCATCGCTGGCGCCCCTGCCTGTGGCAGAGCAGGAAATGAAGCTTCACCGGGATTTTGAGGATTGGAAAGGTAACATGGAGCAGGTGGACGATGTGCTGGTGATAGGAGTGAGGGTGTAATTATTTTTTCCAGCTCACCTCTTTGTTATGATACAGCGCGAACCAGCTATTGGTCCAGGCCAGGGCCACATGCACCAGGAAGGCGATCCAGATCGTACCGGTATCGATGGTCAGCAGGCAAAGCACCACACCCAGCAGTGCCGCTCCAATGGTTTCGTCCAGCCCCTTGGGAATGTGCGTAGCCGAATACATGGCCGTGTTGATGGCGATGGCGGGCCACAGGCCGAGCACATCCGCCATCGGGAAAAGCAGGATGCCCCTGAACATGAATTCGTAACCGAGCAGGTAAAAGAACCATCCCGCAAAGTACCTCACCAGTAGTTTCCTATTCCATTCCTTAGCTCGTATCTGCGGATACATGCGCTGCGATTTGGGCTTGCGGGCGTTGAAAAAATTGATGACGGTCACCAGCAGGCTCAGGCCGGCTGTCCAGGCCAGCGTATAAAAAGCGGTTTCGCTTTTCCATGCCAGTCCGTAATCGCCCAGGGTGTACTGCGGTAATAGCAGCAAGCAGACCAGGGCTGGGATCAGGCCCATCCAGGTAAAGCCCCAGTATTTAGTGAAGAGGATGAACTTTTCCGAGGCTTTTTCCGCAGGGTACCGGGAATAATATTCTCCTTCCAGCTTCTTGCTCTGGCTCACGAACCAGAATACCACGAAGCCCAGAAGGGAAATGCCCAGGGTGAGGCAAACGGTAAGATCATTGTCAGAGAAGTTCAGGTTATTCATGGACAGGCAGGCGTAAAATTAGAAGAATTATACATGGTTGTGCCGACTTGATTATGCCCTGGGCAGGTTCTCCGATTTTTCAGATAAATAAACCAGCAATTCGCACACGTTTAAATAACGAATACGGATCTTTTCATTAAGTATAAGGCTGGTCTCTGCGTATTCGAAACAATTATTATTAAAATAAATGTTCGCCCAAATGAAAGGGGCTGTATCCAGGAACTTATTGCATACGCCCTGGTTGAAAAGCCGGAGGGCGAAATCGGGATTGTTGCTGCGCAACACGAACGCTTTGTCGAAATCGCTCCAGCCTGTCTGTATGTCCTGCATACCGAATGCCTTGCCGATCTTTGAAAAAAAACCTTCTTTCCAAACGGTAAGGGTGTTGGAGCCGTGCGTATTGCAATAAACCCGCAGGATGGTCACCACATGCTTGCTTTTTCCCGAACCGCGGGTCTCACTGTGGATGCTGACCTTTCTGCGCTGGTAGAGGCCGTTCAGCGAGGGATAATGGCGGTAGTTCTTTTTATCATCACGCCCTTCAAAAGGAATACCCATCGCATCCGCTAACTGTCCCACCTGGAGCCAGGCCTTTTTATTCTGCCTGCGCACCAGCCATACCGCCAGCCATATGATGAGCACCAGGAAAAGCGCCATCAGGATGATGGCTACCACAGGACCTGAAGTGTCGTTATCCATAAACCGCGTAAGCAGATCAGTCAAACATACAAATTGTTTACTTTCACCCTGCGAAAAGAATGAAAATGGCCGCTGGTTCACGAAACATAATGCCCTCCTTGTTCCTCACGGTCTTCATCGACATGCTGGGTGTGGGTATCATCATTCCCATTCTCGCGCCTATAATGCTCGATCCCTCATTTGGCATGCTGGCCGAGGGGGCAAGCGGGGCACAGCGCAATATCGCCATCGGCTTTCTCATTGCCACCTATCCCATCATGCAGTTCTTCGGTGCGCCCGTGCTGGGAGCGCTCAGCGATAAGCACGGCAGAAAGAGGATACTGGCCATTTCGCTGATCGGCACCCTGGCGGGTTACCTGCTCTTCGCCTATGCCATTTATATCCGATCCATCGAATTGTTGTTCATCAGCCGCGCGCTCGATGGATTTACCGGGGGCAACATTGCCATAGCCATGAGCGCCATATCCGATATCAGCACACCGGAGAGCAAGGCGCGGAACTTCGGTATGGTGGGAGCCGCTTTCGGTTTCGGTTTCGTGATCGGGCCCTACATCGGTGGCAAACTGGCCGATCCGGCTATTATTTCCTGGTTCGATGCGGGCACCCCATTGCTTTTTGCCGCCCTGCTCACCTTGGTCAATATCCTGCTGGTGTTCTTCCGGCTTCCCGAAACCCTGAGCCATCCGCGCCACAGCGAGATCAGCCTGACCACGGGCATCAGGAATGTGGTCAGGGCCTTTGCCAGCCGCCAGACACGAACGGTTTTTATCGTGGTCTTCCTTATCGCCCTGGGCTTTACCTTCTTTACCCAGTTCTTCCAGGTCTTTCTCTTCCACAAATACGATTATACGATATCCGAGATCGCGGATGTATTTGCTTATGTGGGCATATGGATCGTGATCGCCCAGGGAGCCCTCATGCGCCCCCTGAGCAGGCGTTTCAAAGCGCATCAGATGCTGAGGGTAACCCCGCTGCTCCTGAGCCTGGCCCTGTTCATGATCGTAGTGCCCGACAAAACGGCCTACCTGCTTTGCGTCATCCCCTTTGTGTCTCTCTCTCAAGGACTTACCCTTCCCAATGCCAATACCCTGGTTTCGAACAGCGTTCCGCCCGACCGCCAGGGCGAGATACTGGGTATTAACCAGAGCGTATCTTCTTTTGCCATGAGCATCCCTCCCATCATGGCCGCCTATCTCACCAATATCGATATACATCTTCCAACCATTACCGCCTCTGTCCTCATCTTCCTGGCCTGGCTGGTCTACATGGTCTTTTACAGGCCTTCGGCCTGAGCCATTTTTAAGACGGCCATGCAACTATCGGGATGGCTATATTGTCTTGATAAACAGAAGAGTTTCACTTTTTTTATACTAACTTTCCTGCCATGAAAAGCACTCTTACCGCCCTGATCCTTTTTTTAGTCGCTTTTTCTTTGCCGGCACAGAACAATTTGGCCGAGACAGGAAATGATTGCCCCATGAACGGTGGGGCCTGTTACCCCGTAGGTACGGACGGCAAAAGCGGAAATCCTGTACCCCAGAACGGTAATGGCACCCTGGGACAGATATTCAACATGAACAAATGCGGCCTCAATTACGTGCATGCCGAAAGGGTGTTGTGGAAAAGAGGCACAACCAATCCGAATATAATTGGGGCCAACCAGCCCGCCACCTTTACCATTACCGGCCTGCCCACCTGCTACGTGGTGGAACGAGCCTATGTGTATGCCAGCATGAGCGGTACGGCCATCAATTTCAATGTTACCATTACCAATCCCTTGGGTAATACAGCAAACTATCCGGCAGTGAACATCGGAACAGGGGCTGATAAATGCTGGGGATATGGCGGTACCACTTCCTACCGCGTGGATGTGACCGCCTCCATTTCAGGCAATGGCAATTACCTGATCAGCGGATTTCCCACTAACCCGCCCACTCCTCAGAAAGATACGGACGGGGCATCGCTGCTTATCATTTACTCTGATCCCACGGCAGCCTACGAAGGGCATATGGTGATCAATGACGGGTGCTGCATTCAGATTGGCGGCACCAACACCCAGACCATGAGCGGCATCAATGCCTGCGCCAACTCCACTTTCGGCAGGGCCTTCGCTTTGTTCGGAGATATACAGCCGGCCTTCAGCACGGGCGGCAGCCAGACCCTGGCTAACACGCCCAATCCCGGTTATACCATGGGCATGTTCGACTGGCAGGAGGTGGCCTGTAACGTTACCGCTGGGCAGAACACCGCAACCTATTCGCATTTCGGCCCCAGCGATTGCTTCAACTTCATGATGATGGGCCTTTATTACCGCACTACTACCTGCACCACCTGCCCGCAGTCTTCAGCCCTTACGCTTACTCCATCCACCACCCAGCCAAGCTGTAATATTTGTAACGGCTCGGCAGGCGTTACGGTAACGGGTGGAACAGGGCCGTACACCTATTCGTGGGTGCCGGGTAACGCCACCACCTCGTCCATCAGCAACCTATGCCCCGGCACATATACCGTGTATGTCACCGATGCCACCTGCCTGCAGTCGAGCACAACGATCACGCTCAACTCGGTCAACGCGGTGATCAATACCAGCACCTCGTTCACCAACCCGCTTTGCTTTGGCGATTGCAACGGAACGGGAACGGTCACGCCAACGGGCGGCAGCGCTCCGTACACCTATTCATGGTATACCACGCCTTCGCAAAGCACGCAAACGGCCAGCGGCCTGTGCGCGGGAACCTATTCGGTGCTGGTCACTGACGCCAACGGCTGTACCGCGGTGGCCTCGGTCACGCTGACCGATCCGCCAGCGCTTACTCTGCAAGCCACCGGATTTGCAGAAACCTGCCAGGGCGCGTGTGACGGGCAGGTGGTATGCATCCCGGGCGGAGGAACGGGTACGTATACGTATAGCTGGAGTAACGGCTGTACAACCCCCGGCTGCCTGCCGCTCTGCACAGGAACCTACACTATAACCGTTACCGATGCGAACGGATGTACTATACAGGATACAGCCATCGTTTCGTCACCGCCCGGACTGACGCTGCAGATGAGCAGCACCCCTTCGCTTTGCGGCCAGCCGAACGGCAGCGCTACGGTGGTGGCCTCAGGAGGAACCGGCACGTATACCTATGCCTGGTCGCCCTCGGGAGGCAGTAATGCCACAGCGAACAACCTGAGCGGTGGCACGTATACGGTGATCGTGACCGATGGCAACGGCTGTTCGGCAACCGCCACGGTAGTGGTGGCCTCTCCCAGCGCGGTAACAGCGGCTATCAGCGCATCTACGAACATCAGTTGTTTCGGTATGTGCAACGGCACGGCAACCGTTACGGCCAGCAGCGGTGTGCAGCCGTACACCTATTCGTGGAACAGCACGCCTGCCCAAAGCACGGCTACCGCGGCAGGCTTATGCTCGGGCAGCTATACGGTTACTGTAACGGACTCCAACAACTGTACTGCAACCGCCACTGTTATGATCACCCAACCTACCCAGTTAACGGTAACCGCTTCGCAAAGCCAGTCCATATGTTCGGGAGCCAGCGCCACCGTGAGCGGGCTGGCCCAGGGCGGCACTCCGGCATATACCTACGCCTGGGCGCCCACCGGCTCGGGTACCTCGTTCACGGCTTCGCCTGCCGCCACTACGACCTATACGCTTACGGTAACTGATGCCAACGGCTGTACCGATAGCACCACCACAACTGTAACCGTCAACCCGCTTCCCGTGTTCAGCATCTCGGCCGATGACAGCGATGGCTGCGTAACGCATTGCGTCAACTTCAGTTCATCGCTTACCAATGGCGCCAGCTATAACTGGAATTTTGGGGATGGCGCCAACGGAACGGGGACAGGTCCCGGCCATTGCTATACCGTACCCGGCACTTATTCGGTCACGCTTACTCTGACTGACGCTAACGGATGCTCCAGCACCGTAACGGTGAATGGAATGATCAATGTCTATCCCATGCCGGTTGCGGGTTTTGGCATGAGCACCGAATCAACAACCATACTTGAACCTACCGTAGCGTTCACCAACACCTCGGTTGGGGCAAGCACCTATTCGTGGGATTTTGGCGACCCGGGCAGCGGGGCCAATAACAGCAGCGTGCTGCCCAACCCTTCGCATACCTTCAGCGATACAGGCACTTTCTGCATCACCCTTTGGGTGGAAAGCGCCAATGGCTGCCGCGACAGCATCAGCTATTGTTTGACCATTACGCCCGATTTTACCTTCTACGCCCCTAACGCCATTACTCCCGATGGAGACGGCATCAACGATGGTTTCCTGCCCAAGGGAACGGGTTGGGACCCCGCCAGCTTCAAGATGTATATCTTCGACCGCTGGGGCAACCTCATCTTCGAGACCAGCAACATGAACCAGCATTGGGACGGGCGCGTGCAGGGCAAGTCCGAGATCGTGCAGGAAGATGTATACGTATGGAAAGTGGTATTAAAGGATTTTAATGGCGGCATGCACCAGTACGTAGGACATGTTTCCGTTATAAAATAAGTTCTGCCCGCATACACCCTGAGCAAGCCTCCCCACCTTAGGCGGGGAGGTTTTTTTTCCACTTATCCCCTTAAAGCAGCCACTTGCTAGGCGGCTCCTGCCACTTGTTTCCGTAAAGCCGCCACTTACCCGTTCCGCCCTATTTGTGGCACAGGCTTTGGAAATACAGATGCAGGACCTAAAAACCAAAAAGGAGGATCACATGAAAAAGCTCATCTACACCATTCTGTTCAGTACGGTCAGCCTGGCTGCCAGCGCAGGGCATAAGAGCTCCGAGCTCAGCATCTCGCTCTTCGATAACTCGCCCTTTGTGGTGATGTTCGATAACGGCTGGTTCGGGCAGCCCACGAACATGTTCAACATCAGTAACGTTCATCCGGGCAAGCATGAGCTGAAGATCATCAGGTACGCTTACCTGCCCGGCTGCTGGACGCCTGTGCAGCAAACCGTTTTCAGCGGATGCATACAGGTGCCGGCCAAATCGAAGGTTTGCGCCATGATCACTTCGTGCGGTAAATATGATGTGGTGAGCATAACGCCTTTGTGGGGTCATGGAGGAGGGTGGGGGCATACCTGCGGCAATAGCTGCGGCAACGGATGTGACGGATATGGAGGCGGGGGCTGGGATAATTATGGCGGGGGCTATGGCTGGGGCTATATGCCCGGAATGAGCCCGCAGGCTTTCAACCAGCTCAAAATGGCCATCACGTCCAAGAGCTTCGACAGCAGCAAGCTGCAGGTGGCCAAGCAGGCTATTGGCTCGAATTACCTCACTGCTGGCCAGGTTTCGGAGCTCATGGAGCTGCTCACCTTCGAGTCGTCAAGGCTGGAGCTGGCCAAGTTCGCCTACAACCGCACCATCGATAAGCAGAACTATTACCTGGTGAACAATGCCTTTCAGTTCGAAAGCTCGGTCTGGGAGCTGAACCAGTATATCAAGTCTTAAGTGTGTGTTTAGGTTTGGGAAGATCCTTCCGCAGCGATGCAGGAGGGTTTTCTCTTTTAGCTGCGGCATAAGGCTTCCGCGCACTTTTCTCCGTCAATGGCGGCAGAAACGATGCCTCCTGCATAGCCAGCGCCCTCACCGCATGGATAAAGGCCTTTTACCTGAGGGTGCTGCAGCGTTTCTTTATCACGCGGTATGCGCACGGGCGATGAGGTGCGCGATTCCACCGCGTGCAGCACGGCCTCATTCGTATAATAACCTTTCATCTTTCTTTCAAACAACCTGAAGGCCGTCTGAAGGCGTTTGGCGATCCCGGGCGGCAGCAGCTCATGGAGCGCGTATGAAGTGATCCCCGGCTGGTAAGAGGTCTCCGGAAGGGAAGGGGAGAGCTTGTTCGTGCAGAAGTCGAGCATGCGCTGGGCAGGAGCGGCCTGTGTCCGCCCGCCAGCGACAAAACAATCTTTTTCGATAGCCTGCTGGTAGCGCAAAGCGGCCAGGGCTCCGTGTTTGCTGAACGCCTGCCATTCTTTTTCGTCTACCGCTACCACGATACCCGAATTGGAATAGGGGTTGTTGCGTTTGGAAGGCGACCAGCCGTTGGTCACGATCTCTCCGGGCTCGGTGGCGCAGGGCGCGATGATGCCTCCCGGGCACATGCAGAAAGAGAACACGCCCTTGCCGTTCACCTGCTCTGCCAGGCTATAGGCGGCTGGGGGCAGGAGGGGATGGCGCTTTACCGTATGGTATTGAATGGAATCGATCAGCTTCTGCTGGTGCTCCACGCGTACGCCCAGCGCAAAGGGTTTGGCCTCGATCAGGATGTTTTTGCGACCGAGCAGTTCGAATATATCGCGCGCGGAATGTCCGGTAGCCAGTATGACGGAGTCGGCTGTAAATTCCTTGCTGCCTGCTATTACGCCTTTTATCCCCGATCCGTCCGTAAGCAGGTCGGTGAGGCGGGTATTGAAGTGGATCTCGCCACCCGCATTCAGAATGCTTTCGCGCATGCTGACGATGATCTTCGGAAGTTTGTTGGTGCCGATATGGGGGTGAGCTTCTACCAGTATGTTCTCATCCGCCCCGTGAGCCACCAGGGTTTCGAGTATCCTGATCACATCGCCCCGCTTGGTCGAGCGCGTGTACAGCTTGCCATCCGAATAGGTCCCCGCGCCTCCCTCCCCGAAACAATAATTCGAATCCGGGTTGACGATATGCATCCTGTTCAGCGCAGCAAGGTCCCTCCTCCGGCTGCGCACGTCCTTGCCCCGTTCCAGGATAATGGGTTTCCTCCCCAGTTCGATCAGGCGAAGGGCGGCAAACATCCCCGCGGGTCCGCATCCAATGATTAATACCGGCCTGGCGGCCGATACATCGGGGTAGCTCCTTTTAACCGTTTTTTTGGCCGGTGCCGGTTCATCAATATATACCTCCAGCTTCAATTGTATGCGCACCGTGCGTGAGCGGGCATCGATTGAACGCTTCAGTTTCCTGATGCCGCTGATGCGCTGGGAAGGGATCCCGCATTCGCGGGCGCAGATATCCTTCAGGATGTTCTCACCCGCGTCTTCTTCGGGCAGTACGGCAAGGCTAAGCTCCCGGATCACCCTTCAAAGTTAAAAGAGATGAGGAATACTTTGGATGACAGCTTATCGACCGAGTTGGAAAATACGTCCTTATCCTTTACGAGCAGGTCGCGCATTCCCCAGGAGGCTTTGGTTTCGATCGAGAATTTGAAATAGGGGAAAAAGATATCGATCCCGAACCCGGCCTCGTAGGAAAAGTCGTTTTTTTTCAGCTTTACGATGGCGTCCTTCGGAACATTGCTGATGATCACGTCCTTTTGCGAGGCCAGGTCGACCGAGTATTTGGCGCCCCCGATGATATAGGCCGCGAAATTGTTCAGGCGCGCGGAACGTATTTTCAGGTTGAGGGGGAAATCAAGTATGGTCGATTCAACGGGTTTGGCAAAAGTGATGGTGTCGTTCTTCACCCGGTCAACGATGGTATAATGCAGTTTGCGGTCCTGGAAGGAGAGGGCCGGCAGGAAGCGCAGCGTGGCGAACTCGTGCACGCGAAGATCGCTGATAATGGCCAGGTTGAAACCCCACTGCGACTCAGGCAGGATGGCCAGCACCGTATCGAGCGCGGCCAGGTTCTTTACAGGATGAATAGTGAAATTGGCCTGGTTGATCCCAATGCTGAAGCCGAAATGCAGCCACTGGTTATCGTACTTGGGAAGGTTCAGCACGCTGCGTTTCTGCGCCATGCCGGTCCGGGCCTGCAGCAGTAACAGGAAACAAAGCGGTATGAACAGCCATCCTCTCATTACGGCAATAACGGTAAAATAAGGTGCTTTATTTTGTTGCAAGGTAGATCGTTGCGATGCCAAAGGTAAGACGTTTTGAGCGTATATCCTTAAAGCCCGCTTTTTGCAGGATGAGCTCAAAATCCCTGCCACTCGGAAAAGCCTGGACAGAATCAGGCAGATAGGTATAGGCCGAGCGATCGCTGGTAAATAATTTACCCAAAGCGGGAGTGATAAAGTTGAAATAGAAGCCGTAGAGTTGCTTCATGGGGAAGGAGGTTACTTTCGAGAATTCAAGTATCACGGCCATTCCCCCCGGTTTCAGCACGCGGTGCATGCCCTGCAGGCCCTTCAGCAGATCTTCAAAATTGCGCACCCCGAAGCCAACGGTAATGGCGTCAAAGCTGTCGCTTGCAAAGGGCAGGTTCTCTGAATCGGCTTTTTGAAAGGAGATCTTGCCTTCCAGCTTTTTCTTCCTGATCTTTTCGCGGCCTATTTTCATCATGCCCTCCGAGATATCGGCCGCTATGACCTTATCCGGGTTCAGTTGGATGGCCTCGATGGCGAAATCACCGGTTCCGGTGGCCAGGTCGAGAATGATCTTCGGTTTTTTTTCGCGGAGCAGGCTGATGGCCTTTTTTCTCCAGCGCTTGTGTATTCCTGCCGAAAGCAGGCCGTTCATGAAATCGTATTTCGGGGCGATGTTGTCGAACATGCGCTCCACCTGCTCTTTTTTCCCTGAAGCGGTATGCCGGTAAGGGGTAACGCCCATCACAATGCTTTCCTGCTGATGAGTCCGAGGGCTTCGCGGAAAAGTTTCTTTTTGTTCACCGGCACCACGCCCACCTTCTCGCATACCTGCCCTCCGGCCAGGTTGGTGATAATGGCCATGCTTTCGGGATCGAGCCTGGCGGCAAGGCACAGGGCGGCCACGCTCACCACCGTATCGCCAGCACCCGAAACATCGGCTATATTGCGCACCACTGCGGGTATCAGCTTCTTGGTTTTCCCGTCATCCACGTACATGCCGTGCTCCGACATGGTGATGAGGGCGATATCGATATTCTGCCTTTCGCGGAACTCGTCCACCTCCGCCTGGAATTTTTTCCGGCTGGTGAAATCGAAATCCCGCTTCAGCCCCTCCTTGAGCTCCTTCAGGTTGGGCTTGAAAAGACTGACGTTCTTATAGTTCCAGAAATTCTTTTTCTTGGGATCGACCACGATGGGGATCTTTTTCTTTCTGGCCTCCGCCACCACTTTGTTGATCAGGCGGGGGGTGATCAGCCCTTTATCGTAGTCTTCGAAAATGACCACGTTCACCTTTTCCGTCTTCAGCAGATAAAGGATCACGCGAAGCAGTTGCTCGGTCTCCAGGTCTGAAATATCTTTTTCCATTTCCTCGTCAATCCGGATGAGGTGGTGGTTGTTGCCGATCACCCGCGTTTTGGTGGTGGTAACGCGTGTGCGTGATTTCAGGATGCCTTTTGCCGAGAGCTTCTGGTCCCTGAGCAGGCTCTGGAATATTTCGCCTTCGGTATCTACGCCCACTACCGAGCACAGGATGGGGTTGGCGCCCATGGCCTGCACGTTAAGCGCCACGTTGGCGGCTCCTCCCAGCCTGTTCTCCCTTTTGCGAACGGCTACAATGGGAACAGGCGCCTCGGGCGAGACGCGCGTTACGTTGCCCCACACGTAAGCATCCACCATTACATCCCCGATAATAAGCACGTTCAGGTGGTTGAACGAGTCGAATGTCTTCTGCAACTGTTTTTTGTTCACGAAAAACTATTTTAAGGCTTCCAGGCCCTGCTTCATCCTCCTGAGCGCCTCCTTCAGCTTGTCTTCCGAAGTGGCATAGGAAAAACGTATGTAATTATCATCACCAAATGCAGCACCGGGTACCAGCGCCACGTGGACTTTCCCCAGCAGGTACATGCACAGGTCGGTGCCGTTCTTTATGA
This sequence comes from Bacteroidota bacterium, assembly GCA_040756415.1. GTDB lineage: Bacteria > Bacteroidota > Bacteroidia > JADZBD01 > JADZBD01 > JBFLYZ01. The sequence continues at coordinate 13,181 of JBFLYZ010000037.1, forward strand.
CGGAGGTGCCGTCAGATTTACCGAAATAGTGGCGTACATCAGGGAACACGTAGAATGCCCCCTGCGGGGTGTTGGCATGCAGGCCGGGAATATCTTTCATGAGCTGCAGCACCAGGTCCCTGCGCTTTTGAAACTCCTTACGCATAGGCTCTATGGTAGCAGGGTCCATTTCCATTGCGGCATGCGCGGCTTTTTGCGCGATGGAACAGGTAGCCGAGGTGAACTGCCCCTGCATCTTATCGCAGGCTTTGGCAATATCGGCATGCGCGGCAATGTATCCTACCCGCCAGCCGGTCATGGCAAAGCCTTTGGATACACCGTTGACCGTCACTACGCGGTCTTTGATAAAACCGAACTGGGCCATGCATTCATGATGGCCGATGAAATTGATGTGCTCGTAGATCTCGTCTGAAATGATATAAACGTCCTTGTGCTTTGCAACAACATCGGCTATGGCCTGCAGTTCCTGCTTTGAATATACGCTGCCCGTAGGATTGCAGGGCGTGCTGAAGATCAGCAGGCGCGTTTTGGGGCTTATGGCCTTCTCCAGTTGTGCGGCCGTGATCTTGAAATCCTTTTCAATGCCGGTTGGAATGATAACGGGCCGGCCTTCGGCCAGCTTGATGATCTCGATGTAACTGACCCAGTAAGGGGCGGGTACGATCACTTCATCGCCCGGATCGACCAGGCTCAGAATGGCGTTGGCGATGCTTTGCTTGGCGCCCGTGCTCACTACGATGTGGTCAGCGGTGTAATCCAGGTTATTGTCGCGCTTGAGTTTTTTCGCGATGGCCTGGCGCAGCTCCAGGTAGCCCGATACATGCGTATAGTAACTGAAATCCTCATCGATGGCCCGTTTGGCCGCTTCCTTGACCGGGCCGGGTGTTTTGAAGTCGGGTTCGCCCAGGCTGAGGCTGATGACATCGATCCCGCTGGCCTTCAGCTCACGGCTTTTCCTTGCCATGGCTATGGTCTGCGACTCAGAAAGGTTGTTGATCCGCTGTGAAAGGCTCATATCCTTGTGTGAAAGGGCAAACCTACAGGAAATTTTGAAAAGTACAATTAAGAAAAGGAAATGTTCGGCTAATAGCCCGGGCCGAGAGAACTGGTATCCGATGGGTTGACCGGTTTTCCGTCTTTGAAGCGGCTTTCGGAGACCAGATTTCCCTGCTCGTCATATTTCTTTATATACCCGTCCCCTTTTTTGATAAAGCGCTTTTCCTTCAGTTTGCCGTTATCGTAATAGCTGCGGCTTTTCAGCCTGATCAGCCTGGCCTTGTACATTTGCCGCTTCACCTTTTCCCTGTAAATGACTTTTCCTTCATCTGAATACAGTTTCTTCTTTGTTCGAATGATCTCCCTGCACCCCGGGCAATCCTTGCGGTATATCCTCACGGTCCGCGTTTTTTCTTTCGGTTTGCCTTTGGTGTAATACATATCGGAACGGGATATCTTCACCTTGCGGAAGCCGAGCGGGTCGGTGCCGATACAGGAGCCCGATAAGAGGACACAGGCCAGGAGGAATGAGCGGAAGATGGTCATCGTTCTTTACGGGGCAAGGACAAGAGGCCGGCAGGCGCGGCCGGAACAAAACTATCATTTTGTCCGTAAAAAATGCCGATATTTACCTCTCCAAAAGACCTTATATGCATATTGCCCTCCAGGTTCTGATCGCGCTTGTTCCCTCCCTGGCCATCTTTGCCACCTCGTACTTCATGATGAAGTCGTTTATAGAGAATGAGACCAGGCGAAGGCAGCAGGAGATAAAGTTCGGCAACAAAGAGCTGATCACGCCCGTGCGCCTGCAGGCCTACGAGCGCGTGGTGCTTTTCCTGGAGCGCATATCGCCCAATTCGCTGGTGATGCGGGTGTTCAAGAACGGCATGAGCGGCAAACTGCTGCAGGCCGAGCTGATCAAAAGCATCCGGGGCGAGTACGAGCATAACATGAGCCAGCAGGTGTACATGAGCAACCAGGCCTGGGAGCTGGTGAAGACCGCCAAGGAGGAAACCATCAAGCTGATCAACATTGCGGGCAGTAATGTCCCCGACACCGCATCGGGCTTGGAGTTCGCCAATGCCGTGATCGATATTGCCGGCCAGCTCAAAAAGCTGCCTACGCAGGTTGCCATTGAGGCGCTCAAGCTGGAGTTGTCTAAAGAGTTCTAAGCGGTCGTATGAAAACGATGGCGGAAGAAAAAGAGCGTAAGAAAAAGTTCTGCACCGATTCGGGTATAGAGATCAAACGGGTTTATCTTAAAAGGGAAGTAGCGGACGATCTGCCCGGTCAATTCCCTTTTACGCGTGGCATACAGCCTTCCATGTACCGCGGTAAGCTGTGGACCATGCGGCAATATGCCGGCTTCAGCACAGCGGAAGAGTCGAACAAGCGCTATAAGTACCTGCTTTCGAACGGAACTACCGGCCTGTCGGTAGCCTTCGACCTGCCTACCCAGATCGGGTACGATTCCGATCACGCTATGGCCGAGGGCGAAGTGGGAAAATCGGGCGTTGCCATTGATTCGCTGGCCGATATGGAAGTGCTTTTTGACGGTATCCGGCTTGAAGAGGTGACCACCTCCATGACCATCAATTCAACGGCATCCATCCTGCTGGCCATGTATATCGCGCTGGCGAAAAAGCAGGGGGCTGACCTCAAAAAGATCTCCGGCACCATACAGAACGACCTGCTGAAGGAGTATGCCGCCCGCGGAACCTATATTTATCCGCCCAAGCCCTCCATGCGCATCATTACCGATATATTCGAATACTGCAGCAGGGAGGTGCCGCGCTGGAATACCATCTCGATCTCCGGCTATCATATCCGCGAAGCGGGCGCTACGGCCGTCCAGGAGCTGGCTTTTACGCTTTCGAATGGAAAGGCCTATGTGAAAGCGGCCCTCGATAAGGGGCTCGATATCGATGTGTTCGGCAAGCGGCTTTCTTTTTTTTTCAATGCGCATAATAACCTCTTCGAGGAGGTGGCCAAGTTCAGGGCCGCCCGCAGGATGTGGGCCGGCATGATGAAGGAGATGGGCGCCAGGGATGAGCGGGCCATGATGCTGCGTTTCCATACGCAGACCGGTGGCAGCACCCTCACTGCCCAGCAGCCACAGAATAACATTGTGCGCGTGACCATACAGGCCCTTTCCGCGGTGCTGGGCGGTACGCAAAGCCTGCATACGAACGGCTATGACGAGGCCCTGGCCCTTCCTACCGAAACGGCAGCGCGCATTGCATTGCGCACACAGCAGATCATCGCCTACGAGAGCGGTGCGGCCGATACGGCCGATCCGCTTGGCGGCTCCTGGTTCATTGAACAACTGACCGATGAAGTAGAGGCAAGGGCCTGGGACTACATACGGAAAATAGATGCCATGGGAGGAGCCGTGGCCGCTATAGAAAAAGGTTTCATGCAAAGCGAGATCGCAGCATCGGCCTATAAGTACCAGGATGAGATCCAGCGTGGAGAGAAGGTCATTGTTGGCGTTAACCGCTTCGGTACGGAAGAGCAGCCTCCTGAGGACCTGCTGACCATTGATGACAGCATACGCGAGCGGCAGAAGGAAAAGATAGCCCGGATAAAGCAAACGCGCGATACGGCCCGGGTGGCCGCATCGCTGGCCAGGCTAGAGCAGGATGCCAGGGGCAGTATCAACCTTATGCCCGCCATTGTTGAGGCGGTCGAGCACTATGCCACCCTGGGCGAGATAGCGGATGTGCTGAGAAAGGTTTTTGGTGAATACAAAGCCTGATCAACCCCTTTTTCTGAAAGCGATCTCCGGTCTAAATTGCTTGTTCCGTTTCGCCTTATCTGCCCCGATGCGTGTTCGTTTGTTGCGATCGGTGAGACCGGGGAATTCGCTAAAGGCCTTTACCCGGTTACCGCAACGGTGAAAGATAAGCGCCTAAGCAAAAACTGGTCGTTTACTGACCCGCGTTCTTCCTCCGGGTCCGTTTCAGCCGTCTGATCGCATGATCTTAAGTGAGGAGCATCCTTAAAGTCACTGCGTTTATCTGAGATGGATCATACATGTCACTGGCATAACCGGCCTGCATGTTATGCGGGTCCATCTGTGCTCTATGTTTCAGAACCCGTAAATAATATTTTTCTGTTTCTGCTTTATCCTGGCAGCGAGCTTCGCCCGGCCTCATAAATAGTTATCAACAAGGCCTGAACCGCTGCAGATCAGATCAATGGTCCGGAGGCGGTTATGAACAAAAAACTGTTATGAATTTCAGGTCCAGATTTTTGTTTGTCGATACAGAATCTTATATTTGTATTTTCTGATAAAAACACCCCATGCGCGTCTTTCCCCTGAAACCTTTCGCGGGTATATTGTTGCTTTCTCTTTGTTGGGTTACGGGTTACGCTACGGTTAAAACGGCTGCAACGGGTGACTGGGAAACGGCCGGCACCTGGACCCCGGCCGCTGCGCCCACCTGCGGAGATACCCTGATCATCCCTGCCGGGGTAACGGTAACGGTTACCGCGGTAAACGATTATTACGGGACCTGTGTTTCTCCGGAAATGGTCATTCATGTATATGGCACCCTGGAGTTCCAGACAGGTAAGAAACTGAAGCTGCCTTGCAATTCGGTGGTGGGAGTCCACCCGCCCAGCGGCCTGATCGATCCCGGAACAGGGAGCGGCAATTCCAATACCATAGAAGTATGCGGCACCGTTTACTGGAATGCCGCCTCCGGGCCCCTGGGGCCGGGAAACTGTGTGCCCATGCCCTCCTGCTCCAGCGTGCTCCCGATCGAGCTGCTTTCATTCACAGCTATGGCCATGAACTCATACGTACTCGTTCAATGGACTACGGGCGCCCAGGTCAATAACGATTACTTTACCGTACAGCGCACGCGCGATGGAATGGCTTTTGAAGACCTAGCGGTTGTTGACGGGGCGGGTAACAGCACCCAGGCGATGAATTATACGGCCTACGATGAGGCCCCTTATTACGGGATTTCATATTACCGCCTTAAGCAGACCGATTTCAACCAGGCATCGTCCTATTCATACCTCGTGGCGGTAGAGTTCAGTCCTTCTGGCGTATTTTCCATGGATGTTTATCCTAATCCCAGCGATGGATCCTATACTACCATCGTTCTTCATTCACCTCCGGAGCAAGAAATAGTGGTGATGATCCACGATCAACTGGGCCAGGAATTCTTCTCGAAAGTGATGATCACCGACCCTGCCGGAAGCACCCTGATCCCCGTAGACCGGTCGGGAAAGCTGGAGCCAGGGGTTTACCTGGTTAGCGTATCCTCAGGCAGCAGCACCCTGACGAAAAAACTTATTGTTTACTGATTGTTGCTCTTCCCTTCTTTAACGATAATGAATACCTCTTCGTTGTCCTTTTTCATCAGGTATTTTTCGCGGGCAAACTTCTCAAGACTGGCCGTATTCGTTTTCAGCTCCTGCATTTCTTTCCTGTTCCGCGCTATCTCCTCGCGGTAATAATCGCGCTCCTTTTCAAGCTCTTTCAGCCTGGCCGCCAGCTCGAGCTGGGAAAAAACATCATTTTTATCGAAGAAAACGATCCATATCCCAAGAAAAAGGGTAACCACGAAATACTTGTTGCGGATCAGCCGGAAAACCCTCTTTTTCTTCATGCCGCTAAATTAAATACAAAAAAAATACCGGAAAACCGTACCTTTACGAGTGAAAAGGCGTTATGAGGCCGGCATCCATCTGCTGAAAAATGACCAGGATATCCATTGCCATCGCATTGCTTTCCCTTCCCATGCTCTCCATGAACCCCTTTATTGACGGGGATTTCAGGAGCGCCCAGAAAAAGTACGAGCGGGTCAAGACCGCTTACAGCGAGAAGCAGGACAGCGTTAAAAAATGGCTGAAAGCGAAAAATATTGACATAAACACTGTTAATATCTTCCTGCGCGCCTTCAAAAAGGAGGGCACACTCGAGGTATGGGCCAGGAACAAAGGCCAGTCGCAATATGTTCACCTGCGCGATTACAGCATATGCGCCTCGTCAGGCGTCCTGGGGCCCAAACGGAAGCAGGGTGACGGGCAGGTGCCGGAAGGGTTTTATGTCATCGACCGTTTTAACCCCGTCAGCAACTTCTACCTTTCGCTGGGGATCAATTATCCGAACGAGTCGGATAAGAAACTGGGGCATAAAGGCAACCTGGGTGGGGATGTGTTCATACACGGCAATTGCGTGACCATTGGCTGCATACCCGTTACGGACGATAAGATCAAGGAGCTGTATGTGCTGGCGGTGGAGGCCAGGAATGCCGGGCAAAGCAAAATACCGGTCGATATTTACCCCTGCCGGATGAACGAAGAGGGTATGCTTTACCTTTCCGGTCATGACGGAAACGGGCATGAGACCTTCTGGAAGAACCTCAAAGAAGGGTACGACTGGTTCGAAAAAAAGAAGACCGTGCCCAAGGTATATGTGGACAAGGAGGGTAAATATTCCTTTAACTGACCGTTCCTCCGGCAGAGCCTGTCCGGATTGATTTTTTTTTTATCTTGTGCGAACAAAACCTTAACACACATGCTCTTCAGAACCTGTTTCAGCGCGGCTGTTTGCCTCCTCGCAAGCTTTGCCTTTTTAATCCCCCCGGCCCTGGCCCAGCAGGAGGACAATGAACTGATCAATTCGCACGACCTCATTCAGCAGGGCGTAGCCTACCATGACGAAGGCCAGTACGATAAGGCCATCAAACTGTACAAGAAGATAGGCCGCAACGACAGCAACTATTGCCTGGCCCTGGTCGAGCTTTCGCTCAGCTATTTCGCCAACGAGCAGGAAAAGCTGGCCATAGAGGTATGCAAGAAGGGCCTGGCCCTTGACGACAACCCGTATCGCTTTAATTTTTACAACATACTGGGTTCGGCTTATGATAACCTCAACGAGACGGAACTGGCCCTGAAGGCGTACAATGAAGGCCTGGCCATCTTTCCGCGCAAGCATCTGCTCCACTTCAACAAAGGTCTTTTGTTCAAGAAGACCAATCAGTACGATTCGGCTATCGTCTCATTGCAGAAGGCCATTGCCTGCAATCCCTACCACGCCTCCAGTCATTACCACCTGGGCAAGATATGCATCGATCAGGGCCGGCTGGTGCCGGGTCTGCTCTCGTATGAGTTCTTTCTGCTGCTCGAGCCGTACTCGAAACGTTCCAGCGAGCTGGTTATACATATGGAGCAGCTTATGACCGATAAATATGAATACGACAAGACAAAGGCGGTGGACCCCTCTAAAATAACGGGCGATGACTTTGCCGAGCTGGAGCTGCTTCTCAAGTCAAAAGTGGCCCTGAACAAAAGCTACAAGCTCAAGGTCAAGAAGATCGATTACCCGTTCACCCGCCAGATGCAGGTCATGTTCGAAAAGCTGAAGTATAATCCGGGCGACAAGGGCTGGTGGATGCAATATTATGTTCCTGTCTTCACTGACATGTGGAAGAAAAACCAGTTCCCTATCTATGTATATTGGAGCCTGGCCTCCATGAACCTTAAGGGGGTCAACAACTGGCTCGACAAAAACGAAAAGAAGCTTAAAGAACTTGTGGCGTGGAGGAATGCCGCCATCGAGAAGATCCAGGATGAGCGGGAGGAATTCGTGAACGGGAAAATGCAGAAGCTCAAACATTGGTATTTCAACGACAATAGCCTCAATGCCCTGGGCAACGTGAACAGCGCGGGCAAATCGATCGGAGATTGGGTGTTTTTTACCTATGCTGGCGAACTGCAGGCCGCAGGCTCTTACGACAATTCGGGTTTCAGGCAGGGAGAATGGACCTTCTACCATGACAACGGGAAGGTGTCGGAGATCACCACGTTCAAAGACGGTCAGCCCGATGGGGTGATCAAGTCCTATTACCGTAACGGGGCTCTTGCATCAACGCTTACTTTCATGAACGGCAAGCAGAACGGTGAAACGCGCGAATACCATCCTACAGGCGAGCTGAGGGCCGTTATGCAATACAAGGACGGGAAGAAAGACGGCCCCGTGGTATATTATCACCCCAATGGCGTGAAGCAGTACGAGACGGTTTACAAAAATGACCAGCTCGAAGGCGAGTATAAGCAGTATTACGACAATGGCCAGGTTTCAACCGCCCTTACCTTTAAGGCCGATAAGAAAGAAGGCAAGGCCACCTATTACTGGCGTAATGGCAAGGTGCGTTCAGAAGGTACCGTAAAAGACGGTAATGAAACGGGTGACTGGAAATACTATTACGATGACGGCACGCTCCGCTATGAGTTCAAGCTCAATGAAAAAGGCAATTACACCGGCATTTACAAATCCTATCACCCTAACGGCAAGCTCAAGGAGGAATCCAACTACGGGGCTTCCGGCAAACTCGAGGGCGTTTCCAAGTCGTACCATTATGACGGCAGCCCCGAGGCGGTTTTCGATTATAAGGATGACGGCCTCCAGTCGTACAAATACTTTGACCTGAAGGGGGCGGTGATATCAGAAGGCGCGCGCAGCGGTAAAAAGCTGACCTTCGTAGCCAAGTATCCCAACGGGAATAAGCGCGCCCAGGGCGATTACATCAACGGCATGAAGGAGGGAGAATGGTCGTATTACGATTATAACGGCACGCTTTCCACCAGGGAAATGTACAAGAATGATGAGCTGAACGGCATTTCTACCGGCTACCACTACAACGGCAAGGTGCGTTTCGAGGTCATCCATAAGAACGGGGAGCTCAACGGGTATTACAAATCCTATTACAAGAACGGCAAAATGAAGGCCGAAGGATGGTACAAGAACGGGGTAGAAGAAGGCGACTGGTACTATTACCACGCCAACGGGAAGCTCTCTTCGCATGAATATTACTGGAGCGGTGAGCTTCACGGCTGGCAGGAGTATTATACGGTGACGGGCGCCAAGCACCGCGAGATGTACTACAGGTACGATTTCCTGAATGAAACGGTGGAATACGATACCACCGGTGCGGTCACGGACCGGAACAAGTTCAACTACGGAGATGGCGAGTGGGTGCTGAAGTTCCCCAACGGCAAGACCTATTTCTCGTCCCAGATGAAGAACGGCCTTTCTGAAGGCAAGACCGTATTCTATTATCCCAACGGCACGGTGATGGAGGAAGGCAGCTATTATAACGACAAGAAAGAGGGTGCCTGGAAGGGTTACCACGAGAACGGCAAGCAGCGGTTTGAGTATAATTACGAGGACGGCAAGATGCATGGCACCTCCAAGCGTTACCATAGCAATGGCAACCTCGAATCGGAAGTGGTTTACCGGAACGGTGACCTTCATGGACCCGCGAAGTACTACCACGAGAACAAGCAGTTGCAGAAAGAGGCTTTTTACCGGGAAGACATGTCAGAGGGCACGTTCAAGTATTATTCTCAGGACGGTATGATGGTCAGCCAGCGTACCTATACGCATGACATGCTGGTTTCATATACGTACCAGGATAAGACCGGTAAGATGGCTCCCGATGTGCCGTTAAGCGATGATGAATCCGGCCAACTGCTCACTTATTTTCCCAACGGTAACAAGGCGCTGGAGCAAACCTTCAAGAATGGCAATATCGAGGGTAAGCGCGTGGAGTATTTCTCCAATGGCAAGGTTTATGAAGAGGAGAACTATGTTAACGGCAACCTGGAAGGGCCGCGCAAAGAATACTACCCTAGCGGTAACCTGAAGGCCGAAGAGAACTTTTACTACGATGAGCCGGATGGCTGGTGCAAGTATTACCACGATAACGGCAAGGTGGAGAAGGAAGGCAAGTACATTTTCGGCCAGCGTTACGGGGAGTGGAAGGAATACGATAAAATGGGTAAATTAGTAAAGATAAAAGTCTATATAAACGATATACTGATCGATGAGAAGAAACCATAGGAGGGCGGGAAGGATCATATTGGCGGCCTGGCTGGCCCTCAGCGCTGATTTTGCATTTGCGCAGAAAACAACGCTGCTCAACCTGGAAGAATACCAGAAGAAGTATCCCGAGGAGAATGCCATCTGGCTGAGCAAAAAGGAAACGCATACCATCAAGCTGGAAGGCTCAGCGCTTAAGGTCTATTCAACGAACTACGAGGAGATGCTTATGCTCTCCGAAAAAGGCTCGGTGTATGCCGATAAATCCATCTATTTCGGCCACTTCAATAAGATCCTGAGCATAGATGCCAAAACCCTGGTGCCTGACGGAAAGGGCTATAAAAAGATCAAGGTCAACAACATCAGCACGCGCAATGACGTAAGCGGAGGGGTGTTCTTTGATGATAACCAGGCGAAGAGTTTTGTTTATACCGGTATACAGCCGGGAGCCCGAACCGTACTCTCTTATAAAGAGGTGCTGAACGAGCCCCGCTTTTTCGGCTCCTTCTTTTTTAACTCCTATATCCCCACCGTAGAGGCCGAATTTTCCGTATTTGTTCCCAAAGGGGTGAAGATACGGTATAAGCTGTTCGGTATAGAGGAAAAGGACCTCGAATTCATGAAATACGAAACCGGCAAAGGCGTGACCTATACCTGGAGGGCCAAGAACATGAAGCGTTACGAGCTGGAGAATGATGCGCCCAATATCCGTTATTATTCGCCCCACGTGGTGGTGCTGATCGATGAGTATACGGTAAAGGGCGAGACCAGAAAACTGCTGTCCGATGCCGCTGCGCTCTATTCCTGGTATTATTCCCTGGTCAAGGATGTGAATACTGACGAAAGCCCGGCCCTTAAGAAGGTGGTGGATTCGCTTACTTCCGGCACCACGGACGAGTTCGAGAAGGTAAAAAAGATATTCTACTGGGTACAGGATAACATCAAGTACGTTGCCTTCGAGGATGGCCTGGGCGGTTTCATACCCCGGCAGGCAGCGCAGGTCTGCGATAAGCGCTATGGCGACTGCAAGGATATGGCCAGCATCATTACTGAAATGCTGACTATGGCGGGTATACAGTCGCACCTGACCTGGATCGGGTCGCGCGATATTCCCTACACCTATGACGATGTTCCCGCCCCCCTGGCCGATAACCACATGATAGCCGCTTATGTCAAAGACGGCAACTACTATTTTCTTGACGCCACGGGCCCCAACGCGCCCATAGAGATACATACCGCTTTCATCCAGGGCAAGGAGGCCCTGGTGGGTTTTGGCGAGAACAAGTTCGAGATCGTGAAGGTGCCGGAGATCGCCAAGGAAAAGAACCTGTTCATCGATTCGGCCATGCTCAAGATCAGCGATGGCAAGCTGAGCGGTACCGGCATAGCCGTATGCAGCGGGTATGAAAAGATCGATGTCTCGTATCATATGAAGAGTATGAGCGAGGAGGACAAGCTCAAGTTCATTAAAGGGTACCTGGAAAAGGGGAATAATAAGTTCCAGGTCGATTCGCTGCAGCATTTCAACCTGAAGGACAGGGAAAAGGACCTGCGCTTCATGTACAAGTTCCGGCTGCCCGACTATCTGAAAGTGAATGGGAATGAACTGTACCTTAACATGAACCTGGATAAGACCTACATGAACGACCTGCTGGATGCCGAGAAAAGAAAGGTGCCGCGGGAAGTGGAGTATAAATCGATCGACCGCTTCGTAACTGTGCTGGAAGTGCCGCAGGGCTACTCGGTGACCTACCTGCCGGCTAATGCCTCGTACAAAAGCAAGTATTTCGGGTTTGAGATCAGTTACTTTCAGAAAGATGGAAAGATCTATATGGAAAAAACTATTTATATCGATACGCTGATGATCACCCCGGCCGATTTCCAGGAGTGGAACAAGATGATCAAGGCCCTGAGCAAGGCCTATAACGAAAGTATAATCCTTAAGAAAACCGTAAACTGATCCATGAATAAGTTCTTTTCTGCTGCCTTCGCAGCGCTGGTGGCCTGTCCGCTGCTTTCTTTTTCACAGCTAAGCAGCCCGGAATACAAACGCTACGACTGGGAAGCCGAGCCGAAACCGCATGCCCTGAGTGAAAAGGAAAAAAAGGAAAACGCTATCGTATTTAAGGATAAGCGAATGATCGAGTATGCATACAACAGCTACGGTGACCTGATCATTTATGTGACCGTGCATAAAATAGTCAAGCTGAATACGGATAAGGCCATTGAGTTAAACAATAAAGTGCATATCTCAATGTACAGTGTTATTGATATGCTTGATCTTAAGGCCAGGGTTATATCCGGAGAAGGCAAGATCACGCTTGTGGATAAGAAGAACATAAAAGATATTGAAAACTATGACAATTACGGCCCCGTTAAGCTATTTGCATTTGAGGGAGTGGAATTGGGCAGCGAGGTTGAGTATTTGTACACGGTTAAAAAATTCGCGCAATATTTCGGAAGTGAAATCATTCAGACCGATAATCCAAAGAAAAATGTCGAGATTTCCATTATCTCGCCTTCCAATCTGAAGTTTGAAGCAAAAACCTATAATGGGTTTGTGGACTTTTCGGCCGCCAAGGTCGAGGATGGGAAACGAATAATTAATGCGAAGATGGACGAAGTACCCGCAATTAAGGAGGAGAAATATTCTGGCGGGGATGCCAACAGAATGCGGGTTGAATATAAGCTATCCTATAACGAAATTAAGGGCAATAAGCGTTTATTGACCTGGAACGATGCATCTGAGGCCGTATACCAGCCCCTGATCCTTACCAGCAAGAAAGATATTTCCAGGGTCAAAGGCATCCTGAAGAAGATCAAAGTGGATAAAAAGCTTTCTGAGGAAGAGAAGATCAGAAAGATCGAAGGATACATTAAAACGCATTACGTAATCAAAGAATATGGGGCAGATGAGTTCGAGGAGATCGGATATATTGCTAAGAACCACATAGCCAATACGAGGGGCGTACTGAAATTATTCCTGGAATTGTTTAAACAGTTGGATATTTCCTACGAGGTAGTGCTCACTTCCGACCGATTCAATAAGAAGTTTGACGGTGATTTTGACTCATGGGTGTATCTGAATGAATACCTTATATATTTTCCCGGTATTGATAAGTTTATGATGCCCGGAAGCATGTTCAGTCGTTTGGGCTTTGTTCCCAGCGAATATACCTGCACGGACGGCCTTTTTATAAAAGGGGTTGAGCTCGGGGATTATGTTACCGGAGTAGGCAAGATAAAAAAGATACCCTGCGTGGATTATAAAGCCAACTACGATAATATTGAGGCTAATGTGAAGTTTGAAGAAGAGTTCACGGAAACCTCCCTGCACGTCAAGCGCACGTTTACGGGCTATGGAGCCTTGGGTTACGGCCAGGCCGTTTACAGCTATCTGTCAGAAGAGGATAAGAAAAAGACGGTAGACGAGATCATGAAGTTTATTGCGGAAGATTCCAAGGTAAGCAATATCGTGGTAAGCAATACCGATGAGTCTTCCATTTTGCAGAAGCCCATGATCATCGAGGGAGACGTCAAAACAGCCTCCTTGCTGGAGAAGGCGGGCGACAAGTACCTGTTCAAGATCGGGCTGGTGATAGGCCCGCAGGCGGAGCTTTACCAGGAAGAAGAGCGTAAATCTGATGCCGAGAACGACTTCAACCGCGGGTATCACCGTGTGATCGTGTTCGAAATACCCGAAGGCTACAAGGTGACCAACCTGGATGCCCTGGTCATGGATGTGGCCTGTGTGGATAAGGACGGGTTCCGCTCTGCGGAGTTCAAATGCTCGTACGTGGTGGAAGGCAATAAAGTGACCGTGACGATAGAAGAGAACTATAAGAAGATCATTTATCCCAGGGAGCAGTTCGAGGATTTCCGCAAGGTGATCAACGCGGCAGCCGATTTCAATAAGATCGTGCTGTACCTGGAGAAAAAATAAATGCGATAGCGGTTTTCCTCCCTGGAGGCGGATACGAAATCCCCATCGGGAAGTGAGGGATTATATTCTGATCCCGATAACCAGTATATCGTCCACCTGCTCAAAATCCCCTTTCCATTCAAGGAACAGCTTTTCCAGGTGTTCTTCCTGCTCTTTCATGGGCTTGTCATGGATGGAGATCAGCAGCTCGCGGAAATTCTTGGTCATCATTTTCTTTCCTTTTTCCCCACCGAACTGGTCGGCATAGCCATCGGTAAATATATAGATGCAGTCGCCTTTGGCGATATCGATCTCTTCGTGCGCGAACTCCTGGTCGTCCGGGGTCAATCCGCCTATGGCTGATTTGGTGGGAGGCATTTCGCAGAGCATGCCCCTGCGGATGTGGTACAGGGGCCGGTTAGCGCCCGCGAACTCGATCCGGCTGTTCTCGTAATCAATACAAAGCAGGGCAATGTCCATGCCGTCACGCAGCGAGTCGGCCAGGCTCTGCTTCAGGGTGGATTTAACGCCCTGGTTAAGCATTTTCAGTATCTCAGAGGGGCGGGTTATTCCTTTATCATAAACCGCGTGATCGAGCTTGTTGCTGCCCAGCATGCTCATAAAGGCCCCCGGCACGCCATGGCCGGTACAATCGGCCGCGGCAACCAGCACCTTGCCGTTCTGCTGCCCCACCCAGTAAAAGTCACCGCTCACCACATCCTTGGGTTTGTATAGCCCGAAAGAGTCGGGGAGGAGCTTGTAAATATCGTGCGTAAGCGGCAGGATAGAGCGCTGTATCTGCTTGGCGTAGTTGATGCTGTCAGTGATCTCCTTGTTCTTCTGCTCGATGATCTCCTTCTGGTTGATGACCTCAACCGTACGCTCTTTCACCTTTTCTTCCAGGTTCTGGTACAGGTTGGCGTTATCGAGGGCCGTGCCCACCGATACGGCCAGGCTCTTCAGGATGTCGAGATGATAGGAGGTGTAGGCGTTCACCTCAAAGCTCTGAACGGTGATCACGCCCACCGCCTTTTCTTTCGAGAAGAGCGGAAGATAGATGATGGAGCTCGAATCCTGTCCCGCCACGGGAGCCTTGGCCGTTTTGATGTATTTCCTGTATTCCTTCGAGTAATCGTTGATAAAGATCTCCGTCTTATTGTTAAAACACCAGGAGGCCAGCCTGTTCTCATCGAATGCATCGAACGTAAAATCGGGCAGGATCTCGCCTTTTTCGTAGAACCCGCGGAACTCCAGCAGGCCCTTACCGGCATTGAACATCCCTATGCCGAAGCATTCAGCGCTCATTAGGGTGTTCACATTCTGGTGTACTTTCGAAATAATGGTCTCTACCGACAGCGAAGACGAAATGTCTTTGGCTATCTGGCTGAGCAGGCGCGTATCGTTGTAGTTCTTCTCGATCTCGGCCGTACGTTCCTTTACCCGTTCCTCAAGCCCTTCGTACAGGGCCGCGTTGTCGAGGGCTATAGCGGCATAAACGGCCAGGTTCTTGAGTATCTGGAGGTGGTAATCACTATACGCATTGACCCTAAAGCTCTGCACCGTGATCACTCCGATGTATTTCTCGTTCTGGGTCAGCGGAACATAGATCATCGATTCCGGCAGCTCGCCCACCTGGGCCCCGTAGTTTTTCCCTGAATTCTTGTTCACATAATCGGTGCGGAAATCGTTGATGAAAATATCGATCTGCCCCATAAAGCTCCTCACGGCCGGCCGGTGGGTTTCCGTCATCATATAGCGGTAAGGCGGAAGGGTCTTTCCTTTTTCTATGGTAGCGGGAAAAACGATCTCATCGCTGTCTTTCTTATAGATGCCAATGCCGAAAGTAGTGGCATCCATTAGGTTGTTGACATTGGCATATACTTTCCGGATGATCTCGTCAACCGACAGCAGGGCAGTGATATCCTTCCCGATCTGCGACAGCAGGCGGGTATTCTCGTAGGTTTTCTCGATCTCCTCCTTCTGCTTCACCACTTCCTGGGTTCGCTGCTTCACCTTCGTTTCCATGTTCTCGTACAGGTGGGCGTTCTCCAGCGCGATGGCCGTATAGGTGCCGAGGGTGCGTAGGATATCCAGGTCATAAGGGCTGTAGGCGTTCCTGTTGAAGCTCTGAACGGTGATCACCCCCACCAGCTTTTCGCCCACCATCATGGGAGTGAAGAGCAGGGAATGAGGCATACCCCCGCTCACGATCTTGATCTGTTTAACGTACCTGGTATATTCGTTCAGGTTGTCGTTCAGGAAGATCTCCCTACGGTTCTTGATGCACCAAACCGTATAATTGTTGTCATCGGTCATCGGGATGGATACCGGTTCGTACCGGTGCCCGTTCTCGATCTCGAACTTATACTCCACCTCGTTCCTGTCGGGATGATAGATGCGCACACCGAAGCAGGCTGCATCCATCAGCTTGTTTACGTTCTCGTACAGCTTGTTGAAAATGGTGTCGAAATTCAGCGTGGAGGTGATCTGCTGCCCGATCTCGCCAAGCAACTGCTGGTTCTTGTAGGTGCGTTCGATCTCCTCCTTTTGCTCGCGCACCTCCTGCGTGCGTTTCTCCACCTGGGTCTCCACATCGCGGTACAGGCTGGCGTTCTCCAGTGCAATGGCCGCGTACATGGCCAGGTTGCGCAGGATGTTCAGGTGGTAGTGGGTATAGGCGTTCCTGTTAAAGCTCTGCACGGTGATCACGCCCATCACATTGCCTTTAACGGTCAGGGGCAGGTAAATGAGCGATTCCACGTTCTTCCCGAACTTGGGCTTTTGCAGGGCGCTGATGTAGCGGGTGAACTCGTTGGCAAAATCGTTGATGAAGATCTCCTTATTGTGATCAAAGCACCAGATGGCCAGGCGGTTCTTGTCGTTCAGGTCGTAGCGGATATCCAGGGATTTGTAGCCGTTCTCGATATAAGCGGGAAACACCAGCGTTTTCCCATCCCTGCCCAGCAGTCCTATGCCGAAGCCGGTAGCGTCCATCAGGGCGTTCACATTCTCGTAAACCGTGTCCACGATCACCTCTACCGAAAGGCTGGAGATGATCTTCTGGCCGATCTCGCTCAGCAGCGTGATGTCCTTCTGGTATGATTCCAGGTCCCTGTTCTTCTGGGCCAGCAGCTCGCGCTCCTTTTCCACCTGCTCCATGCGGAACTGCAGCTCATGGCTGCGGGTCTTTTTGGAGTCTGTCTCCTTCAGCACCTCTTCCCTGGCTCCATGATGCAGCTTCAGGTATTCGAGCGCCTTCAGGGGTTTTTTCAGCTTTTCATAGGCCTCAGACAGGGCCAGGCAGGAGATGCTGATGCCTTCCTTGTATTTTATCTTTTGTGAAAGCACGAGCGCTTTGTTCAGTACCTCGATGGCCTTTCCGGCCTTTTTGGTGTCGAGGTAGAGCCGGCCTATGTGGGCCAGGGTAGTGGCTTCGCCCACTTTATGTCCTATCTTTCTGCGAATGGCCAGGGCCTTGTTATAGTGGAACAGGGCCTTTTCAAATTCGCCTTTTACCTGGTAGATGCGGCCTATGCCATCGAGCGAGAATCCCTGCACCTGCTCCATGCCGGGGTTCATGCGCGTAAACTCCAGGCTTTTGAACATATAGCTGAGCGACTTGTCGTATTGCTTCAGGTTGGCGTAGCTTTCACCCAGGCCGTCCATGATCTTGCCGCGTATGCGTGTTTCGCCCGCCTCTTCGCTTAAGGCGAGCGCTTTGTTGAGGGTTTCAATGGCCTTTTCGCTTTCGCCCGTGGTATAATACACGGCTCCCATGCCATTGTATGCTTCGCTCATTCCGGCCAGGTTGTTCACCTGCTCGTGCAGGCGGTAGGATTGCATATAGAACTTCAGGGCGTTGCCGTAATCGCCCATGTAGTAAAAGTTAGTGCCTATGTTATAGGTTACATTGGCCTCTTCGATGATGTCGCCTACATCTTTGAGCAGGGCGATGGCCTCTACGCACAGCTTCATGGCTTCCTCGTTCTTGCTCTGCCATATGCGGCAGGCGCCAATGGTGCGCAGCGCGAGGGCCTTTCCCTTTGTATAATCGATCTCGTCAGAAAGGCGCAGGGCCTCTTCGGCCAGCTCGGCAGACCGCTTGGGGTCTTTGCGGTTCTGAAGCCAGGCGGTATCGTTCAATGTGTCGATCTTCTCCTTCAGCTTTGTGGCTGGGGCAGTACGTGATGCTCCTTTCTTCACCGTGGTCATGGGCCTGGTCAACCGCGTGGGTTATAACCTTCAAACATAGCGATAATTGTTGGAATTTCAAAGTTCAGGTTTTTGACCCGGCATCAAAAAAAGAAAGCGGAACCGGTCCGCTTTCTTTTGGATTAACAGGAATTGCTTACTGTATCACTATTTTCTCCACCACTTCCTGGCCGCTGGGTAATTGGATTTTGACGAAGTAAATGCCTTTAGCAGAGTTGAAAGTGCAACAAGTTAGTTTTTAACTATTTTTTCAACAGTTTGCTGGCCGCTTTCTAATGTTACTTTCAGGAAGTATATTCCTGCCGGGTATGTTGAGATGTCTACCTCTGCTTTTAAAAACCCGGTCTGGAAATCAAGCAATCGGGCGCCAATGGAATTATACATAGTGACCCATTTGATCTCGCTTTCTGCCTGTATCGTTAGCGTACCGTTATCAACCGGATTGGGATAGACAATAGTATTTTCGATACCCATCGAAGGCTCATTTTGCCCAACACATAAATTGACATTAACGACTGTATCACTAAGAGAACCAGCAGAGCATCCGTTACCAGCAAGTACGCTTATTATGCCGACAGTAGGTATTGAAAAATTAACGGTTATTGAGCTGGTACCCTGGCCAAACAGAATAGTAGCTCCAGATGGAACTGTCCATGAATAGTAGGCGGCATTGGGAATAGCGCTCACCGAATAGGTATAGTTATTAGGTCCCGTGCATATGGTCGTAGGACCACTTATAATACTTTGGGCGGTTACGGGGTTATTGCACAACGAATAGCGAAGAACAAAAACATCACTTCCATCATCCACGTTGCCCGTGCCGCATACGTAACAGCTACCGTCTCCGGTACTCAGTATGCGTGATGCGGCCTCATTCGTATTGAATCCGTCATCAAAGAAGAGGGTGTCTATATAATTTCCTCCTGTGTCGTAGATCAATGTGACAAAGTCCTGGTTGCTTCCGGGCCGTACACAGGATCCAGTAACAAATACTTTTCCCTGGTAATAAAAGATATCCCTTCCGGATTCATTGGTGTTTCCCAATGAAAACACATTGCTCCACTCGGTATTGCCGGCACTGTCGTATTTTAGTGTGGCCAGATCAGATAGCGTACCATCGGAAAGCATACCTGTTACATAAACATTTTCCGAACTGTCGGCAGCTATCCCCCAAGCATAGTCATAAAACCCGCTACCGCTGAAGGTTCTGAACCACTGTACACTGCCCAAAGAATTGATTTTCATGGTTAGCATATCTCCACTAAAAGCATAGGTTCCGCTGATATAGGCAGTGCCATTTGCTGTCACGAGGATGTCTGTAGGGATCTCAGAACTGCTGCCCGTTGCGGTAAAAGTGGTTGTGAACAGTACATTTCCTGAGCTGTCGTATTTACAGAGTATAAGGTCACGGTCGGTTGAAAGAGTAGTGATGAATCCGGCAGTATATATATTGCCAGCCGAATCCAATTCGACCAGCAACGCTTCATCATTATAGTTGCCGGAAGAGCTGATCGTATCAAGCCATATAAGATTACCTGAAGGACCATATTTAAGCAAAATAAAATCACTAGCCGCCAAAGAAGAATAGTAAGACGATCCGGCTACATAAGCATTGCCCGCTTGATCGCATACAATGTCAGATCCTTTATCTGCGAAATTCTGTGGCCCCGAAAAGTTCTGTGACCAGAGTAAAGTGCCGCTCGGATCATATTTTAAGATGACCATATCATAGCCTGTGCCCAAGGAGTCGGTTTTATTTGTGCCGGTAACATAACAGTTTCCATTGGGATCTAACGTTATGGCATTGCCTTTCTCAATGGTATTGTAGGGGCTGCCGAATGTACGATACCACTGGAGGATCCCGCTGGAGTCATACTTGAGTGTAAGGATGTCAGATTGAAAACTCGAGCTGGTAAGAAAGCAATGCCCAGTGATATAAATATTGCCAATGGAATCAGAGACCGCATCATTCAGAATGTCTGCTTTGTTGAGGACGTCTCCGTAAGTTTGATTCCACATCATGGTGCCAGCGCTCGTATATTTAATTATTCCGAGGTCAAGATCACCAGTGGCTGGGAGCGCTATACCAAGTGTATATATATGATTGGTATTATCAATAGCCAGCGAGGTAGGTATGTCGGAGTAATTTGGGCTGAAAGTAAAGGGCTGAGACCAAAGCATGCTTCCGGAAATGCCGTTATATTTCTTTGTCACGTAATCCCAGTCGGTGCCTGAAATTATGGTTCTGGCAGCTACAATGGCATCATAGTTCGCGTCTAAAGCCAGGCTATAAGGGTAATCAGACGGATTGTTGTTTATGGCAACCCATTGCTGCCCACCATTAAAGTCATACCGTATAACGGTAAGTCCGAGCGGATTGTTAGAACTGGTGCTATTCCTCAGTAGTATATTAATACCGCCTGAAGGAGATACGGCCATTGAATGAAAATTATCCACATCCGTTCCATTACCGGGGTAAAAATCTGTCCATAATACATTACCATTATGGTCGAGCCGCTTTATATACACATCGGTCGTATTTACCGCAGTATCACCGCTTACAATGATCGTATTCGTATCTATGCATGCGACACTGAATGCGGCTCCTGTATTCCTGCTCCACCTCAAGTTACCCATTGGATCATAGCTTATCAGAATACCGGTATTGCCGATTGTGCCGGCCACATACACATTGCCCAGGAGATCATTACATATATCATTGCCTGTTTCGATCCCCGGATAGGTATAAGTGACACTCCACAACAGGTTCCCATTAGTGTCATATTTTAACGTAGCCATATCTGTTCCGGATGAGCCAGTCATAAAACCGGTAACAAATACATTCCCGTTCTGATCAACGTAGATAGCCTTACCCCGATCAGAATTATTCCCGGTAAGTAATAAATGAGTTCTCAACCAGACCGGATTTCCGGATGGATCGTATTTGGCCACCACTATATCCATGGCTCCGGCAATGGTTTGTGCCTTGCCAGTAAAGTAAATGTAACCGTTACTGTCAACGACCATATCGTCTAAATAATCTCCATTTGAGTTACTGCTTCCATTGTAGGTCGACTTCCAAAGTATAGTCCCGCTGCTATCGGTTTTCATTAAAAAAATATTCCGGCCGTCATTTCCCCCGATGATAATATTTCCTGTATTATCGCAGAACGACCTTGCCGGTTCTTCTCCAGTAAGAGGGATCTGGGTGGGATGATTGAATTGGCTGACCCATTGCTGCGATACCTGGGCAGTCAAAGGGCTGAGCCAAGAGTTCAAAACAATGGCCAATCCAAAACCGAAATTGTGATGGCGCAAATTGATCATATTCAACATATGCTTATTGTATCACTATTTTTTGAACCACCTCCCGGCCGTTGGCTTGCTGGATTTTCACGAAGTAGATACCATTGGGTAAATCGCGCAGATTGATTTCCTGAGAAGTTTCAAATTCCTTATGATAGTAGACAGCATTGCCTAATACATCCGTGACAGAAAGGTTATTCACGCTTTGTAGTGAATCAAGTTCTATAGTAAAAATACCTGAGCTTGGATTAGGATATACATTCAGTAAATTTTCTTGCTTAAGCGGGTTATATCCGGTTGTAATCGATCCTCCTGTAAAACGCCAAAAATCACTTTTATAATTCCCATCATATCCCGCTCCCACATAGCCATTATTTCCTATTGTAAATGCAACCGCATTATAGCGGCCTGTGCCCGGGAAATCCGTTTGTTTGAACCAGGTATCCGATGCGGGATCGTATTGCCAGATCGCTTTTTTATAGCTTGGAGTATTGAATCCGGTACCGATGAATCCCTGGCCGTTCACGGATAGGCCTACTGCCCCATAGATCGCCCCTCCGCCATAACTGGCTTTTTGGGCCCAGGTATTGACCGCAGGATCATATTCCCAGAATAAATTGCCACCGTTGAACTGGCCGGTACCGGCATAGCCTTTATTGCCAATTGCGAATCCAACTGCCTGTACGCCTCCGTTACCTGGTATATCCGCTTTTTGTGCCCAGGTATTGGTATTTTGGTCCCATTCCCAGAGATCGTTCTTGATCGTAGCGTTCAGGCTGTCTCCCAGGCCCACGTAGGCCCTGGTTCCGATAGCAAACGAAACTACGCCTAATCGCTTTCCTCCTCCGTAATTGGCTTTTTGAATCCAGTTATTCAGTACCGGATCATACTCCAAGAGATCCTCATAATGACCATTGTTCATTACGTCATATGAGCCGTTTCCCACGTATCCTTTACTACCGATAGAAAAGCCTGTTGCAAAGCAACGCGGCAGGCCGAGGTTTGCTTTCTGCGTCCAGGCATTTGCGGCCTGATCGTATTCCCAAAGATCATCGCGGTAAGAAAGAGGGCCGTCCTCTCCCGTTGCCACATAACCTTTGTTACCTACCGAAAAAGCGGCAGCCAAGTGTCGTGCTGTGCCGCCAAAATTGGCCACAGAGGTCCAGGTGATGGGGGAAACGGAGGGCAGGGTAACGCATATATTGAACAGGTTAGAGCCGCTACCCGCTCCCGAATGATATACACGGACGTAATACGTTGCACCCAGGTTCAGATCCGTGGCATAAAAACTTTCGGTAGCCCCGTTGCCTCCGGAATTGCCGCATGCCACACTCGACATTGAATTATCTAAAACTTCTACAACAGCATCATAAGAAGAGGAAGGGGCCACTGTAATAATAGCCGATGTAACTACCGAAGATGAAGTGAATTTATACCAGACATCGTCATCCGGATTTCCACCGCAATTGGCAGGAAGACTTGCCGTAGCGTCAAAAGAGGTGCCGCTGGTAAACGAGCATAATGAGTTCGGTGTTAAAGTAACAGCCGATAAGCTATTATCATTCGCAGGCGCATTGGGACTGAATTCCCAAAAATCAGAAAGATAAATAGGGGTCACATTGCTATAGCCGGTTCCTATATATCCTTTGGTTCCTATTGAAAAACATTCCGCACCGGCTCTCGGAAGTCCGGTAAAATTCGCTTTGGGGATCCAGGTATTAGTAGCCTGATCCCATTCCCAAATATCAGTATAGTAATTATTACCATTATTGCCAAGGCCGCAGTATCCTTTTGTGCCGATCGAAAAGGCAATGGCATTAGCACGGATAGCCGCTGGCAGATTTGTCTTTTGTATCCATGTATTAGTTCCCGGGTCATATTCCCAAAAATCATTTTGAAAAGCAGTTCCGTCATAGCCGGTACCTATGTATCCTCTGCCACCTAGCGAAAAGCTGAATACTCCTCCACGGTTTCCGCCTCCATAATTGGCTTTTTGGCTCCAGGTGTTCGTGGACTGGTTCCACTCCCAGAAGTCCTGCATATAATTGGAGCCGTTATATCCTGTACCTGCGTAACCCTTAGTACCTATGGAAAAAGCGGTAGCCTGAAGTCTTGCGAAACCAGGAAAATTACCTATCCATGTCCAAGTGTTAGTTGCCTGATCCCATTCCATAAAATAATTCATGTATCCAAATGTGGCATCACGTCCAAAAACAACATACCCTTTATTTCCAATAGAAAATGCCGAAGCTCCATCCCAGGGCCCGCCTATAAAATTCGCTTTTTGCGACCAGGTATCGGTGCTTTGATCCCATTCCCAGAAGTCAGATGTATTGGTCGATGTGCCTACATAACCAGTTCCAATATAGCCTTTTGTTCCAATGGAAAAGCCTATTGCGCCCGATCTGCCGAGCCCGCCACAATTCGCTTTTTGGTTCCAAACGCCCTGGGCAAATACCGGAAAGTGAGCTGCCAGGAAAAGAAGGAATGAGGTACTCAATTTCATGTTGGTCGGTGTTATACTGATAAAAGTAGTAAATACAGCTTAAAAAACAAACAAAGGGATTTCAGGTTCACTCTTTTATACAGCAGAGCAGATATTAAATAAACAAAAATGCTAAAACAGGTCTTCACTAGTGTAAGTGTAGAGATTATTATACCGATGGACTTTGCCGTTGCCCGGGTTTTAAGACCATAAAAAAGCGGGCCGGAGCCCGCTTGTGTGCAACAGC
>JBFLYZ010000038.1:0-36137 GCA_040756415.1 Bacteroidota bacterium
GCGGGGCCGAGCGTGCTTACGCCTTTCATCGGGTATGAATTATTTTCACGACCTTCGGTATAATTAACCAAGGTCATGCATATCAAACGTATAGCCGCGATCGCGGGTCATCTTGCCAGCGACAGGAAGCTGGTTGCATTTACGCATGGGCATGGAGCCTATAACCGTAAGTTAAGCGATGCGGTGGGAATTGGAGACGCGCAGCCTTCGCTGGTGTACCTGTCGGTCTATCCCAATCCGGCTAACGATTATGTTTTCATTGAGCTGAAAGATAGAACAGCACTTAGTACAACGGTATCCGTTTTTGATCTTAACGGAAAACAAGTGCGTTTACAGATCTCGGATGCGGATAAAATAAAGATAGATGTTTCTGACCTTCCTCCCGGGATCTACCTGGCCGAGGTCCAAAGCGGCAGATCGAAGGCGGTCAGAAAGGTCGTGATCCAGTAACGCATATGAAACTACCCATTTACCAGGTCGATGCCTTTACCGGTAAGCTGTTCGGTGGGAACCCGGCCGCTGTTTGCGTGCTGAAGGAATGGCTGGATGAAGAGCTGATGCAGGCTATTGCCGCGGAGAACAACCTGGCCGAAACGGCATTTGTTGTTCCGAATAAGGACCGGTTCGGCATACGCTGGTTTACCCCGGCAGTAGAGGTGGACCTTTGCGGGCACGCTACGCTGGCATCCGCGCATGTGATATTCGCTTATCACCGGTATGGCCGTGACGAGATCGTATTCAGCTCTGCCCGGAGCGGTATACTGAAAGTGAAAAAAAACAGGGATCTGCTCACGCTCGATTTCCCGGCTGACGTGATCACTCCGGCTGATGTGCCGCAGGGCCTTATAGAAGGGATAGGAACGGTTCCCATAGAAACATATAAAGGGAAGACCGATTACCTGGCGGTGCTGGCCTCGCAATCGGATCTCGAGCGGCTGGCCCCGAACTATGACCGCATCGCTAAGCTGGACGCACGCGGGCTGATCGTAACGGCAAAAGGCAATGAGGCGGATTTCGTTTCCCGGTTCTTTGCGCCCCAATCGGGCATCAATGAAGACCCGGTTACCGGCTCAGCGCACACTACTTTAACGCCTTACTGGGCTGCCAGGCTGGGTAAAAGCGAACTGACGGCCATCCAGCTTTCCCCGCGCAGAGGTCATCTGCAATGCAAGCACCTGGGCGAGCGGGTGCATATCAGCGGGCAGGCCTGTACCTACCTTATTGGCGAGATAGCGGTCAGGTGACCTATTTCCCCACCTTAACCCGTATGCCTTCCGAATTGCTTGTAAATTCAGGGGCATACATACATTGAATGCTGGTTATGCCATTTGAAAAATCACCGTTGTGCGTAACCACCAGCGGGTATTCGAACACATAGCTTCCCTTGGGTAAATAATCAAAGAAAAAGTTGGTGGCCGCATCGCGCGTGCTCTGGTAGTAACCCAGCCCGTCCTGCCATTTGTAGGAGGAGAACACGGTGGTAGGTTCGAAACAGGAAGCGCGCATATCTTTCATGTGCACGTATTCCATGTCACGATCCACCTTGATCTCGATGCGCACTTTTACCTTGTCACCGATCTTCAGCGCGGTGTTGTCTCCAATGGGGGTGATCACCGGTCCGCTGGGCGTATTCTTCTCGATGAACAGCTTCTTGTTGATCTGCAGCGGGGTCTTGGATGGAGTGATCTTGTCAAGCTGCTCGAAATATTGCCAGTAGAGCGCGCCCCAGCTTACACCCTGGTCCTTTTTGGTTACGGTCACCTTGCCCATATCAGGCTTTATTTCGTTACCGTTCCACGATGTTTTGAAATAGCCGGTGCCCTCTTCCTGCTTGATATCGGGCGATGTCTTGGGATCGATCTTGAGCGAACCCACTACGATCTCGATATTGCTTTCCGTGGCCAGCCAGTCTGTTCCCTTTAGGAGCAATGCGTAGCAGGCTTCGGTGGTCGCCTTGGTGGTCTTCCAGTCCTGCGTTTGCTTGGATTTGAGCAGCCACACCTTCAGATCATCAACGGCTTTCTGGTCCTTGACCACCTCGTCAAAGGCTTCGATCAGCAGGGCCTGAGACTCAATGGGAGCCTGGTACCAGTACCAGCCGGCCTCGTAATTATCCTTCCAGTACATGCCCATCTCCTCGCTGTTGATGGCGGTCTCTTTCAGCGATTTCATGATATCGGCCGGGATCTTCTTGTCGTCATAGCGATGAAGCGCCAGCGCGATCATACCCTGCATGTAGCGGTTGTTCTGCAGCCAGTATTTCTGCGCCTGTCCCTTATAATAATCAAAGGCTTTCTGATTCTTGCTCTGGATGGTGATATCCTTGAAGTAGGAGCGGGCGTACAGGTATTGTATCTGCTCGTAATACAGGTGGTTCTTGTCGATGTTAGCCTTATCGTGCTTGAGTATCCACTCATAATCCTCGCGTATGCGGTCATCCAGGTAACGCACTCCATCCTTCACCATATCCCATACCTTGTAGTTATCGCGCACGTTCTTCACGCCCAGGTGATCGAGGTGGCCCATGCCGGTAACGATGTGCTGGGTGATGTAGCGGTTATCGGGCATGCCCTCGAACCAGGGCCAGCCTCCATTGGGTGCCTGCATCTTCATGAGCTTGTTCAGGGCTTTGTCCAGCTCGTAAGCCATGCGGTTGAGATCAAAGAGCAGCCCTATCCTGCGCTTACGCTCGCTCTCGTCCTTGGCTTCCAGCACCCAGGGTGTTTCCTCCAGCATGACCGACTTCAGCTCCTGGTTCTTCTGCAGGTTGGACACGAAAGCGTCAGGCGATTTGTTCTTCCAGGCTTCGAACACCGCTTTGATCTTGGGAGACGAGTTGGCGATATGCGATGCGATGCTGTTGGCGTAATAGCGGCTGAAGGTCTGCTCGGAGCACTCGTAAGGATACTCCATCATGTAAGGCAGCGCCTGCACCGCATACCAGGCGGGGTTGGAAGTGAACTCCAGCGTAAGCTTGTGGTTCTTCAGCGTTTTGGATCCGCCATTTTGGGAAATAAGCTTCTCGAACGAGAAGGTCTTGGTCTGATTGCTCCGTATGGGCAAGGGCATGGTTTCCGTCACCAGCATGCGGTTGGTCAGCACGGGAACAGCCATCTCTTCCCCATCCGAATGGTTGCCGGACTTGGCCACCACTTTATATGTGATGGCTCCATAGCCCTCGGGAATGCTCATCTCCCATTCGGCCAGGGTGCTCAGGCCTTTCTTAACGGTGAAATCCCGCTCTCCTATCGTGGCGAACGTGCCGTGCACGGCCAGCAGCATTTTATGGCTGATCTCTTTCATGGTGGTGGCATCGTAGAGATAGAGCGCCACCTTTCCGCTGAGGTCTTTGCCGCTGAGGTTGGTGATCTTGGCCGTGAAGGTCATCTTATCGTTCTCGCGGAAAAAACGGGGGGCATTGGGCACTACCATAAGGTCTTTCTGGGTAACCAGCTCGTTGCTGGCCTGCCCGAACCTCAGGTCCTTGGTATGCGCAAAGCCCAGCATCTTCCACCTGGTGAGCGCCTCGGGAACGGTGAACTTGATGACCAAGCTGCCGTTCTCGTCCGTCATCAGGTCAGGATAGAAGAAAGCGGTTTCGGTCATGTTTACGCGGGCGCCCACCTTAGAAAGATCTTCGCCCGACTTACCGTCTTTCCCGGTCTGATCAACAACACCGCCCGTAACGTCTCCATATGAACCGGGGATCCCGCCCGTGATGGTTTGCGGTTTTTTCATCGAATCCGTCTTTTCCGATTCCTTGTATTTTCCGTTCTTGTTGCCTTTCATGGGGGCGCCTGGCTCCTCGTCCTTGGATTTGTCGTCCGGAGCGGACTTGCTTTCCATCATCACATTGCCTAAAATCATCCCTCCCTCGCCATAATCCCAGCGGTAAGTGTAATAGCCCGAGCTGTAGCCGAACCAGTTCAGTTGATCGTAATAGCGGGCAGAGTACGAGGGAGATCTGTTCCAGTCTTCGCCATACAATACGGAGGGATTGGCTCCGTACGATTGGGAATTCCAGTAGAGTGAAGAATAATAGGTGTTGTACAGGCTCATATACCAGTTGTTGGGACGGAAGGCATCCAGCGAGGCGTCATAAAGCGTGGCCACCATTTCGGCAGCAACCTTATCGCCATTCATGCCCTTCACTTTCAGCTTCCATTCTTCCGTCTGCCCCGGCAGCAGCTTGTTGCGGAAGGTCTCGAACTCGATATCGAGCATTTTGTTGGTCCAGGGCACCATCACATTCTCGTTATGGGTAAAAATGCGGTTGTTGCGTACGAAAGTGAAGTGCACGGCAAAATTGCCCCTGTACTTTTCCTCAATCGGGATCTCGATCAGCTTTTGCGAAGCGTTCAGAAGTATCCATTCCTTGGTCACGATCTGCCGCTTGTGCTCCACTTCGTAAAGCACGTGAACGCTGTCCCATCTGGAACCGATGATGTACTGCGCTTTCTCCCCGGGCTCGCCCGAGGTTTTTATGGCAGTGAACCAGTTCTCAAAATTGGCGGGCACGCTGCTCTCCTTTGATGAATAAAGCGTGAAATAGCGTATGTCCTTTACCTCTTCTCCGTATTTGTCTTTGGTGCGCGTCTCCATCACGTACACGCCCGTTTTCCATGCGCCTACCGGGAACAGTACGCTGTCTGAAACCTGTTTTTTGCTTTTCCCGTCAGGCAATGTCTTTTCATAGTTGGAAAAGTTTTTCGAAAACACTTTAGCGCCCTTTGCCCATTTGTATTTATCGTCCTCACCGGCATAAGGATCGAGGGGGAACAGCTTGGCGAACTCTTCATTGCTCATCAGTTGCTTATCGGGCTGTTCCCACCTGCGGCCGCGGAACACCTTGTTCGGCTCCTGCAGCCTGTACACTTCAACGGTTCCGCTGGCCGGTTCGAACTGGCCGCTCATATTCGTGGTGCTGACAAAAAACTTGTTCTTCCCTTCTTTCTCCAGCTTCTCGCCTAACCCTACGGCCAGGTTAAGGGCCGTATAGGCCGCGTTCACCTTGCCCTGCGCGCTGTGGGTTTCGCCATTGATGTCGGTCACATCGGCATACACGGTAAAGTTATAAGTGGGAGCAAGGTCTTTGGAAATGCTCAGGTCGGGAATGGCTTTGAAGCTGATCACAAAGCCCCCGGTATCGTTGGTGGTGGTCATGCCGCTGGTGATCTCCATTTCGGGCGAAGACGGGTAATGGCCCCTCCACCAGTACCACCAGGAAGGGAAAGAAGCATTGCGCACCACGCGGTATTTCACCTGGGCGCCATCGATATTGGAACCCGAGTACGATTTAGCCGATCCTTCGACCTTGATCTCGTCATCGAGGCGGTACGAGCCTTTTACGGGATTGACCGTCACCTCAAATTTGGGACGCTTGTAATCCTCGACCGAGAAATACACCGATCCGCTGCCGTTGTACAGGTACATCTGCCCGTTGAGCATGCCCTGGGGCGTGGTGAAGCTGCCGTTGAAAGAGCCGTATTCGTTGGTCTTCAGGTCGAGCGAGGCCACCTTCTGGCTGTTCACGTCATAGAAGGTAACCGTAGTGGAATGGTTGACCAGTATCTCGTTCTTGTCCCCATCGGCCTGTATCATGATGCCTTTGAAATATACCGTTTGTCCGGGACGGTAGATCATGCGATCGGTAAAGAAAAAGGTCTTGGTGCTTATCTTTTGACTGTAATCATAAGGCTTGTACTGGTAAATGGCGTAGTCGGTATGCAGCTCGTCCTTGCCGTTGATGAACTGCACGTTAAAATTGCGGTAATCCTTTCCCTGCACGGGCACATTAAAGAAGCCATTGTCGTCCGAAGCGTACTTCTCCGCTTTCACGTACTCGTAGTTTCGGGTCATGTAATTGTATTTTTCGTACCAGAGCTGAGCGGTCACGTTCTTAAGGGGGCTGCCTTTTTCGCGCGACAGCACGTAGAAATCGTAGCTGCCGTCCTCGTTCTTGCGGCTGAGATACGAAATATCAGAGGCCCAGCAGGAAGTATAGGCGATCGCATTCTTTTTATACTGGAAACCGGCATTATCGGAGGCCAGCAGCACATAGTGCCCCAGGGGCAGCTCCGGCAGCGCGATCTCCACCGAGTGCGATTGGTGATCACCGTCATCGGGCAGGTCCAGGCTCCATTCCTTCAGGGGCGAAAGCTTCAGGTATTTCTTAACCAGCTCTTCACCGTATAGTTTCTCCACCGCATTGTTGTATTTGTCTATATCCATGCGGCACACGCGCAGCCAGATCTTCTTCAGGTTCTTGTACTGAACGAACGCCAGAGCGGGCTTATCGGGCAGGTTCACCTTCTCGACTTGGAAATCGAGGTCTTTCTGGCCTATGGTCTCGATCAGGGCCTGGCAGTTCTTTGCCCCGTGCGACTGCGAAAAGCGCTTGATGCCCTGCTCGCAGACCGAAACGGCCTCTTTCATCTTCCATTTATATTCATCCGATACCAGGGGTTGGTATTTCAGCCCCTGGCTGTAGGCCACATAAGCTATCTCATAGGCTGCCTCTGCCGAGGATTCGTGCGAATAGAATTTCTTTTCAAGCTGCCTGAGCGATTCGAGGTAAAGGCTGTCTTTGAACTCAGAAGTGGAATAGCTGCGGATGAACTTCAGGCGCCTGAGGTCGGCATCCACCAGCGCGGAGGGATCGTTGTCCTTGCTGTGCAGGTCGAGCAACTCCTGGAAGATCTTTACGGCATAGAACTTCAGCGAGAGGCTGTCGCTGGAGCCGATGTTGTATTTCATGAACACATCGTAGGGCTGGAAATAATCCTCCGAACTGATCTCGAACCTATAAGCGGGTTTCGTGATCTCGGGTTCGGTATTCATATAAAAGTCGAGGGCCCTGTGCGCGAGAAAATCATAGAGCGTGGGCCTGAACTTTTTGGAATCATATTCGGTCTCCAGCACCGCATCGTAAATATCGAGCTTGGTCTTCTTGAGCGAGTCGGCACTGGACAGGCTCCATTGATAATGTTTCACCACCTGGTCGACAATGGAGGTGAGGTCCCAGGTCGAGACATCGTCTTTCCTGAAATTGACCGTTTGCGTGCGCTGGTCGAACTTCCAGCGGTTGGCGCTGTAATAGCTCCAGTAGGTTTGCGCCAGCATGGAGTGCAGCACCGGCTTGAGCGGGTACTTGGCCTGCTCTGTTTCCTGGCTCAGCTTGTTGATCGCTTTTTCGAGCGAGTATTCTTCTATGTATTGCTCGAACTTCATGCGGTGAATAATGGCCTTCACCAACTGGGGGGCGTTATTCTGCGATTTGGCTTTGGTATAAATGCCTTCGGTCACGTCCAGGGCCGATTTATAGAGGCCCTTGTTGCTCAGCGAATCCACTTTCTTCCACTCCTTTTCGTAGCTGCTGCCGGGAGGGAAGACCAGCAGTTTGGGCTGGCTTTTCACGCTGAAAATGTTAAGGATAGCGGTAAGGGCGATGGCTGTAGCAGCCGCGGTGATGGTCAACTGGCGGGCATTCATGTGGAAAATTTAAAGTAAAGATGCAAGGTAGCTCAAAATTCCATAAAGATGCCGGTGGAATCGCGGCCCGGGATCCCGCCTACCTTGCTGTCCTTCAGGCCGGGTATGACATAAGGGGCGATTTGGGATACAGGCCGGTAAAGCAGCGAGCTTTCTTTGGCCTTCAGGGGCACTAGCGGGTAGCTTTTCTCAACGGCATCGATCACGAAAAAAAGCACGCTCAGCAGCATGGCGAACTTGAGCGTTCCGAACAGGGCCCCGCCCAGCTTGTTGAACAGCCCCAGCGAAGCGGCCCTGACCGTACGGTCCACAAATTTTCCGAAGGCATAAATGCCAATGATGATCCCCAGGAAGACCAGGCAGAAAGCGATCACCGGGAGGTATTCGGATGTAAGCCCCCAATCGTGCAGCAGTGCCGAGACCAGGTCTGAAAAGTGGATGGCGCCCCAGATGCCGAGGAAGAAAGCGGCAAGGGTGGCCAGCTCGATGACCAGGCCCTTGGTAAAGCCCTTGTAAAGCCCCCAGACGAGGGGAATGCAGATAACTATATCGATCCAGTTCACCGCAACGAATTACGAATTTTTTGCGAATATACGGATAGCGGGTTCTATCATTCGTAAATTCGTACCCGTTCGCAATTCACGGAATGGACATAGAGTTTGAAAAAGAGTGGAATGCCCTGGTGAGAAAGCTCTCTGACCAGTTCAATGCCGAACTGGATGAGCAGGGCGTATTATTCCTGATCGGTGTGCAGGAGCTGGGAAAAGGCTACCGCCAGTTCAGCAAGGACCAGAAGCTGGAGGTGATCCATATTGCGATCTGTACCCTGCTGGCGCCTTACGGTTATTATGAATACGAAGGCATGGATGCCGAGGGCTGGCCTCACTGGCGCTCAACAGCAAAACTGCCGCACCTTAAGCCGATGCAGCAGTCGCGTTTGATCAAAGAAGCTATTTTGGATTATTTCCGGAAAAGCGATGCGGTGAACTGATCAGGGCATGGTAATGGTCTTATTCACCGTTTTTCCCGCCTCGAGCTTGATAATGCCGGTAGTGGTTGGGTGCTGCGGATGAGTTACCGTTATATCGAGCACCGCCTCGTATTTGAAAGTAAAGGAGGCTCTGCCTGAGGCATCGGTGGTTTGCTGGTCGCTCTGCAGCCCACCGCCCTGGTAATTCAGCTTAACGGTAGCGCCCACGATGGGAGTACCCACGGTATCGAGCACGGTAACAACTGCCGAACAGTCGGTTTCTTTGGCGCAGGATGTTTGAAGCAGGCTCATGGCCATGAGTATCATGGCAAACAGAGCGGTACTTCCGAGCAGTACTTTTTTCATGATTTACGGGGTTTATTATAAGCCAAATTAAGCAACTCCCATAATTGGCAGTAATGCTTAACTTTGCTAAGCAAATATAGTAATTTAACCGGAATGCGAAAAATTATCCTGCCTATAGCTTTGACTGCCATAATGTTGGCCGGGCTGCACTGTGTGCCCAAACAGAAGCTGCAGGAAACGCCCCCAGGGCAAACGGGAGCCCAGAACCCCAATCCGCCACTACCTCCTTATCCGCCTGAGATCATGAACGATACGGTTCCATGGCAGCCGGTGGTCATGATCCTGACCACGGAGGGCGAGATACGGGTGAAGCTATATAACGAAACCCCCCTTCACCGCGATAACTTCCTCAAATTGGTGAGCGAGCATTTTTACGACAGCCTGCTGTTCCATCGGGTGATCGAGAATTTTGTGATCCAGGGCGGAGACCCGAACTCGAAGAAGGCCAAACCGGGCGAGCTGCTGGGCGATGGAGATGCAGGATACTGGATACCGGCCGAGTTCAACCCGAAGCTCTTTCATAAAAGAGGGGTGCTGGCGGCTGCCCGCGAAAGCGACCTGATCAACCCGAAGCAGGAAAGTTCGGGCTGCCAGTTTTACATCGTGCAGGGAAAAAAGTTCAGCGACAGCCTGCTGCAGGTTCAGGCCAGGCGCATCACCAAGGCCAGGCTGTACAACCAAACGGTGAACAAGGCGGAGAACAAATGGATACTGGAAAAGTACAGGCAATTCGCTGACCAGAAGCAGGAAGACAGCATGAAGGTTTATTCGGTCATGATCGACAAGCAGGTGGAGCAGCAGCTTCCCATGGCCCCGCTGTACCAGTTCACGCCCGAGCAAAAGCAGGCGTATACATCTGAGGGCGGCACGCCTCACCTGGACGGAAGCTATACGGTGTTCGGTGAAGTGATACAGGGCATGGATGTGGTGGACAAAATAGCCGCCATGAAGCGCGATAAGAACGACCGGCCTCAGAAGGACGTGCGCATACTGAAAATGATCGTGCTGAAAAAAATATGATATGAAGGAGAAG
This sequence comes from Bacteroidota bacterium, assembly GCA_040756415.1. Classification (GTDB taxonomy): domain Bacteria; phylum Bacteroidota; class Bacteroidia; order JADZBD01; family JADZBD01; genus JBFLYZ01. The sequence continues at coordinate 9,861 of JBFLYZ010000038.1, forward strand.
GTAGAGGAAATACTAAGAGAGATAGAAGCCTTTACGGCTACCACCCGAGAGCAGGTTGAGGAGTACCGTGTAAAGTGGCTTAGCCGCAAGGGCAAAATATCGCTGTTGTTCGATGAGTTCAAAACCGTTGCGCCCGACCTGAAGAAGGAAATGGGCCAGAAGCTGAACGAGCTGAAGAACAAGGCACAGGCGAAGCTGGACGAGCTGAAGCAGAAATTCGAGCAGGCGGATGTTGCGGACGAGGCGCATGAGCCGGACCTGAGCCTTCCGGCAGAACCCATCGCCCTGGGCACGCGGCACCCCATTTCCATTGTACGCAGGCAGATCACCGAGATTTTCGGCCGCATAGGCTTTACGGTGGCTGACGGGCCCGAGATCGAGGACGACTGGCATAATTTTACCGCGCTCAACTTCCCCGAGAACCATCCCGCCCGCGATATGCAGGACACCTTCTTTATCGATGAGCAGAATAAGATCGCCCTGCGCACGCATACTTCGAGCGTGCAGGTGCGCGTGATGGAAAGCACTCAGCCGCCCATACGCATGATCTTTCCCGGCCGGGTGTACCGCAATGAAGCCATTTCAGCCCGCGCGCATTGCTTTTTCCACCAGGTGGAAGGCCTGTACGTGGATGAGCAGGTTTCTTTTGCTGACCTGAAGCAGACCCTGCTGTATTTCGCCAAAGAAATGTTTGGCGAAAAATCGCAGATACGGCTGCGCCCGTCCTATTTTCCGTTTACCGAACCCAGCGCGGAGATGGATATATCCTGTTCCATCTGCGAAGGAAAGGGGTGCGCGGTGTGCAAGCACTCGGGCTGGGTGGAGATCATGGGCTGCGGCATGGTGGATCCGGCAGTGTTGGAAAACTGCAAGATCGACCCGAAGAAATATACCGGTTTCGCCTTTGGCATGGGAATAGAGCGCATCGCCCAATTGAAATACAGGGTGAACGACCTGCGCCTGTACTCGGAGAACGATATACGCTTTTTAAATCAATTTAAGTCCGCCTTGTAACTTCTTCTGCACGCCTGGCGCGTGCTCGCTTCAACCAGGATCGTATGACGGTTTCGCGAAAAGAGCTGCTGCTGCAAATGCTGGCTAAAGAGCCGGGCGATACCTTTCTGAATTACGCGCTGGCCCTGGAGCTTGAAAAAGAACATAAGATAAGCGAAGCGATAAGGGTCATAGAAAAGGTCCTCGAAGACAATGCGGATTACCTGGGCGCATACTATAAGCTGGGCAAGCTGTATGAGGCCAGCGGGGAAAGAGAGCTGGCGCGAAAAACGTATATATCCGGCTTAGCGGTCGCCCGCAGGCAGAAGAACGGCAAGACCCTGTCGGAGCTGAACGAGGCGCTCCTGCTTCTGGATGAATGATCAGGCCTTCTTCTTTTTTTGCGGCTCTCCCTTCAGTATCCCGTCTTTACGCATTTCCTTCACTATGCTTTTCGAGAACTCTTTGGAAAAGGATGGCAGGTTAAGCACATCGTAGGTGCGCGACTGGGCCGACCATACCAGCTCCTCCGTCTTCGCGTCATACAGGTTGGTCTCCAGGTAATACACCTTGCTTTCCTCATAATAACCGGGGTTGTAAGAGTAGGGATACCAGTACGAATAATAGCCCCAGAAGTTGCGGTAGTAATCGAAACGGAAAGGATCGTACGAATACCCGCCCGGCACATACTGCGACTCGGTTTCCTCCTTTAAAAGCGAAATGGTAAGTATGCCGTCCACGCCATTGTCGCGAAGCTTGTTCATTACCTGTACATAGTCCGAATCCGAATTACTTAATTTAGGAGGAAGGATATCGATGCCTCTTTTAACGCTCACCTGGTATTCGCGCAGCAGGGCGGCTATATCGTTCTCGACCGTTGATTTGGCCACCGCGTGGCTGGTGAGGGCTACCACCACGATGCTTTCATAGTTTTTGCCCTGGAGGGAAGGGTTCTTCCACGAGCCCGTGATCGTAGTGGTTGAAGAGCAGGCATAAAGGAGCAGGAGGAACAGGTATACGGCTGGGTTTTTCACGGCATATCTTTTAGCAAAGGCCCTCCCCGCGGGGGAAGGGCCTTCGGGTCAGTAAATCATTTAACTTCTATCTTGCGCGCGCCCGATTTTTCAGTCCCTGCTTTTTTAGGGACTTCGAAGCGCAGCACCCCGTCTTCGTATTTCGCGGTGATGTTGTCCGCATTCGCCTCCGCGTTATCCGGGAGCGTGAAGGAGCGCGAAAAACTGGAGTAATTGTATTCCTTCCAGGAGCGTGAATCTTCCTCATCCTCTTTTTCGCTTTCCTTTTCGGCCGATACGGTGATAAAATTACCGTCCACCTCGATATTAAAATCCTCTTTCTTCATACCCGGCACGGCCAGTTCTATGCGGTAGTGGTCTTTCTTCTCGGTGATGTTGACCGAGGGAACGGTTTCCAGGATATCATCATCCCAGAGTGACGGCAGGTCGTGATTGAACAGCCGTTCGAATGGATTGCGCAAATGCCTGCGCATACGGAGCTGGTTTCTTTTAACTAAGGTCATGGTATTGGTTTTTAAAAAGGTTAATGGATTTTTGCCGGGGGATACCCGTAAAAGAATTGTGCCAGGCGCTTCATGAGAGGTACAGCCGGCCGGGCCAGGGGAGAATTGCGGAAAGGGAATGTTCACTTGGGGAAAATAAGCCACAGCGGGCCGGGCACAGCGCGGCAGGAATGTGATTTATGCTGAAATACGAAGCGCTCCGTTACGGAGCGCTTCGTGTCAATTCACAACGCGAAAGATATCAATGCAGCACCGTGAGTTTGGTCACCGCCTCGCGCCCGTTGACGCGCAACTTGACAAAATAGATCCCTTCCGGAAGGCCTTGGGTATCGAACCGCGCCTCATAGCTGCCGGCCGGTTTGCTTTCCTTTTCAAGTACCGCTACTTTGTTGCCCAGCATGTCGTAGGCTTCGAGCAGCACCTCGCCTTCAGCGGTGGATGAATACCCGATCACGGCCTGCGAGTTGGACGGATTAGGAGATACGTTCATGGTCAGCAGGGTCTTGCTGAAATCCTCTATGCCGGAGCTGCCTATAACGACATTTATACAGGCGGAGTCAGCGCAGGTGGTGAAATCGGTGATCAGCAGGCATACTGAATAAGTGCCGGGCCCGCTGTAGGTGTGCGATGCCGTAGCACCGGTGCCGTTTGTTGCATCGCCCCAGGTCCAGGCGTATTGCGTGTTTCCGCTCACACCGGTCGAGGTGCTTGTCACATTCAGGGTAAGGCCGGTAACGGTGTAAGTAAAGCTGGCCGTACAGGTAGATTGCGCATAAGCAGCGCTGCCGATCAGTACAGCAGACGCTCCCATTACTAGTGATTTTGTAAAAAGGTTCATAGGCATAGGATTTTTTTGGTTACATGCAAAAATAAGAAAAGAGCGCCTCCCCAACTTTAGCGCTCTTTTCGTTTTGTTAACCATGGTTATTTAATAACGGTTAACTTTCCTGTGGCCATGTGGCCATTGACCGTGATACGTAACAGGTAAATACCTTCAGCCTGTTCCCCCGCATTCCAGTTCAGGGTATGGCTGCCGGCTTCCTGCCTCGTCTGATCCAATATTGTTTCCACTTTGTTTCCCACCAGGTCATACACCCCGATGGAAACCTCTGCGCTCTCATTCAGGGTGTATGCGATGGTGGTCATTCCATTCGTGGGGTTAGGGAAATAATTTACAGCTCCGCTGGACAGCCATTCCTCTATTCCCGACAGCTTCAGCACATACATGCTGTCGCAGTTGGTGCAGGTATCCGTTTGCGAGAATACGGTCAGGCAGATCTGGTACCAGCCGGTTTGGGCATAGGTGTGCGTGGGATTCTGCTGGGTGGATGTATTGCCGTCACCGAAATCCCAGTACCAACTGTAAAAGGGACCGCCAGTTGAAATATCATAAAAGTAAACCAGGCCGTTATTGGTCGAGTCGTTCCACGAAACGTAATCGGCATTACAGGGCACGGATTGCCCATTGGAAATGATCACTGAATCGCAGTATGTGCTTGCGCAGTTGGTGGCCAGACTGTCCCACACGGTCAGGCATACATAATAAGTCCCGTTATAGAGATAGGTGTTGGAGGCATTTTGCGTATAGGCGTAATTGCCGTCACCGAAATTCCACATCCAGGAGGGCGCGTAACCGCCCGTTGATGTGTTGGTGAAGACGACCGTGGGGTCAGCGGAAGTGTTCATCGTAAACCCTGCCGTAAGATTACAGGGGTAGTAATTGATGCTGTCGCAATACGTACAGGTATCCGTTTGGGTATAAGCGGTGAGGCACACCAGGTATGTTCCGGGATTGGCATAGTTCACTACCGGGTTTTGCATGGTAGAGGTGGAGGGGCTTCCTCCCGGAAAGCTCCAGGACCAGGCTATGGGATTATTCGTGGTGTAGTCGTAGAAATACACGCTGTTGCTTAGTGAGTCGGGGTACCAGTAGAAATATGCGTTGCAGGGCTGGGGCGGAGCGTTGGTGATGACCACCGTGTCGCAGTACGTGCTCTGGCAATTAAAGTTCAGGCTGTCCCATAAGGTAAGGCAAACGTAATAGGTGCCGCTGAACTGGTAGGTGTTCGTTGGATTGGCGGCATAGGAATAATTGCCATCGCCAAAGCTCCAGTAATAAACGGGCATGCCGGCCCCGGTGGAAGTGTTGGTAAAGACGACCACATTCTGATTAACGGTAAAAGAAAAACCTGCCTGGCAGTTTTGTGCCAGCAAATCCGCACAGGCAGGGACCAGGATAAGGGAAAGAACGATCTTCTTGAGGTCAGGCGTTTTCATATCTGTTCTGTAAAAAGGTTACAGGGGACATTTCTTTTTTGCCATACAAAGGTGCGGCCGGTGGGAGGAATACGCAAATCAAACTCGTTATTTTCTTACGCGTTCAAATACTATAATCGGTACCCGTTTTTGGGTATTTCATATTGGCCCGGAGGCCTGAACATTCTTCCCCGCACAAAGCATGGCCAATCAACCGCGCATCGGCTCCCCGGGCGATGAAAATAGGCCTTACCTTTGGCGCCTGCTATGGAAAAGGTCACGGCCCGGAATAATTTCCTCCTGCTGCATTTCATCGTTTTCATCTGGGGCTGGTCGCCTATCTTCGGGAAGCTCATCTCGGTCGATGCCCTGCAACTGGTCTGGTTCAGGGTATTGTTCACCATTGTCTTTGTTTCGGCCTACATGATCTACATCCGCCAGGACCTGCGCATTGGCGATAAGGACCTGTACAAACTGCTCGTTATAGGCGCCATCATCGCCTTTCACTGGTATTGTTTCTATCACGCCATCAAAGTATCTAACGTATCGGTGGCCCTGGTGGCCTTTTCCACCGGAACGCTTTTTTCCTCCTTTATAGAGCCCCTTTTTTACAAACGCAGGCTGTTGGGCTATGAGATCCTGTTCGGGCTGATCATCATCGGGGCCATCATCCTGATCTTTAAAGTTGAAACGCGGTACACCGAAGGGATCATTTACGGGGTGCTGGCCGCCTTTACCTCTTCGCTGTTCACCGTATGGAATGGGCTGCTGGTACGCAAGCTCAGATCGCCCGTGATCACCTTCTACGAGCTGGGAGGCGGCTTCCTGGCCCTTTCCATCTATCTTTTTTTCACGGATTCTTTCGACAGGGAGTTTTTCGCCCTCCCCGGGGCCGACCTGGCCTGGCTGCTGCTCTTCGCATCGGTGGGAACGGCCTTCCCCTTCATCGCCAGCGTGAACCTGCTCCGGAACATCAACCCCTATACGGTCACGCTCACCGTCAACCTGGAGACGGTATACGGCATCATCTGGGCCTATTTCATCTTCAGCGAGGATAAGCAGTTGACCATCTACTTCTACATCGGGGCCCTGATCATCCTGGCTACCATCTTTGCCAATGCCCTGCTGAAAAATTATTTGCGCAGGTAGCTCAAAAAGGACCGCGAAGCCCCGGCCTTGCGTATCTTTGCAGGGTGGAAATGGCGCTCAGATACTGTAATTCGCTGACTGAATATTCCCGCTTCAGGACCCGCGTGGTCAAAGCGGGCGATCTGGGGATAGGCGGTATGAATCCCATACGCCTGCAGAGCATGACCACTACCGATACGCTCGATACGCTGAAGACCGTTGAGCAGAGCATACGCATGATCGAGGCGGGCTGCGAGCTGGTGCGCATCACCGCACCCAGCCTGAACGAGGCCCGTAACCTGGAGAACATTAAAAAGGAGCTGCGCAAACGCGGCTATACCACGCCCATCTGTGCCGATATACACTTTACGCCCAATGCGGCCGAGCATGCAGCAAGGGTAGTGGAAAAGGTACGCGTGAACCCGGGTAATTATGCCGATAAGAAAAAGTTCGAGCACATCGATTACACCGATGCGCATTACAATGAAGAGTTGGAGCGCATACGCGAGCGGTTCCTTCCCCTGATCCGGATCTGCAAGCAATACGGCACCGCCATGCGCATAGGCACCAACCATGGCTCGCTGAGCGACCGCATCCTGAGCCGCTATGGCGACACCCCCCTGGGCATGGTGGAAAGCGCCATGGAGTTTTTGCGGATATGCGAAGAAGAGAAGTATTACGATATTGTTCTTTCCATGAAGGCCAGCAATGCCCAGGTGATGGTGCAGGCATACCGCCTGCTGGTGAACAAGATGATGGCGAACGGCCAGAACTATCCTTTGCACCTGGGCGTGACCGAGGCGGGCGATGGGGAAGATGGAAGGATCAAGTCAGCAGTAGGAATAGGCGCCTTGCTGGAGGACGGGCTGGGAGATACGATACGCGTTTCGCTCACCGAAGAACCCGAGTTCGAGATACCGGTGGCGCGCAACCTGGTGGGGCGCTATTCAAAGCGCGCGGGCCACAAAACGATCCCGGCCCTTAAGGGAGGATTTCCGGAAGGCTTCTCCCCGTTCGAATATCAAAGGCGCGAAACATCGGCAGTGATCAATATGGGCGGGCACAACGTACCCAGGGTGATCGCGGACCTTTCGGAGAAGCAGGCTTCGCCTTCGCTCAGCCTGACCGCTGCGTCCTTTTTCCCTTTCGGGTACGGCTATTCCGTGCCGCTGGATAAGTGGAACCTCAGCGACCAGGCCTGCGATTATATTTACCTGGGCGATAATGACATTGACTTTGAAATACCCGGTACCCTGGGGCTCATTTACAATTCAGAGAAGTGGGCGGGGCTGAAGAACAGAACGAGAAGCTACCCGCTGTTCTGCGGAAGCGAATATTTTTCAGCGAAGAACAGATCGAGGGAGTTGAACTTCGTGGCGGTGGATTTGGCCACGCTTATGCATCCCGGATTCAAACTAGGGGATTTGGACGCAACGGCAGTGCTGATCTTCGATACCATGAACGAACATGGCATGGCCGAGCAAAGAAGGATGTTCTTCGAGCTGCTGGGCAGCAAAAGCAAAGTGCCGGTGATCATTAAGCGCAATTACAGGGACCTCCCGCAGGATAAGTTCCAGCTCCATTCCTCTACCGACCTGGGAGCCCTTCTGCTGGATGGATTCGGTGACGGGGTGTGGATCAGGCAGGAGGGCTGCGCCCCGGCCCAGGTGGTGAACTCCACCGCTTTCGGGATATTGCAGGCCACGCGCACCCGCATCTCAAAAACGGAATATATCTCCTGCCCTTCATGCGGGCGCACCCTTTTCGACCTGCAGGAGACCACCGCCAGGATACGCGCGCGCACCTCGCACCTGAAAGGCGTAAAGATCGGCATCATGGGCTGCATCGTGAACGGCCCTGGCGAGATGGCCGATGCGGATTATGGCTATGTGGGAACCGGGGTAGGCAAGATCACGTTATATAAAGGAAAGGAAGTAGTAAAGCGCAATATTCCAACCGAAACGGCTGTTGACGAACTGATCGCGCTCATACGCGAGCATGGGGATTGGGTGGAAAAGGAGAATTAATTCTTCAGGTACTTATCGAACCAACCCAGGGTCTTCGCGAAGGCCGCTTCCTTGTTCTTGTTTAGTCCATGATCATCGCCTTCATAGGTGATGAACTCGAAATTGCGGTTCAGCTCCTTTAGCTTTTGGGCCAGCTTCTCGGCTTCTTTCACGCTTACCCGCTTATCTGCGGTACCATGCAGGATCAGCAAAGGGGTGGTTGGGCACATCTTTTCCGCCATCCAGGTTGCGGAGCGGATCTTAAGCACAGAGTCTTTGTTCTGTCTGAAGCCGGGAACCAGCTCTTCGTACACGGTGATCATATCCGGATGATCAGGGTTGCTGCTGTTCAGAAAGGCATCGGCAATGCCGGCCGAAACAACGGCCGCTTTTATTTTACTGGTTTTGGTCAGGGAGAGATAGGTCATCATCCCTCCGCGGCTCACCCCGAACATGCCAATCCGTGAGGTATCGGCCATCGGGACCTCGGCCAGCGAATGCATGAGGTTGATCACATCGTTCACATCAGATCCTCCGAACTCATCCTTTCCATCACAATAATCCGCCCCGCGGTAATTCGTAGCGATGACGATATATCCCTTTGCGGCCATGGGCGCCATCACCTGCACTGCGGTGCCCACCAGCAGTTGCCCATAAGAGCGATTGCCTCCGCGGTTGTAAATGATGCAGGGATATTTTCCGGGCTTTTTAGGCTGTACCATGAAACCGGTTATCTTCAGGCTGTCGCTCAGGTGGGTGATGGAAAATATATCCACGCTGTCGAGGTATTTGTATTCCGGTTTCAGGCCTTTTTTGTTGCTGATCTTTTTGTAGATGGGAGTCTTGGTATAATCAACCGGGTTAAGCGTGATGGTAGAGGGCGGGCTGCCCGGGCGAAAGGAAATAAATACTACGGTGCCAAGGATGACCGTAAGCAGCATAAAAATTCTTCTCATGGCCTGATTATTTTTTCAGGATGGACTCTACCCAGGCCTTTCCCCATTCATCCATTTCCTCTTTGGTCCACAGCTCCGGGTAAAAGATGCGTTTCTGGAAACGCGGGGGCAGGTATTTCTGCCAGTTGGTGCCGCCCGTTGCCGGTATGCCGTCCTGGCCCAGGTAGCGGGCGGCTGATTTGTAATGCACCAGGGGCCAGTTCACGTTCACATTTACATCCAGTTGCTTGAGCGCATGAATGAGACCGGGGTCCTGCTGATCGGCCTTGCCGAGCGATTTATACTTCGCCCAAAGATTTTTGTCTTTGTATTCTTTTGCCAGGGCAATGAACTGCTCCGAATATTTTTTCTCGAACTGTTTTAAGGTAAGCGTCTTCTTGCCTGTGGCCAGCTCGGTAGCGCCCTGTTTCCAGTAAATGTGCTCGTACATTTCTTCAATGCTGGCATTTTTCCCTTCAAACTTCGGCCGCACATCCTTATCCACCAGCCGTATGAAATCCACCGAAGAGATCTCGATCATGCGGTACTGGGCGCTCTGGAAACCGCTGGCCGGCAGCAGGGCCATGCGGAAACGCAGGAACTGTTCGGGCTCCATGCCGTCCACCATGATATCGAAAGAGCGGGTGAGGGCTTCAAAATAACGGTTTACGCGGGTAAGGCGCTCCAGGAAAAACTTCGGGTCAAGCTGAGCCTTCCATCCCATATCCTGCCCATTGGGCAGCACGTTGCGGCCGTTATGCGCGACCTGGTCAAGCTCATGCAGGGTGAGCTTGAAATACAGCTCGGTGATCTGGTGGTAAATGATGAAGATGAGCTCATCCGGGAAATCCGTTTTGGGGTTCTGCAATGTGAGCAGCTTGTCAACATGCGTGTAATCCCAGTAGGTAAGGTAGTTGGAGCAGAGCAGCCCGTCAAGGTAGCTGGCCATGCTCTGGCCCATGGCCTGGTATTTTTCGTCCAGCTTCTTTAAGCGCTCAATGATCTCGGGAGTAAGTTCCATGGTTTAAAGTACGGACGAAGTTATATAAAAAAGCGTAAGCCGGGGATGATTTCGCTCAACCCCCGCCCGTGCGGTGTTTGCCTCAAGTCAGTTAGTGACGATGGAGATGGGAGAGGCCAGGTTCATGTACCCGATCAGGTCGAGCTTGATGGAGCCCACCAGTATCTTGGCCTCGGCACGGATGGGAATTTTGTTCTTATCGTCCGATACCCACACGTTCAGGTCCTCTTCGCTTTTGAAGATGCGGCCCTTCTGCACCACCGGGCGGAACTTGATGCACTTGAACTTGCCCAGGTTGGTTTTGATGGTCTCTTTGCCCATGTACTTTATCTTCAGCTCGAATATCTCGTTGTCCACAAAGCTGGTGATGGTAAAGATGTCGCCTTTCTTGGCGGTGCTGAAATCCAGCGTGCGCGCGTAATAGAACGAAGAGATGAGGTCCTGCACGTACTCGGGCGTGTCGAAGTTCTTGCCATCGGCATCCACGGTCTTCTTGTGCTGGTTGAACACGTAGTTCTGGTTGATCTTGTACCCGCCCTCATCGCACCTGCGTATGAACACCCAGGGGGCCATGGTCTCCTCGTCAATATAAGATTCGTACTTGTCGCGTACCTTAAAGAACCAGTCGAAGCTGCCCTTGGAATAGCCGTTGGCCACTACGTGATAGGTAGGGCGGCCCCCGATGAGCTTGTTCTCGTCCTTTACCTCCACAATGGCCTCGCCCGCATCGATGAAACCGTAATGCACGCGGTATTTGAGCACCTCGCCCCGCTTGAAGGCATCGTGCTTGATGGTGCGCAGCTTGCTGCCGTCACCTAGGGGTACTTGCGGGGCTTTGGAGGGCAGGGTGCCATTTACCATAACGGCTCCCGCCATGATAACCAGTGATATATAGATGAAACGCTTCATTTTACCTCTCTAAGATACAAAAACGGGGTCAAACTCTGTGCCATAATTATGGAGCCTGACCCCGTGGCTATTAGACGACTATGTTCACTATTTTATTGTGTACCACGATGATTTTTTTCGGAGCCTTGCCTTCCAGGTACTTTTGGGTCTGTTCCAGGGCCAGCACCTCTTTCTCTACCTGCTCTTTGCTCAGGGCCAGGTCGAGCTCGGTAAAAAAGCGGGTTTTGCCGTTGAACGAAACGGGGTAATTGAACGAATTCTCCACAGTATATTCCGCCTTATACTCAGGCCATTGAGCAAAGGTTATGCTCTCCTTATGGCCCAGGCGGCTCCAGAGCTCCTCGGCAATGTGAGGGGCATAGGGTGAGATGACAATGGCCAGGGGCTCGAGTATGGCCCGCTTATTACATTTCAGCTCGGTGAGCTCGTTCACGCAGATCATGAAATTGCTTACCGAGGTATTGAAAGAGAAACGGTCAATATCGTCCTGCACCTTTTTGATGGTCTTGTGCAGGACTTTAAGTTCTTGTTTGGAAGGGGCTGCATCGCTTACGTTGAAAACATCCCCCTTGTCGCTTCGCGACATTCCCCCTTCCAAGGGGGAGACATCCCCCCCGTCACTGCGTGACGGACCACCTCCAAGGGAGTCCTTTGGACCTTCAAAGGGGGAATGATACAATCTCCAGAGCTTGCGGATGAAGTTGGAAACGCCTGAAATGCCATTGGTGTTCCAGGGCTTGCTTTGCTCCAGGGGGCCGAGGAACATTTCGTAGAGGCGGAGGCAGTCCGTTCCATACTGATCGCATATATCGTCAGGGGTGACTACATTGAATTTTGATTTTGACATTTTTTCAACGGCAGGAATTGTTATGAATTTACCCTCACCATTGCCATAAAATTTACCTGCATGCCAATATCCATCTCTGCAAAGAAAAAAGGCTTCTGAAAATTCAGGTCTCGACTTAATAAATTTAGCAACATCGATAGATACCCAATCTGCATCAGAACCCCTGCCCGATGTTACATTTATATCAACGTTTATAAGGGTTAATTTCCCTTTAAATCTATCATCAAAATCAATGTCATCCACTGTTCTAATTTGACCAACAAAAATATTGTAGGAGCGATTGACTAATTCAGGAGTAACAAATATTGTTGAATCAATCTGTTTAGGCAACTGATTTTGAAAGTGCTCTCTAAAGTGCTCTACGATTGATTTGTCCGTAACCATTAGAATCCTCTCACTCACCCCTTGTATCATCCCCTGGTTGATCAGCTTCTTCGCTGGCTCGTCTACAGGAATGTAATTCAGGTCGCGTAAGAATTTGGTCCAGAAGCGAACGTAGAGCAGATGCCCGGTAGCATGCTCGGCACCGCCTATGTACAGGTCTACGTTCTGCCAGTAATTGATGGCATCCCTCGAAGCAAATTCCTTTTCATTCTTCGGGTCCATATAGCGCAGGTAGTACCAGGATGAGCCGGCCCAGCCGGGCATGGTGGTCTTCTCATATTCGTACTTGCCTTTGTACTTCCAGTCCTTTGCACGCGCCAAAGGCGGCTCGCCCGTTTCGGTAGGGAGATACTTGTCTATTTCAGGAAGCACTACAGGCAGGTCTTTCTCATCGACCGGTTTCGGTATGCCGTTCTCATAATAAATGGGAATGGGCTCGCCCCAGTAGCGCTGGCGGCCAAAGATGGCATCGCGTAAACGATATTGCACCTTTCCTTTTCCCAGTCCGCGCTTTTCGATCTCGCCTATGATCTTTTTTATGGCATCCTTTACCTGCAGGCCGTTGATCAGCTCTGAATTGACCGCATAACCGTCATAGGTATCGAAACATTCTTCTTTTTCAAGCGCTTTGTCATTCGGAGCGATCACTTTTTTGATCTCCAGCCCGAACTCCTTTGCGAAAGCAAAATCGCGGCTGTCGTGTGCCGGAACACCCATTACCGCTCCCGTGCCATAACCCGCCAGCACGTAATCCCCTATCCAGATGGGAACTTTTGCACTGGTGAACGGGTGAATGGCGTAAGCTCCCGTAAATTCCCCGGTCACTTTTTTCACATCGGCCTGTCGCTCGCGTTCGCTGCGATTCTTCGCGTAGTTCACATACGTTTCCACCTTTTGTTTTTGTTCTGCAGTGGTGATCTGCTGCACCAGCTCGTTCTCGGGAGCAAGCGTTAAAAAGGTAACGCCATACACCGTATCCGGCCGTGTCGTGAACACTTCAATCTGTAATTTGGAACCTGCCTGTCCGGCAGGTGGGTCTGCAATCTGGAATCTCAAACTGCTCCCCTCGCTTTTCCCGATCCAGTTCCTTTGTTGCTCTTTAATGGCCTCGCTCCAGTCTATCGTATCCAGGTCATTGAGCAGGCGCTCGGCATAGGCGGTAATACGCAGGCTCCATTGGGGCATAAGCTTTCTTTCCACCGGGTAGCCGCCCCGCTCCGAAACACCATCCTTCACCTCCTCATTGGCCAGCACGGTACCTAACTGCGGGCACCAGTTCACCCAGGCCTCGCTCAGGTAGGCCAGGCGATAGTTCATCAACAGGTCGGACCGTTCTTTTTCAGAACAATCACCCCATAGCTTCTCAGACGCTCCGACTGTAACTTTTGACTTTTGACGTTCAAACTTTTGAATTAATTTTTCAATGGGTTCCGCCTTATCCGTTTCGGGGTTATACCACGAATTGAAGAGCTTCAGAAAGATCCACTGGGTCCATTTGTAAAAACCCGGATCGGAGGTGCGCACTTCCCTTTCCCAGTCGAAGGAGAAACCGATCTTATCCATCTGCTCGCGGTAGCGCCTGATGTTGTTCTCGGTGGTCACCGCGGGATGCTGGCCGGTTTGTATGGCGTATTGTTCGGCCGGCAGGCCGAAAGAATCATAACCCATGGGGTGCAGCACGTTGAAGCCCTTCAGGCGCTTGAAGCGCGCCACGATATCGCTGGCTATATAGCCCAGGGGATGCCCTACGTGCAGGCCCGCACCGCTTGGGTAAGGGAACATATCCAGCACATAATACTTAGGCTTCGAGGAATTGTTATCCGCGCGAAAGGTCTTGTGCTTCGCCCAGTATTCCTGCCATTTCTTCTCCGTTTCCCTGAAGTTATATTCCATAGGGTCACGAAGTTAACAGTTATCCGCCAATTCATAAAGAGGCAATTAATTAACATTTCTCTATGAAAAATTATTATCCGTTCATACCCGGGCCATGGTCCTAATCTGTATTTTCGTTCCCATGGCCGACAAATATTCCAGGCGCAGGGTAGCCTCTTCATCCGTCACCACGGTCATCAGCCTTTCGCTGGTGCTTTTCCTGCTGGGACTGCTGGGGCTGCTGGTGCTCAGCGCGGAGAAGGTATCGGAGCATATCAAAGAGAACATAGGGTTCCAGATCTACCTGAAGGACGAGGCAAAGGAGGTCGACATCAGCCGGCTGCAGAAGTCGCTTGATGCCAAGCCGTATGTCAAATCCACCGAGTATATCAGCAAGGAGAAGGCCCTTGAGATCTACAAGAGCGAGCTGGGGGAGGATTTCATGCCCCTTACCGGCTATAATCCCCTGCCGGCCTCCATCGATCTTCGCCTGAAGGCCGATTACGCCAATAACGACAGCATAGCCTGGATCAAGAACGAGATACTGGCCGATAAGATCGTGCAGGAGTTCGATTACCGCGAGAACCTGGTCTTCAAGATCAACAACAATGTAAAGACCATCAGCTTTTACTTCGGCATTTTCATCGCGCTGCTGATGGTGATCGCGGTGGCGCTGATCAACAACACCATTCGCCTGGCCATTTATTCCAAGCGGTTTCTTATCCGCACCATGCAACTGGTAGGCGCCACGCGCCTGTTCATCAGCCGGCCGTTCATCCTTTCCGGCATTTTGCAGGGTATCTTTGGCGGATTGCTGGCTATAGTCCTGCTCATCGGATTTGTGTACCTTAGCCTCCGCGAAATCCCCGACCTGCTCAACGTGATAGACGGGACCCTGTTCCTGAGCCTCTTTGGGCTGGTAATTTTAACCGGGATGATCATTTCAGGATTATCGACCAGCCTCGCTGTGCGAAAATACCTGAAGAGCAATACCGAGGACCTGTACAAATAACTGTTGAACGAACCGCATGAGTAAAAAAGATAAAAAGCAATCCCCTTCCGGCCCCCAGGGCTTTGCCATTCCCCGCGAGAATTACCTCTACATCATCATTGGCGTGGTGATACTGGCCGCGGGCTTCCTGCTGATGGCCGGTGGCGCATCGCCCGACCCCAAGCAGTTCAGCGAGGAGATATTCAGCACGCGCAGGCTCACCGTGGCGCCCATCGTGCTGCTGATCGGCTTCGGTGTGGTGTTCTACGCCATCATGAGAAAACCCAAGAGCAAGCTTCCGGCCGGTACGCCAGGCGCAGCGGAAAAGGAATAATCCGTTTACATGTCCATCGTTCAAGCCATCATCATCGCCATCCTCGAGGGCATTACCGAGTTTTTGCCCGTTTCGTCAACCGGCCACATGATACTTGCCCAGCACCTCATGCGGATGGAAGACACGGAGTTTGCCAAGACCTACGAGATCGTGATCCAGTTGGGGGCCATACTGGCCGTGCTGCTGCTGTACATCAGGCGTTTTTTCGTAAGCATCACGATCTACATCAAGCTGCTGATCGCTTTCCTGCCCACCGGGGTGATCGGCCTGCTGGCCTATAAGTTCATCAAAACCTACCTGTTCAACCCCTTTACCGTTTCCATATCGCTCATCGCTGGCGGCATTGTGCTCATCCTGCTCGACCGCTGGAGCGCTGAACGAAAGGCCGTGTATAAGGATATTGAGGATATCAGCTATGCCGATGCGCTGAAGATAGGCCTGATCCAGTGCCTCTCGATGATACCCGGTGTGTCGCGCGCGGCCGCCACCATTTTTGGAGGCATATTCGCGGGCTTTGACCGCAGGCAGGCGGCCGAGTTCTCCTTTTTGCTGGCCATACCCACCATGTTCGCGGCATCGGCCAAAGACCTGTGGGAGTCGAAGGACCTGATCAACGGGCAGAACATCCAATTGCTGCTCATCGGCAGCGGGGTGGCTTTTATTGTTGCCATGCTGGCCGTAAAGGCCTTTGTGGCCTTTCTGACCCGTTACGGCTTCAAATACTTTGGCTATTACCGCATCCTGCTGGGTGTGCTTTTCCTGGCCTATGCCCTCTATACGGGCATGGAACTTAGCGTTTGACCGAATGAAGGCCGAAGAATTCATCGCGGGAAAGGTCCTGCTCATCGACAAGCCCTACCGGTGGACCTCGTTCGATGCCGTGAACAAGATACGCTGGCTGATCAGGAATGCGTTCAAAAAAGAATTTCCGGGACAAAAGCCGCCCGCGGTCAAGGTAGGCCATGCGGGCACCCTCGATCCCCTGGCCACCGGCCTGCTGATCGTATGCACGGGCCGCGAAACGAAAAACATTGAGAAGTACCAGGCCCAGGAAAAAGAATACACCGGTACATTTTTCCTGGGCGCCACCACGCCCTGTTATGACCTGGAGAAGCCGGTAGACCGGGAATATCCCATCGCGCACATTACCGGGCCGATGATACGCGCAGCGGCAAAGAATTTTACGGGCCGGCAGATGCAGACCCCTCCTATCTTTTCAGCGGTGATGGTAGAGGGGAAACGGGCGTACGACATAGCCCGCGCGGGTAAAACGGCCGAAATAGCCGCCCGGGAGATCATCATATCGGCTTTCGATATCACGCGCATCGGCCTGCCCGAGGTCGACTTTAGGGTGGTATGCAGCAAAGGAACGTATATACGGGCCCTGGCGCGCGATTTTGGCCGGGCGCTCGGCAGCGGGGCCCATCTCACCGCCTTATGCCGCGCCCGCATCGGTAATTTCAGGCTGGAAGACGCGCTCAGCATAGAGCAATTCGAAAAGTCCGTTTTATTTTAAGATTTTACTTGACAAGGGGGGTGCGTATGTATTACTTTCGCGCCCTGAAATTAAATCCCGTAAGATTTAACCGATGAAAGGAGCCTTTCCCGAGATCCCCGCTGGCATGAAGCTCCGTATATGACCCCCTAAACCCTTAAAAGATCTATGAAGTTATCGCAATTCAAGTTCAACCTGCCCAAGGACCTGCTGGCCGAGTATCCCGCCAAGAACCGTGACGAGTCGAAGCTTTTCGTGGTGAACCGCAAAACGGGCAAGTTCGAGCATAAGAAGTTCAAGGATGTTTACAACTATTTTGGTGATGGCGATGTGATGGTGATCAACAACACCCGCGTATTTCCCGCCCGCCTGTACGGCAACAAGGAAAAAACGGGCGCCAAGATCGAGGTGTTCCTGTTGCGCGAGCTGAACCGCGAAAGCCGCCTCTGGGACGTGCTGGTGGACCCTGCGCGCAAGATCCGCATCGGCAACAAGCTTTATTTCGGTGATGATGACCAGCTCGTGGCCGAGGTGATCGATAATACCACCTCGCGCGGAAGGACGCTGCGCTTTCTTTTTGACGGCCCTTACGAGGAGTTCAAGCAGTTGATCACATCGCTGGGGCAGACCCCGCTTCCCAAATACATCAAGCGCAAGCCCGAGCCTTCTGACGCGGAGCGCTACCAGACCGTATACGCCAAGCACGAAGGAGCCGTAGCCGCGCCCACTGCCGGCCTTCACTTCAGCAAGGAGCTGGTGAAAAAAATGGAGCTCAAGGGCGTTCAGTTCGCGGAGGTCACCCTGCATGTGGGGCTGGGCACTTTCCGCCCGGTAGAGGTGGAGGACCTAACCAAGCATAAGATGGACTCGGAAGAGATGGAGATCACCGAGAAGGCGGCCAATATGGTGAACCACGCCAAGGATAAAAAGAAAAAGGTATGCGTGGTGGGCACCACCACCATGCGCGCGGTCGAAACCTCCGTATCCACGCAGGGTTACCTCAAGCCCTACAAGGGATGGACCAACAAGTTCATTTTCCCCCCGTATGATTTCAGCATTGCCGATGCCATGATCACCAACTTCCATATGCCCGAGTCTACCCTGCTCATGCAGGTGTGCGCCTTTGGCGGGTACGAACTGATCATGAAAGCGTATAAAGAGGCCGTCAAGGAGAAATACCGTTTCTTTACCTATGGCGATGCCATGCTGATCATTTAAAAAATTAACCCGGGTAAAAACCCCGGGTTTTTTATTTTTGGATCACGAATGACGGAAAAGCCCCTGAAGAAGTATGCCATTATCGTGGCCGGAGGAAGCGGTACGCGCATGCAAAGCCCCGTGCCCAAGCAGTTCCTCAAGCTCAACGGCCTGCCCGTGCTGATGCATACCATAGGCAAGTTCGATGATCTTAAACAGGATATCGAGATCATTCTCGTGCTGCCGCAGCACCTCATCCCCGAATGGCAGGACCTGTGCAGGGAGTTCAACTTCACCACGCCCGTGAAAGTGGTGGAAGGCGGTGAGACCCGTTTTCATTCGGTGAAGAACGGGCTGTCGCTGGTCAGGGAAGAGGGTATAGTGGCCGTGCATGACGCGGTACGGCCCCTGGTCAGCCCGAAGACCATCCTGTCGGCCTATAAGGCGGCCGAGATGTACGGCAATGCTGTTCCGGCCGTACCCATGAGCGATTCCATACGGCAGATCGAATCGACCAAAAGCGTAGCGGTTGACCGCGCCCGCTACTGCATCATCCAGACCCCGCAATGTTTTACAACGGCCGTTATCAAAAAGGCCTATATGAAGGAGTATAAGTTCAGCTATACGGATGACGCCTCGGTGGTTGAATCCATAGGCGAGAAGATACACCTCATTGACGGCACCTACGATAATATCAAGATCACCACGCCACAAGACCTGGCCGTGGCCGAGGCCCTGCTCAAGTTCAAGCCCCTGGTCAACACCAAGTGAGGCAGGGTGGCAGCGGGGAGCGTCCTGTCAGGCCAGCTTCCTGACCCTGCTTTTTTCGGTGAGCCGCACTTCTCCTCCCGACAGGTCGGCATGCTCGATCAGGTTCAGGCCCGGAGCCTTGCCCGTGGCTATGGTGCCGTAGCGCTCATCAATTCCCAGGAACTCCGCCCCGTTCTTCGTGCCCCATTCCAGCAGTTTTTCAAATGCTATGGAGGGAAAGTGTTTTTGTATGGTCTTCATCTCGTCCAGGATGCTGAGCGACCAGTTGGAGGCGTAGCTGTCGGTGCCGATGGTCACCTTCTCGTTGAGGAATACTTGGTAATCGGGAAGCCTGTCTTCAATGTACAGGTTGGCGTTAGGGCAAGTGCACCAAAAAAGTTTGCAACCTGCCTGCCGGCCAGGCAGGTTTGCAGGTTGTAGTTTGGAGTTGGCCCAGGATAGATCATCCGCGCTTGTATAGGTATTGTGTACCAATTGTATCCTGTGCGCGTTCAGTTGTGAAAGCGTGTAACGGAGAGAATCCTTCCCATCGCCTTTGATCCAGGGCAGGTCCATTCCCATCCTGGAGAACAGTTCGGCCATGGGGCCGCTTTTGCTTCTGAACAGCTCGTCTTCGCCCCGGCTCTCCTGGTTGTGTATGCAAACCATGTCTTGCTGCAGATCATAGATCAGCCCAAACAGCTCCGGGCTGACCGTATAAGGGGCATGCGGAACAATGGAGAAAGGGAGTTCCCCCTTTGAAGGGGGGTGGGCTTGCTTGTGCGAGGGCAGGGGGATGTTCTCTAATTGCTTCTGTAATTCTTTTCCTTTCCGAAAAACCTCCGCGGCTTTTTCAGGAGCCAGGTCGAAGGCTTCGATGAACGTATGATAGTATAGGTTCTTTTTCGCTTTCTGCTCAAAGCTGTGATCAGTATTGGAAATATCGCCCACCGCCACGATGCCGTTGCGCAGCATTTCGGCTTCGGCTTCGGCTATGGCGGCTTTGATCTGCTCCGCGGTAAAGGAGCCCCGCCTGGGCAGCAGCTCGCTGATAAAACCGTGCATCTGTTTTTTTTCACTGATCTGTGCCTTGAGGTGAGAAAGCTCCAGGTGGCAGTGGGCGTTGATGAATCCGGGGACGATGATGCCTTTCAGATGTTGGATATTGGATATTGGATGTTGGATGGATTCTTTTGAGACTATATCCAGGATGACACCGGCATCGTCTGTAATGACCACTCCGTTTTCAAGAAGTGGCGAAGAAACGGGGAAAATGTAATCCGCGGTGAAGTATTTCATATAAAAAATCGAGCTCTGCAAATATATTGCAAGGGCCCGTTCCCTGGATAAAAGTATTTAGTTTACTTTCTGCATTTTCCTGGTCTGAATGGTTTGCCCATTTACCTGAAGGGAATACGTATAAATTCCTGAAGCCAGGTCCTGCGCATTTACGGTTAGTTGCCCATCTCCTGTGGTAGCCAGATCTACTTCTTTTATCAGCCTTCCGGTTTCATCCATGAAAAGCATCTTTGCCGCGTTAGCAGTGGAAGGCAAATAATATTTAATAATGGTTTCGTTACCGAAAGGATTAGGGTAGTTCTGGTACAGGATAATATCGCTGGCCAGATCAACCGTTAAAACGTTAGATGTGTTTCCGGTACGCTGACTGTTCTGCTGGAGCGAATCAACAATTTGTTTGAGTTCTTTGATCCCCTGCAGGAGGAGCGGAACCATTTTGGAGTATTCAAGGGAGTAGAATCCGCTGTCATTTATAGTTACGACCTCGGGCAGGAAAGAATCGACATTTTGAGCAATAAAGCCGATCTGCTTGTCGGATTCAAAGTTGTGAACCCCATAGGTTAAGGTGTCGTAATAGAAATAAACAGGGTTGATGCCGCTTATTTTGTCAAGCGCTCCAGTAACGGTGCTCAAGTTTGTTTTATACCTGGAGTCGGAGGGATAAAAGTTGCCGTTCGCATCAATATTGCCCGCCACCTGAAGGATGGCTCCGGCTACAAAGGTTCCGAAGGGATAACCGATACTTACGATCCCGCCACCGGGAGGAGAAAAAACGGCATAGCTCGTTGAGAGGGCTCCTGAGGCAGCTTCAAACCAGCCTGCCACATTGGGGGCCGAACCGCCAGGGGCCTGGAATGGAACGAGGCCTTTTACAGCGATGGAATTTCCGAGGTTTCCCGCGTTCTGAACCACATCCAGCTTAGCAACCAGCGCTCCACAATTGTATCCAATGCCCACATTGTTCGTGGTTTGCGTTATGACGGGGCCATCGGCAAAATAAAAGTTGAAGTTATTAAGATCGGCTCCCATGCTTCCGGCAATTGGCGGCAGAGGCCCTGGTGTGCAAAGCGCAAACGGATTGGCCCCTATGGGAACAAGTATTACATCTCCATTAGCGTCAACGGTAAGCGCAAAACCATTGGGCGCGGCAAATGGTCCGGCTGTGGTAAGCTGCCGGAAACGAAGGCCGCTTCCAGTTCCAGTATATGCGAATGAATTCGGGTCAGAATTAATTTCGAGTTTATTTTGCGGCCCTCCTGGCGCGCCCGATAGGCCTATACCTACGCTAACTCTATTATTTCCGAGTATCATGGTTTGGTTTGTAAGTACCCGGGCATTGGCTCCAATGGCTATGGCGTTGATCAGGTTGGTAAAGCCGAAAGGAGGCCCTGCAAGACTGCCGATCGCTACATTGCTATCTCCCTGTTGATTAAAGCGTCCGGCACGGAAACCGATAAAAACATTGTTCTGTCCCGACTGTGTATTTTGCCCCGATTGAAATCCTAGAAAGGAATTCTCCGAGCCGGTGTTACAACTGGTCCCTGCACGTGAGCCCACAAATGTATTCCGGTCGGTATTAAAAATATTGGGTCCTGCTAATAATCCTATGAACGTATTGTCGTTGCCAGAACTGGTGCCGGTCCCAATGCCGGAATGCGAGCCGAAAAAGGAATTGCCGTTGCCGGTCACAAAAAAAGAGCCGGAATGCTCGCCAACAAAGGTGTTAGAACTACCCAGCGAGCTTCTGCCCGCATCGGTTCCAATATAGGTATTGAAGCTGCCTGTTGTGCTGTTCAGACCCGCATTGGAGCCCACACAGGTATTCCTATTGCCTGAAGTATTGCCTCTACCGGCATTATTACCCACAAACGTATTTCCAATGGCAAGAGGGGGAACGGTATTAAGCCCGGCAAAAGGGCCAACGTATGTATTGCCACCGAAGTTAGGCGTTTGCAAAATGGTCACCCCGTTCATGCGATAGCCATTTCCAATATTCTGCCAGTTGATATTGATGTCGTTGTCCACATCGAGGCGATAAAGCGGGTTTAAACCATTACCAATACCTACAAAACCAGCAGTGGGGCCTCCGGAACCATTAATTATCATCCGCTGGTTTAAGAGTGTTGCGCCTCCAGTGAAGAACCTAATAGGCTGCCCTGCAAAATCATTACGAATTTGAAGGTCGCCTGGAGTCCCAGCCGTCCAGCCAAGTGGAAGCGCTCCAACTAATGGTCGGAAATTTCCAAGAGCTCCTCCTTGACTAAAAGTATATGCTGAAATGAGCACCAAAAGGGTCATAATGACAAATTGTATTTTTGTCTTCATGGCAATTTGTTTTAAAGTTTGATTATTTTTTTGGCGATTACTCGATTACTTTTTTTATTAGTTATTTTTAGAAAATAAATTCCTGCAGGGTATGATTGAAGCCTAATTGATATCGAATCGCTGCCACTTGAATTATCTGAATAGTAAAGCGCTCCGACCATACTATAAAGGTCAACTGTATAGCTATAATTATCTTTAAAAGAAATTGTAACCATATCCGTGGTAGGGTTGGGGAACGCTTCAATTTCCTCTTCTGCCACTTGTTCGAAAATGGAGGTCATACAGGGTAGTATATCAATTCCTCCATTACATAACATGGAATCGGTAGAGACACAAACATCATCAACGAGGAAATAACCAAATATATTCTGACATTGAGGACAATTCCAGTGAATAGTATCTGTATTGGCATCATCGAAAAAATTTCCAAGAACCAAATACTGGTATGCAGAATCAGCGGTAATACTACCTGAAATACGAGCCCAACCTAAAGTATCATTTTGAGCGGTTTGCAGATACAAATGCGCGAAGTTATCTATGGGTGTTGGGCTGTTTTCGTTGAAAGGAATAGTGGAGAGACGCATTCCAATTTTGTCGGAAGGCATGCAAAAGTAATAACCCCCTTGCAAAACGTCTCCGCCCATAACCGAATAAAAGGACAGGAAATATTTTTGACCGATTACCAGCGGAGAAGTGAGTTGTATGCCTATGTGTTCTCTGAAATTAGGATAACCACTGCTAAAGGTTGCCAATCCAACATAGGCATTGCAATTCCTGAGAGCATACTGAAAGTTATTTATGCTTTTAGGAACGCCAAATAGGGTATCTGAGGAACATGCGTTATAATAATCAGGAGTTGTATTATCTGGGACAGAATTACTGCTGTATTTACGCCAGCCAGTTGCAAAATGTATCTGGTCTACTGTATTGGGACATGTATCATAGATTTCGAATGAGAAATTCGGAACAAGGTTGATTTGACCTTGAACTTTCTTACAACATATCGCTAGGATAAGTGCTATGAACACCTGTGCTTTAAGCATCAAGCTAATATAATAAAAAACTCTGGTTTTTAAAATTTATTTTTATAGCTGTTGGCGATAGCCATCTCCAATATTCTGCCAGTTGATATTGATATCGTTGTCTACATCAAGGCGAAAGATTGGATTCGTAAAGCCATTGCCAATGCCTACGAAGCCATTAGGACGAATTGTCATGCGCTGAAATCCCAGTGTTGCACCTCCCGTAAGGAAATTAATAGGTTGGTTAGCAAAGTCATTTCGGATATTAAGTGAGCCGGAAACACCAAGATTGTTCCAGCCAAGAAACTCGAGCCCAGTTGTCCGAGTATTGCCAAAGCCAATACCGGAGACAGTAGATTGCGAAAATCCATAATGGCAAATTGCTATAAAAGCAGTAACTAAAAATAGGCTTCGGTTTTTCATGAACTATGGTTTTAAGAGTTTATAGATAAAGATTTGTTTTTCTGTTTTTATTTTTACCAATAAAAATCCTGCACCAAAATTAGCGGTATCAATTGTAAGGCGTCTTAGTGAAACCTGTTTGGCAAAGAATAAGCGCTCGCCTATAAGGTTACATATTTCTACGTCTGCTATTTGTTCGGAAAGTGTTTCAATAAACAGATGAGTCGTTACGGGATTGGGATAAAAAAGAATTTGAAACGGTGAATTATTTTCGCTCAGACTTGTATAGAAATAATTGTATGCATAGACAGAATCAGTGCTGACACATACATCATCTAAGAAATAGTAAGCATTATCTTGTGAGTCGTTATAAAATCTTACAGTATCTGTATTGGCATCGTCAAAAAAATTACCCAAAACGACATAATTGTAAGTTGAATCGGCAATAAAGGAGCCGAAAATCCTTGTCCATCCTGTTGAGTCCGTAATAATGGAATCGGTATATATCGAAGCGCTGTTTGTAACTAATGATTGGCAAGTGTATGGTCCCATGACAAATTTTGCTCCTAAATTATCTGAGCCACAGTTTGATGGCACAATTAACCCTAAACTCAAAGAAACTTTGAAGGATACATAATATCTTGTTCCAATATTAAGTTGTGATGAAAGACTATGAGCGACATACTCCCGATAATTGGGAATTGAATTTATATATGTTAAGATTCCAGCATATGCATTTCCTCCAGCAGCAAGCTGATATCCCCCCCAATTGTTTGGAATTCCTGTGCTGCCTGACGGGCCACATACATTGTAATAATCGGGGGAAAGTCATAAAGACTGCCATCCGATCGCTTTGTTAATATCACCAGGGTTACTAGGGCAACTAACGGTATCTTCAAAACTCGGATTAGGAACAAGGTTGATTTGCGCTACAGAGGAGAAGCATAGAAAAACGAAAGAAGAAAGGCATATTCTAAAATAACGCTTCATTATAGCAAAGATAGAAAAATGAGCGAGATACGCAAATAAACCGGACAAAAACGCCTGCATTAAGTATTGCCGCCAAAGTTCGGTGTTTGCAAAATGGTCACCCCGTTCATGCGATAGCCATCTCCAATATTCTGCCAGTTGATATTGATGTCGTTGTCCACATCGAGGCGATAAAGCGGGTTGGTAAAGCCATTTCCAATGCCTACGAAACCATTAGTGCCAAGAATGGTCATGCGTTGAAAGAGTGGTCCAGCACCGCCAGCAAAAAAATTAATGGGTTGATTAGCAAAATTATTGCGGATTTGAAGGTCGCCTGGAGTAGTTCCTCCAGTCCAACCAAGAGGAAGAGGAGTTGCAGTTCTAAAATTACCTAAAGCCCCTCCCTGGCCAAAGGCCCAAACGGAAGATAGCGCAAAAACTATCAATAGAAGCGTATTTTTCATTTTCATAGATTATGTTTTTAGTGCTTAACGATTATTTTTTTTGAAAAACTTTTGCCTTGTGCATATACATTAAGTCTAATGAAATAAAATCCTTCGGACAAAGTCAAAACTGAAAAACTGAAGGTTTCTTCATTACGTATGATTTGCGAATCAATCATTTTTCCCATCAAGTCATACAACTCTAGGTTTCCATCAATCTTGTAGGGGAAACTAACTGTTACTAACTCTGAAGCTGGATTAGGGTATATATTGGTAGCCGTATGGAAATCGTCTCCTTCAACAGAAGTTACGCAAGGCATTAAATCTATTCCACCGTTGCATAAAAGTGAATCTGTCGAAATACAAACATCATCAATCAAGAAATAACCAAAAATATTTTGGCATTGAGAACAGTTCCAGTGCAGCGTATCTGTGTTAGAGTCATCAAAAAAATTACCTAACATCAGATATTGGTATGCCGAATCAGCCGTAATGCTTCCAGAAACACGAATCCAGTTTAACGTATCATTAAGTACTGAAGACATATATAGATGAGCAAAATTATCTATTGGTGCCGGGTTGCTTGGACTGTAAGGAATTGTTGAAAGTCGCATTCCCATTTTGTCAGAAGGCATACAGAAATAGTAGCCGCCTTGCAAAATATCTCCGCCCATAACCGTATAAAAAGAGAGAAAATATTTTTGACCAATTGTAAGCGGAGAGCTAAGCTGGATGCCGATATGCTCACGATAATTTGGCCAGCCAGGTATCGAATATGATACCAGTCCCGCGTAGGCAGTACAATTCCGATGCGCATTTTGAAATCCAGTGGAGCTTTTAGGGATTCCCATTAGTGTATCGGGTGAACAAGCATTATAGTAGTCGGGTGTTGAGATATAAGGAGAATTACAGCTATACTTGGCCCATCCTAATGCGTATTGTACTTGGTCTTCTGTATTCGGACAAGTATCATATATCTCAAAGGAAAAATTCGGAACAAGGTTGATTTGACCTTGAACTTTCTTACAACATATCGCTAGGATAAATGCTATGAACACCTGTGCGTTAAGCATCAAGCTAATATAATAAAAAACTCTGGTTTTTAAAATTTATTTTTATAGCTGTTGGCGATAGCCATCTCCAATGTTCTGCCAGTTGATAT
>JBFLYZ010000039.1:0-33700 GCA_040756415.1 Bacteroidota bacterium
ATACGGTATAAAAGCAAAGAACCCTGGCGATCTCGCCAGGGTTCTTTGCTTAAGGGTTATTGCGCTTAGCGGGCCACAGCCTTTTTGCTGCGCTCAACAGGCGATTTGTCGAACAGGCCGTGCACCTCGGCATCGATCATGCCGATGATCTTGCCCAGGTCCTCTTTCTTGGCCGAAAAATTATTTTCGTCAATATCCACGATAATGATCTTGGCGTCTTTGTTCTCCTGCTCGTAGGTGGTGATCCAGGCCTCGTAACGCTCGTTCAGCCTGCGCAGGTAGTCTATCCTTATCGCGTTCTCGTATTCGCGGCCGCGCTTCTGTATGTTGTTGACCAGCGTAGGTACTGAGGCGCGGAGGTAAATGAGCAGGTCAGGCGGGGCGATGAGCGACTCCATGAGCTTGAAGAGGTTGAAATAATTCTCAAAATCGCGGGTGGTCATCAGGCCCATGGAATGCAGGTTGGGTGCGAAAATGTAGGCATCTTCATAGATCGTCCGGTCCTGCACGATGGTCTTCTTGCTTTTTTTGATCTCCAGCACCTGGTTGAACCGCGAGTTGAGAAAGAACACCTGCAGGTTGAATGACCAGCGCTGCATGTCATCGTAAAAATCGTTCAGGTAAGGATTGTCGTCCGCGTCTTCAAAATGCGGGAGCCAGTTGTAGTGTTTCGCTAATTGTGTGGTGAGAGTAGTTTTTCCTGAACCTATGTTTCCTGCTATGGCTACGTGCATGGTGTGTATTTTTCTATCCGACTAAAGTAGAAAAAACTCTGTAAGCGCCAAAGGATGTTGAAAAATAATCACGCTATTTTATTTCGTATATCTTCACTGCGTCTGCGGTGTGAAGATACATCCTGTCCTTTTCTACGCGCGCGCTGATCGCGGCCGGATCGGGCAGCGCAAGGGAATCTTCGGCCATGGTTTTTATGTCGTAGTTTCTCAGGTACCCGTTTTTTACGTAATACAGCTTGTCGCCATTGACCTGGAAAGCGCTGAGGTCTTTTATCGGGATGGTTTTGCTGTAGGTGCCGAAAACATCGAAGACCAGGATGCCCGCGGCAGGGTCGTTGAGAAAGACCCGGTTAGCATGCTCGGTCATGAAATTGGGGTTGAGCTGCATGCCGAGCAACTGGTTCAGGTCACCGGAAGACGCGCTTTTTTCCAGCATCACATCGCTGAGCCCGTAACGGATGATCTCATGTTTGCCCGGATGGTAGGTCCAGAGGTGATCGTTGTAGGAGGCGCACACCAGCGTTGACCATTCCAGGCCGTAATGCTCCAGGGGTATGGAAGCCCCGATCATGCTCAGCGTGTTATCGAGATAAAGTACCTGGGAAATATCGCCATAATGGAGCAGCAGTTTCAGTGGGTCGGAAGCGTCAATGCGGGTGATCTTGCCCAGTGTTTTCATGCTGAAGGTGGCCAGGGACAACCCGTTGCGGTCGTATTTTTCAAGCGCGTCATTTTTAACGGTGTAAGCATGGCCCAGGTTATCGGTAGTAAAGAAATCGGCTTGCGAGGCAATGGTCTTAATGGGCGCGAGGTCCGGTTTGAAAGCGGCAGAAATAAAGATCAGGAAGATGAGCAGCCGTAAGTTCATACTGATTAAAAGTACAATAATTATGCCTGCTGGCCCAGTATCTCATCCAGGTACCTGCGGTCGTTCGCCAGGCGGGGCACCTTGTTCTGCCCGCCCAGCTTGCCCTTTTTCTCGAGCCACCTGTAAAATGTGCCGGGAGGCATGGCGCGCAGGATGGGTTTCTTCAGCGACATATCGTGGTAGCGCTTGGCCTCGTAATCGGAGTTCAGCGCTTTGAGCGCGTTGTCCAGCATCTCGGCAAAATACTCCAGGTCTTCGGGAGCCTTCTCAAATTCGATCAGCCACTCATGGGCTCCCGACCCGCTTCCGTTCATATACACCGGCCCGGCCGTATACTCTTTTACGCGCGCGCCCGTTTTCTCGCAGGCTATGCGCAGCGCGTTCTCCGCGTTATCAATGATCACTTCCTCTCCGAAAGCATTGATGAAATGACGGGTGCGCCCCGTGATCCTGAAGCGGTAGGGGTATCTGGAGGAGAAGCGTACGGTATCGCCAAGCTTGTACCGCCACAGCCCTGCAGTGGTAGAGATCACAACAGCGTAGTTCTTTCCCGTCTCTACCTCTTCCAGCGAATAAGCCTTCGGGTTCTCATCGTTGGCATGTTCGAGCGGAATAAATTCATAGAAAATACCGTAATCGAGCATGAGCAGCAGCTCTTCGGAGCCGCGCTCGTTCTGCAGCCCGAAAAACCCTTCGGAAGCGTTATAGATCTCCAGGAAATCCACCTTTTCGCTGCCCAGCAGTTCCCTGAACTGTTCGCGGTAGGGTGAAAAATTAACTCCGCCATGGAAAAACACTTCCAGGCCGGGCCAGACCTCGCAGATGCTCTTCTTACCGGACCGTTTCAGAATATGCCTCAGCAGCACCATCATCCAGGAGGGCACACCGGCAATGCTGGTTATGTTCTCTTTCATGGTGGTCTCCGCCAGCCGGTCGAGCTTGGATATCCATTCGTCCATCAGCGCTATCTCCAGGTCAGGCGCGCGCAGGAACTCAGCCCACATGGGCAGGTTGCTTACCACGATGGCCGACAGATCGCCATGATAGCTTTCGTATAGCCCGAAGCGGTCCGTTCTCAGGCTGCCGGCCAGCGCCAGGTTCTTGCCGGTGAACAACTGTGTATCCTGGTTATTGGTGCAGTGTATGGCCACCATATCGCGGCCCCCGTTATAATGACAGCCGTCCAGCGATTCTTTCGTAATAGGAATGAACTTGCTTTTATCGCTGGTCGTCCCCGATGACCTGGCGAACCATTTCACCTCGCTGGGCCATAACACGTTCTGCTCGCCCTTGCGCATGCGCTCGATGAAGGGCTTCAGGGTATCGTAGTCCTGCAGGGGCACCCGCTCCCTGAACTTCTGCAGCGAGTTGATCTCGCTGTACCGGAATTTTTTCCCCCATTCGGTATTGGCCGCTTCCACCACCAGCTTCCTGAACCATTCGTTTTGCACATCATGGGGGTATTTCATGAACAGCTCGATCTGATGCATTCGCTTGCGCATCCACCAACTGGCTATGGAGTTTAAGATCGGCATATTACTGATTACGGATCGTTACGAATTTACGAATGTGTTTCATTGGAAAGTCGGTATAAGTGCGGTCATCGATGCGGCTCAGGCCTTTTTTCTGCTGGCCAGGTGTTTTTCTATCTCGTGGAGCGAAAGCGCGTTAAAGCACATTTCGCGGGTAAGCATTCCCTTGCGGGCCACGCACACCCCAAAGTACATATCGCCAAAACCTTCCTTTTCATGCGCATCGGGGTTAATGGAGATCATGACGCCTTTTTCCATGCAATAGGGTATCCAGCGCCAGTCGATGTCCAGGCGGTAAGGATGCGAGTTGAGCTCGATCACCACCCCGTTGGCCGCGCAGGCGTCAATGATCTTTTTGTGATCGACCGGGTAACCTTCGCGCGACAGCAGCAGGCGCCCCGTAGGGTGGCCCAGTATGGTGGTATAGGGGTTCTCGATCGCTTTGATCAGCCTGCCCATGGCCTTTTCAAGGGGCATCTTGAGGTTGGAATGGATGGACGATACCACGAAATCGAAGGTGCCGAGCACCTCTTCCGGGTAATCCAGCGAGCCATCATTCAATATATCGCTTTCTATGCCCTTGAATATCTTGAAAGGGGCCATCTCCCTGTTCAGCGCATCGATCTCCTTCTGTTGCTCGAAGATCCTTTCCGGCTTGAGCCCGTTGGCGTAAAAGGCGCTCTGGGAGTGATCGCATATGCCCAGGTATTCGTAGCCCAGTTGCCTGCAGTATCCGGCCATTTCCCGAAGGGTGTTGAGCCCATCGGAATAGGTGGTATGATTGTGCAGGATGCCTTTCAGGTCGCTGAACTCGATCAGCCTCGGTATTTTGCTCTGCCTGGCCAGGCCAAGTATCCCGGCCGACTCGCGGAGCTCAGGCTCGATGTACTGCAGGGCATTCGAGCTGAATATATCGGCCTCATTTTTCAATTCAGCGGGAAAGCTCAGCTCGGGCAAAAGAGCGGGAGCGGTGGTCTCGAACAGCCTCCGGTAAAAATCGCGCTCATCGCACCGGATGATGCTTGCCGGGACCGGGGTCGGGCCGGGAAGGGAAACCTCTCCGCTGTGCCCCACCAGGATCTCGATGCGCTCGATGATCTCGCATTTCCTGCGTATGGCACCGGTAAGCGCTACCAGCTCGGTCTTCAGGTTCTTCTTCAGCTCATCGACCAGCTCCATGGCGTATTCTTCCACGCTGGCATAAAGAAACTTGCCCGCATTGGCCATTTTGAACTCGATGGCCTTCTTTACAGCGTCCTGTGTCTTTTCACCAAAGCCTTTCAGGGTGATCAGCCGGTTCTCTTTGCACGCGTACAGCAGTTCCCCGGTCGATTCAATGCCCAGCTCTTTCCAGAGCAGAGCCACCTTCTTCGGTCCCAGGCCCTTGACCCCCATCATATCGATAACGCCTGCCGGGGTCCTTTCGAGGAATACGTTCAGCTCCTTTAATCCTCCCGTAGTGCGAAGCTCGTGTATCTTCGAAGCTATGCTCTTGCCTATGCCTTCTATCTTCTCCAGCTCTTCCAGCGATTTCCCTTCCAGGTCTATCCCTGTCTTATCCAGCTTGTAGGCGGCATTGGCAAGGGCCCTGGCCTTGAAAGCATTTTCATTGTGCAGCTCCATCAACTGGGCGGTGAGCTTAAGCGCATCGGCAATTTCCTCGGTCGTCATCCTATTCTTATCTTTGGTCAAATGCGAACCTAAATTTATGAAGAAATACGCTACGCTTTTTCTCTTCATGGCATTTAATACGGGCTTTGCCCAGTTCGGCCAGCAGCCGCCCTTTACCCTCGACCTGCAGCCGGCCACCGATGTAAGCCTGCCCGGGCTTCATTCCTTCGCTTTTGCTGAATACGGAACAAAATGGCTCTTTGTTGGCGGGCGTACCAACGGCCTGCACGGCATGTCGTCAAATGACGGGTTTCCGCTTCAATACGCCAACAATAATATCGTGGTGATCGATACGCTTACCTGGCAAACCTATTACGGCTCGCTGGCCGCCCTGCCCGATACCATTGCCGACCCGCTCCGATCTACCAACATGCAGTATCACCAGGATGGGGATTACCTGTATATGATTGGGGGTTTCGGCTGGGACAGCACCCAAAGCCGCTACGTGACCTTTTCCACGCTAACGGCCATCCGGGTCGACAGCGTGGTGAACGCGGTTATGAACGCTGCGCCAGTCGGCCCTCATATCAGGCAGATCAGGGACACCAATCTTACCGTATGCGGGGGCGAGCTGAATAAGCTGGGAAATGATTACTACCTGCTTTTCGGGCACGATTTCCAGGGAAGGTATACCGATCCGCCCACGCCCCTGTTCACCCAGGAGTACTGCAACCAGGTGAAGCGGTTCACCATTGCCGATGACGGGGTGAACCTGGCCGTTCAGAACTATACGGCATTTACGGATACGGTGAACTACCACCGCAGGGATCTGAATGTTTCACCGGTGGTGCTTCCCGGTGGCGCCTTTGCGCTGGGCGCGTATGGTGGCGTTTTCCAGTACGATGTCAACCTGCCTTACCGCGAGCCGATCACCGTCAGTTCATCGGGCGTCAGCGTCAATACGGCATACCAGCAGGCAATGAGTCATTATACCTGCGCGCTGATCCCCATCTTTGATACGCTTTATGAGGATATGTATGTCACCTTCCTGGGAGGTATCAGCCTGTACGATTATAACCCGGTCAGCCAGACCGTAACGCTCGATTCACTGGTACCCTTTATCAGCGACATCACCACGCTGGCCAGGCGGGCCAATGGGACCGTTGAGGAAGCTGTGCTTCCGCTGCAACTGAGCGGCCTGCTGGGCGCCAACGCCAAATTCATCTACTCTTCGTACCAGTGGACCTTCCCGAATGATGTGATCGATTTCTGGCGGCTGCCGGCTCAGCGCACCCACATCGGGTATATGTTCGGGGGTATACGCGCCACCGGTACTAATCTGCTGCCTTCATCGGTCAATGATACATTGTACAGGGTCTATATTACCCCCGATTTCACCATTTCGGCCGATGAAAAGCCGGGTGATATCTCGTACCTCAGTACTTTTCCTAACCCGGCCAGCGGCCAATGTGCCCTGAGCTTTCACCTGGCCAGCGCGCGGGAGATCTCGGTAGAGGTCTATGACCTGGCAGGGAATAAAATAGAAACGGTATATGCGGGCATGTTGAACAAAGGGGTACAACGCATCACCTGGGATCAGCAGTTGGCCCAGGGCCTTTATTTTTTAATCCTCAGGTCGGAAGGCGAAACGCATTCGGTAAAACTTTCTGTAATAAAATGAAAAACCCGGCCGGAGCCGGGTAGTTCTTTTATCGGATCACCGCCATTCGCACGGTCTGGCTGAATTGCTCGCCCCCCGGGCCATTCACGTACAGGGTGCAGAAATAGGTTCCGTCTGCCAGGTTCATGCTGTTCAGGTCGAGTGCCAGCGAGTACTCGCCTGCCGCCTTTTGGCCGTTCGTAAGCTCGGCCACCACCTTGCCTGTAATATCAGCGATCAGGATGCTTACCTCAGCGTTTTTCCTGAGCTGGAAGTTAAGGGTAGCCGTTCCGCTGGCCGGGTTGGGAAAGATCTGCTGGAGGAAATAATCCTGCTGCAGCGCATCGCCCACGTACATGCCCTGGGGGCACACGCGGTAAATGGTTCCGGCAGTGGTGTAGCCGCCCTTCATGGCGTAAACACAGCCGTCACTGCCCTGTTTCAGCGTGGTAAGGCCTCCCGAGGTGGTCAGGTCGGCCCATTGTGTTCGCGAAACGAACTGGTCGTAAAAGGGCGCATTGCCCAATACGATATCGTACACCCGGCCGTAGTCATTATCGGCAACCAGCAGGTGATTGGTCAGGGAAAAGAATACATTGCTTGAATAATGCAGGATGCCCGTAACAGCGGGCAGGGGGGTGGCCCAGTCTTCGAGAGGGGCTACCGCGGTCGAGAGCGTGCAGGCCGTGGTAGTGGACGAGTTCAGGAAAAATCCCTCGCAATTGGCCCAGCCGTAATGCCTTCCCTTATGGATCATGTTGCACTCGTCCCAGGCGTTCCAGCCGTTCTCGCTCGAGTACAATGAGTCGTTCACATCGCTGAACGCAAAATCGAAGGGGTTGCGGTGGCCGTAGCTCCATATCCAGTCGCAGTTGCCGGTAAAGGGATTGCCGTCATCATAAAAAGGATTGTCGGTTGGAATGGTGCCATCCGTTTTGATGCGCAGTATCTTCCCATACGGCAGGTCGAGGCGTGGAGCGTAGTTCAGCGCGGGATTACCCTGCTGGTACGCCAGGTCTCCGATGCTGATGAACAGCTTGTCAGGGTCATTGGGGTTAATGCGGATGTTGCCGCCCACATGGTTGCCGGCAATGTTCTCCGCCACGTCCAGGTCGAAAATAAGGGTGGGATTGGTGCCCACATTGCCTACGTTGGTGAAACGGACCACGCGGATGCGCTCGTCATTATTGTAACGGTGGTTATAGTATGCGTAAACGTAATTGTTGGTGGAATAGTTGGGGTCCACGCATATGCCCAGCAGGCCGCGTTCAAAATCGGAGTTTACGGAATCGGAAAGGTCGTAAAAAGTGCCGATCAGGGTGCCGGACGAGCTGTACAATACGATGCGTGCCGTTCCGGGCGTGGTCGGGTAGCTGTTGCTTCCTTTGAGCGTGAGAATGAAATCGCCATTCGGCAGCACATCGAACGCTACCGGGTAAGCGAGGCCCGACACGATAGTGGTTTGCTGGATGGGTTGTGCGTAGGCGGCCAGCGAGATAAAGGCCGCGAGTAGGAATGCTGCAGTTTTCATGGGGGTCAGGTTTATCAGGTAAAATTAAACGATTTTATGTATATGGTCAATAGGTATATTCCCCGTATGCCGAGCGTATGGTCAGCTTTTTGCCGCTGCCGCTTTCCACGCGGCCAATCACTTTGGCCTCAACGTTGAACGATCCGGCTATGCCAATGATATCCTGCGCGATTCCAGCCGGAACGTACAGCTCCATGCGATGGCCCATATTGAACACTTTATACATTTCGCGCCAGTCGGTTCCTGACTGCTCCTGTATCATGTTGAAGAGGGGCGGGATAGGGAAAAGATCGTCCTTGACGATATGAAGGTTATCGACAAAATGCAGCACCTTGGTCTGTCCGCCCCCGCTGCAATGCACCATGCCGTGTATGCTGCCGCGGTGCTTTTCCAGTACTTTTTTGATGACAGGCGCGTAGGTGCGGGTGGGCGAAAGCACCAGCTTTCCTGCCGGTACCTTGCGTCCGTTGCCTGTATCGATTTCCTGGGTTAAGTTTATTTTCCCCGAATAAACAAGGCTCTCTGGTATGGCCTGGTCGTAGCTTTCAGGATATTTTTTTGCAAGCGAGCGGTCAAATACATCATGTCGCGCTGAGGTCAGCCCGTTGCTGCCCATGCCGCTGTTGTATTCGTCCTCATAGGTGGCCTGCCCGAAAGAGGCCAGGCCCACGATAAGGTCACCGTTCTGTATATGGCCATTATCGATCACGTCAGCCCGCTTCATGCGGCAGACCACCGTGGAATCGACAATAATGGTCCTGACCAGGTCGCCTACATCCGCTGTTTCACCGCCTGTAGAGAAAATGCCGATGCCGTGCCCCCTCAAGCGCGATAAAAGCTCCTCGGTACCCCTGATTATCTCCGCGATCACCTCGCCCGGCACCAGGTTTTTATTCCTGCCTATCGTAGACGACAGCAGGATATGATCCGTGGCGCCTACGCAAAGCAGGTCATCGGTATTCATTACCACCGCGTCCTGCGCTATCCCTTTCCATACCGAAAGGTCACCGGTCTCTTTCCAGTAGGCATAGGCCAGCGATGACTTGGTGCCAGCCCCGTCAGCATGCATGACCACGCAGCAGGATTCGTCCCTGCCCAGGTGGTCGGGTACGATCTTGCAGAACGCTTTTGGAAAAAGACCTTTATCGATTCCCCGTATGGCGGCATGAACATCTTCCTTGTCGGCCGACACTCCGCGCTGTTTGTATTTTTCCTTCATGATCGCTCAAAAATAAACATCCCCCCGGTATATGGCGGGGGGATGTCGGTCTTTTTATTCACGGCCTTATCAATTCTTTGGTTTGTTGTTAGGAGGCGTGTTGTTCGGTTGCGTTGTATTATTAGGCGTGTTCATGGGAGCATTGTCCTTGGGCTGCTCCTGCTGGTCGCCTTCATCATCGTCAGTTTCATTATCGCTGCTCTTGTCCATCTGGATATCCGGGAAAGGATTCTCTTCCTTCACGCCATCCTTGGGCACATAGTCTTTGCGCAGTACCGAGAAGACCACCCTGCGGTTGATCTGCATCACGAACTCGTAATCATCGCCCTTCTTGGTGGGGAAGTTCTTGTTGATCCACTGCTCAGTAAGCTTGGTGCCTTTCGGGATCAGTTTTCCGCCCGGTGTGGTCAGATCCTTGTCGGTTATTGCAGGAGAGCCTTCGCCATATCCTTTCGGTACGATGCGGTCACCGGCAATTCCTTTTTCCTTGACCAGGTATTCAACGCAGGTCTTGGCGCGGTTAAAGGAAAGGGTTTTGTTATACTCGGTAGGGCTTCGGTAGTCGGTATGAGCACCCAGCTCCACCACGATGGTCGGGTTCTCGACCAGGATCTTGTACAGGTATTCGAGTGAGTCCTTCGGATTGGAAGGATGCGCCAGGTCATACTTGTCGAGGTTGAAGAGGATAAGGGGCAGGCGGATCTCTTTCTTTACCAGCAGGAGCTCGAAGTCCTGCTTGAAATCGGTAGCCACTTCTACGCCTATCGTAGTGATCTTGCCTTTCGGGTTACCGAGGTAACCATCCGGAGCCTCAGGGGTCTTGATGTCGAGGCCGCTTGCACTGACCACGTACGAAGTGCTGGCGTTGATAAAGCGCGCGTTGCCGTTCACGTCAAACTTATAGAAGCCGGTCTTATCGGTCTTCATTTCGGCTACTGAGCCGTCTGATCCCAGGAGCTTCACGGTTGCGCCTTCGATGGGTTTTTTGGAGTCTTTTTCGAGCACTACGCCTGACAGCGTGAAGAGCAGCGGGGGCAATACGAAGGAGTAGATATCGTCAGCTCCTTTTCCGCCAGCGCGGTTGGAAGTGAAATAGCCTTTCTCTTTCTTGCCTTCGAAAATGATGCCGAAGTCGTCACCCGAAGAGTTGAGGGGGAACTTCAGATTTTGTACGTTGGCCCATTTGTTATCGCCTTTCTTCTCGGCCTTGAAGATGTCGTAGCCTCCCATTCCCAGGTGACCGGTAGAAGAGAAGTAAAGCGTGCCATCGTCATGGATGTAGGGGAATGCTTCGTCACCCTGGGTGTTTACATCGGGGCCCAGGTTGATGGGCGTGCCCCATGTTTTGGTCTTTTTGTCGTAAACGGAATACCACAGGTCGAGACCGCCCTGGCCGCCCGACATGTCAGAAGCGAATACGATCACGCTTTCATCGGCATTGATGGCCGGGTGGCCGAAGTTGAAACTGTCTACGCAGAAATCCATTTTCTTGGGCTCTTCCCACGCGGTTCCTTTCTTGGTCGAGATGTAGAGCTGGCACTTCACCTCCTGGTTCTTTTCCACACCGCAGCGGGTGAAATACATGATGGATTGCTTCTTGTTCATCACATCGGCTGCCTCGTTCCATTTGGTGTTGAGCGGTGCGGCAAGCGGGGTGGGAGTGCTCCACTTTCCGTTCTTGTCTACCTTGGTCTCGAAAATATCAGCATACAGCTCGCCTACGTTGGCATCTTCCAGGCCCCCTGTGGCGCCTTCGCGGGTAGAGGAGAAGAACAGCGTAGTGTACTTCTTGTCACCGAAGCTGGGGCTGTAATCCCAGTCCTTGGTGTTGATCTGCTGCATATTCTCTACTTTGTAGCGGGTAGGATTATCCTTCCATTTTTGGGCCAGCTCGCATGATTTGGCGCCATCTTCACCGCGCTTGTCGGAAGGGACCTCTTTCTTGTAATTGTTGTACTCGGCCATGGCCTCTACGTACTTCTCCTGCATCTTCTTCATGTCGGCCAGGTAAAGGATGGCAATGGGATCGGGATACTTGGCCTTAATCGCTTTGCTGTAATAGGTTTCAGCCTGCTTGGCATCGTTGATCATGCGGTAGCACTCGGCCGTCTTGAACAGGATCTCGGCCTTGGTATTCTTTTTGGCCTTTGAGTAAGCTTTTTTATAGAGTTCTATAGCAGCGAAATACTCCTTGTTGTTATAAGCCTTTTCAGCGTCCTTGTAATAGTTCTTCTGTGCGGAAACGTTGGCTGAAAAAGCTACGCTCAGGATAAAAGTGAGCGAAAGAAGGCGGAAGATTTTCATATCGAATCGGGTTATAGGGTTTTCTTTAACGGCTGCTAAAATAAAGAATAATTTGAAACCAAAAAAATACTTATTCATATTTTTTAAATGGGGTTTCATGGGTAAAAATCAATCGTTTATCTAAAATACTGTACGGCCAAAAGGCTCACGAAAAAAGCTTCGTGAACCATGGCTCGCCTGCCCGCCGGCAGGGGGGGCGACAAGCCGGCTGCCCTTTATTCCGGTTGCCGCCCCTGTCTTTAATTGGCTTTCGGGTTACCTGCTCATCAGTCTAGTTTTATTTCAGGGGCCTGCCCGGGCGCTGTTTCACCCTGTTTGGGCGCGTAATTTTTGCTTAGAACTTTAAAAACTGTCCTGCGGTTCTTTTGGTTCAGACACTCAAAATCAGCCTTGTTCTTTTTGAATTGCATAATGAACGCTTCGGTAAGAACGGTGCCTTTCGTTACTGTTTTTCCGCTGGGCAGTACCAGGTCGTGGTCGAGCACAAGCGGTTTGCGTTCCCCGTATCCTTTCGGTACAATGCGGTCGGCCGCTATGCCTTTGCTCACCAGGTAATCTACGCATGATTTGGCGCGTTTGAGCGATAACGTGTCGTTGTACTGCGTGCCGTTGCGGAAATCGGTGTGCGAGCCCAGCTCGATCGTGATGTTCGGGTTTTCGATCAGCACGCTATACAGGTATTCCAGCGAATCTTTCGGGTTGGAGGCGTGGTCAAGGTTCCATTCGCCTGTATTATACAGCACCAGCGGCATGGGAAGCTCTCCTTCGGTTATTTTTTTCAGCTCGAAGTCCAGCTTGAAATCGGTGGATTCGGTGATGCCGGTGGTCACTACCTGGCTTTTGGGATTTCCCAGGAAGCTGAGATGCATTCCGCTGGCCGCTACGATGTATTTGTATCCGCTATTCACGCAGCGTTCGCCATTCAGGGTTTCGTATTTGTAATGGCCGGTCGAATCGGTGCTGATCGTGTAATTGGAGCCGTCACTTCCCGCCAGCGTAACATGCGCGTCTTTGATGGGCTTTTTGCTGTCCTGGTCGAGCACTACGCCCGAAATGGTGATGAAAACGGGCGGAAGGTTGAACGAGTAGATGTCATCACCGCCCTTTCCTCCGGCACGGTTGGAGGTAAGAAAGCCTTTTTCCCGGCTACCCTCGAAAATGATCCCGAAATCATCACCGGCCGAGTTGATGGGATAGCGCATGTTAGCGGGTTCGGACCAGGCCGCCTGGCCAGTTCTCTGCGCTTTGAATATATCAAGTCCGCCCATGCCCAGGTGGCCGTTCGATGA
The DNA here is from genome assembly GCA_040756415.1 of Bacteroidota bacterium. Lineage (GTDB taxonomy): Bacteria > Bacteroidota > Bacteroidia > JADZBD01 > JADZBD01 > JBFLYZ01. Next base: position 12,749 of record JBFLYZ010000039.1, read on the forward strand.
GAAATAAAGCGTGCCGTCATCATGCAGGTAGGGGAATTCCTCATCGCCCTGCGTGTTGATCTGCGGCCCCAGGTTCTGCGGATTGCTCCAGGTCTTTGTTTGTTTGTTGAAGGAGCAGAACCAAAGGTCGAGGCCGCCCTGTCCGCCCGGCATGTCGGAGGCGAAGATCAGCACGCTCTCATCAGCGCTGAGGGCCGGATGGCCGAAATTGAAGCTGTCAACGCAGAAAACGATCTTCTGCGGATCGCTCCATCCCATGCCCTTTCTAACTGAAATGTACAACTGGCATTTCACATCGATGTTCTTCTTTACCTCGCAGCGGGTAAAATACATCACGTTGCTTTTCTTGCCGATCACGTTGGTTGCCTCATTGTATTCGGTGTTAACGGGTTCGGGCAGGGGTACGGGTGTGCTCCATTTGCCTTTGTTGTCGACCTGCGTGGTGAAGAGATCGGCAAAAAGCTGGCCGGGGCCTTCGTCTTGCAGCCCACCGGTCACTCCGCTTCGGGTGGAAGAGAAGATCAGCGTTTTGTATTTCTTATCGGCAAAGCTGGGCGAGTAATCCCAGTCTTTGGTATTGATCTGCGCCAGGTTCTCCACTTTATGCCGGGTGGGATTTTGCTTCCAGTCGAGCGCAAGCTGGCAGGATTTGATGCCGTTCTCACCGCGCGGGTCGGAAGGAATAAGGTTTTGGTATTTCTGGTAGTTGGCCAGTGCGTCAGCGTATTTTTCCTGCATCTTCTGCATGTCGGCCAGGTAAAGTACGGCCAGCGGTTCGGGATAACCGGCTTTGATGGCCTTCGCATAGTATACCTCTGCATTCCTGATATCGTTGATGGAACGATAACACTCCGCTATCTTGAAAAGGATATAGGGTTTGTCTTTCTTGGAAGCTTTATCGTAGGCCTTTTTATAAAGCGTGCCGGCCTTGTAATATTCCTTGCCGGCAAAGGATTGCTCCGCGGCTTTCAGGTCCTGCTTTTGCGCTTCAGCCTTCAGGCAGAACACCAGCAACAGGAGGCCGGCCAATGAGATATTCAGAAATGTTTTCATGCGATAGAGGTCAGGTTTCTGATCCTATAACGCAGCGCAGGCAAAAGGATACAGATGAAAATAAAAGGACCCCGGAAATTCCCGGGGTCCCTTGAACGAAACCTCATCTACAGGCGCCTGGTCCTCGCCTGCCGTATTATTTCACGAACAGCATCTCCCTGTATTTGGGCAAAGGCCAGCTTTCATCGTCTACGATCAGCTCCAGCTTGTCCACGTGCTCGCGGATAATGTCGAAATAAGGCCTTACCTTATCGCAATAGGCCTTCGCTTTTTTCTCCGCATCTTCTATCGCGTTGGCTTTCTTGCGCTCTTCGGTCATGGCGTCAACATTTTCCTTGATGGCGGAAATATGTTCGGAGATCTCGAGTATCATCTCCGTCTGCACCTTGCTGGCTTTTTTGAACTCCCCGTTCAGTATGTCCTTCAGGCCCTCCACGTTCTCCACCAGCATCGACTGGTACTTGATGGCGGTAGGAATGATGTGGTTGAGGGCCAGGTCGCCTATAACGCGGCCTTCGATCTGTATCTTTTTGATATAGGTCTCGAGGGCGATCTCGTACCGGGCGTGCTGCTCGCGCTCGTTCATGATCCCCATGTCCCCGAAGAGCTTAACGGTCTTCTTTTCCATGTAGAACCCGAGCGCCTCGGGGGTGGTCTTCACGTTCGAGAGTCCGCGCTTTTTCGCCTCCCTGACCCATTCTTCGCCATAGCCGTTGCCTTCGAACAATATCTTTTTCGATGATTTGATGTAATCGACCAGCACTTTAAAGATCACTTCATCGCGGTCATCGTTCTTTTTCATCATCGCTTCCACGTCTTGTACAAATTGCCTGAGCTGGTTGGCCACGATCGTGTTCAGCACGGTCATAGCTCCCGCGCAATTCGCTGAAGATCCAACAGCGCGGAACTCGAACTTATTGCCGGTAAAAGCGAAAGGCGATGTGCGGTTGCGGTCGGTGTTGTCGAGCAGCACATCGGGAATACGGCCGATGCCGAGCTTGAGCGCGGTCTTCTCGTCAGGTGTCATTTTTGAGGATTTCACTTTCTTCTCCAGGTTCTCGAGAACCTCGGTGAGCTGGCTGCCGATGAAGGCGCTCATGATGGCGGGAGGCGCCTCGTTAGCGCCCAGGCGGTGGTCGTTGCCGGCCGATGCAATGGAAGCGCGCAGCAGGTCGGCATTATCGTGCACCGCCTTGATGGTATTGATGAAGAAGGTAAGGAATTGCAGGTTGGTCTTGGGATTTTTACCGGGCGAAAGCAGGTTCTTTCCCGTGTTGGTGCCCATGCTCCAGTTGTTGTGCTTGCCGCTGCCGTTCACGCCAGCAAAAGGCTTTTCATGGAACAGCACGCGGAAGTTGTGCCTGCGCGCCACCTTGTCCATCACGTCCATGATGAGCTGATTGTGATCAACGGCCAGGTTGCATTCCTCAAAGATGGGGGCGCACTCGTACTGATTGGGAGCCACTTCGTTGTGACGTGTTTTCACGGGGATGCCCAGGTACCAGCATTCGTTCTCGAAATCGCGCATGAACTGCTGCACGCGGTCAGGTATGCTGCCGAAGTAATGGTCTTCGAGCTGCTGGCCTTTGGCGGGAGCATGGCCGAACACGGTTCTGCCGGTCATCTGCAGGTCGGGGCGCGCGTTGAACAATGCGGTATCGACCAGGAAATACTCCTGCTCCCATCCCAGCGTAGCGGTAACCTTGGTCACATTCTTATCAAAGTACTGGCATACCTGGGTAGCGGCTTTGTCGAGCGCGGCCAGGGCTTTGAGCAGCGGGGTCTTGAAATCGAGGGCCTCGCCCGTGTAGGAAACAAAGATGGTGGGGATGCAAAGCGTTTTGCCGATGATAAAGGCGGGCGAGCTGGGGTCCCAGGCCGTGTACCCGCGGGCCTCGAAGGTATTGCGTATGCCACCGCTGGGGAAAGATGAGGCGTCAGGCTCCTGCTGAACGAGCTGCTCTCCACCGAACTTTTCAATGGCGCGCCCGCCCTCGATCGGTGTGAAGAATGCATCGTGCTTTTCGGCCGTGGTGCCGGTGAGGGGCTGGAACCAGTGCGTGTAATGGGTGGCCCCGTGCAGCATGCTCCATTTTTTCATGGCGCTGGCCACGCTTTCGGCAATCTTGCGATCGATCTTGGTGCCATGCTCGATGGCGTCCATCACGGCATTAAAGGCCTCATCGCTCAGGTGCTGGCGCATGGCCTCCCTGCCGAAAACGTTCTTGCCAAAATACTCGGATACGGAAGCCGAAGGCGTGTCTACCTTCTGGGGGCTGCGGCCCATCACTTCTTCCAGCGCTTTGAATCGGATAATTGCCATTTTTTAGGTTGTTTATAAGGTTAGAATGCAATATTTCTATGAAAACAGCGCAAAGATATCCCATTTTTGGGGGTATTGAGCAAAAAATATGAACTTTTTTATAACAGACCCCCTTTTTTTGGGGGGGTATGACCAATTTTTGTGAAAACGGGCTAGTTATATGACCGAGAGGATGCACAGCGCGCCTGCCGCAATGAAGGCGATCCAGCCCAGGTGGCTTCCACGGGTGAACAGCAGGGCGATAAGGCCGCTGGCAAACAGGGCGCAGGAAACGATTCCGATAATAAACAGATCCTTTTCCTGCCCGGACAAATAGGCAAGCAGGGCCCCGTGGGAAATGCCCAGCACGGAGGTGATGTGCCACACAAAGCGGATCGTCCTGGCGGCCGGGTTCTCAATGTTCCACAGCATAGGAATGCCGCGCATGGCCGGCAGCGATTCACCGTTCATCTTTCTCAATATCCGGATCTCGCCAAGAATAGAGTGGGCCAGCGCCAGCGCGATAAGGAGAACGGATGCCGTTAGAAGATAAGGGTCATACCCGGTCATAGAGAAGAGTTAAGCAGTTTTCCCCTTTCCAGTACCGTATGCAGGGCCTTTTCGTAGCGCGCTTCCCTGATCAGGCTGATATGGCCGGGATGATGGCAGTCGCTGCCCAGCAGCGAGATCATATCCTTCTCGATCAGTTGCTCGGCAATTTTCTTGGTAGAAAGCGAATAATGCCCGGTGAGCGAGGCGATGTTAAGCTGCAGCAGGGTGCCTTTTTCAACGAGGGCCTCGTACTGTTCGAATTTATTATGCCAGTAGGTATAGCGCTCCGGATGGGCCAGCACAGGCCTGTAACCTGATGTGATCAGCTTGAAAATGATGTTGTTCAGGTTATCGGGCGGGTTCATAAAAGATAGCTCGAAGAGCACGAAACGGTTGCCGAAGCTCAGGAGCCCGCCCCCGTCTATTTTCCGTTCGAAATCAAAGTCGAGATAATATTCAGCGGCCGCATCGATTTCCAGCGCTATACGCTCTTCCTTCAGCCTGGCGCGCACCTTCTCAAGACCTCCCAGGATGATTTCGGGGGTGTTGCGGTAGGCATCGCTCATCACGTGAGGGGTGGTCACCACCTTGCTGTATCCCAGTTCGCTCATGCTCCTGAGCAAAGCCAGCGAATCTTCCATGGTTTGCGCGCCATCGTCTATACCCGGTATGAAATGCGAATGCACATCGCAACGCAGAGCGGAAAGATCGGCCGGTCGATCACTGCGACTGGATTTTGAGAATAGCGAAGAAAAGAGGCCCATTTGAAGCAGATCCTGTTGAGCGGATCAAATTTAAGTAATAAAGGAAAGAGGGCGTTAAGGGGCCGGGATTAACTTTTTTTCCTGTTCCTGAACCATTCAATGGTCAGGCGCAGGCCTTCTTCCGCCTTTACGGTTGGCCGGTAGCCGAGCAGGGTAGCCGCCCTGGAGATATCGGCAAGCGAATCTTTTACATCTCCTTTCCTCTCCTGGCGGTACAGGGGCTCAAGGGCAGAGCCGGTTATCTGCCTGAGCAGCGCGTACAGCCGGTTGACCGAAAGTTGTTCGCCTACCGCCACGTTGAATACGTTCCCGATCGCCTTCTGGTCGGTGCAGAACATGGCCCTGACATTGGCTTGTACGGCATTCTCCACAAAAGTAAAGTCCCTTGACTGCTGCCCGCTCCCGTTGATATAGACCGGGGTGTTGTTGAGCAGGCCATGGATGAACAAAGGGATGGCGGCCGCGTATTCCCCCCTGGGGTTCTGCCTGGGGCCGAAAATATTGAAATAGCGAAGGCCGAGTATCTCCATGTTGTAGGTGCGCACGAAAATATCGGCATAGAACTCGTTCACTAACTTGGATACCGCGTAGGGCGATAAGGGTTTGCCTATACGCTCTTCCTTTTTGGGAAGATCGGTGCTGTCGCCATAAACGGAAGAAGAGCTGGCATAAACGATACGCTTTACCCGGGCATTGCGTGCCGCCACGAGAACAGACAGGAAGCCGCTGGCGTTGGCGTTGTGCGTGGCGATCGGGTTTTCGATCGAGCGCGGTACGGATCCCAGGGCGGCCTGGTGAAAAACATAATCAATGCCCTCGCAGGCCTTTTTGCAGGTATCCAGGTCGCAGATATCGCCACGGATGAATGTAAGGTTGCGGTGGTTCCGGAACGCGCTCAGGTTCTCTTCATATCCCGTTGAAAGGTTGTCGAGCACCGCCACCCTGCCGGCACCGTGGCGTAACAGGTACTCCACCAGGTTGCTGCCAATGAACCCGGCCCCGCCTGTGACCAGGAAAGAAGAGTGTGAAATGTCGTTAGGGTGATAGGCTTGTTCGTACATGCATGGCCTGCGATAACTGTATTATCGCTTTACATATTGCTGCTCGTAATAGTTCTGATAGTCACCGCTGGTTACGTTCCTGAGCCATTCCTCGTTGGCCAGGTACCAGTCAACCGTTTTTTCCAGCCCTTCTTCGAACTGCAGGGATGGTTTCCAGCCCAGCTCTTTCTGGAGCTTGGATGAATCGATCGCATATCGCAGGTCATGGCCGGCACGGTCCTTCACAAAGGTGATGAGCTTCTCCGATTCGCCCGGCTTTCTGCCCAGCTTCCTGTCCATGATACGGCACAGCAGGCGTATGAGATCGATGTTCTTCCACTCGTTATTGCCTCCAATATTGTAGGTATCACCGATCCGGCCTTTATGAAAGATCACATCGATGGCACGGGCATGGTCCTCCACGAAAAGCCAGTCGCGCACGTTCTCTCCTTTGCCGTACACCGGCACGGGCTTATTGTTCCTGATGTTATTGATGGCCAGCGGGATGAGCTTTTCGGGGAAATGGAACGATCCGTAGTTGTTCGAACAGTTCGATATTACCACCGGCAGGCCGTAAGTATCATGGTAAGCGCGCACAAAATGATCAGAGCCGGCCTTGCTGGCCGAATAAGGGCTGTGCGGGTCGTAGCGGGTCTCTTCCGTGAAAAAGCCGGTTTCCCCGAGTGAGCCGTAAACCTCGTCCGTGCTCACATGGTAGAACAGCCGCCCGTCATTCGCCTCTTTCCAGGACTGGCGGGCTGCATTGAGCAGGTTCACCGTTCCCACCACATTGGTCATGACAAAATCGATCGGGTTGGCGATAGACCGGTCTACGTGCGACTCGGCAGCCAGGTGAATGACGGCCAGAAAACGCTGCTTTTCAAAAAGGGAATGGATAAGTGAAGCGTCAACGATGTCGCCCTTCACAAACTCGTAGTTGGGTTTGTCCTCGATATCCTTCAGGTTGGCCAGGTTGCCTGCATAAGTCAGCTTGTCGAGGTTTACGATATGGTAATCGGGGTACTTGTTGACAAAGAGCCGGACCACATGCGATCCGATGAAGCCAGCGCCTCCGGTTATGAGAACGGTTTTTTTCATTACAGGCTCCAGTAATTTAACTTCCTGATCTTTCCGCGGTAAATGCCTTTTACATCCACCAGCACGCCTTTGGGCGAGAGGAGCGAAGCAAAATATTTTTCATCCAGCCCCTTGTACTCTTTATGGTTCACGGCCACGATCACCCCTGCGTACTTCTTCCCGGGCTTGCTGAGGCCGAACCCGTACTCGTGCTTCAGCTCGTCCGAATCGGCATGCGGGTCCGCCACATCAACGGTCAGGCCGAATGAGGTCAGCTCCTTCACGATGTCGGCCACTTTCGAGTTGCGTATATCGCTTACATCTTCTTTGAACGTGGCGCCCATCACCAGCACTTTCGATTTCGAAATGTTGATCCCCGTGGCAATGATCTTTTTGACCAGGTTCTTGGCCACGTAAAAACCCATCGAATCGTTCACGTACCTTCCCGAATTGATCACGCGGGCGTGATAGCCCAGCGATGCGGCCTTGTGCGTAAGGTAATAAGGGTCTACGCCTATGCAATGCCCGCCCACCAGGCCCGGGTAGAATTTCAGGAAGTTCCATTTGGTGCCGGCCGCTTCCAGCACATCGAATGTGTTGATGCCCATGCGGTTGAAAATGATGGAGAGCTCGTTCATCAGGGCGATGTTCACGTCACGCTGCGTATTCTCGATGATCTTGGCCGCCTCGGCCACTTTTATACTGGGGGCGCGATGGGTACCCGGTTCAACAATGATCTCATACACCCTGGCGATGTTCTCCAGCGATTCTTCATCGCATCCGCTCACCACCTTCAGTATCTTGGTAATGGTGTGCTCTTTATCGCCCGGGTTGATGCGCTCTGGCGAATAGCCTACCTTGAAGTCCTTTTTGAACTTCAGCCTGGAATGGTGCTCGAGCACGGGTATACAGTCCTCTTCGGTGCAGCCCGGGTAAACGGTAGACTCATAGACCACATAATCTCCTTTCTTAAGCACTTTGCCCACCGAGGTGGATGCACCTATCAGCGGTTTGAGGTCAGGCAGGTTGTGCTCATCGATAGGCGTAGGCACGGCAACGATGAAGAAGCGGGCCTTGCGAAGCACATCGGGCGAGGAGGTGAACTCGATATCGCAGCCTTCAAAATCTTTTTTTGTCAGCTCGTTGCTGGGATCGATGCCTTTCCGCATCATATCCACGCGCTTTTCGTTGATGTCGAAGCCGATAACCTTTATTTTCCTGGCAAATGCCAGGGCGATGGGAAGACCAACGTAACCGAGGCCGATCACTGCCAGGGCGGCCTTCTTTTCCTTTAGTTCCTTGTACATTATGATTTTCTATCCGGTTTCCTGAATGAATAAATGCGCTCGATGATATCGACCACCTTCATGCCTTCGAGGGCATTCGTGGTAATAGTCTTTCTTCCTTTCAGTACGTCCACCACATTCTGTATAACGAAATTGTGGTTATTGGCAGAGCCCTTGTACGCTCCGTAATCGTTGGCGGGTGCTGTTTCTTCGAGCTCAGGCATCTGGTAGTCCCTGATGTGACAATACTCCACCTTATCCATGTATTGGCCGCCCACTTTCACGCTGCCTTTGCTGCCCACAATAGAGATGCTGCTTTCCAGGTTCTTGTCCCACACCGCGGTGGAATAATTAATGGCGCCCATGCCTCCTTTAACGAACCTGAAGTTGACAAAACCGCTGTCCTCGAAATCGGTAAGGGTGGCGTGATTGAAATCAGCGAACTTGGCCTGTATATCGGTAATGTCGCCAAACATCCAGTAAAGAAGATCGATCCAGTGTGAGAACTGGGTGTAAAGCGTGCCTCCGTCCAGGTCCTGGGTGCCTTTCCACCCGCCTTTCTTATAGTAGCGCTCGTCACGGTTCCAGTAGCAATTGAGCTGTACCATGTAAATATCGCCAATGACCTTTTTGTCAACAATCTCTTTCAACCACACCGAAGGAGGGGAGTAGCGGTTCTGCATGACGCAGAATACCTGCTTCTGGCGCTGCAGGGCGCTCGAGAGGATCTGTTCGCAGTCCTGCCGGTGGAGGGCCATGGGTTTTTCCACTACCACGCTTTTGCCGCTTTCAATGGCCATCAGTGCGTGTTTCGCGTGCAGTCCGTTAGGAGAGCAGATGTTCACCACCTCTACTTCGGGATGCGCTTTGAGCATCTCTTCGGCCGATGCATAGAATTTTTCATTCAGATCGTTCAGCCCCAGCTTTTCCCTGGGAAGTATATCGCACACCGCTATCAGCTCCGTCTCCGGGTTCCTGCGTACCATTTCGGCATGGCGCTTGCCTATATGTCCCTGGCCGATAACGGCAAATCTTATCCTGCTCATATTGCTTTGGTCACTTTCCCGTTTTCCAGTTTGTATTTTTCCTTGCTTTCAGGACAAACAGCCAGGCCCTGCGCGTCAAAGTTCAGGCGATGGCCGTATTCGCTCATCCAGCCTGCCTGGCGTGCGGGATTGCCGACCACCAGCGCATAGGCGGGTACCGTTTTAGTGACCACCGCCCCGGCACCGATAAAAGCGTATTCGCCTATGTCGTGCCCGCATACTATGGTAGCATTGGCCCCTATGCTGGCTCCTTTGCCTACATGGGTTTTCGCATACTGGCTTTTCCTTACTACCGCGCTGCGCGGGTTAATGATATTGGTGAAGACCATAGAAGGTCCCAGGAATACGTCATCGGCACAGGTCACGCCCGTGTAAATAGAAACATTGTTCTGCACCTTGACATTCCTGCCGAGCACCACTTCGGGCGAAATGACCACGTTCTGGCCGATGTTGCAGCCCTCACCGATCACGCAGCCCGGCATGATGTGCGAGAAGTGCCAGATCCTGGTGCCCTTGCCTATTTTGCAGCCTTCGTCAATAACCGCGGTGGGGTGCGCGAAATATTCTTTTTCCATCCTTTTTTAAGAAGAAGCACAAAGATAATATCTTTATGTAAAGCGAAAGGTCCTGATACTTTGATAGTTGCTCTGCCCGTTCTGGCGGATGGTTTCCCACAGCTCGCATGAATCGATGCGTATTTCGGGAAGGGTGGCGCGAAGCAGGCGTATGGCCGAATGGCCTTTAATTCCGCGAAAGCGTCCCAATGTAATGTGCGGTACGGGGTCCTCGTAGTGAAAAGGGTTTTCGCCCGGTAGATATGTGCTTAAAGCGCTGTGGATGGCTTTTGAAAGCTCGGCAAAGCGCTCGTCTCTGTGGTACCTGCCCCACACCATGCGTGGCCGCTTTTCCGGGGCAAGTGCGATGTCGTTGAATCGGATCGTAAAGGCATTCTGCCGCGTAAGCAGGGTGTTAAGGGCATCGCATATGCCATTAAAGGCCGTGCCCGGTATGTTGCCGATGAAATACACCGTCAGGTGCAGGTTGATGTCGCGCATCCATTTTATGCTCAGGCCCGCATTAGCGGCACGCAGTTGTTCAACAAGCGTTACGGTTTGAGCCGGTGCGCGAACGGCAAGGAATATCCTTCGTATGTCAGCGCCTGATCTCAAAAGAGGAGAACGGTTTTACCGGCCCTTCACGGGTGATCACTTCTCTTACCTCCGCCCGGGGTGGTCCCTTGCGGCACCAGGCTGCCAGCTTGCCCAGCATCTCTTCTGTGCCTTCCGCTTCGATGTATACATCCCCATTCGCTTCATTGCGCACAAAGCCGTTTATGCCTAATTGTCTTGCCGTTTCAGCGGTCGACTGACGGTAAAAAACGCCCTGAACCTTTCCCTTAACGGTGATGTTATAATGCCTGATCATGCCGGAGCAGTTCTTCGTAAATGTTCTTTGTTCGCTCGTCAAAACAACAAAAAATGATCTTTTCTACCGATGAAGGCTCCAGCGCAAATCGCCTTGCCTCACGTACTGCAATACCAGCCGCGAGCCCGGCAGGAAAGCGGTAAACCCCGGTGCTGATGGCCGGGAAAGCGATCGAGCGTACCTGGTTCTCAGCGGCCAGCCGCAGCGAGTTCATGTAGCAAGCGGCAAGCAGTAAGTCTTCATGATGGCTGCCCCCATTCCAGACCGGACCTACCGTATGAATGATGAAGCGCGCCTTCAGCTTAAAGCCGGGCGTGATCTTCGCTTCACCCGTTTTGCAGCCACCCAGTTTTCGGCAATACTCGAGCAAGCCGGGGCCTGCCGCCCGGTGTATGGCACCGTCAACACCTCCACCGCCCAGCAGCGAGCTGTTTGCCGCGTTAACGATAGCGTCCACGTCAAGAGCGGTGATATCGCCCTGGTATAACGTTATCTTCATAAAACAAAAAAGCCCACAAGCTGATTGCGGGCTTTCTGCTATGTTGAGAAATCAGTACTTAATGATCTTTTTCGAGAACGTGCCCGCCCCGCCTTCCATCCGCACCGTATAAAGTCCTGCGGGAAGCGCGCTCAGGTCGATCGCGTTTGTTCCCTGGGTCAAACTGGCGCTGATCAGCACTTCGCCCACCATATTGTAAAGGCTCATCGTGCTCTGCGCATCGCTGGCGATCACGTTCAGTACATCCTGTGCCGGGTTGGGATAGATCAGGAAGGCAGCGTCAGCGGCTGACTCCATTCCGGTGAACGGCAACACCTCGTCAATTCCGAAGTAAGGCACCTTGTTATAAGCGGTGACGGTGATATGGATGGTATCCGGCATGGTAACGGGCGCAAAAGCTATCGTGGCGCTTCCCCCGGAAACGAAGCCGGTGCCCAGAACGTTTCCATTCAGCATCAGGCAAACCAGGGCCCCATCGGTATTGCACGTTACCGTAAGCTGCGATACCCCGAGCTGGTCGGTGGCAGGGTGGCTAACGGTCATGGCTGCGGGATTGTCGGTGCGTACCATTACCGAAGGATCGCCAAAAATGGTCCAGGTGTCGGTCATGTCCATGCCTGACGTGCCATAAGCATCGTTCATCTGCATGCAGGCATTCATGGTTATGCCGCCAAAGGTGCGCTTGATATTGTTGGAATAGGCTTCGCTCAGGATGTCGTTCATGGCATCCTGGCCCTCCATGGGCTCATCCCAGTACTGGTTAATGGTCGACATGATGGCTCCAACAGCGCCCCTGGGCTGCCCGTTCACATCCCTGGCGCGCAGCCAGTGCTCGGCAAAGCAGAAGTTGCCGTTGAAATCGCCATTTACACAAGCCACTGAAAAGATAAACGGGTATTTCCCATTGTTGGTGAGATTGTCAACGTTGGCAGAGCTGAATCCAGAGGATACCCAACTGCTGGCGCTGCCATGCCCGCAGTAGTTGATAATGCTGAGGCCCGCATTGATCGCGTTGCTGATCATGGCGGGGGTGGGGTTGCCGGGCGCATCCTGTCCGCCCTGGCTTCCGTCAAACATTTCATGCATGGAAGAGTAGGTGTAACCGGTCAGCACGCTGCCGATCGTGCGTATATGCTGGTAGTCCATCTGGTTGTCGTCACCGGGCCCCTGGTCGGAGGCGATGCCCATACCGGTCTTATACCAGGGGTCGTTAGGAACGGGGTTCCTCTCATATTCTATGGTCCTGTTCACCTGAACCGTCACGTCCGTGATGCTTTCCGCGGAGAAACGTCCAACGAAAATATCCGGATACCGGTCATTGCCTACGAGGTAGCTGTATCCCACGTCCGAATCACCGCTCGCGGCAAAGTACATGGGTGTAATATGCTGCGCATCGCCCACCAGCAGCACGAAAGTGAGCCCGTTGGTGGTATAGAAGTTCTGGATATAGTTCTTGATGGAGGTTGCATTGTTGCCCACGGATGAGATCGGCACCATGGTAACGGGAATACCGATCTTAATTTTCCAGTCTACGAAAGGCTGCATGGCCGCCATATAGGGGTCGTTGCAGATGATGAGCATGTTGCCGTACTCACCCAGCGGGGTATAAAGCGGGAATACGTTTTTGTTCAGGAAATGGTTCTCGTATATGTTCGCGAACTGGGCGTCCACCGTTTCAAATGCCGAATTACGGTAAAGGGGATTGATGCCGTTATCGTCTTTTTTGGTCACTTTCACGGTGATCTCGGAATAAACGCGCAGCACCCGGGTGACCGGGTTATACTGGAAAGGATAAGCGACAACGGTCTGGCCTCTCAGGTCACGGATGATATACGGGTCGCGCAGACCGGCCAGGGTGCCGGGGAAGAACTGGTTTTGCGCGTATTCGCTTCCCTTTTCAAAAGGCACTGCATCCTTGTCTGTGCTGCGGAAAAGGGTTCCTTTCGATGGCGCGATATCCGTGTTCGGGTAGTCAACATATACGCCCGAAACAACCTTAACCTCCATGTGCGCCAGGTCAGGGATGATCACCGAAGCGGTGAGTTTGGGCAGATCGGGCGCTCCTTTTTTGAGTATGGGCGTGGCACCCTCCGATTTAATGATAACAGCCTGGCCCCACGGGGTGCTTACGGCTTGCTGGTCGAAAACGCCCGTGCTGAAGGTGATCACCGATTCGTTCTGGCTTCCTGCTACCAGCTTTGCGCCTTTGCCGTTCGAGGCAAAGAGGCAGGTGGGGGCGATTAGAACGAGAGAAAAAAGGCGGAGTAGTCGTGATTTCATGGGCGGCAGGATTTGGTTGCCTGACAAATATAGAAATAGATAATTAAAAAGCAAATCCGCGGGCGGGCAAATCCTGCAACTTGTCGAAAGATACCGTGATCGGGAAAGGGGAAAGGGAGGGAATGCCCTACTTCACGTAATTCTCGAAACTCTTATGCTCTACCTTGCGCAGCTCTTCCGGAGAAAGCGATTTGAAATAAGCATAGGTGATCCTGAGCCCTTCGGCACGGCTCACCTTAGGCTCCCAGCCCAGCAGCTTTTTGGCCAGTGATATATCCGGCTGGCGCTGTTTGGGGTCATCCTGCGGCAGGGGTTTGTACACCAGCTTCTGCTTGGTTCCCGTCAGCCGTATGATCTCTTCCCCGAATTCCTTGATCGTGATCTCGGCCGGGTTGCCGATGTTCACCGGCAATACGTACTCGCTCAGCAGCAGGCGGTAAATGCCCTCCACCAGGTCGTCAACGTAGCAGAAGGACCGGGTCTGGCTGCCGTCACCGAACACGGTAAGGTCTTCGCCTCTCAGCGCCTGCCCGATAAAAGCGGGCAGCACCCTTCCGTCATTGAGCCGCATGCGCGGGCCGTAGGTATTGAATATGCGCACGATACGCGTATCCAGTTTGTGAAAATTATGGTAAGCCATGGTCAGGGCCTCCTGGAATCGTTTGGCCTCATCGTAACATCCGCGCGGCCCTACGGGGTTCACGTGCCCCCAGTAATCCTCGCTCTGCGGATGCACCAGCGGGTCGCCATATACCTCGGAGGTAGAAGCCACCAGTATGCGCGCTTTCTTGGCCTTGGCCAATCCCAGGCAGTTATGCGTGCCCAGCGAGCTCACCTTTAAGGTCTGGATAGGTATTTTAAGGTAGTCGATCGGGGAGGCCGGTGAGGCGAAATGAAGAATGTAACGGATATCACCGCTTATGCTGATGTGCTGTGTAACATCATGGTGTACAAAACTGAAATCCGGGTTATCCTTCAGGTGGGCGATGTTCTGCATGTCACCGGTAATGAGGTTATCCATGCCGATGACGCGGTACCCTTCCTTCAGGAAGCGGTCGCAGAGGTGGGAGCCCAGGAACCCGGCAGCCCCGGTAACCAGAACGGTCTCTTTCATTTGATGATCTCTCTTCCTATAGAATAATAGCTGAATCCCAGTTCGCGCATTTGCTGGAGGCCATACAAGTTCCTGCCGTCAAATATCAGTTTCTGCTTCATGAGCTTTCCCATCCGGTCGAAATCAGGGGTGCGGAACAGGCTCCATTCCGTGCAGATAAGCAGGGCGTCTGCTTTATCTAATGCCTCGTACTGATCGCTTGCATAGGTGATCTTTTCCTTCAGCAGGTTTTTAACATTGGACATGGCCTCGGGATCGTAAGCGGCAATATGTGCGCCCTCATTCAGCAAAGCTTCTATATTATACAGGGCCGGGGCTTCGCGTATATCGTCCGTATCGGGTTTGAAGGCCAGTCCCCATACCGCGATCTTTTTTCCTTTCAGGCTGCCTGAAAAATGCTGCCTGATGCGCGAAACAAGCACGGTTTTTTGTTCCTGGTTGACCGCCATCACCGCTTCAAGCATACGAAAGCCGTATCCGGCATCATCCGCGCTCTTGGCAAGGGCCTGCACGTCTTTTGGGAAACAGCTTCCGCCATATCCGATACCGGGAAAGAGGAAGCGTTTGCCTATGCGCTCGTCAGCCCCTATGCCTATGCGTACCATATCCACATCCGCGCCCAGCTTCTCGCAAAGGTTGGCGATCTCGTTCATAAACGTGATCTTGGTCGCCAGGAAGGCGTTGGCTGCATACTTGGTCAGTTCGGCCGAGCGCTCGTCCATAAAGATGATCGGGTTGCCCGAGCGCACATACGGCTTGTACAGGTCTTCCATTATTTTCTTCGCCCTGTCGGAAGTGGTGCCGATGATCACCCGGTCGGGTTTCATGAAATCCTCCACGGCAAAGCCTTCGCGCAGGAACTCGGGGTTGCTGACCACATCGAAACCTGCCGTGCAGTTCTTTTGTATGGCCGCATGTACCTTTTCGGCAGTTCCTACCGGCACCGTGCTCTTATCGACCACAACCTTATAATCCGAAATGATGCGGCCCAGTTCATCCGCCACGCCCAGCACGTAGCTGAGGTCGGCCGAACCGTCCTCTCCGGGCGGAGTGGGCAGGGCCAAAAAGATCACCTGCGCATTCTTTACCGCATCGGCAAGGTGAGTAGTGAATGAAAGACGCCCGGCACCGATGTTGCGGTTGAAGAGCACATCCAGGTGAGGTTCATAGATAGGCACTACGCCCTGGCGCAGCTTTTTGATCTTGTCTTCGTTGATATCGACACAAACCACATAGTTGCCCGTTTCTGCCAGGCAGGTGCCGGTGACCAATCCAACGTATCCGGTTCCGATGACTGCGATGTTCATGATGGGGATGAGTGGATATCAATTAACAAATTCGAGTACCGTATCCGTAACGTACTTCAGCGATCGCTCATCGAGCTCTGTATGCATGGGCAGTGATATCACGTTCCTGCAAAGCTGCACGGTGTAGGGAAAGTCCTCATCCTTAAAGCGCGGGCTTGCATAGGCTTTCTGGTGATGCAGCGGTTTGGGATAATAGATCATGGCAGGAATATCCTTGCCCGCAAGATGCTCTTTCAGCTTGTCGCGGTCCACCCCGTTCAACGTTAACGTATACTGGTGGAACACGTGCGTTGAGTTTTTGGCGCGTACCGGTGTTTTGATCCTGGCGTGGCCGGCAAATGCCCTGTCGTAATAGGCTGCGGCCCTGTTCCGGGCGGCAGCGTATTCATCCAGGTGGCGGAGCTTGATGCGGAGGATGGCGGCCTGTATGTTATCCAGGCGCGAGTTCACGCCAATGTCATCGTGTATGTATTGAACCGACTGGCCGTGATTGGCGATCATGCGCACGCGTTTGGCCAGGGCATCGTCATTCGTGTAAAGCGCACCGCCATCGCCATAGCAGCCCAGGTTCTTGGATGGAAAGAAAGAAGTGCATCCGATAGTGCCTATGGTACCGCCTTTAACCGTTTTTCCATTGGAAAAGGTATAATCAGCGCCTATGGCCTGTGCCACATCCTCGATCACATACAGCTTGTGCTTTTCTGCTATCTTCATGATGGGCTCCATATCCGCGCATTGGCCGTACAGGTGTACCGGTACAATGGCCCGGGTCCTGGGAGTAATGGCCTTTTCGATAGCGGCCGGATCGATCGTGAACGTTTCGGGATTGATCTCCACCAGCACCGGGGTGAGCTTCAGCAGGGCGATCACTTCGGCTGTGGCCACGTAGGTAAAACTGGCTGTGATCACTTCATCACCGGGCTGAAGATCGAGGGCCATCATGGCTATCTGGAGGGCATCGGTGCCGTTAGCGCAGGTGATCACGTGTTTTACGCCCAGGTAGGCGGCCAGTTCTTCTGAAAAAGCCTTTACCTCGCTTCCCCCGATGAATTGGGTGCTGTCGATCACGCGCTGGATGGCCTGGTCCACCTCGGGCTTGATCTTTTCATACTGGCCTTTGAGGTCCACCATCTGGATCTTTTTCGCCACCTTTTCCATTGATTTTTCTATTTGAAGGGCGAAGATAGGCAATTTTGCAGAACGTTTCCCGTTAATGGAAGGTTGCCTATCTTTGCTAGGAATGAAACGATTGATCGTATCGCTTATTGCGCTGCTGCCGGCTGCCGTAACCTTCGCCCAGGCCAATGTAAAGGATTCCTCCATCGCCTGCCCGCTGGTAAAGATGTCGTATGCACTGCAGTTGCCCGGGGCCGACCTGGCCGACCGTTTCGGCATCAACTCGAATACCGGTCTTGCAATTCTGTACAAGACCCGCGGCAACCTGCTGTTCGGGATCGAAGGAACGTTCATTTTCGGCAATATGATAAAGGAAGACGGGATCCTTGACAGTATTTCCACTGCCGATGGGCAGATCATCAGCCAGAACGGCACCTTCGCGACCGTGCGGCAGTTCGAGAGGGGCTTTACCGTTATGATGCAGTTCGGTAAACTGTTCCCGGTACTGGGGCCCAATCCCAATTCGGGTATTTTTTTTATGGGCGGGGCGGGGTTTATGCAGCACAAGATACGGATTGACGATATCGGCAATGCATCGCCCCAGTTGTCGAAAGAGTACCGGAAGGGTTACGACCGCATGACGAACGGGCTGGTGGTTTCGGAGTTCATCGGCTATCAATACCTGAGCAATAAGCGCATGATCAATTTTTACGTAGGCCTGGAATGTTACCAGGCCTTTACCAAAAGCCGCAGGAGCTGGGATTACGACCTGATGCGGGCCGATACGCAAAGCAGGTTCGACCTGCTGTACGGTATACGCGCAGGATGGGTCTTGCCGCTGTATAAAAAAGCCCCTGACGAATTCTATTACTACTGATGCGGCTGCTCTACACACTTACCGTTGCTGTATATCATATTGGTGTTTTGATCGCCTCGCTTTTCAATAAGAAGGCCGGATTATGGGTGCGGGGCCGCAGGAACCTGTTCGCGGAGATGGAAAAGCATGGCGCCAGGCTTCGCGAAGGCGATACGAAACTGTACTGGTTCCATTGCGCCTCGCTGGGCGAGTTCGAGCAGGGCAGGCCCCTGATCGAGAAGATGAGGGAACAGCATCCGGGCTGCAGAATACTGCTCACTTTTTTTTCTCCTTCGGGGTTCGAGATCAGGAAGAACTATGCGGATGCCGACCTGGTCTGTTACCTGCCGGTGGATTATCCTTCCAGCGCCCGCAGGTTCATAGAACTGGTACGCCCTGATGCCGTGTTCTTCGTTAAGTACGAGTTCTGGTTCAATTTCATTCATCATATTTCCGCGAAGAAAATACCCCTGTACCTGGTATCGGCCAATTTCCGTGAAGACCAGTATTTCTTCAAATGGTATGGGGCATGGGCCAGGAGATACCTGCGGAGCTTTACCCATATTTTTGTGCAGGCGGAGGAATCGGAACGCCTTCTGAAGCGATGCGGGATAGTAAATGTTACCGAAAGCGGGGATACGCGTTTCGACCGGGTGTTCGAGATAGCCCGTTCGGCCGCGGAGATACCGGTTGTGCAGCAGTTCGCGGCCGGGGGTTTTACGATCGTTGCCGGAAGCACGTGGCCGAAAGATGAGGAACTGCTGTCGGCACTTACCCTTGAAATGGCCGACACGCGGCTGGTCATCGCACCGCACGAGGTAGGGGAGGGGCATCTGCGCGAGATAGAGCAGCGATTCGCCAGGGCCGGAACGGTACGCTTCTCACAGTATAGCGGGCAGGACAAGGCGCGGGTAATGATCATCGATAACATCGGCATGCTTTCATCCCTGTACCGTTATGGCAAAATCGCGTATATAGGTGGCGGCTTCGGTTCGGGCATACACAATATTCTGGAGGCGGCCGTGTACGGCATGCCCGTTCTGTTCGGCCCGAACCACCAGAAATTCCGCGAGGCGGATGAGCTGATAACCCGTGGCGGGGCCTTCACCGTGCGATCAGCGGAGGATATGCGCGGCCGCATCGCTTTTCTGCTCAGCGATCTCATGTTGCTGAAAATGGCATCGCTGGCGTCTGAAAACTACGTGCGCGAAAAGAAAGGGGCTACCCATAAGATACTGCGTATGGTTGCCCTGGCCGGGGGGCAGGCCCACACCTGATCAAACGATCCGTCATGCGTTTCGCCAGGACCGGATCATTGCCGGCCCTGTGCAATATTTTCATCGCCCAAACGTCAATTAAAAAAGTGGCGTGCCACGGTATAATTCATCAATAGGGTTGAAAATGAGAGGAAAGAGATTGATAACCATAGCGGCATTAGCTGCGATTTCGCTTCCGGTCTTTGCCATCCGGCACATCCGCTGGGGCAGCAGCGCTGGCCCGCTGAACGGGCTGACCATTACCTGGACCAACAACGGAACTTCCGATTCTATCCGGTGGGGATACACTCCATCTTACGAAATGGGAGCGTTTGCGGGCATCATGAGGAACGGCTATTCGGATAAGTTCTTCAAACACGTTTTCCCGACCGTAAATCCGAATTCAACGATCTATTACCAGCTTTATGATTCCAACACCCAAAGCTGGGGCATGCAAAAGACGTTCGCTGCCGCGCCACCGTCCAATACCACGGCCTTTTCGTTCTGCGCCCTTGGCGACAGCCGCAACGGCCTTTCGGTATGGCAACAGGTATCCAACCTGGCCAACTCGCAGGCGGCCAGCTTTACCCTGTATAACGGTGATATTGTCGATAACGGAGGCTCGGCCTCAGAATGGAACAACTGGTTCAACAGCGGTACGGCTTACCTGGAGAATAATATCGTTTATCACGCGCTGGGCAACCATGATGCGCAGAGCGTGCCCACCTACAAAAATATCTTTGACCTTCCGCATGTGAACGGCTCTAACCTGTACTATTCATTTACTTACGGCAATGCGCTTTTCATAACGCTGAATTCGGAGGATCCCGCCAACCAGGCGCAGGCTTCCTGGCTGGTCAGTACCCTTTCGGCAGCGGCTTCCGATCCGTCCATCATCTGGAAGGTGGTTTCGTTTCACCGCCCCTTTTACACGATAGGCGCTCACGCGGGCGAAATGAATGCCTACTTCGGAACCTGGTGGAAAGCCTTTGACGATTATGGCGTAGACCTGATCGTGAATGGCCATGACCATATGTACGAGCGTACCAAGCCCATCAACAGGAATGTGAGCACCGGCAGTCCCGTAGCTTCTTACGGGAGCCAGCCTGGCCAGGGCCGTTGCCAGATCGTTTGCGGTGGGGCCGGTGCCCCCCTGTATACGGGCACGCCAACCTGGGCGATCGAGAAATACCAGAGCAAGTATAATTTCTGCAAATTCAGCATCAATGGCTACGAGCTGTGCGGAACGACCTACGATAATTACGGCAATATCATCGACACGTTTTGTATAAACAAAAGCGGCCCGGGCACCGGTTTCGGGAATAGCAGCACGATCTTCAATTCCATCTCCGTTTATCCGAATCCCGTGCAGTCTATGCTCACTATCGACTACTTCTCATCCCAGTTGGGAGAAGCTACCATCCTGGTCTACAATATGGCCGGCCAGGAAGTGGTCAGAAAAGAGGTGCTCAAGGAAGAGCAGAAGCTGCTGGTGAAGCTTGACATGTCGGTTTACGCAAGAGGAGCGTACACCGTGCAGGTGGTAATGGGCCGGCAGAAAGATAACCTACTCATCGTACTTCAATAAGCAAAGAGGATGGGGGCTGGTATGCGGCATGAAGCGTTGATTATCCGCGGCCGGATCAAATGGTTCGAGGTGCTGCTGCGTATAGGCATAGCGGCTACTTTTTTCGGGCACGGGGTGCTCGCCCTTGCCGGCAATCCCAAATGGATACCCTTGCTGACCGCGTTCGGCTTCAGCGATTTCAATGCGGCCTATCTGCTCCCGGTGATAGGCGGAATAGATGTGCTGGTCGCTCTCGCGCTCTTGTTCCGTCCTATACGCTTGGTGATCCTGTGGGCTATGATCTGGGCCTTTATGGCAGCGCTGAGCCGGCCCATTTCGGGGCTGCCGCTATGGGAATTCATTGAACGGGCTTCGAACTGGGCCCTGCCCCTGGCTTTGCTCTGGATAAAAG
>JBFLYZ010000040.1:0-33550 GCA_040756415.1 Bacteroidota bacterium
ATGAACTCGAATACGATGGGCAGCAGGGAAATGAAAATGATGCCGAAGATCACGATCTCGAAATTGTTTTTGACGATCTCGGTCGTGCCGAACCAGTAGCCCAGCAGGGTGAGGCTGACCACCCACACGAAGCCGCCCGTTACGTTGAAAGAAATGAACTTGCGGTAGTTCATCTCGCCTATGCCGGCCACAAAGGGCGCGAAGGTGCGCACGATGGGCACGAAGCGGGCGATGATGATGGTCTTGGGGCCGTGCTTTTCGTAAAAGGCGTGCGTCTGGTCTATGTACTTCTGCTTTACGAGCTGGCGCCTGCCTATCTTCCAGCGCAGCACTTTCAGGCCTACGTTCTTGCCCAGGTAATAGTTCACCGTATCGCCCAGCACGGCCGCGATAAAGAGCAGGATGAGTATATACCACAGGTTGAGCATACCCAGGGCGGCAAAGCTGCCCGCGGCAAAGAGCAGGGAATCGCCCGGCAAAAAAGGCATGATGACCAGGCCGGTCTCCACGAAAACGATCAGGAACAGGATCAGGTAGATCCAGTTGTCGTACTCGGTTATCAGGTCGCGCAGCTTGTCGTCAAGGTGCAGGAAGTAATCCAGGAATTCTTTGATAAGGTCCACGCGCGCGGGGTCAGTATTTGGTTACGCTGGGATCGATCTCGTTGGCCCAGGCCAGTATGCCTCCCTTGAGGTTGTACAGGTTATTGAACTTATGATCGCGCTCCAGGGCCTGCACCACGGCTCCCGAGCGGGCACCGCTGCGGCAGTGGATGATCACTTTCTTGTCGCGCGCTATCCGGTCCAGGTTGTTCATGACCTCGCCCATGGGGATCAGCTCGCCACCGATCTCGGCAATTTCCTTTTCGTGGGGTTCGCGCACATCGATGAGCTGGAAATCCTCTTTGTTGTCCATCATCTTTTTCAGCTCGCTAACGGTGATCTCTTTCATGGGGGCTGCTTATTGGTTAATTTTCATATTCTTGGGCAAAAATGTGAAAAAAGTATCACCCCGCAAGCCCAGGCGCAGGGTTTCGAGGGGGATGACCTCCTCGTAGGCGATATTGCCCACGTTCACGTTGGCACCGAACAGCTTGATGAACCACACCTGCTGCGATTTCTGCGGGGTTTCCCAGATGATCTTCTCCTTGGGCACGCGCGCGATGATCTTGTTGATGAGCAGGGTGTGCGTGGAGCCGTTGCGGTGGAAGATGCCCACGTTGCCGCCTTCGCGCGCCTCGGCAATCACCTTCCACGAGCCGGCCTGCAGCTCTTTGTTCATCATGGATATCCATTTGGCGGGGTGTATGATCAGCCCTTCCTCCTTGGAGCCCACTTCAGAAAGCACCAGGCGGTCTTTCGCCAGCCTGCTGATGTACTTGCATTTTTCGTCATGCGGGATCACGATAGAGCCGTCCGACACCTCGGCCACCTCCATCTTGTATTTGTCGAGCAGGCGCAGGTAGTCGTTAAAGGCGTTGCGGGCCACGAAGGCTTCGAACAGGGTGCCGCCAAAATAGGTTTTGATATTGGCCTCGCGGAAAAGCTGCAGCTTTTTCTCCAGGCTCTTCGTCAGGTACGATGTGCCGAAGCCGAACTTCACGAAATCGATCTGGTCGCCCGAGGCATCCAGGTAATCCTCCACCTGCCGCATCGGGGTGCCCTTATCCATCACCATGGTAACACCGGTCTCTCTCGGTTTTTGGGACCTTTCCGGTATGTGGGACAGATCGAAGTTCATTCCTATTTTTTGAAGGACTCGATCATGTCGAGTATCACGGGATTCTCTTTGAGCTGTGGGTAAAAATCGAACAGCTCGCTGTGCTTGCTGTAGTCGAGCTGCAGCGCGCTCTGCAGGAAGGTCACGGCCTCCTGCTTCTCGCCCAGGCTGATGAGGCAGGCGCTCATGCGGTACTGCAGCTCCGCGTTGTTGGGGAAATGCTTGATGCCGTCAGAGAGGATCTCCATGGCCTCTTTCTTCTGGTTCTGGTCAAAGAGCAGGTTGGAGTAGTTGAGCCATACGTCCGGGTGCTGCTGGTCGAGCTCCATCACCTTCTTATAGGCCCCTTCGGCCTCTTCGATGAAACCCAGGCGGTGCTGCACCTCGCCATAGATGAACCAGAAATCGGCATTGCCGCTGTCGAGCGAAATGGCCTTTTTGATATAGTGTATGCCCTCGATGAGGCGGTTCTGGTTATCGAGCACGATACCTATGCCCATCCAGGCATCGGCCAGCTCGGGCTCCAGCTTGGTGGCCCGGGTATAGTTCACCATGGCATTGTCCCAGTCTTCCTTCTTCTCATAGCATTCGCCAATATAGTAGTAGGCCATGGCATCGGGAGCCTCGTGGGTGAAGGTTTCGCGGTAAGTGGCTATGGCCTCATCGAAGCGGCCGAGCGCGGCCAGGGAATTGCCTTTATTGAAATAGGCTGAAGCGAAGTGCTCGTTGATCAGAATGGCGTAATCGTACGCCTCCACGGCCTTCTCGTACATGCCCATGCGGTTATAGGCCAGCCCCAGGTTGAACCAGGAAGGGGTGGAGTAGGGATTGCTGTCGCAGAAAGAGGAAAAGAACTCCACCGCTTTTTCGGCCTGCTCGGTCACCTCATAGCAATAGGAAAGCTCGTACAGGGCCGATTCGTTGTCAGGATTGGCCTCCAGGGCCTTTTTCAGGTAGTAGACCGCATCGCTGTAACGGAAGGTGTTCTCGAACTCGTAAGCGGTGAAGAGGTACACCTCGTCAGGGTTCTCGGCAAGCGGCAGGGCTTTCTTATAGCATTCTATGGCCTGATCGTTAAGCCCCATCTGGCTCAGCACCCCGCCTTTGGTCATTTGTATCTCGTAATTGGCTGAGTCAAAGACCTCTGCCTGGTTAAGCAGGGCCAGGGCCTCGCGCGACTTGTTCTGGGCGCTGAAAATCTGGGCTTTGCGAATGATGAAGAATACGGAAAAAGGATACTGCTTTTCGGCAAGCTCGATCACCTTGAGGGCCAGGGAGATCTTATTGGTATCGATGTAGTATTCAACCAGTTCCTCGCAGTCGCCCGAATCAAAAAACCAGTGCTGGTTTTCTTCTATCATTTGTTCGAAACGGGCAGCTAACTGCTTCATTTCGTCATCGTTCGGAACCTGGTCTTCTCCCTCTTCTTTCATTGTTAAACTCCCTCCAAAAGTTTAAACAAAATTAGTAATAATATGACGTGTAAATGAAGACTTTATTTTTTTTTGCAACAGGAAATTGTTAGCAACTTGGACAGGGCTTTTTCTTTCAAAATTCTATTTTTGTCGTCCTGTTTTTAAACTGATTTTTGTGACGTTAATACGATCCATCTCCGGCATACGGGGCACCATAGGAGGAAAGGCGGGCGAGGGGCTGAGCCCCGCGGATGTGGTGAGGTACACTTCGGCCTACGGCACCTGGCTGCGTAAAAATTCCAGGTCAAAGAAGATCAGGGTGGTGATCGGCCGCGATGCCCGTATCAGCGGCCTGATGGTCAACCAACTGGTATCGGGCACCCTGATCGGGCTGGGCATAGATGTGGTGGACCTGGGCCTTTCCACCACGCCTACGGTGGAGATTGCCGTTCCCATGGAAAAGGCCGATGGCGGCATCATCATCACGGCCAGCCATAACCCCAGGCAGTGGAACGCGCTCAAGCTGCTCAACAGCGAAGGTGAGTTCATCAGCGAGAAAGAGGGGCAGCAGTTGCTGAAGATAGCGGAACAGGATAATTTTTCCTATGCCGAGGCGATGAACCTGGGAACATACAGGCAGGACCATACCTATTTCGATAAGCACATCAAAAAGATACTGACCCTGCCGCAGGTGGACGTGGCGGCTATAAAGGCCAGGAACTTTAAGGTGGCCATCGACTGCGTGAACTCCACGGGGGGCATAGTGGTGCCGAAATTGCTCAATGCCCTGGGGGTGGAGCAGATCGTGCAGCTCTATTGCGATCCCACGGGCGATTTCCCCCACAACCCCGAGCCCCTGCCCGAGCATCTGAACGATATTTCCAAGGAGGTGGTGAAGAAGAAAGCCCACCTGGGCATTGTCGTAGACCCGGATGTGGACCGCCTGGCCCTGGTCTGCGAGGACGGGGAGATGTTCGGGGAGGAATATACGCTGGTGGCGGTGGCCGATTACATGCTGAAGAAGAGGGGGAAAAAAGGGAATACCGTTTCCAACCTTTCATCCACGCGCGCGCTGCGCGATATTACGGAGAAGGCTGGCGGTGAATACCATGCTTCCGCTGTGGGCGAAGTGAACGTGGTGGAGATGATGAAGAAGACCCATGCGGTGATAGGAGGGGAGGGCAATGGTGGCGTGATCGTTCCTGAACTGCATTACGGCCGTGACGCCCTTGCCGGTATCGCCTTATTCCTTTCTCACCTGGCCACATTCGGCAAAAGCTGCTCCATGCTGCGCGCTACTTACCCGGATTATTTCATTTCCAAGAACAAGATCGAGCTTACGGCCGAGATCAATGTGGACAAGATACTAGCCGGCATTCAATCGAAGTATAAAAAGCAGCCCATCAATACGGTGGATGGGGTGAAGATCGAGTTCGACAAGGAATGGGTACACCTGCGCAGGAGCAATACCGAGCCGATCATCCGCATTTATTCCGAGAGCGAGAGCGAGACCACGGCCAACAACCTGGCTAAAAAGATCATTGCCGATATACGCGAGCTGATCAAGGATCAGGTGAACGGGAAGTAATGCGAGCCGATGCGAAATTGCAAATGACCGGAACAGGATAGGAGCGGTTTCCAATTCTTAATTATCCGTGTAATCCGTTCCACCGCTGCGCTGGTAATTCGTATATTCGTAATAAAATTCGCCATTCGAAAATGAAGGTCTACTTCGATAATGCCGCCACCACCCCCCTCGATCCCGAGGTGCTGGAGGCCATGCTGCCCTATATGAAGGAGCATTTCGGCAATCCTTCCTCCGTTCACTCTTACGGCAGGCAAACGCGCGCTGCCATCGAAAGCGCCCGCAAAACAGTGGCCAGGCTGCTGAACGTTTCGCCTTCGGAGATATTCTTCACTTCGGGCGGCACCGAGGCCGATAATATGGCCATACGCTGCTCGGTCAGCGACCTGGGCGTAAAGCACATCATCTCTTCGCCCATCGAGCATCACGCGGTGCTGCATACCGTGGAATCGCTCGCGCGCGAGGGCAGGGTGAAGCTCGACCTGGTACGGCTGAAGGCCAGCGGTCATGTTGACCTGGCCCACCTGGAAGAGCTGCTGGCCTCCAACGCCAACTCGCTCGTCACGCTCATGCACGCCAATAACGAGATAGGCAACCTGCTTCCCATGAAAAAAGTGGGCGAGCTCTGCGAGAAATACAAGGCCCTGTTCCATTCCGATACGGTGCAGACCATGGGGCATTACCGCATGGACCTGAAGGAGCTGAAAGTGCATTTTGTGAATGCCGGTGCGCATAAGTTCCACGGCCCTAAAGGCGTGGGCTTCATCTACATCAGCAGCGAAGCCAGGATCAACCCCCTTATTCACGGTGGCTCGCAGGAGCGCAATATGCGCGGTGGCACCGAGAACCTGTACGGCATAGTGGGCGCAGCCAAGGCTTTCGAGATCGCCCACCGCGACATGGACGCCCACCACAGGCACGTGCAGGGGCTGAAATCGTACATGATCAGCGAGCTGGAAAAGAACATACCCGGCATAGCCTTCAATGGCGATGCCAGGGAGAGCTCGCTCTATACGGTGCTCAACGTGCAGTTCCCGCCCACTGATGCGGCCGAAATGATGCTCTTCAACCTGGATATAGCGGGTATTGCCGCTTCGGGCGGAAGCGCCTGCACCAGCGGCAGCAACATCGGCTCGCACGTGCTCAGGGCCATCGGCTCGGACATGAACCGCCCCTCCATACGCTTCTCTTTCAGCAAATACAATAAAAAAGAGGAGGTCGACTACGTGGTCGCGAAGCTGAAGGAGATGTTCCCTGTGCAGGCCAGGATGCAGGCCTGAAGCCGCCTTTTTGTGCATTTTATTCCCCTCCGCATTTTTTAGTCGATGAAAAATCCCCGTGCGCATCACGGCCCGGGCAGGTCACGCTACATTATTCCCGTTTGAACGAAAAGCCCCCCTGATGTCAGGAATTTGGCCGAAAATCCATTGATGTTCTGCCTCCTGCTCCGTAATTTTAATGTATGAAAATCTTCAACGAACAGGCCGAGCTTCTCGGCACGGAGAAGCTGATGGCGTACATATCGGAGCATTTTCACCTGAACGCGCGCGAGCGCCTGGGGGCCATCAGCGATCATTTGCATACGGCTGAAAAGGTGGATGCCGCCCTTCACCCGGAGGTAGGCCCCATCAGGGACCTTTTCGAGGAGTTCAGGACCACGCTGCTCGGGCATATCGAGCAGGAAGAGTTCATCCTTTTCCCTTTCATACGCAAGCTGAACGAGGCCCGGGCGGACGACAAGAGCGCGGTGGATGAGGCCGAGGTGAGAATGATAGAGAACCCGGTGCGCCAGCTTGCCGCGGGCTGGGGAAGGCTTGCGGATATGATGGATGCGCTGCACAGGCATAGCTCCGGCTTCAGGACGCACATCAACAGCTCGCCCACGCTCAAGCAATGTTACCGCGAGCTCAGCGTGCTGCACAGCGACCTGCGCGAATACATGCACCTGGAAAAGGACATACTCTTTCCCACCGTGCTCGAGCTGGAAGAGGAGCTGCTGGCCAGGAACGATAAACTTAAAAACGACAAAACATGAAAACGATACTTGTTCCTACCGACTTTTCAAAGTCTGCGGAGAACGCCATGTACTACGCCTGCGAGCTGGCATCGGCTACCGGTGCGAAGATCATCCTGTTCCACGCCTATCACATACCGGTGGCCGTGGCGGAGATGCCCACGATCGTGGTTTCGATGGAGGAGCTGGATAAAGAGCTTACGGCCAAGATGGAAAAAGTAAAGGAGGAGATACTGTCCGTTTATAAGCTGCTCATCGTGAAATGCGAGCTCAAAGCGGGATTTGCCGCGGAAGAGATAGCGGACATGGCCAAGGAGAAAAATGCCGATCTGATCGTAATGGGCATTACGGGAGCAGGCAAGCTGGGCCAGGTGCTGATAGGCAGCAATACCATTTCGCTCATACGCAGAACGGCAGTGCCCGTGCTGGTGGTACCCGAGGAGGCCCGCTTCAGGGTTCCGGCCTCCATTGCGCTGGCCAGCGATTACAAGGAGATACAGAACAATGAGTCCATCGAATTCCTGAAGAAGCTGCTGCACGATTTCAACGCGCACCTGCTGGTGTTCAATGTGCATAAAGAGAAGGAGCCTGTCACCGTTGAAAAGGCGGCTGCGGGCCTGCGGCTGGAGAACCAGCTTTCGGATGTGGAGCACGACCTGTACTTTCCCGAGGATGAAAGCGTGATACACGGCATTGACGAGTTCGTTACCAATCACCAGGTGGATATGCTGGTGATGGTGAGCCGCAAGCACCATATTTTCGACCGGCTGCTGCATGCCAGCAATACCAAGCGCATGCTGTTCCATACGCATATCCCCTTGCTGGTGCTGCACGAGTGAGTAAGAACCAAACTATAGAGCGATGAAGACGAGAGGAGAAGGATTTTTGAGAAGGAACGGCACCTGGCTGGGCATACTGGTATATGCGTTTACCTACCTGTTCCCGTTCCGGTGGTCGTACCTCGACCCGGGAGGCTATACTGACGGATGGGGATTCCTGTTCAACCTGTTCAGCCATTTGGCGGTGGTGGGAGGATTCTTCATAGGCTATTTCCTTATTACCCTGCCGAGGGAGCCGGGGCGGGAGGCGCGCGAGATACGCCTGCCCGATGAGACGGAGCGCAGCAGGGCGGCCTAAGGCAAATATGCCTTACCTTAGCCTGGATGAAGATCACATTTTTGGGCACAGGCACCTCCCAGGGCGTTCCCGTTATCGCCTGCGGGTGCACGGTATGCGCATCGGCCGATCCGCGCGACCAGCGGCTTCGTTCTTCGGTCATGATAGAGGGGAAGGGGCGGGTAGCCGTGATCGATACCGGCCCCGATTTCAGGCAGCAGATGCTGCGCGCGAAGGCCGGGCGCCTTGACGCGGTGATCTTTACCCACGAGCACAAGGACCATACGGCCGGCTTTGACGATATACGCGCCTTCAACTTCGTGCTGCAGAAAAAGATAGACGTTTACGCCACCGAGCGCATGGAGCGGGTCATACGAAGGGAGTTTCCGTACATATTCGAAGAGGATAAATATCCCGGTGTGCCGGAGATCGAGCTGCACCGCATAGACCACCGCCCTTTTTCCGCGGGCGGCATGGATTTCATCCCGGTGGAAGTGATGCATTACAGGCTTCCCGTACTGGGTTTCCGCATAGGCGATTTTACCTACATCACCGATGCCAACAGCATACCTGAACCGGAGAAGGAAAAGGTGCGCGGCTCAAAAGTGCTGGTGCTGAACGCCCTTCGCAAAACAAAACATGTTTCGCATTTTACCCTCGATGAGGCGGTAGCGCTGGCGCAGGAGCTGGATGCCGGCATCACCTACCTGACACATATCAGCCACCAGATGGGTTTGCATGAGGAAGTGGAGCGCGAACTCCCATCCCATGTCAGGCTGGCATATGACGGGCTGGTACTTGACCTCTGATCACTCGATGATCTTGAACTCCACCCTGCGGTTGAGCTGCATGCCCTCGGGATTGGGCTTGCCATCGGGCTTGGTGTTGGGGGCTACGGGCAGTTTTTCTCCGTATCCTTTTGCAATCAGGCGTTTCTTGTCGATGCCTTTTTTGATAAGATAATTCACCACAGCCTGCGCCCGCGCCTGCGACAGCTTTTCATTCAGCTTATCGTCACCCTTGCTGTCGGTGTGGCCGGCTATCTCGATAGATATCTCCGGGTAATCCTTCAGTATCTTTACCAGCTTATCCAGCTCCAGGTTGGATTCTTTGCGCAGCGTGGATTTGCCGCTGTCGAAGAACAGGTTGTTGAGCGTGACCTTGGCGCCCACCTTGATCTTTTCCAGCACAATATCTTTCTTGATCTCGGAATATTCCGGCTTCTTGGGCACGTTCACATTGGCGCTCTGGAACAGGTAGCCATCGGCCTCAAATGATACGTTGTAGTTCTTGCCGCGGTCGAGCACGAAATAGTAAAAGCCGCTCTCCGAGTTGGAGAAGTAGGTGCCTATATCCTTGCCGCTTACATTGTCTTTGATCACGATCTTGGCCCCCGGTATGGTCTTGCCCTTATCGTCTTTCACGGTCCCGCTCATGGAAATGGTGCCCAGGGTCTTGCTCTCAAAATTGATGTTCTTCAGGTCGACCGCCTTCTCGATCTCGGTATACGCGCTGGTCGCCTCCACCTTGATGACCTCGACTATAGGCTGCACGCTGTCGGCCTCATAAGTGATCGTATAGGTCC
Source organism: Bacteroidota bacterium (assembly GCA_040756415.1). GTDB lineage: Bacteria > Bacteroidota > Bacteroidia > JADZBD01 > JADZBD01 > JBFLYZ01. Next base: position 9,435 of record JBFLYZ010000040.1, read on the forward strand.
GCGTCCGGTCGCCCGGTGAAAGGATGAGGATGTATTTCCCGGTGGAAGGGTTGGGCCTCACCTCGGGAAGGGTTTCGCCCGATTCCATGTCGGTAACGGTAATGCGCGCACCGTTAGGCAGGCTGTCACCGCCATTGAAGGTGATCCTCCCCTTCAGGAGCACCACCGCGTCAACCAGGGAAATATCGAGGTTGATCTGGTAGATATCGCTTTCGCCCAGTCCCCCGGGCTTGGATGAAGAGTAGTAGGCGCGCTTGCCATCGGCCGAGATCACGTAAAAGATATCATCATCGGGCGTATTGATCGGGTAGCCCACGTTCACGGGGGCGGCCCATCCCGAATCGAAGCGTATCGCATAGAATACATCGAATCCTCCCATGGACTTATGCCCCTTGGAAGAAAAGAACATGGTCCTTCCGTCAGGGTGAATGAAGGGCGCGTCCTCGTCAAAAGGGGTATTGATGGTAGGGCCCAGGTTAATGGCCTTTGACCAGTAGCCGGTGGGCAGGCGCACCACCCGGTAGAGGTCGCGGCCCCCATATCCGCCCTTGCGGTCGCTTACAAAGTAAATGGTGTTCCCGTCAGCCGTTATACAGGCGCTGGGCTCCCAGGCTGGCGAATTAATATCCGTTTCGGGCTTGTTGTCCTCGCCCAGCTTTTCAGGTATGCTCCAGCCCTCACCGGTCGATTCGCTGAAATAGATATTGCCATCACCCTTATCGTCCTTATAGATGAACAACTGCACCCCGTCAGGCGAAAGACCTATGGTGGCCTCGTTATCGGTGGTATTGATGGTGATGCCGATGGATCTGGCCTGGGTCCAGGTGCCGTCCGGCTTGCGGTACGAAACCCAGATATCCTCGTAATATTTGTCGTCAATGGTCTTGTTGTTGATCCCGCCCACGCCCGGCCTGCGCGAGGTGAAGAGGATCATGCTCTCGTCAGCGGTGATCACCGGGCTGTAGTCGGGGTATTCGGAATTGATGCTGTCGCCCAGGCTGATTATCTTGCAGGATATGGGATTTTTTTTCAGCTCGACCGCATTATAGCACCACTCGATACGCTGGTTGATGTCGGCCAGCTCTTCGTTCGTGAGCTTTTTGCCCATAACCGTCTTATACTTGTCAAAGTATTCCACGGCCCGCATATAGTCACCGTTTATGTGCAGGGCCTGCCCCAAATAATAAAGCGCTTTCCGTGGTGCCCGTTTCTCGCTGGGCTCATCTTCCAGGTATTTGGATGAGATGTTGAGCACGGCCTTTTCAAGGAAACGCTGGGCCTGCATGCGGTTGGAAGGCAGTTGAAGGAGGATGTACCCGATCTTGTAATTGACATTGGCGTTCATGGTATCCATGCGGTAGATATACCCGAACGTGGCCAGCGCGGTATCGTAAAAATTTTCGAGCAACATCAGGTTGGCCTGGGTAAAGTATTCCCTGAACACTTTCTTATTCATAGGAATAGGGCCCTGCGCTTTCAGGAAACACAGGCTGGAGACCGACAGGAGCAGACACCACAATAGCCTTTTCATAATACCCTGATTTTAAAGAGTGTCAAATGTAAGAAAAGAAAATGAGAAAAACTGCAGCGGGGTCTATTGCTTGTTTTTGAGCTTATCCGGCACATCGATAGGCTCCACCACATCCAGGATCCCGTCAATACTGAGTATCTTGAACTCAAAGCGCCTGTTCAGGGCCATGCCCTGTTTGTTCCAGCTTCCGTCAGGGTTCTTGTTCTTGGCTATAGGCTGGCTTTCGCCATAGCCGATCACCTTGATGCGGGTGGCGGCTACGTCCTGCGAGATCAGGTAATCGGCAACCGCCTGGGCGCGTTTCACGGAAAGTTTCTGGTTCAGCTCATCGCTTCCCTGGGCATCGGTATGGCCGGATATCTCTACAATAAGGCCGGGATACTGGTCCATCACCGTTTTCAGCTTATCGAGCTCGGTCTTCGACTCGGGCTTCAGGGTGGCCTGGCCGCTCTGGAAGAAAATATTCTTCAGCACGATCTTGCTTCCCACCTTCACGGGCATCAGCTCCACCGGCCTGCTGATGGCGCTGTAGGCGCTGGAATCCGATACGTCCAGGTTTTCGCTCAGGAAGAGGTAGCCCTCGGCCTCGTAGGTGATGTTGTAGTTGCGTCCGGGAGGGAGAATGAATACGTACTTGCCGGTCTTGTTGTTGGGATAATATTTCCCGATCACTTCGCCCGTTACGTTATCGGTTACGGTCACCACGGTATTTTCGGGCACCTTGCCGTAAATGCCCACTACCTGGCCGCTGTAAACCGTGAGCGGGGTCTCTTCTGCCGCGGGAAGGGTGATCATGTAGATATCCTTCTCGCCAAGGCCGTCTTCACGGAAAGAGGAATAATAGGCATGCCTGTTATCGGGGGTGGGCACGTAAAAAACGTCATCACCGGTGGTGTTCACCGGGTAACCGATGTTCTTTGGCACGCTCCACCCGCTGTCGCTGACCTGGGAAGTGAATATGTCGAAGCCTCCCATACTCTTATGCCCCTGCGAGCTGAAGTAGAGCGTAACCCCATCGGGATGAATGAAAGGCGCGTCCTCGTCATAAGAGGTATTGATGCGCGGGCCCAGGTTCTGCGCCTTGCTCCACTGGCCGTTCGGGAGCTTTTTACAGCGGTAGATGTCCCTTCCCCCGAAGCCGTTCAGCGTATCGCTTACGAAGTAAAATGTATTGCCGTCAGCCGAAAGGCTGGCGCTGGGCTCCCAGTATTTGCTGTTGATGTTCGAGGTCATTTTCACCGGCTCGCTCCATTCATCGCCTTTGAGCAGGGTGGAGTAAATGTTGCCGTCACCGTTGTCGTCCTTGTAAATGAAAAGCTGCTGGCCGTCAACCGAGGTGCCGATGGTGGCTTCGTGCCCATCGGTGTTGATGGGTTTCCCTATGTTCTTGGCTTCGGCCCACCCGGAATCCGTTTTGTAGCAGATATAGATATCCTCAAAGAAATTGCCGTTCTCATCCAGCTTGCCCCCGGTGCTTCCGCTCCTGCGCGAGGTGAAGATAAGCACCGACTGGTCGGCCGCGATTACGGGCGAATAATCCGCGTAGGCTGAATTCACCGATCCCCCCAGGTTCTGTATCTGGAACTCGACCGGTGCGAGCAGGAATTCCTTGGCATTGTTGCAGACCTCAATTTTCCGGTTCACCATATGGATAGTGCTCTTGTCCGAGTCGTCTATGTAACTCAGAAAACGCTTATAGGTAACGATGGCTTCATCCAGCCGGTAGTTGAGGTGATAGGCATCGCCCAGGTACAGGATGGCCGAAACGGGCGCGTGGCGTTCCTTGTAGCTGCTTTCCTTATACTTTTCCGAGATGTCCATAGAGGCCTTTTCCAGGTGGGCAATGGCTTTTTTGTGCCCGAGCGCGGAACTGAGGTAACAGACCCCTACTTTATAGTTCAGGTTTGCGTTCTCCTTGTCGGCCTCCAGGAGGCTGAGAAATACGGGAAGGGCCTCAGTGTAATTGGAGTCGAGGAAATAAGCCTCGCCCTTTTCGAACTTTTTCTTCAGCTCGTTCTGCGAATACGACAGCAGGCTGATCGCGCAAAACAGAGTAAGTACAGCCGCTTTGTTCGGTCGCATGAGGTCAGATAGCGGTTTGAATGTCGAATTTCTCCAGGTAGTCCGCCACCCTTCTTACAAAACTTCCGCCCAGGGCGCCATCCACTACCCGGTGATCGTACGAATGCGAAAGGAACATCATGTGGCGTATGCCTATGGTATCCCCGTTCGGTGTTTCGATCACGGCCGGCTTCTTCTTGATGGCCCCGGTTGCCATAATGGCCACCTGCGGCTGGTTGATGATGGGCGTGCCCATCACGTTCCCGAACGAGCCTACATTGGTGATCGTATAGGTTCCTCCCTGGATCTCGTCAGGAAGCAATTTATTATTACGTGCCCGGCTGGCGAGGTCGTTCACGGCCTTGGTGATGCCGAGCAGGCTCAGGTAGTCGGCATTTTTGATCACCGGCACGATGAGGTTGCCCGATGGCAGGGCCGTGGCCATGCCGATATTGATGTTCTTTCTTTTGATGATGCGCGTGCCGTCAACCGATACGTTGATCATCGGGAAATCCTTGATGGCCTGCACCAGGGCCCAGATGAACACGGGCGTGAACGTGATCTTTTCACCTTCGCGCTTTTCGAACGAGGCCTTTACCTTGTCGCGCCACAGCACGAGGTTGGTCACATCGGCCTCCACGTAGGAGGTAACATGCGGTGAGGTATGCTTGCTCATCACCATGTGATCAGCGATCAGCTTGCGCATACGGTCCATCTCGATGATCTCATCGCCAGTGCTTACCGAAACGGCAGGCTTGTGCTGCTGCTGGGAGCCGTTCTGCTGCTTTACGGTAAGGGTCTCGGCCACCTGCTTGCCTTTGCTGGGCAGGTAGGCGAGAATATCGTTCTTGGTCACGCGGCCGTCCTTGCCGGTGCCCTTGATCTTTTCCAGCTCCGACTGGGCTATGCCTTCCGCCCTGGCGATGTTGCGCACCAGCGGTGAAAAGAATTTGCCCGTGGATGAGGTCCTGGGAAGCTTCACTGCAGCAGTTACAGGGGTCTGAACGGACTGGACGCTTTGCTGGGTATGAGCCTGCGGGCTTTCTTTTTTCTCGGTAACGGGCGGTGTTGCTTCGGGTGTTTTTACTGCGGCATCGGTCGAAATGATGGCCACCGCCTTGCCCACCTGCACCACCTCTCCTTCCTTGAAGAGCTTTTTGACCAGCGTGCCCTCTGCGGTGGAGGGGATCTCGGAATCCACCTTATCGGTAGCGATCTCCAGCACGGGCTCATCGGCAGCTATCTTATCGCCCTCGTTCTTCAGCCACCTGATGATGGTCGCCTCGGCCACGCTTTCGCCCATTTTAGGCATGATCAACTCTACCTGTGCCATGTCTTTTCCGCGCTAGTGTTATTTTTACGGAGGGTACAAAAATAGGGTATTATTTCAGAAAAGCAACCGGCTGCCGATAACGAATAAATACGAGCCAGCCGCTTATGTTACCCTAGCCTCCCAGCTTGCGGAAAGCGCGGAGAACAATGTTCACATCGTTCCAGGAGCGGTAATCCTTCGTGTAGAGTATGTTGAGCCTTTCCGCGGTCTCGGGGCTTACCTCTTTGGGAAACAGGTCGGCCGGTGAGAGCACTCCTTTCTTGATGGAAGGGAGCCGGGCGCCCGCTTTAGACCCGTTCCCCAGCCCGATCCATGATTTGAACCCGAAAAGAACAGCGAACCAGTTACGTATGAGCCCGGCAGGCTTCTTTACGATGAAAAGGGCCGCGGGCAATGCCGGCAGCAGGGCCAGGCATACCATCACATCCACCACGCGTTTGTTCCTCCTGTTGGATGGTTTCGTAATGGAGTTGACATCGATCACATAGAGATCGCCCGAAGTATCGATGGAGTTGCTGCCGATCACCGAAAGGCTTTCGGGCGGGGCGATCTTATAATCCACGGCCGAATTGCCCAGCTTCATCATTTGGTCGATGATGGTTTGGGCGGGGAGGTCCTTTGCGCAGAAAATGACCTCGTCCACTTTATAGATGCTCACGATATCTTCGAGCTGGGTGATGTTGCCCAGCGTATTCTCCTTTTTTTCACCGCCTTGTTCCGATGGGCTGACGTACCCGCGGAAGGTGGTGCGCAGGGTGGTTTGCCGGAGCAGCTCGTCCACGCGCGCGCATTCCTCGGCAGAACCCACGATCACTACGCGTTTATTGTCGCTGCCGCCCAGTCGGTAATTTTTGATGCCTACCGCATGCAGGACGAGCCGGATGACCGTCAAGGCCAGGGCCGCCCAGGCCGAACCCATGAGGATAAGCGCGCGCGATGAGCGCATCGATTCGGGAAGCAGGGCGTAGATCACCAGGATGACCGCGGTGCCCACGGCCACGCCTCTGAGTATCCTGGTCAGCCGTACGGGCCGGTCGTAGCCCCCGCTGAAGAATACGGTGATCAGCCACAGGAAAATATAGGACGGGGCTATATACAGCATCAGCTCGGGCGGGTAAGAGCCCCCTTCCGTAAACTTGATGTTGTGCTCATACCAATCCTTGATTACGTAAAAGCCGGCATAGATGACCGCTGCATCGGCCAGGGGCAGAAAAAGCTTTTTCACAAAACGGCTGATGACCGCTGCAGCGGCTCTCAGGTAAATGGCCAGGTTGATAAAGAAAGAGAAAAGGCGGGCATTACCCTGTGAGAAATGCTTGCGCGCGAAAATGATCATGGCGCGGTAGAACACGAACACATAGTTCACGCTCGACTTTTTGGTGCTTTCTCCCTTGTAGTGGATGATGCGCGTTCCCGCGAAGTAATAGTTTTTGTACCCGCCCTTTGTAATGCGGTAGGAGAGGTCCACATCCTCGCCATACATAAAAAAATCCTCGTCCAGCAGGCCCACCTTGTCGAGCACCGACCTGCGCAGCAGCATATAGGCACCGGCCAGCACGTCCACCGCGTGCGTTTGGTCCTTGTCCAGGTAGCCCAGGTGATAGCGGCCAAAGGTCTTTGAGCGCGGGAAAAGGCGGGCCAGCCCGAATATCTTGTAAAAGGCCACAGCGGGCGTGGGCAAGCCGCGTTTCGACTCGGGCAAAAAATTGCCTTTCCCGTCCAGCATCATCACGCCCAGTCCGCCCGCATCGGGATGTTCGTCCATGAACCGTACGCTTTTTTCAAAGGTGTCTTCCTCCACCACGGTGTCGGGGTTGAGCAGCAGCACGTATTCGCCCTTCGATGCGCGTATGGCCTGGTTATTGGCGTAAGAAAAACCGGTATTGCGGGTGTTGGCGATCAGCCTTACCTCCGGAAACTTTTCCCTGACCATGGCGACAGAGCCGTCAATGGAATTGTTGTCGACCACAAAAACCTCGGCCGGGATATTCTTAATGGCTTTCCGTACCGAGTGCAGGCATTGCTCCAGGAAATGTTCTACATTGTAATTTACTATAATAACGGAAAGTTTCATTTAGCTGACGGGCTCATGTGTTGATGTGCTGATGTGCCGATGAGTTGATGTGCTGATGAGTTGATGTGCTGATGAGTTGATGTACTGATGAGTTGATGTGCTGATGAGTTGATGTACTGATGAGTTGATGTACTGATGAGTTGATGTGCTGATGAGTTGATGTACTGATGAGTTGATGTGCTGATGAGTTGATGTGCTGATGAGTTGATGTGCCGATGAATTGATGTACTGCTGAGTTGATGTGCTGATGAGTTGATGTACTGATGAGTTGATGTGCTGATGAGTTGATGTGCCGATGAGTTGATGTACTGATGAATTGACGAGTTGATCGATCGATTGATGTATTGATGAGCTGATGTGCTGATTAGCGAGGTGCCGGTATGCTGCGTGAATTTGCAGAGATGCGGATACCTGGCCGTGCAGATGCGGGGTTTCATTGCTTTCTGGAACTGGATATGATCTTCCCGAGAACCTTCAGAATGCTTTTGATCTGCGCAAGCAGCTCATCGCAATCGGGATAGCTTTTGGCATTCTTGCAGAGCAGCAGCCAGTACTCGGTTTCTTCGGCTTCTTTTGCAGCGATCTTGAGTTTATGGATAAAATCCCTTTTGCTTTCAGCGTTCTGCGCTTCCCTGACATTTGCTCCGATGGAGGTACCGCAGCAGAAAAGCTGGTTGGCCATGTTGTACTTTCTTTTGCTTTCCAGTAACTCGGTGTATTCAATAATTGCCAATGAGAAAGCAAAGGTCAGATCAACTATAAGGTTTTTTTTACCCTCTTCCATTCATTTAATCACTTATTCATTTAATCAGCACACCAGTCAATCAGTCAATCCGCACATCGGTTAATCAGCACATCGGTCAATCCGCACATCGGTTAATCAGCACATCGGTCAATCCGCACATCAGTCAATCCGCACATCGGTTAATCTGCACATCGGTCAATCCGCACATCGGTCAATCCGCACATCAGTCAATCCGCACATCGGTCAATCCGCACATCAGTCAATCCGCACATCGGTCAATCCGCACATCAGTCAATCCGCACATCAGTCAATCCGCACATCGGTCAATCCGCACATCAGTCAATCCGCACATCAGTCAATCAGTCAATCCGCACATCGGTTAATCAGTACAATCAGCATATCAGTCAATCATTTCGCAGAAATAGAATTCTCGTAAGGTATGCGGTTCGTAATGGAACGCCCCAGCGTTATCTCGTCTGCGTATTCCAGTTCATCACCCACAGCGATTCCCCTCGCTATGGTGCTGATGGAAACAGGAAATTCCTTCAGTCGCTTATAGATGTAAAAATTGGTGGTGTCACCTTCCATGGTGGTCGATAACGCCATGATGACCTCTTTTATTGTACCCGTTTTGATCTTCTCCACCAGGCTTTCGATGTTCAGGTCACCGGGGCCTATGCCATCCATGGGGGAGATAATGCCTCCCAGCACGTGGTAAACGCCCTTGAACTGCTGGGTGTTCTCGATGGCCATCACATCGCGTATATCTTCCACCACGCAAACCACCGAGCGGTCGCGCTTTTCGCTGGAGCAGATATCGCAGGTCTCCTTGTCGGAAACATTGTGGCAAGTGCCGCAGTACCGGAGCTCATTGCGCAGGCGGATAAAGGCGGTGCCGAACCGTTCCACTTCCTTCTCGTCCTGCTTCATCAGGTGAAGCACGAAACGCAGGGCTGTTTTCCTGCCCACACCGGGCAGTCTGGCGAATTCGTTCACCGCGTCCTCAATAAGTCTGGATGGGAAATTCATCATTGCAAAAATAGCAATAATGCGCTTAGGACATTCCTTGTTTGTTTGGTAAACCGGCTTTGCCTGAAAGGAAGATCAATACTTGCTGTAGGTGATCTTGAACACCACGCGCTCGTTCAGCCTGGCAGCTTTTTCGGTAGGCTTGCCATCACCGGTGGTATCGTTCAGAAGGGGCATGGTCATGCCGTATCCCACCGTGCTGAGGCGGCTCTTGTCTATGGATTTTTTAACCAGATAATCCCGGATGGCATCCGCGGCATTCTGCGAGGGATTGCACTTCTTGCATCCCTTGCAGGGCTTGCCCTCGTGCACCCCGATCTCCATTTTAATGTAGGGCCTGCTTTTCAGCATCAGGTAAAGCGAATCGAGGGTTTTCTGCCCGCTGCTCACTTCCGTCTGGCAATCGCCACCGCCAAACCCGATGTTATAGCGGGTCATGGTCGCGCCAACGATGAACTCCTTATCGCTGGGCTTGAAAGTAGGTTCATCCTGGAACCCGAAGGAGGCCAGGCCGATGAAGCCCGCTGCCGGCAAGAGATAAGAAAAAACGTTTCGCATACGCTATTCGATGATAGTGAACTTCTGCACCAGGGTTTCCTTGTTGCCGGTCAGCACTTTGGCAAAATAGATGCCGCTTTTCAGCTCGCCTTCGCGAATCACCACCTGCTGGCTTCCCGGCACCAGGGTATAGCTCCTCACTTTCTGGCCCACCAGATCGTATATTTCCATGACGCAGCTCTGCGAAGCAGAATACCTGAAATATATATTGCCTGAGGAGGGATTGGGATATACATCCAGCGACAGGCTGTTCTTTACCTCCGGCACGCTCACGAACTGGGATACGGTAAAGGTGTGGTTCACGTTGGTGGGCATGGGCGGGCTGTACATGCTGCAGGTGGGCTGTGCCTGCGCATAGCTGGCAAAGACGTAAACCGTGTAGGTGCCGGCCGGAAGCTGCCCTACATTGACCGTATCGGTCTTGGTACAGATAATGGATAGCATGCCCAGGCACTGGTACATATAGATCTGTATCTGGTTGCCGGTGATGTTGACCGTAAACGAATCGGAAATGCAGTTATAGGGCCATTGGCTGTCAATAATGATGCCCACCTGGTCGTTGGTGGTGGGTGCCACAGGCGTATGGTTGATACCTGTGATGGGTTGGGCGCCTGCAAAAAAGGCACAGGAAAGTGCGAGGGTAAGAGCGAGTAAATACTTTTTCATGAGAAGGGGTTTTAATGATCCAAAATTACAAAAATCTTTCCAAAAAAATGAACACCTATCACCGCTGCGTTCATAGCTCGGAGGTAAAATGAAACCCGATATCGGGGTTCTTTTCCTGAGCCATCTGCAGGGCCCACTGGCTTTCTGCCAGGAACACGGGGCGCCCATCCTTATCGGTGGCCATGTGGTGGATCTTTTCATCGATAAAGGTTTCCAGCTTTTTCTTGTCGGACGAAGTGATCCAGCAGGCCTTGTACAGGTCCAGGTTCTCGAATGAGCAGGAGGCCTGGTACTCGCTCTTCAGCCGGTGCTGTATGACCTCGAACTGCAGGGCTCCCACCGTGCCCAGTATCCTGCGGTTGTTGTTCTTTTTGGTAAAAAGCTGCGCCACGCCTTCATCGGTAAGCTGCTCCAGCCCTTTCTGCAATTGCTTGGTCTTCATCGGATCGGTGTTGACCACGTATTTGAACAGCTCCGGTGAGAAGCGGGGAATGCCTTTGAAGTGCAGTTTTTCGCCCTCGGTGAGCGAATCGCCTATCTTGAACACGCCCGAATCGTACAAGCCCACGATATCGCCCGGGTAAGCCGTATCGATCACGCTTTTTTCCTGGGCCATAAAGGCCGTGGGATTGGAGAATTTCAATTGGCGGCCCTCGCGCACATGGTAATAGTTGCGGTTACGCTCGAACGTGCCCGAGCAGATGCGGAAGAAAGCGATGCGGTCGCGGTGCTTGGGATCGAGGTTGGCGTGTATCTTGAACACGAAGCCGCTCAGCTTGCTTTCGCCAGGCTCCACCTTCCTTTCCTCCGTTTCGCGGGGCAGGGGAGAGGGGGCTATATCGATGAAGCAGTCGAGCAGCTCGCGCACGCCAAAATTGTTGACCGCGCTGCCGAAAAATACGGGCGAGATATTCGCCTTCAGGTATTCGTTCTTGTCGAACCGGTCGTACACTCCGTCTATCAGCTCCACATCGTGGTGCAGCTCGCTGGCGAAATCCTCGCCAATGTATTTTTCGATCTCCCTGTCGTTGAGGTCATTGATCACCACCGTTTCATCGCTCAGGGTCTGCTTGCTGGGCTCGAACAGGATAAGGTTCTTCTCATACAGGCTGTACACGCCCTTGAAGCGTTTGCCCATGCCTATGGGCCAGCTCAGGGGCCGTACCCGTATCTTCAGCTCTTTCTCGATCTCGTCCAGCAGGTCGAAGGGATTGCGGCCCTCGCGGTCCAGCTTGTTGATGAACACGATCACGGGTGTATGACGCATGCGGCAAACCTCCAGGAGCTTGCGCGTTTGCGGCTCCACTCCTTTCACGCAGTCGATCACCATGATCACGCTGTCGACAGCGGTGAGGGTACGGTAAGTATCTTCCGCAAAATCCTCGTGGCCGGGCGTGTCGAGTATGTTCACCTTGATCCCCTTGTAATCGAATGCCATCACCGAGGTGGAAACGGAAATACCCCTTTGCCGCTCGATCTCCATGAAATCGGAGGTGGCGTGCTTGCGTATCTTGTTCGACTTCACCGCGCCTGCGCTTTGGATAGCGCCCCCGAAAAGCAGGAGCTTCTCGGTCAGCGTGGTCTTGCCCGCGTCAGGATGCGAGATGATGCCGAAAGTGCGCCTGCGTTGTATCTCTGCCGTGTTGCTCATAAAAACAGCCCGCCCATACCCAAAACGGTATGAAGCGGGCCGGCAAAAATAGGATTTTTAACCGTGCTGCAGAGGCAGCTTTCGTTTTATCGCCCTTGCGCGCTCAGTTCAATGCGTCCAACCGGGTTTTAAAATCGGCTGTGCTCATTTCAGTTAGAGTGAAATTTACGTTGGTATTGCTGGTGATCGTGACAGGCTGGAAACAGGCGAACAGCTTACCATCCCTCACCCCCATTATTACTGCGGTGCATTGAAATCCCAGAGGCGCATAAATATACTGGAAGGAGTTATTGTCCAAATAGAGGTGGATCCCGGCATTCTGGTTAGTGAATATCAGCCAGGCGTCTATTTGGTAATTAAAGGCGCTCAGGTTCGAGCTTGAGCTTAAGGTCAGCGTGGTTTGAGGGAAGGAGGCGAAAGGGTAGGGGTTATCGCAGTTCGACCAGGTGCCGTTGCTATTGAGACCGTAAAGGTTGTAAACGTAACTGTTCATGCTGGGATACAGGGTATCGTAAGGCGCGGGTACCCACTCATAGCCGGCTTCCATGCTATCGGGAACGGCAACAAAGGCGGTCATGCCCGAATCCACCCCCCCGGTCAGGGAGGCGGGCTGACCGATCACGATCTTTTTACCGGGCGCAAGCACCAGCCCTGCGTTGTTCTGCTCCGCCTTAATAAAGAATTGCCCGCCCGAATTCAGAGGCCCGCTGGCCGTTGAGGTCGGCATCTGTGAAAAGAGCATGTCGCTTTTCTTGTATATGTCCTGGAAGCGGACGGTCACGCTGCCGCTTACGGGATTGCCTGACGGATCGGTAAAGGCGTTTGCGGGTACCGTTACCGTTGTGCCCTGCGGAGTTGAAAACGTTCCGCCAGTTGTAGCATTAACCGCATAGCTCCATATAGCCGGCCTGTTCTGGTCGTAAAAGTCCTGCATGGAAGCGTACTGGCCGCTGACATGGCCTTTGCCGGGAGTAAGCGCGTCTTCTTTTTGACAGCCGGTGAACGAAAGGGCAAGTGCTGCGGCAAGCCACGCCATAATGATGAGCTTTCTCATGGTTTTGAGGTGTTAGGTTTAGCGGGCGCCCTGCATTAACGCAGGAAGCGCGTAAATATTGCGTCAGCACGATTTTTAGGAAAATTTCATACCTTCACCAGACCAAACCCTCTTCTCATGAAGAAAATCTTACTGCCCTTCGTATTTTCCCTTTGTCTCGGCAGCGCCCTGGCCCAGGATAGCACCGAAAAAATACTGCCGGTGGGTTTCTCTGACGAGGAGCTCATGCAGATGCAGGAGCGCAACGGCAGCCCTTTCGGGCTGCTGCAAAGCGGCTATACCACGCCACCCGTATCGCCTGTGCGCACCGCGGCCGAATGGGAGGAGATCGATTACCTCTGCATCACCTGGACCAGCTACCAGAGCATGCTCCGCGAGATCGTCCGCAACGCCCAGAATGAATGCACGGTGTACATTATCTGCACGGATTCCAACACGGTAAAATCCTACCTCACCAGCGGGGGAGTGCCCCTGGTGAACCTGCATTTCAAGCAGGCCCCTTACAACAGCGTATGGATACGCGATTACGGCCCTAACTCGGCCTATACCAACGATGTGGATTCGCTCATTCTTGTCGACTGGAAATACAACCGTCCCACGCGCACCCGCGATGACACCATTCCTTCGGTGATCGCCAGGGACCTCGGCCTTCCGGTCTACCTGACCACCGTTTCGCCCAACGACATCATTCATACGGGAGGCAACTGGATGAGCGATGGCCTGGGTACGGCTTTCTCGTCCAACCTGGTTCTGAACGAGAATCCAAGCAAGACCAATGCCCAGATCAATGCCATTCACAACAGCTTTATGGGCATCAACACCTACATCAAGATGACGGTACTGCCGTATGACGGCATCAACCACATCGATATGCATATGAAGCTGCTGGACGAGGAGACCCTGCTGGTAGGACAGTACCCAACGGGCGTTTCTGACGGACCGCAGATCGAGGCCAATATCCAGTATGTGCTGAGCAATTATACCTCGGTGTTCGGGACCCCTTACAGGATCATACGCATACCCATGCCTCCCGAGCAGAACGGCACCTGGCCCAACCAGGGCGGGGATTACCTCACGTATGTGAATGCATCCTTTGTAAACAAGACCATCATTGTTCCCCAGTATTATCAGCAGTACGATACCACGGCCCTGCGCATCTGGAGAGAGTCATGCCCGGGCTACAACGTGGTAGGCATCAACAGCAATGCCTCCATTGCGGCCAGCGGCTCACTGCATTGCATCACGCACGAGATCGCTACCAGCGATCCTTTGCTGATCGTGCACCAGAAGCTGCAGAACACCACCAACACCACCATACCCTACCAGGTGGATGCGCGCATACAGCACCGCAGCGGCATTGCCAGCGCCACGCTGTACTACCGCACCGATACCCTGCAGCCCTATTCCAGCACAAGCATGACCCTGACCAATGTTCCGAACAATACCTGGACGGGTTTTATACCTCCCCAGTCGGCCGGCACTACGGTGTACTATTACATATCGGCTACCAGCGTTAGCGGCAAGACCCAGTTGAGGCCCATTGTTGCGCCTGCCGGTTACTGGAAATTCAAAGTGCTTGGCGTGACCGAGGCGCAGGAGCTCCTGGGCGATAACGGGATCAGGCCGATCTACCCCAACCCTTCAAAAGGCATTACCTGCATTCCGGTCAACCTGAATAAATCCGGGCACATGAGGCTGGCTTTGTACGATGTACTGGGTAACGAAGTAGCCCTGATCTATGAGGGCCAGGCGCAGACGGGAGAGAAGAACTACTTTATCAATACCACGGATATCGCGTCAGGCACCTATGTAGTGGTGATGCAGACGGAAGAGGAGTTCATTACGCAGAAGCTGATCGTAAGGTAGGCTAAGCAATTCATTCGAAGCGCTTTCTTTCGAGGTCTTCCAGGTAGCCAAGGAGATGATCGGTCTCCTTGTTCAACGTGTTTACCTTATTCAGGTGTTTTCGGGAAAGTCTTTTTCCCTTTCTCATAAACCTGTCGATCAGGCGCTTATCGGTAAAAAACCAAACACTTTTCAACGGAAAGGATCCCCGAAGTGAATTTCCGTAAACCTTTAGCCGCTCATGCTTCATCAATATGGTCTGTGTTCGTGAAAAATTAATTAGCCATGTTGTATCATCCCGGATGCCATACATGATCGTTTGAATGTTGAAGTTTTTAAAATTAGCGTCTCTTAAATTTTCGTATTCGAAATAGTTGATATTCTCGAAGGTGTCTATGTAGCCTTTCCCTACCACCGTTTTGTCTTTTATTAACAGATGTATAAAATACTTTTCAGTCCTGTAGATAGCGGAATGATAACCATCTATTCCCTCCATTTTGATCATCCTGGATTCGATACCGTATAATTTCTCTGCCTCTTTTTTGTCAATATGGATGGTGCCCGTGTTTTTTACGCGCAAAAACCTGTGGAGCAAACGGGCAAACCTATAAAGCATGTCAGCTCGAAACTAGAGGATAACGCAAATTATAGTGGAACAATAAAAAAAGCTTGCTGCCTGCGCAGAAGCTTTTGATCATTGAAAACAGGGAAACTTATTTTTCGCCCAGGTCCTCGAACTTTACGTCCGAAAAAGTGGCGCTGCCGTTCTCAGAAGGAGTATGGTTGGCATTGACGGTATAGGGCTGCTCTTTTTTGATGAAGCCAACAGCCTCGTTCAGTCCTTCGGCAAATTTTTCAAAATCTTCCTTGTACAGGAACAGCTTGTGCTTCTCGTAATAGAACTTGCCGTCATCCCCGAAGCGCTTTTTGCTTTCGGTGATGGTGAGGTAGTAATCGCCCGCTTTGGTCGACTTCACGTCAAAAAAATAGGTTCTTTTTCCGGCACGCACGGATTTTGAAAAGATCTCCGCTTTACCATCGTTCGAGTTGTTCTGAACCCCGTTGTTTCCTTCTTCCATGTTTAGTTTTTTTGATTTTCTTCACTCTCTACCAAGACGCACGTCAGGGATGAATGGTTGCTTTGGTGAAAGAATTATCTAATGTTTTGGTCGTTTTGTCGAACAAATGTATTAAATAATCTGAAATATGCAAATTTTCAGGCCTTTTCTTCTTCCAGCAGTTGTTTGAGGTGGAGCTGGTGATAAGCGCCCTTGCGGCCGAGCAGTTGTTCGTGGGTTCCTTCTTCCAGGATACGGCCGTTATCCATGACCAGGATATGGCTGGCCTGTTTTACGGAAGATACGCGGTGGCTGATGATGATCGAGGTTCTTCCTTTCATGATGCGGGCCAGGTTATGGAGTATCTCTTCCTCGGTTTGGGTATCCACGGCCGAAAGGCAATCATCGAAGATCAGTATCCTGGGCTGGCGGAGAATGGCCCTGGCAATGCTGATGCGCTGCTTTTGCCCGCCCGAAAGGGTAATGCCGCGCTCGCCCACCATGGTTTCGAACTTATCCGGGAACTCGATGATGCTGGAATAGATAGCGGCATCTTTCGCAGCCTGGGCGATCACCTCCTTTGATTCGCTGAGCGAGCTGAAAGCGATATTGTTGGCTATGGTATCGGAAAAAAGAAATACTTCCTGGGGCACGTAGCCGATCTGGCTGCGCAGGGAGTACAGGTTGATGTCTTTGATGCTCTTTCCATCGATCAGTATCTCGCCCTCATCGGCATCGTACAGCCGGCATACCAGGTTGGCAATGCTCGATTTCCCCGAACCGGTGCGACCGATAATGGCCAGCGATTGGCCCGGCCGGATATGGAAAGAGACCCGGTCGAGGGCCTTTATGCCCGAATGCGCATACGTGAACGATACGTTCCTGAACTCGATATCACCGCGTATCTGTTCCGCCACGGCCGCGGTATTGCTGATGGATGGGCGGGTCTCCAGGAACTCGTTGATACGGGCCTGCGATGCGGCCGCACGCTGTATGAGCGAGGTGACCCAGCCCAGCGAAGCGATGGGCCAGGTGAGCCGCCCTATGTAGAGCAGGAACTGGGCGATGTTGCCTTCGGTGATCCTGCCCTGAATGGCCTCGCTGCCCCCGATGTAAATGGTCAGGATGGTGCTCAGGCCGATGAGCAGTATCATAAAGGGCTGGAAAAGGGCTTCGGTCCGTACCAGGGAAAGCGTACGGTCGCGGTAGGCATCGCTTTCTTTTTCGAACTTTTCCGTGGTGACCTGCTCCTTCCCATAGGCCTTGACCACGCGTATGCCCGAAAAATTCTCCTGCGCCAGGGTAGAAAGACGGGAGAGCTGCTCCTGCACCTTATTGCTCTTGCGGTTGATGATATCGCTCACGTAATAGATCGTAACGGCCAGTATCGGGAGTGGGGCCAGGGCGTAGAGGGTCAGCCTGGCGTCTATGTTCAGCATGACCACGATGGTCAGCGCGAAGGTGCCCAGCGTATTCACAATGTACATGATGGCGGGCCCGATATACATGCGTACGCGGCTCACGTCCTCGCTGATGCGGTTCATCAGGTCGCCCGTATTGTTGCGCTTGTAAAAGGCCAGGTCGAGCTTCTGGTAATGGGCGTAGATCTCGTTCTTCAGGTCGTATTCGATCAGGCGCGACATCACGATGATGGTCTGGCGCATAAAGAACATGAACAGGCCCATGAGCAGGGCCGTGCCGATGACCAGCCCGCTGTAGACCATGGTCTGTTCCCAAACGTCATCCGCGGTAATGCTGCCCGTCTCCAGGCCCTGCACCACGTAGTCGATGGCCTCACCTACGTACCGGATAGAGATCACCCCGAAGTAGTTGTTCAGCACCACGAAGAGGATGCCCAGGAGCAGGCGCAGGCGGTAGGCGTACAGATATTTGTTCAGGTGGCGTAACGATCTCATGCTTCTTCGGCTCCAAAGGCCGGCTGGTCTAATACTTCTTGCAAGGAATGAAAATAAACCTAATTTTGCCCGCCTTCAGCGACCAAGCTCAGGAGGCCCGCTTTTCAGGCTTGCAAAATTAACATTATTAAAACGAAAATCGGAGTATGGAGACGGACCAGACGAAACGATCGATTCTCGCGGATAACCCGGTGCTGAGCCAGATGGGCGTATACGACCACGAGCAGGTGGTCTTTTGCAACGATAACAAAACGGGACTGAAGGCCATCATTGCCATACACAACACCGTGCTGGGCCCCAGCCTGGGCGGCACCAGGATGTGGAAGTACGATAGCGAGATGGAAGCGCTGCGCGATGTGCTGCGCCTGTCGAGGGGAATGACCTACAAGGCCTCCATCACCGGCCTCGACCTGGGTGGGGGCAAGGCGGTGATCATCGGTGATTCGAAAAAGGATAAGAACGAGGCGCTTTTCCGCAGGTTCGGCCGCTTTGTCGACAGCCTTGGCGGCAAATACATCACGGCCGAGGATGTGGGCATCAGCACCCGGGATATGCAGTGGGTGAGCCTGGAGACCAGGCACGTGAGCGGTCTTCCAGGAAAGAGCGGAGACCCCTCACCGGTGACCGCTTATGGGGTGTATAACGCGATGAAGGCCTCGGCCAGAGAAAAGTGGGGCAGCGATTCGCTTTCAGGCAAAAAAGTGGTGGTGCAGGGCATAGGCCACGTGGGCGAGAACCTGGTCAGGCACCTGGCCGAGGAAGGTGCGCGGGTGACCATCAGCGATATCCATGCCGACCGCGTGGCCGAGGTGGCCGGCAGGTACAAGACAGCCACCGTGGCTCCCGATCAGGTCTATGATGCCGATATGGATATTTACGCTCCCTGCGCCCTGGGGGCCACCGTCAACTCCGAAACATTGAAGCGCCTGCGCTGCGCGGTCATATGCGGTGCCGCCAACAACCAGTTGGCCGATGAGCAGGCGCATGGCCTGGAGGTGATGAAAAGGGGCATACTGTATGCCCCCGATTATGTAGTGAATGCGGGCGGCCTCATCAACGTATCTACCGAAATATCCGGCCTGAGCCTTGACGAGGCCATGCGCCTGGCGCAGAACATCTATAACACCACGCTGCATATCTTCAAAGTGTCGAAAGAAAAGAACATACCCACCTATGCCGCTGCCAATGCCATAGCGGAACAACGCATTGCGGAAGCAATGAAGAAAAAAAGCAAGTAAGCATGCTGAGCAGGAGATATTTGAGAATAAAGGTGATGCAGGCCCTGTATGCCTTCTTCCAGAGCGGCCATAACGACCTGGCCCGCGGTGAAAAGGAAATGTTCCATGCCATTGGTAAGATATACGACATGTACCATTTTTTGCTGCGGCTGCTGGTCGAGATACGCGTGGCGGCATTGCGGGCGGCCGATGAGGCCAAGCTGAAGCACAGGCCCACCCAGAACGACCTCAACCCGAACCCCCGCTTTATCGATAACCGCGTGCTGCTGCTGCTTGAAAAGAACAGGCAGCTTGGCGCCTACTGCGAAAAGCACAAGATCAGTTGGACGGAAGAAGGGGAGCTGGTGCGCAAGATACTCGCTTCCATCAGGAACAGCCCGGAATACGAGAAGTACCTGGCCGCTCCTTCGTCATTCGACAACGACAAGGCCTTTATCCTGACCGCATACAAGAACCATATTGCCGATTACGAGCTGCTGGAGCATTTTTTCGAGGAGAAAAGCATTTTCTGGGTGGACGACATCGGCCTGGTCAACGCCTGCGTGCTCAAGACCATCGAAGCCATAAATGAGAACGATGACGGGCATATGGCCCTGCTGCCCCTGTATAAGAACGAAGAGGAGGACACGGCCTTCGCCCGCGAATTGTTCCACCAGACCGTGCTGCGTAACGAGGAGAACGAAAAGCTGATCGGGGATAAGACAAAGAACTGGGAGGTAGAGCGCATAGCCATGATGGATGTGCTGCTGATGAAGATGGGTATCTCCGAGCTCCTGCATTTTCACAGCATACCCGTCAAGGTCACGCTGAACGAGTACATTGAAATATCCAAGATGTTCAGCACGCCCAAGAGCAAGATATTCATCAACGGCATACTGGATAAGCTGGTGCAGGATTTCAGGCGGGATGACCGGATGCGGAAAACCGGCAGGGGCCTGATCGAATAAGAAATAAAAACATTAATTTTGCAATTCAATTAAACGAGTATGAAGCTGTATCTTTCTGCCGCGCTGCTGTTCAGCCTGGCCGTACTTGCGGGCTGTTCAGGTCAGAAGAATGGTGATGATAAGATATCCACCGATGTCATTAATATACCCTCTGACAGCAACAGCCAGGGTGACCTGCCGGTGATGACCTTTGCGGAGACCGAGCACGACTTCGGCACCATTACTGAAGGGGAGAAGGTCTCGTATGTGTTCCAGTTCCGCAATACGGGCAAGAGTGACCTGGTCATTTCCTCTGCGCAGGGTAGCTGCGGCTGTACCGTGCCCGAATACCCCAAAAGGCCTATTGCCCCCGGGGAAACGGATAAGATCACCGTTACCTTCGACAGCAACGGCAAGCCCGGCATGAACCACAAGGATATTACGGTGGTCACCAACTGCCAGCCCAATACCCAAATGCTCAAAATAACCGCCAACGTAATTAAACCAGAAGACAAACAATAATATGCTTTCAACGATCATTTTACAGGCCCAGGGAGGCGGTTCGGCACTCGGTTCGCTGCTGCCCTTATTGCTCATCATCGTGGTGTTCTATTTCTTTATGATACGCCCGCAGATGAAAAAGGCCAAGGACGAGAAAAAATACCGCGAGGGCCTCGCGAAAGGAGATAAGATCGTGACCATTGGAGGCATTCACGGGAAGATATCCGACATACAGGATACCACGCTGATCATCGAAGTAGAGGGAGGCAACAAGCTCAAGATCGAAAAAAGCGCGGTGTCCATGCAGGCCAGCGCAAGCCTTAATGCCGTTCCCAAGCCGTAACAGGGCTTACGGTACGGATGCTTAAAACCATATGTATTGAGAAATATCATCCTTTCCATCTTCGGAATACCGGTCTCCAGGACCGGCCAGGTCAGGGGCAGGAAGATATCTGCCTTTTTTATTTGCCTGCTGATCGCCATTTTCAGTTGGCTGCTGATCACGCTCTCCCGCGATTATACGCAGCGTTTCCGTTTCAGGGCAAGCTATGTGAACCTTCCCAAAGACAGGGCCATCGTCAACCTGCTTCCCGATTCGCTCGAGATGAGCCTTACGGCCAGCGGTTTCAGCCTGCTTAACCTCAAATGGGAAGAGAATAAGTCCATCCATATCGATTGCTCGGTTATGCGCATGAAAAAGGACAGCCTGTACTACATTCCGCTTGCTTCCGTGACCGACCGGATAGGCCGGCAGATCAGCAGCGATGCGCGCGTCCTCTCCGTACAGCCCGATACGCTGTTCTTCAACTTCAGCCGTAAGGCCAGGAAGGTGGTGCCGGTCAGGCTGATCAGCACGATCACTTACGCCAAGCAGTTCCAGTTGGCCGACAGCATACGGGTAACGCCTTCGGTGGTGGAGGTATACGGGGCGGAGGATGAGGTGAAGGGCATCAGTTTCGTGGAAACGCAACCCCTGATCGTGTACAATGCCGATAAGAGCATCAGCCGGAAGGTGGCCTTCAATACGCATAACAAGCTGGTAGGCCTTTCGTCCGATTCGGCCCTGGTGAGCATTACCGTTGACGAATTCACGGAAGGCTCGCTGGAGGTGCCGGTAAGCGTGATCAACCTGCCGGAGGGCTATTCCATCAAGCTGTTCCCCGATAAGGTAACGGTCAAATACAAGGTGGCGATCTCCAACATCGAAAAGGTGAATGCCGACCTGTTCAGGGCCGTTGTCGATTACGCTGAAATAAAGAAGGAGAACGGTTCACGCCTGCGGGTGGAGCTGTTCGATCAGCCTTCGTTCGTCAACTCGGTCAGGGTCAACCCTGAGAAGGTGGAATTCATCATACGCAAATAAGATGCTCCGGATAGGTCTCACAGGCGGAATAGGAAGCGGCAAGACCACTGTGGGAAAGATATTTTCTGCGCTGGGCGTACCGGTGTACCTGGCCGATGAGGCGGGGAAGGCCCTGCTGCATACCCCGGCCATACGCGATCAGGTGGCCGCGCTGCTGGGAAAGGAAGTGCTGGATGAGAGCGGAAATATCGATCGCAGGAGAGTGGCCGCCAGGGTATTTGCTGATCCTAAGAAACTGGAACAGCTCAACGCTCTTATTCATCCCGCGGTGAGGCGCGATTTTGAGGACTGGGCGGCCCGCCAGCAGTCCCGCTACGTGATCAGGGAGGCGGCCATCCTGTTCGAATCGGGATCGGACGCTGACCTGGACGGGGTGATCGCGGTATCGTCACCCGAACACCTGCGCATCAAACGCGTGATGCAGCGCGATGGGGTGACAGAAGAAGAGGTAAGGGCCAGGATGCGCCACCAGTGGAGTGATGAGGAGAAGATCGGTCGTTCGCAGTATGTTATCGTGAACGATGAGCGGGAGCTCGTCATCCCGCAGGTGCTGAAATTACACCAGCTCTTTTCAGAAAAACAGCCACCGGTATGAAAATACTTACCGCCCGGCAACTTCGCCAGGCCGATGCGTACACCATCGGGCATGAGCCCATTGCTTCTGTCGACCTGATGGAGCGCGCTGCGCGGGCCTGCGCGGAGGAGATAAAGAGAATGGGCCTTTACGATAGGGCCTTCGTTATTTTTTGCGGGACCGGGAATAATGGCGGAGATGGCCTGGCCCTTGCCAACCTGCTCCCCCAGGCAGAGGTCTGCATCGTTCCGCTGGGAGGCAAACGCTCGCCTGATTCTGAAACTAACCTGGTGCGCACAAGGAAGAACGGCATACGCGTCAGCGAGATCAGCTCGCTCACGTACCTGTCGGCCATACGGCTTCCTGAGCAATGCGTGCTGGTAGATGCCATTTTCGGGACCGGCCTCAGCAGGCCCCCCGGGGAACTGGCGGCCGCAGTGATCGGTTTTATTAACCGGGCAGGGCGAACGACCATTGCCATAGATATACCATCAGGACTTTTTTCTGACGAACATAATATTGATAATGAGAATATTATTAACGCTCACCACACCTTTACATTTAACTCACCAAAGCGCACGTTCCTGCTTACCGCAAGCGGTAATTATGCGGGTATAATCCATGTGCTCGACATAGGCCTGGATAAGGCCTTTATTGATTCGTTACCGGCATCGGAGTATTATACCGATGCGGCCGCTATCAGGCAGATATACCGCCCCAGGAAAAAATTCTCGCACAAAGGAACCTACGGCCATGCCCTGATCGTAGCCGGATCATACGGCAAGGGCGGTGCGGGAATGCTGGCGGCTAAAGCCTGCCTGAGGGCGGGAGCAGGGCTGGTGACCGCGCATTTGCCCCGGTGCAACTATACGGCTATGCAAAGCGCCCTTCCTGAGGTAATGGTACAGGCCGATGCCGATGAGCGGGTGATCACCGGCCCGGTGCAGTCCGAAGGATATGCGGTCATTGCAGCCGGCCCTGGACTGGGAACAGATATACGCACGCAGGAAATGCTGAAGCTGTTGCTGCAGCATGCAGGGGCACCGCTGGTGCTCGATGCCGATGCCTTAAACATACTCTCGGAGAATAAGAGCTGGCTTTCGCTCTTGCCGGAAGAAAGCATACTCACTCCCCATCCGGGCGAGTTCAGCCGCCTGGAAGGGAAGAGCGGCAGCGACCTGGAGCAGTTACGGCTGCAGGTGGAATTCTCGCAGCGGTATAAAGTATATGTGGCGCTCAAGGGTGCGCACACCCGCGTGAGCGCGCCCGATGGCCGCGTGTATTACAACAGTACGGGCAACCCCGGCATGGCAACGGCTGGCAGCGGGGATGCGCTTACGGGCGTGATAGCGGCTTTGCGCGCCCAAGGCTATACGGCATTGGACAGCGCGGTGATGGGAGTTTATCTGCACGGACTGGCCGGAGATATTGCCGCACGGAAAAAATCAGAGGAATCCATGATCTCTGGCGACCTGGTCGAATGCCTGGCCGATGCCTTTAAAAGTGTACGGGAGGATTTACCGGGTATCCCTTTCGCGTAAGAAAAAAATGAGCTGCACACCGGCATTGTCGCGGTAATAGGAGTTTTCGTAAACCTCGGCCAGATTGCCCGCTGTGTACACGGAAAAGGTATTTGCCCGGTCCTTGACAACCCCCTTTTGGAACAATAGCCTGAGCTCGTACCTTTTTTTATTATCGGTGCTTTTAACAAGGCCTATGCTGGCGGTTAGAAAGAATTGCTTTCGGCCGGACGAGATCGTACGCTCGATGACATAGTTGAGCGAATCCTTCGAGTAAAAAAACAAAAATTCGCCATCGGGCCTGAACAGATCGGCTGCCGCGCCCAGCGAAAATAGCAGAGATAGTTTTTGCGACAGCGGCTTCTGGTAAGCTAGCGATAACAGGGGTGAAAGCAATCCCAGGCTGGCGTGGTTGCTGGCCACCGTTCCCCCGTAATAAAAGAAATGCGAACGGTACCGCGTGATCATATAGC
>JBFLYZ010000041.1:0-32868 GCA_040756415.1 Bacteroidota bacterium
AAAGATCTTCTTTGATTTCACCCCTCCTTTTGATATTCTGGCTAAAAACAAGGCCTTACAAGCCAAAAGCCCCGCGTTAGCGGGGCCGGTGGGACAAGAAAGTGAGAGTGAATTTCTCTCTGTGTGCACCCGTAGAGATTCGAACTCCAAACCTTCTGATCCGTAGTCAGATGCTCTATCCAGTTGAGCTACGGGTGCTTTAAAGGCCTGCAAATTTAATTATTTTCCTCAACCTGTAAAGTGTAGGATTTTGATCAAATAAGACTGACTCGGAACGACTCAGCGATTCAATAAATAAAAAGATCCCGCACCAGGGCGGGATCCTGCAAACATTAGAATGTCAGGTTTACATGGTCTTCAGCTCAGCCACCAGCTCGGTCAAAGCTTTTTTGGCGTCACCGAAGTACATAAAGCACTTGGGGTCATAAAAGAGCAGGTTATCGATACCCGCGTACCCTGCGCTCATGCTGCGCTTGTTCACCACGATGGTCTTGGCCTTGTCTACCTCGAGAATGGGCATTCCGTAAATTGGGGAGGAGGGGTCGGTCTTTGCGGCCGGGTTCACCACATCGTTGGCGCCTACTACCAGCACTACGTCAGTGGTCTCAAATTCAGGATTAATGTCGTCCATCTCCACCAGCTTGTCGTAAGCTACGTTCGATTCGGCCAGGAGCACGTTCATATGACCGGGCATGCGTCCCGCCACCGGGTGAATGGCATATTTCACTTCCACGCCACGCTCTTCGAGCAGGGTCTCCAGCTCCTTGATGGTATGCTGAGCCTGCGCTACGGCCAGGCCATAACCGGGAACGATGATCACTTTCTTGGCGTAATTGAGCTGTACGGCCAGGTCGGATACCTGAATGTCCTTGATGGAGCCCTTTACTTCGGGTCCTCCCGTGGCAGCTCCACCGCCACCGAAAGCACCGAAGATCACGTTGCTGAGCGGCCTGTTCATGGCCTTGCACATCACCAGCGTGAGCAGGGTGCCTGCCGATCCAACCAGGATACCACCGGTGAGCATGACTTTATTATCGTAGAGGAATCCGCCAAAGGCAGCCGCCAGGCCGGTAAAGGAGTTGAGCAGAGATATCACCACGGGCATATCCGCTCCGCCTATGGGGAACACGAACATAATGCCGTAGATCAGCGCGGCCGCAAAGAGCAGGTAGGCATGCATCAGGTTATCGCCACCCTGGTAAACGATATAGCCACCGAAGCCGAACACAGCGATCATGATCAGCGTATTGATGATGTTATAGGCGGGCAGGCGGATGGGCTTGTTCATGGTGCCATTGAGCTTCAGGAAGGCAATGATGCTTCCGGAGAAGGAAATGCTGCCGATAATGAGCCCGGCAATAATGGTGATAAGCAGTCCGGTAAAGGCATTGGGGTTCTTCATCAGCATGCCGGCCACCTGGTCGGGGTTCTCTGCGATCATGTGATGATGGTGCGTGAACTCGATGATGGAGATCAGCGCAGCGCAAGCCCCGCCCATACCGTTAAAAAGCGATACCAGCTCGGGCATTTTGGTCATCTGCACCCGCTTGGCCGTCAGCCAGCCGATCACCGTACCAATGGCGATGGCACCGAATATAAGCCCGTAAACCATGGTGTTCACTTCTCCCTCGTGTAGCAGGATGGTGCCCAGGATGGCGATGGTCATACCCACCGCGCCCAGCAGGTTGCCGTTGCGCGCGGTTTTGGCATTACCCATCATTTTGAGCCCGATGATAAAGGTGACCGAGCCGATGAGGTAGCATATTTCAAGCAGATTGTGTTTCATATACGTTTCGTTGAATGGTAAGCCAGGGGCCTTATTTTTTTTTCTTGAACATTTCGAGCATACGGTCGGTCACTACAAAACCGCCCACCACGTTGAGCGTTCCCAGGAAAACGGCCAGGAAGCCCAGGACCAGGGCGGCCATATCGCTGGGATCCACGTTGAGCATGACATAGATGGCGCCTACGATCACCACACCGTGGATGGCATTAGCACCGCTCATCAGCGGGGTGTGAAGCACGGTAGGCACGCCACCGATCACCTCTACGCCCACGAAAATGGAGAGCAGGATGAAATAGATCATCTCTTTGTTGTTTCCGAAAAAGTCGAGTACTTGTTCCATAGTCAGAGTTTACAGGATTTGAGTTATGCGGTTACGGATTTCTTTACGCTGGGGTGAACGGCAATGCCGTTGTGAACGATGAGGCTGCCCTTGGTAATCTCTTCCTCCATCTCCCATTTGAACTTGTCCTTATCGGCCAGGTGCAGCAGCAGGGTTTGTATGTTCTTGGCGTAGAGGTCGCTGGCATTCATCGGCAGCAGGGAGGGTATATTGCCTTCTCCAATGATCTTTACACCGTTCTTGTCCACGGTCTTGTTCAGCTCGCTTCCTACCACGTTGCCGCCCTGCTCAACGGCCATATCCACGATCACCGACCCGAAGCGCATGCTTTTCACCATTTCTTCAGTCACCAGCACGGGGGCCTTTTTGCCCGGTATCAGCGCGGTGGTGATCACGATATCGGCCTCTTTCACGTGCCTGGAGACCAGCTCCTGCTGCTTCTTGAGAAACTCTTCGCTTACGCCTTTCACGTAACCGCCTTCCATTTTGATCGAATCATCGCCTTTCACCTCGATGAATTTTCCGCCCAGCGATTGTACCTGTTCCTTGGTTTCGGGGCGTATATCCGACACTTCCACAACAGCGCCCAGGCGCTTTGCCGTAGCGATGGCCTGGAGGCCGGCAACGCCCGCTCCGAAGATCACGACCTTGGCGGGCTTTATGGTGCCCGCGGCAGTGGTCATCATCGGAAATATTTTACCAAGCGTATCGGCCGCCATGATCACGGCCTTGTATCCGGCCAGGTTAGCCTGGGAGGAAAGAGCATCCATCTTCTGGGCCCTGGAAATACGCGGCACAGCGTCCATCGAGAAAGCCGAGATACCCGCCTTTTCGCAGGCGCTCACCAGATCGGGGTTGGTGGCGGCCCACATAAAAGAGATCAGTATGGCCTCCTTTTTCATCTTGGCGATCTCATCGGGCAGGGGAGCGTTCACCTTCAATACCACATCGGCCTCGGCATAGGCCTTGCTCTTATCTACCACCTGCGCACCGGCCGCTGTATAGGCCTCGTCAGAAAAGAATGAGTTGAGTCCCGCACCTGCCTCCACCATTACCTCAAAACCCTTCTTAACCAGGTCTTTGACAACATCCGGGGTAAGGGCCACCCTGTTTTCCTTTAGCTTGGTTTCTTTAGGAACGCTTAGTTTCATTTCGCATGATTTTTAAGTGGCCGAAAGTACTAATTATTAGCAATCCTGCAAATTCCGGCCGCAGGGCATTTTACGAAAAGATGCCAAAACTTACATAAGTCGATGAGAAGGCCATAAGGGCTTTAAAACAACGGAGTTAGAGCGCAACTTTGCCCTATGAAAACAAACGTACTATTTCCGGAAAGATTCTGCAATTCAAGGCCCCTTTTTCCCATACTGGCGGCCGTAATCATGGCCACGGGCTGGCTGCTGCTCAGCAGCGCACAAAGCAATAAAGAGAGCAAACCCTTACCAGGCAGGGCATTTGAGCTGGTTAAGCTGTATTACAGCGCCAGCAGTAATGCAATCTGTGCCGAGATTGAATGCCACCAGGATGCGGAGCTGAAAACAGTAATAAAGAACAGCAATGGCCGTGACATGTACCGGGGCACCATCAGCCTGAAGAAAGGATACCACGTGTATGCCTATCCGGCCGGCACCGATCTTGAGCCCGGGGTTTATTTTATCAATGTTTACCTGGACCATGGCTACGATACCTGGGCCGCGGTCATAAAAGAGAATCTGGATTAGGGGTTTAGTTCAGGTTAATGGGCAAACCGTCCCGGGGATAACACTGTCTCCGGGCGGTTTTGTTTCATGCCGGCCTATTTCATCTTGGAGGTAAAGGATGCCTTAGCCCCGAGAACTTGGTCAGGCAGACCTTGATCTTACACAAAAACAATAAACGTTAACACGTAAAGCGGCAGTCGGTTCTTGTGGCGCGGTACAATAGGGTAAAAACTACGATAGATCGTAGTTTTTATTTCAGAAAAACCGGAAATGCGCTAATTTAGTACGGTTGCTAAAGATTAGCATCTTGGATATCTTCTGCCACCCGTTATCGGCAAATGTCTATGCAGGAGCAGCGCAGGTTTATGAACCGGCTTCATTCCTTACAAGACCCAAATTATTGAAGCTCAATAAACTCCAGGAGTCTAAAGATTTTTGTAAAAAATCTTGTTCTTTGTTGTAAAATTTTACAACTTTGTAATATATATCTTCGTACATCGGAATGAAAAGTAAAGGTAAAATCGAGTTAAACAATTTTAATGGGAAAAATCTATGTAATCAAAGGAGTAAGCATTTACCTCTATTACAGAGAACACAATCCGCCTCATATTCACGCATTCTATGCGGAATTCGAGGTGCTTATTCGTATCTCGAATGGAGAGATTTTATGGGGTTATCTCCCGAAAAGTCAAATCAGATTGGTGAAACAATGGCTAAGCGATCCGGAGGTAAAAAGAAAATTGACAATTATGTTTCATGAGATGAATCCGCACTTAAGGCCTTAATGCCTTAAGTGCTGGTTCAGCCACCGAAAGAAAAGAAAAATGAAAACAAAAGATAGAAAGTGGAAATCGGATAAAAAACTCCCCAAAATCCTTAGAATAAATAGGATTAAAGGGTTTGTTGTTTCTGTTCTTTTTAGTGACGGACATAATAGGCTGTTGGATTTTGAAAAAATATTCAAGGGGTGGAAAGTCGCTAAAAAAGATGCAGAATATAAACTGTTCGATCTGAATGAGTTCAGAAAGGTCAAATTGGAAAATTTTACCTTGACCTGGAATAATATAAAAACTGAAATGCAAGGGTTGGACGGGAAAAAATTAGAACTCCCCTACCAAATTGGGGCAGATATTCTCTATGAATTGAGCGAGCCTGATGTATCTCGAGAGCACTTACCCCTTGGCGCACTTATTCGGAAAGAACGAATGAAAGCAGGTTTAACACAGGAAGAGCTCGCTGAGAGAATCGGAGCGGACAAGCATTATATCTCAAGGATCGAGGCTGACCGATTTCATATTGAAATTTCAACATTAAGGAAAATAATTGAGGGCGGTCTTCACAAAAAACTCGAGATTAAAATCAAATAGGTAAACCTTATTTCCTTTATTACCTAAGTATTCCGATTTAGCAGCGTAAAGAAAAACTGGAAGCCATTTTTGGCCGCGATAGAATTTAAAGCCTCGGGCGGAAGGAAAACAATTTATTAGCTACTTATTCCCGGGTACAGTACTTTTTTAACGCTTCTTTTGCTGGTTTATACCCTAAACTTAAAGCCTTTTCGGCTCTTCCAAGTGGGCTCGAACCCTGGTTTTTATAATTGAAATCAAATGGTTTTTTTAATACAAAAGGATTTCTTCCGGTTTTCTGAATGCAAATCTACGATACATCGTAGATTTTGCGGATCCCTTACTTTATTTTGGAAGCAAACGGATGCCTTAGCCCCGAGAATTTGGTCAGGTAGACCTTAATCTTACCCACCACAATGGGCGTTTCCACATACAGGGGCAGCCGGTTCTTATCGTCCGTAACCCATACGGTCATATCTTCACCGCCCTTGAAGATGGTGCCTTCGATCAGCTTGGGCCTGAACTTAATGCAGTTGAACTTGCCAAAGCCCTCCAGGTCATGCACTTCTTTTCCCATGTAGCGGATATAGATGGGATAGACCTGGTTCTCGAGGTAGAGGCTCATGGGAATGGTATCCTTCACCTTATAAGATGAAAAGTCGAGGCAGCGGGCGTAATAGATGGCCGTCATCACATCGATGGTGCAGTCGGTAATGCTCACTGAGTCGAGTTTGGTCTTTTTATCCTTTCGGATCACGGAATAGGCCTTCTTTTTCTTGAAGCTGAACAGGCATTCCTCGTAAATGGAAGTAGAGCCCTCGTTCTGATCCCGTACAAAGCGAAAGGGCTTGAGGGAAGCGGTATCGGCATAGCTCTCGAACTTGTCGCGCACCTTATAAAACCAGTCGTATTTCTCGTAGGTGCCCCCTGTACCCGAAAAATGCCAGGCCGGCTTGCCCTTGAACTCGCCCAGCTCGGCCTTGAAGGTGACCTCCCCGGCCGCCATCCAGATCATTCCCCAGTTATAGTAGATCTTGTACGTGATGGTCTCCCCGCTTTTAAAGGCCGTGTTCTTTATTGTACAGGCCTGGCCGTACAACAGGGCCGGAATAAGCACCGGCAGGATAAGGGCGAAGATACTTCTCACTTTGCAAAGTTACGTTACTTGTATAAATGAGACACCATGCAGGCGCGATGCCGCCTTTTTAAATTTTGAGAAAAAAGTCAAACTGATGCATGGCCATTTTTTACCCGCTTATCGCGCTTAAAAAATTAACTTTACCCTGTGAAGCGCGTACCGGCCATTTTGTTCCTGCTGCTGTTATCCTGCAGCGCCTATTCCCAGCTCGACCAGCGTAAGGCCGACAGCCTGCAGAAGCTGATCGGCACCGGGTTGAGCGATACCGCCCTGTGCAGGGCATATATTCTTCTGGCAGAGGTCTACCAGGAATATGATAACAACAAGACCTTCGAATATGCGCTCAAGGCGGATTCCATAGCCTCGCTTTTGGAGAATAAGAACCTGAAAGCGAACGCCAGGCTCAGGATGGGAATGGGCCACTTCAAGCGGGAGGAATATTATGAGGCCATTAATTACCTGTTCGAGGCCATGCAGATGGGCGAGGAGCTGGGAGAGGCTAACCTGCATCACCGGGCCTGCAACAACCTGGGCAATGTGTATATCAGCATGGGGCAGGTGGAAACAGCCCTCAAGTACTTTCTCAAGGCTGCGGATATCGCGCAAAAAGTCAACGACAAGCTGAACATGGCGCGCTACTATGTGAACATAGGCACCTGTTATAAGCACCTGGATAAGGAGGACCTTGCGTCCGAGTTTTATTTCAGGGCGCTCAAAAGCTTTACGGAGATGAAGAACAAGCGTGGTATCATGCAGTCGTACATGAACATAGCCACCCTGTACGCGGCCGACAGCAACCTGGCCGATTGCCAGGTCTATCTGGTAAAGGCCAAAAACATGGCCCTGGAGATAAGAGACAATTTCTCCGCTGCGCTTTCTTACGGTAACCTGGGAACGCTTTACCTGATGAAGAACGACCTGGACTCCTCGGTTGTATATCTTGATTCGGCCCTGCATTACAGCCGGCTGGCCAATTCGGTCAGGCGCCTGGTCGATACCTACGAAGACCTGGCGGAGGTATATTCCAGGAAAGGTGATTACAGGAAAGCGCTGGAATACCAGCGCATCCATACGCACATATCTGACAGCATGAGCAAGGCCGATAAAGCCGAGCAGGTGGCCAGCGCTGAAGAGAAGTACCAGATGCTGCAGCACCAGAAGGAGATCGAGCTGGGAAAGAAGAACGAAGAGATCAAGAACCTGCGCAGCAGGATATGGATCGTGGTGCTGATCCTGGCGGTGATCGTAGTGGGTTTTGCAGCCATGCTTTTGCTGAACAGGAACAAGCGCAGGCAGCAGGAGAACGCGCTGCTGCAGCAGCACAACGCCATGATCACGCACCAGAAGAAAGAGATCACCGACAGCATCAACTACGCCAAGCGCATACAGGAAAGCATTTTGCCGCCCGATAACCTGGTCAGGCAGTTGCTGCCCGACAGCTTTGTATTGTATAAGCCGAAGGATATCGTGAGCGGGGATTTTTACTGGGTGGAAAAAAAGGAGGACAAGGTCATTTTCGCGGCCGTGGATTGTACGGGCCATGGTGTGCCTGGCGCCATGATGAGCGTGCTGGGATTTAACCTGCTTTCGCAATCGGTGAATGAAAGAGGGCTCACGCGCCCGGGCGATATCCTGCAGCACCTCGATTTCGGTGTCAACCAGATGCTCAGGCAGTCTTCAGAGGGGAATACGGTAAAAGACGGCATGGACCTGGCGCTTTGCACGCTCGATGTCAAGACCAACGAGCTCCAGTTTGCTGGCGCATACAACGGGGTGTGGATCATACGCAGGGGCGCGGCCGGAGTGGAGGAGATCAAGGGCGATAAGTCGCCAATCGGTGTGAACGTTGACGGGATCGTGGATAACTATACGAACCACAGCCGCCAGCTTGCAAAGGGCGATACCATTTATATCTTCTCTGACGGCTATGCCGATCAGTTTGGCGGGCGGGACGGGAAGAAGTTCAAGTACAAGCCCATGAAGGAACTGCTGCTGCGCGTCAACTCCCTGAGCATGGCAGAGCAGAAGGCCGAGCTGGATAAGGCGATCACGGCCTGGCAGGGAGACCTGGAGCAGGTGGATGATATCCTGGTGATCGGGGTGAGGATCTGAAAAATAGTTGCATATCTCTTTTTTTCTTTTTTACTTTGCATTTCAAAGTACTTTTAAAATGGACAACACCAAGGAACAACTCGAAGCGATCCGCGATATCAGGAATATCATGGAGCGCTCATCACGCTTCATCTCGCTCAGCGGCCTGTCGGGCGTTTTTATAGGCATTTACGCGCTGGCGGGGGCCTGGCTGGCCTTTGAAAAGACCATATCGGCATCGGTATCGTATTTTGCGAATGAGGCCACAGCGGCCCAGGCCGAGCGGGAATGGGTCATGTTCTTTGTGCTTGACGCCCTGGCGGTGCTGGTGCTTTCGCTGCTCACGGCCACCCTGCTGACCATCCGCAATTCGCGAAAAAAGGGCATTCCCGTATGGGACCAGACGGCCAGGCGGCTGATGTGGAACATGATGATACCCCTGGTGGCCGGAGGCGTTTTTTGCCTGGCCATGATCTATAACCGCAACTACCAGTTCCTGGCCCCGGCCTCGCTGATCTTTTACGGCCTGGCCCTGGTCAACGCGAGCAAGTATACCCTGAACGATATCCGCTACCTGGGAATCTCACAACTGGCGCTGGGGCTGCTGGCCTGTTTCCTGCTCGACTGGGAATACTCCCTGATGCTTTGGGCGGCCGGCTTCGGCCTTCTTCACATCGTATACGGTGCCTTTATGTATTTTAAATATGAAAGGAAATAGGTGAAAAAGCTCATTCATCAGCTCAATAAGTCGTTCGAGAACAGGATACGCCTGGGCATCATGTCGGCACTGATGGTGAACGATGCGATGGATTTCAATTCGCTGAAAGAGGCCCTGCAGGTGACCGATGGGAACCTGGCTAGCCACACGGCCGCGCTGGAAAAAGACGGTTATATCAAAGTGAAAAAGCAATTTATAGGCAAAAAGCCCAATACCAGCTTCTCGGTTACCGCTGCCGGTAAGAAAGCCTTTAACGAGCACCTGGATGCGCTGGAAGAGCTGATCAGGAACAGGTAGGGATGGGGGAATAAGGGAATAAGGGAATAAGGGAATAAGGAAATAGAGAAATAAGGAAATAAGGAAATAAGGAAATAAGGAAATAAGGAAAGGAAGACTATGGAAGTGATAAGAGGGATAAAAAAAATGAGCAGTGCACAATAAAGTATATTTTTTTGCGTTTTTACTTTGTAATTCAAAGTACTTTATAATATGAAACATTTGCTGGCCGCCAGAAAAAAGCTGATCATCCTGCTCATCCACGGGGTGGGGCTGCCTGTATTAGTGCGGTTCCGCAAACCGAAACCCTGGCATTATTCCCATGAGGAGCTGAGGCGTTTTCCTGAAGGGACCTGGGGAAAGGCGCTGGCCGATACCCTGGATAAGAAAGGTTATCGCCTGCTCCGGAACTACGAATACCATGATGCCAAGCACGTGCTGCTGGGCTACGGCATGGATGAGGTGAGCGAGGTGCGCATGCAGTTCTTCTTCCTGGGCAACAGGCGTTATTCTTTCCCGGTGCTTAGCACGGTCATCACCGGAATGCTGCTCATGCCCGAGCGCTGGGGCCTTTTCCTGGATGAGTTCAGGAAGGGCAGGAGCCTGCCCCCGGTCAATAGGCACGATATAGCGCGTATGGTCACCGAGCCGCTGGCAGAGGTCAGGGCCAGATTACTTACGTCAAACCAAAACCCGGATAAACATGCGATCAACTGAAAACTTCCTTTCCGACAAAGCAGCTCTCATAGGCGCGGCTTTGCTCATTTTCCCGGCCCTTTTCTGGACAGCCGTAACGGCAGACCTTGTTTTTAAGGATTCCTTTCTTCTCGAGAAGGTGATACTCAGGCTCGATGTGCCCCTGATCGCTGTCCTGCTCATGGTGGTAGCGCCCGGTATCGCCTTTCTCATCAATCTTTTTTCGATCCTCCGCCTCAGCTTCCGGGCCGAAGAAGGAGAATGGATATTTACCTGCCGCCTGCAGCCGAAAATGCTGAACATAGCCCTGCTGCTGTTCGCGGCATGCAGTACGGCATGCGTGCTGCTCTATGCCTTCCTGGAGAACTTTACAATTGTTCCCAGCCATGTATAGAACAAGGATTTTGACCGAGAGCCGCCTGGTCTGCAGGGTGCGTACCTGGATCGGGATATTTATGGCTTTCCTGGTCCTAAGCGGTATCACGGCTTTCCCGCTCGAATGGGAACTGGCTGTGCTGAAGGACCATGCCGCGGAGCTTCCCGCCCCCATGAGAGAATGGCTGCATTCCGTTTACGCTGCTATTAAAGAAACGGGGACATCCCACCCATGCCTTTTTTATGGCACCGACTGGCTGGCCTTTGCGCACCTGGTCATCGCGGTGGCCTTCGTAGGCCCCCTGCGCGAGCCGGTTAAGAACATTTGGGTGATCCAGTTCGGCATGATCGCTTGCCTCATGGTACTGCCGCTGGCGCTTATCGCAGGGCCCTTGCGTAACATTCCCTTTTTCTGGCAGCTCATCGATTGCTCCTTCGGGCTACTCGGACTGATACCGCTGGTAATTGTTTACAGGAATATTAAACGGCTGGAGCGTTATACCAAAGATGTAAGCGCTGCCTTAGCAAGCCATAAATCTTCATCCCTATGAAAAAGAACGACTGGGCTATCCTGATCTCCGTTTTTGCGTACAGCTTCCTGTTCTACCGGCAATGGGCCGGCCTGAACTTCTTCCTTTTTACCGTACTCATCATTGTTCTTTTGCTGTACCGTAATCCCGCCCTTCCCCGGAGCAGGAGCTGGGCGCTGGCCGCCGCAGGCGCCTTGCTGTCTTCGTTCTTTATCTTCAAGTACGGGAGTCTTCTTGCGGTAACGGCTAACCTGGTATCGCTGGCCATTCTTTCCGCCCTCAGCATGCATCCGGGGGTGTCTTACCTCACCGGGATCTTTCTTACCATTTGCTCGGCAGGCTCTTCCTGCGCGTTCATGTTCATCGACTGGGCGCAGCGGAAAAGCCGCGAGCTGGCAGGGGCTTATGCCAGGCCGTTCTACGTGAAAGCGCTGCTGGTGCTCATACCCCTGCTCATCGCCCTGGTATTTTTTCTCCTTTACCGTTCGGCCAACCCCTTGTTTTACGATCTGACAAAGAACATCAGCCTTGATTTTATCTCCATAGGCTGGATATTCTTCACACTGGGCGGCTTGCTGCTGATGTACGGTTTTTTTCATAACCGCAGCCTGCCGGGCATTTCCGATGCGGATAGCCCTCTTGAACTGACGCCTGACCATGCCGCGCTGCCGGGCTTCCTGAACGGGCTGATGCGGCTCGACACCGAGAACATTTCGGGGGTCATTCTCTTCGGCATGCTCAACAGCCTGCTGCTGATCGTGAACCTGCTTGACCTCCACTACCTCTGGTTTGACGGCAAGCTGCCCGAGGGTATCAAGCACAAAGAGTTTGTACACGAAGGCGTGGGCATGCTGATCACCTCCATCATCGCTGCTATTTTTATCCTTTTGTTCTATTTCAGGGGCGGGCTTAATTTCTATGAGAGGAACAGGTGGATCAAAGGACTTGCATACGCCTGGATCGTACAGAACGTGTTCATGGTCTTCTCGACCGCTTACCGTAACGATATGTATATAGCTGAATCGGGGCTGTCGTATAAGAAGATCGGGGTATACGTTTATTTGCTGCTTGCGGTCGTTGGGCTTGTTACCACTTTTATAAAGGTGCGCGAAAGAAAGACCAATTGGTTCCTGTTCAGGGTAAATGCGATAGCCTGCTACATCCTGCTTGTGATCGGTTGTTTTTTCAATTGGGACGTGATCGTTACCGATTTCAATATCAGGAAGCATACGGAAGAGAAAAAAGAGTTGGAAAAATACCTCCTGCTCGACCTGAGCTACAAGAACCTTCCCCAGTTGCTTTCCTTGCCCGACTCGGTCAGCAGCAAGGATGATTACAAGGCGCGCGATTACTATAATGCTTTGCGGGGCGTTTATTTCCACAGCTTCCGTTCCGGCCTCGACCGTAAGCTGTACCGCTTTCTCGATCACTGCGATAAGCTGGAGTGGCAATCGCTCTGCCTGGAAAAGCAAAGAGTGCTGAGCGACATACGGGCCATGAGCGCATACATCGACTCTCTCGATTACGAAGAATACCCCATTACCAGCCTGGAGCCGCTGAGAACATTGACCGGCCTGCGTTCGCTGGTCCTTACGGGAAACAGGCTGGATACGCTTGCGGGGCTGGCCCGTTTTCCCTTGCTCGAAAACCTTGACCTGGAGCGTACCGGCTTATCCGATCTGCGGGCCCTGCCTGCTCTGGAGAAGCTCAAAAGGCTGGATATTTCGGATAACGACCTGCACACGATTAATGCCTTGCAGCGCCTGCCAGCGCTCCAGGAGCTGGACCTGAGCGGTAACCCGCGGCTCAAAGACCTTACCCCGCTGTTCGCAATGAAGCACCTGAGGCGCATCATCGTCAATGCGATCTCGCCCGAAGACCTGGAGACGCTCAGGCAGCAGCTTCCGGACACATGGATAACAGTTAAAAAATAGACAAGAATGAAACGCTTTTACCATATGCTGGCCTGGCTGACCCTGTTCAGCATCGCCATGGGATTTCTTGAGACCGCAGTTGTGGTTTACCTGCGCGAGCTGTATTACCCCGATGGTTTTCAGTTTCCGCTGGCGCCCATCAAACCATCCATCGCCCTGTGCGAGATACTGCGCGAGGCGGCCACCATCATTATGCTGGCGGGAGCCGGCATAATGGCCGGCAGGAACAGGGCGGAGCGCTTTGCCTGCTTTGTTTACGCTTTTGGGATATGGGACATCTTTTATTACGTTTTTCTCAAGGCTTTGCTCGGCTGGCCCGAGTCCCTGCTGACCTGGGATATCCTTTTTCTCATTCCCATTCCCTGGGTGGGGCCCGTGCTGGCCCCGGTGCTGATCTCCCTGACATTGATCCTTTTTGCCCTGGCCGCGATGTACTTCACTGAAAGAGGCCTCGACAGCCGCATGGTCTTCGGGGAGCGGATGCTGTTCTTTACGGGTTGTTTCATTGTGATCGTTTCCTTCATGTGGGATTATGCCGAATACGTGAACCGCGTTGCGGGCGGCCGCCTTTGGGTGCCGGGCAGCGAAAACGATCTTTTCGAGGAAGTGGCCCGGTATATTCCATCGCATTATAACTGGAATATGTTCATGCTGGGCGAATCCATCATACTGACCGCGGTCGCGCTGCTGATCAGAAGGATGCGGAACAAGCTGCTCGTGGCCGGCAGGCATATTCCCTATTCGAACCGTAAAATCCTGATAAAATGACCAACAGAACAAAAAATTTTATTCTTGTGTTCGGCAGTTGCTCCGCGCTCGGCCTGCTGCTGCTAACGGCCAGGATATACTGGTCGCATCAGGTATATTATCTCTTCCTGGTATGGAACCTGTTCCTGGCCTGGATACCTTTTCTCTGCGCCATAGGCCTGGAAGAGGCGCAAAGGAGCAGGGCTCCCCGGCCGGTAGCATTCGGCCTGCTGGCCCTGTGGCTGCTGTTCTTTCCCAATTCGCCCTATATCATCACCGATCTGTTTCACCTGCATCATCACCGCTCGGCTCTTCCGCTCTGGTTCGACCTGGCCCTGATCCTGTGCTTCGCCTGGACGGGCCTGATGCTCGGTTACGCATCGCTGTTTAAAATACACCGCCATGTAAGCGCCCGGGTGGGGCCGAGGGCCGGCTGGATGTTCGCTGTTGCCGCGGTCTTTCTATGCGCGTACGGTATTTACCTGGGAAGGTTCGAGCGCTGGAACAGTTGGGAGGTACTGAGCGATCCGGCCGCCCTGTTCTCAAACATGCTCGATCACCTGATCCATCCCATGCATCACACGCGCATGATAGGGGTAACGCTTATTTTCGGATCCTTCCTGATGATGGGATATGTGACCCTGTTCCCGTTCTCCAGGCAGGAGAAAGAATAGATCACATGGCGGAAACGATGAGGCTGTGGCTGATGGCCGTCTCTTCCGCTGAATGGGACCTGAAGCGCTCGTTGAGCTTCAGGCCCTTCAGTTGCTGAACATCACCGCTGCGGTTGAACTCCTCTGTCATCGGGATGCCGAGCCTCCGGTAGATTTCGCGGTAGTGGTAGATGCGCATCCGGTTCATCGGCTGAACACTGTTATCGATCAGCTTCCAGCTCCGGTCGGAGTATTTCAGAAAATTGTAAATGCTGATGCTCTTGTCGAGGTGGGCGAAATGGTCGCTCATATCGATGAAATGGCTCATGACCCCTCCCGGGCGGGCGATGCGCCTGAATTCGGTCAATATGGCTTCCAGCACATCGGGATAAATGTGCTCGAACACATTGTTTGAAACCACCAGGTCGGCAGAGCGGGGGGGAAGGCCGGTGTAGCGCGCGTCAGCGATCATGGGCCTTATGTTCATGGAGGCAAGCATGGCCGTTCCCGGTCCGCTCAATCCAAGCAGCCGCTCCCTGCGCTCGGGCTGTATGCCCGGCAGGAGCCGCTCCAGGCTTCCTTCGCGCAGGTGTACCCTGAACTTCTCTACCGTGGCGCGAATGTTCTCATCGCGCAGCAGGGGGTACAGGTCGCAGGTGGTCACTTCATCGGCACCGCAAAGGAACAAACCTATGGGCACAACGGGGAACCAGCCCGTTCCCAGCTCGAACACCTTGAAGCTGCCCTGGGTTTTGCCGTGCTTACCGAAGGCGCGCAAGTGGTCAGCGCAATGGCCGAGCTTATCGCTGAACCAGTCATCGCGCAGGCTGACGCCCCGCGTTACGTATTTCTGGAAAAGATAATTTATGCGCTGGCTGCCCGGAAGAAAGGAAATGCTTTTTTGTACAACTGCTTTCAGTATCCAGATGGCCATCGGGGGTCACTTCATGTTCTGGTACTGGAGGGGGAGGCCGTAATCGCTGCTGCGGCATAAGGCGATAACGGCCTGCAGGTCATCGATCTTCTTGCCGGTAACGCGCACCTGGTCATCCATGATCTGGGCCTGCACTTTCATCTTCGAGTTCTTGATATCGGCCACGATCTTCTTGGCGGTATCGCGGTCAATTCCTTCCCTGATCTTGATGTCTTTTTTCATCATGTTTCCCGAAGCGTACAGCTCCTTGCCAAAATCCATGCACTTGGGGTCGATCTTCTGCTTGATCATGCGCGAGCGTATGATGTCCTCGATAGCT
The DNA here is from genome assembly GCA_040756415.1 of Bacteroidota bacterium. Lineage (GTDB taxonomy): Bacteria > Bacteroidota > Bacteroidia > JADZBD01 > JADZBD01 > JBFLYZ01. The sequence continues at coordinate 15,584 of JBFLYZ010000041.1, forward strand.
TCCATGCGCATGTCGTTTTCGGTAAGCACGTGCACGATGAGGGCTTTCTTGTCTAGCTCAATGTTGCTTTGGGAGCCGTGAAAGTCATACCGGGTGGCGATCTCTTTCTTGGCCACGTTAATGGCGTTGTCCAGCGATTGCAGGTCGACCTTGCTCACGATATCGAATGAAGGCATCGGGTAGGCGTTTTATTTCGTGCGCTCAAAAGTAGTAATATTGCACGTAAATCATGTTCGGCAGGCTGGATATAAAATACGGCACCTGGCTGCTCATCGGGCTGGCCCTGGAGATCATCCTGATCGTTTCTTTCCTGTACGAGCCCATGACCAAGCTGACGCCCATCCCCCTGTCTATACGCGAGCGGCAATTGACCCGGCAGTATATAGAGCAGCAACCGGTAGCACAGCAGGCCGTTTACGCGCCTCCGCAGGCTGTTTCGCAACTGGAAAAAAGGCTGATGGACTCGGGCCTGGTGAATGTCAGGGACGTGGTGCCGGGCATTAAGGTCATGCTCAAATATTCCACGAAGGATAACTTCACCGGAATGGACCTGTATGGCGACCTGAACGAATGTTACCTGCAAAAGGACGTAGCCGAAAAGTTGAAGAAGGCCCAGGAGCTGCTGCATAAGAAATATCCTTACTACGACCTGCTGGTGCTGGACGGAGTAAGGCCGCTGAGCATACAAAAGACCATGTGGGATTCTTTGCGCATGCCCGACAGCCTGAAGTGGAAATATGTATCTCCGCCCGCCTCCGGCTCGCTGCACAACTACGGGGCAGCGGTCGATGTAACGCTGGTCAATCCGGAGGGATGGATGGTAGATATGGGCACGCCCTATGATTTCTTTGGCGAACTGGGTTACCCTTCAGCGGAGCCGGAAATGCTGAAGCAGGGTAAGCTGACCCATCGCCAGATGGAGAACCGCAGGCTGCTGCGCGAAGTGATGACGGGTGCGGGATTCACCATTATCGACACGGAATGGTGGCACTTCAATTCCTGCTCGCTTTCCGAAGCCAAAGCCAAATACCGGCTCATCCGGTAGGCTCAGAACATGTAGCCGAACTTCTGGCGCAGGAACTCTTTGTTCGTACCGTACCTTCCCAGCAGGCTTTCCAGGTCGGTGCTGTAAATGAGCATGACCTCGTGGGTATTGGCGTGATACTGCCGCAGGGGTGATATGCCGATGTCATAAGAATAAGAGATATGAAAGTCGCGGAGAAAGGTAAAGCCGGCATGCAGCGACAGCGCATCGCGCCTGCGTATTGACCCTCCGATGAACATTTTCTCCTTGAAATAGATCCGGAGGGAATATTCCATTTGCAGCGGAACTCCCGGAATATAGTTGACCTGTATCGAGTTCTCCCAGATAATGTCCGGAACGCCCTGCCATTTGTAGCCGGTGGTAACGAACGAGTGAGGCACCATCGTCAGCGAGTTTTCCATTACGGTGTCGGATTGGGGATAGAACTTATACGTGCTCGAAAAAAGATTCAGCACGCTGAAACCGAAATGGAAGCGGTCATTGTGAAGCAGCATACCGGCCGAGGCGTCAAACGATCTGTCTTCCATCGGCAGGCCCAGCGTGATGGCCGGGTCCTGCGAATGATGCAGGGTGATCAGTGAGCCATCGACCGAATATTTTATCAGGTTACCGGCAAGGCCCATGGAAAGTGCGATATCCGGATACCTGATATGAAATGCATAAGAAAGATTGTAGAAATTCCTCTTCGTTGGCCCGGTCACATCCTTGAACAGAAGAAAACCCGCCCCCATCTTCCCCTTGAGGAATTTTCCATTGATGCTTAACTCCTGCGTTACAGGCGCGGCATCAAAGCCCACCCACTGCTTTCGGTAATTGAAGCGCAGGTCCAGTACGCGCTTGGTGCCGGTCACCGCAGGATTCAGGGCAATGCTGTTCGGCCTGAACTGGGTGTAGTACGGCATCTGCTGGGCCCGGGCGGAGGCCAGCGCCAGCAATGTGATGACCAGATATGTTATCCGTTTCTTCATTATCGTATTATGGTCACCGAGCCGTAATAGGGTTTTTTGCCGTCACCGGGGTCAAGAATGTAATAATAGGTTCCGGCAGGTAGCTCCTGGCCGAACTCTCTCCCGCTCCAGGTATTCTGGTAAGGGCTTTCCTGGAACACCACCCGCCCGTACCGGTTGTAGATCACCAGCTTGTTGTTGGGGTATTTGTAAATGTTCCCTATCCACCAGGTGTCGTTCTCTCCATCATTGTTAGGGGTAAATGTGTTGTAGAAGTACAGGGTATCCGTGGGGATCACCGTTACGGTCACCATATCGTAATTAACGCAGCCGTTGGCGTCAACGCCAACCACGTAATAAGTGGTGGTAACGGGAGGCTCTACATTGGGGTTCGCGGTATTCTGGTAAGTGATATAGTACTGCGGTCCCCAGTAATACTGGCTGGCCCCCGAACCGCTGAGCACGATCGTTTGCCCTTCCATGATGGTTACATCGGGGCCAGCGCTTACCGAAGGCAGCGGGTTAACGGCAACGGTCACAAAATCGGTTTTTGTACCGCAAACCGGGCTGGTGATGGTTACCGTATAGGTCGTGCTTACGGCCGGCCAGACCAGGGGGCGCGGAGCGCTGGTGCTGCTGATATCGGTGGCCGGGGCCCATGAATAGGATATCCCTCCTCCCGTAATATTGAGGCTGCTCCCGATCTGGATGGTGTCGCCCACGCAAATTGAGGTGTCGTTGCCCGCGTTAGCGAAGGAGACCGGGTGAATGAAAATAGTGACGGAATCTTTGGCGGTAGCGCTACTGGCGTCAACCACGTAAACCGTATAGGTAGTGGATGCTGAAGGGGTGCTGGTGGGGTTGGCGGCAAGGGGATTATTAAGCGCTGTGGCAGGTGCCCATGAGTAAGTATAAGGCCCGGTGCCGCCCGTGGCAGTAGGGCTTCCCCCTATGGTTACGCTCTGACCCAGGCAAATGGTCTGATCGGTACCCGCGCTGGCAGTGAGGGACTGAGCCTGCGCGAATGCGGTGAAGCAGCAGGCTGCGAGTACGATACAGGTCCTGTTAAGGGTTATAAGCACCTTTTTCGATTAAAATAGCCTGCCTGCCGGACGGACGTCTCCAGGTAAGAGTATCAGGCATCCTGCGCAGGCATACAAAGTTAATGAAATTAATAGGCTTCGGGGGCGTAAGGGGCTGGGTCAGAATTTAACGACCTTGTGGACCGAGATAAAAGGCGCGTCCACAAACGTAACGCGGAGAGAATATATCCCGTCAGCCAGCAGGGAAAGGTCGCTGGCGATAGTGGTCTTCCCGTTCTTAACGGACTCCTTGCTGTATATGACCTTATTCCCGAACATATCGTAGATCTCCACCAGGATGTCGCCCTCGATGGGAGATACCAGCTCAAAGCTGATGGAGTGATCGGTCGGATTGGGGTACAGGTTATCCACCAGGATGCCGTCCAGCTTATTGTCAATAGCAATAATCGAAGAGTAATTCTCTGCTCCGTTAAGGTCGACCTGTTTCAGGCGATAATAAGTAAGGCCAGCAAACGGATGCTGGTCGATGGCCTGGTAGTTCAGCACCTGGGTGCTGTTGCCGGCCCCTTCCACGCGCACCACGTTCTCAAAGTCGGTCCCGTTCTGCGAGCGCTGTACAACAAAGTAATCATTGTTGATCTCCGATGCGGTGCTCCATTCGAGCAGGTTGCTTGTTCCCAGGCTGTATCCGGAAAAGGAGAGCAACTCTACCGGGAGGGGGAATACCGCCTGGCCGGTCCCGAAACCTGAAAAGCCATTCATGTTGCTTCGTGTAGTGGCGGTAAGCGTGCTGGTGATCACGCAGGTGCCGTAAATGCCCCAGCCTGTGCCGGGATCCTTGATCACCGTCCATCCCGCTGCACCCGCGGTATTGCTGTAATTGGTATTATAGAGCGTAACATCGTAGTTGCCTGAAGTGGGGTTGGCCGATGCGTTGATGGTCCAGTAGCCGTTGTTGAGCATCTGCAAGGCGTTGTAGGTGGAAGTAACGCATTCGCTTGCCGAGGGTCCGTTGGGAGGAGTGCCGCTCCAGTTGTTGAAAAAAGCCACGAGGCTGGGAATAGTGGTGGCCGTTGTAAACGTGATATTGGCCCGCTGGTAACCGGATGCGGCCGTGCCCACGGGAAAATCGTAAGAGGCAGGCGCGCCACCCAGGAGCCTTCTTAAATTACCGCGCACGAAACTGTTCGTATTTCCCGCTGTGACAGCGCCCGAAGCGGTGTTGGTCACCTCAACCTCCAGCGCCCCGGTAACGATCTGTCCCGATGTAAGCGTTAGCACTCCCGATGTGCCGATGAACATGTCATTAGCGCCTGCAATGGTTACGGTAGAGGGAGTGCTTTGATTCATGGTCACATTGTTCAGCGTTAGCGCCCCGCCAGGTGAATAGTTCTGGTTTGAGGAACCATAAAAGGTAAGCGTGCTTCCGGCTACACCGGTAAAGGTGGTAGCGCCTGCATTGTTTGTGAAGTTTCCGGCCACGCGCAGGATTTGACCGTTTACATTAAATACGCTCGTAGAGTTGCTGGTCAGGAAATTGCCGGCCACATCAATGTCGTTTTGTAATACCACCGATCCGAGCAGTTTATTAACCGTAAGGTTCCCGAAAGCGCTTGTCCCGGTAAAGTTGCCCGATACGTTCTGGGTGCCGGTACCTACAAATTCGATAGTGGAGGTGGGGGAGGCGATAAGGGATCCGTTGTTGGTGAAGTTGCCGCAGACCTGCAGCGTAACCCCGGCATTGATGGTCAGGCTGGCGCCCGGATTGATCGTAAGGTCCCTAACCGTGTAAGTGCCCGTAGTAAGAACGGGCTGATTGAAGGATGAAGTGGTGACCACGCCATCTACCGTACAGGAAGGCGCAGTACACCCGCCCCAGTTGCCGCTGGTGGTCCATACCGTGCTGATGCCGCCCGTCCAGTTTACAGAAGTAGGGGGAGCATAGTTGATCACTCCTACGGTTGTGCCGGTAAAGTCGAGCGTGAAGCCAGCGGTACTGTTGGAAAAGTTCTGCACTACCAGCAGGTAGACCTCTCCGGCAAGTACGGGTTGCGAAGTTTCGAACTCATTATCGAAACAGATGTTGTAACCGGCCGGGGCATTCCCGGTCGTGCTTAAGCCGGTAACACCGTCAGTTGAAAAATTACACTTAACCGCGGCTCCACCGCCAGAACTAAGGATGGAAGCGCAGTTGGTGGCGCCTGTGCCGGCTACTTTCCAAAGAACAAAATCATAATCGGTCTCGCCAGTGCAGTTGGTGCCATTGTAATCGTTGGGAATAATGGTAAAGTTGAGGTTGCCGGGAGTTGAAATGTTAATGGTATACCATACCGCACCACGCTCACCCGAAGTGCAATTGCCCGAACCATTATAGTCGCAGATATTGCCTACCGCAAGATATCCCGGGTTGCCTGTCGGTGTAATGGAGTTGCATACGGTAAATGAGGTGGAGCAATCCTGCCCGGGTACGATGGGCAGCCCAACCGATCCGTCTACCGCGATCAGAGAAAACTCGCCCGTGAGGTTATTTGCACCGTCTACGCGGATGAAATAGGTGCTTCCAGGGGTCAGGCCGGTAGCCGTGATCTGGGAGTTGACGTAGGTGGCGGAACCGCATGCAGGCGCGTTATCGTTGCAGGCCACCTGGGTGAGGGAGCCGCAGGTGCCCGAATAAAGCGCGATCTGCGTATTGTAAAGGGCGTAGCCGCTTGTGGTGAAATTGGTGCGGATGGTCAGTTGTCCCGAAGCCGGGCAGGTTACCGAGTACCATACCGTATTCAGGTTGCCCGCGGTCCAGCAGCTAGCCGTACCGGGCTCCGAGGCGCTACCCGCGCAGCGGTTATCTCCGATTACCGGAACGCTGAGCGATAAGGCCTGTGCGCTGCACGGCAGGTCGTTAGCCGGGCTGCTGTTTCGAGCAATGAGCTGAATATTGTCGATGGCAATAGGCGGCTGTGTGCCAACTGTGGCATCGTTACGCCAGGAAAACACAAGCCGCATGGTAGTACCGGCATACGACAGGCAGGAAATACTGGCAAAGCCCTGGAACCAATTGGTATTATTGCCGCGGTAAGTGCCGAGCGGCCCCGCCAAAGATGTTCCCGCAACCGGGGTAGTGGTGGTGGGCACCATGAATACGCGCAGGTCGTCAAATCCGCTTTCGCCAATACCGCGGTAATTGAAAGAAAGTTCCAGCGCATCTTGCCCGGCAGGTATGGCCACATCCCTGTAAAAATGCGAAACCTCCGAGTTACTTATGGTATAGGCGTTGCTTACGCCACCGTTATTCGAAATATAAACACCCCGGCTGCCCGAGTTCACAACAAGTCCGCCTATATGCCACTGGTTCGTTCCATCGTTCACAACGGTCCAGCCGTTGGCCGCAAAGGTGGCGCCCGTCTCAAATCCACCGTCACCCGATGGGCTGATCAGCGTAGTTTGGGCTACCAGGCTGGTGCAGGAAAGGAAAAAGAACAGAGAAAAGGGTGTTTTTTTCATGGGCTTTATTGCTCGTCACCGCTTTGGGGCTGAGGCGTATCCCTGTTTTTGATATAAACAACATCCATGGTCTTGCACTCAGTCACGATATCGTCAGGGCTGTCGTCTGACACTTTTACGGCAGCGGGGTCTTCGGCCAGGGGCTGGAGGGCGGCAATAATGTTCTCATTGCCAGGCTGCAGGCTGCGGTTGACCACGAGCACTGCCGTATGCGTTGACTCACAATAGAATTTAATGCGAACGCCCAGAACCGAATTCAGGGCCTGGATGTACTGGTCAAGGGTCTTGGCGCCAATACCGGTTCCCCTCAGCACAATTTCTTCAAATACGGTATTTTGACCAGAAGAAGGGATGCTGATAAGAAAGGAAAACGCGCTAAAAAGAGCTGAAAGTAAAGCAATACGGAAAGTAAGCATGCTATTGTTTTGCTGAAATATAGAAGTAAGACACAGTTCTGGACCCAAAGTCAACATTGATTTAGACGAATCATAAAATATATCCGATAAATCTATGTAATAAGCAGACTAATACAGTGCCTTGTTTACCAGGGGATCATTCCACTGGGTTTGAGGATGGCCGTTTCCGGTTTCGGCTTTTCCCGGAAAACGAGGTTGACTTGCCAGGAGCAGACGCAGAAAAGAGGTATCACCGGCCCCTCAAGGGCCATACCTGTTTCTTTTGCTCATGCGTGCAACCCTTAGCCGTGGCCTGCTGTCTTAGGTAAAGAATCGCACGGTTTGTTTTTAAAATTATAACTTTGCATCAAACACTAAAGCAATGAAAAGATTTATCCTCACCTTTATTTCGATCGCCTTCAGTGCTGCTATTTTCGCAGGAAATACCTACGTGGAATACTGGCCTGACGGGAAGAAAAAAGTGGAAGGCAGCTACAATGCTCCTGTTCAGATTAATGATAACGACAGCAAGGAGGTAAAAGCCGGTAAGCTGGCCAACGCGGTGAAAGTAGGTAAATGGACCTATTGGCACCAGAACGGTCAACTGGCCGCTGAGCAGTATTATACCAACGGAGCAATGACCGGTACCTGGAAGCAATGGTACCAGAACGGGGCCCTGGAGCTGGAGATCAACTTCACCACGGGCGATGCGAAGATCTACTATCAGAACGGCCAGGTGGAAAGCACCGGCAAGATGCTGGATGGCATGCTGAAGGATGGTGCCTGGGTCAGCTATCACGATAACGGCACCAAGAACACCGAGGGCGTTTACAAGAAGAACCAGAAAGATGGTGTATGGAAATACTGGGACAGGGATGGCAAGCTGATCGGCACCGAGAATTGGAAGAACGGCCAACTGGTTCAATAACCGGATAAATGAATTATCTTCAAACCCATCCGCCTCAGCGGATGGGTTTTTTGTTGAATGGAAAAACATGTTTTAAGTAAATCTACCTTCATACGGGCATGCCAGTGCCTGAAGTCGCTCTACCTGTATAAGAACTTCTACCATCAGCGCGACCCGCTTACCGCGGAGCAGCAGGCCGTGTTCTCCAGGGGATCGAACGTGGGTATGCTGGCGCGCAGTCTTTTTCCAGGTGGTACCGATGCCTCTCCGGAAAGTCCCATGCGCTATGCCGAATCGGTGGAGCACACGCGCAGGCTGATCGGAGAGGGAGCGGAGGTGATCTACGAGGCGGCTTTTCAGCACGATCAGGTGCTGGCCGCTCTTGATATCCTGGTGAAACGCGGGGGCAAGTGGTACGCTTACGAGGTGAAGAGCGCCACCCGCATATCCTCCACCTATCTGCTCGATGCCTCCCTGCAGTTTCACGTCATGAGCCAGGCGGGTATCGAGCCCGAAGACTTCTTTATTGTTCATATCAATAACCAGTACGTCAGGAAAGGTAAGATAGATCCGCATGGGCTTTTTTCCCTGGTTTCGGTAAAAAAAGAGGCCATGCAGAACCGTGAAGTGGTGCGCAGCCGTATAGCGGAAGCGAAGCGCGTGCTTGCGCAGAAGATGATACCTGACATCGGGATCGGGGAGCATTGCTTTTCGCCCTATCCGTGCGATTACATGGGCACCTGCTGGAAAGATATCCCAACTGACTCGGTGTTTGAGATTGCGGGAATGAAGAAGAAGGAGCAGTTCGAGCTCTACAATGCGGGTATACTTGCCATAGGCGATGTTCCGGATGAGTATGCCCTTGCCCGTAGCGAAAGGATGCAGGTGGAGGGACACAAATCGAAGGCGCCTTTCATCGACAAGGCGGCCATCCGCGAATTTCTAAGGGGCATCTATTACCCGGTCTATTTTCTCGATTTCGAAACATTCATGCCGGCCGTGCCGATCTACGACCTTTCTCGGCCTTACCAGCATATTCCTTTCCAGTATTCGCTGCACTACAAGGCGGCCCGCGACAGCGAGGTGAGGCATTCCGAGTTCCTGGGCGAGCAGGGGCAGGATCCCCGGCACGAGTTCATCAAAAAACTGCTCATGGATACCGTGGGTAAAGGCGATATCCTGGTCTATAACGCGCAGTTCGAGAAAAGCGTGCTGCATTCGCTGAAGAACGATTTTCCCGAATTCGGTGAGCTGATCGATGAGCGCATTTCGCGTATCAAGGACCTGATGGTGCCCTTTCAGCAGAAGCATTATTACCACCCGGCCATGAAAGGTTCGCATTCCATCAAGAACGTGCTGCCCGCGCTGGTGCCGGAGCTGAAGTACGAGGGTATGAAGATAGCCAGCGGCTCCATGGCCATGAGCGCCTACGAGCAACTGCAAACAGAAACGGACCTGTTCAGGATACTTGAAACACGCGAAGCCCTGCTGGAATACTGCCGCCTGGATACGCTGGCCATGGTCAGGCTCTTCGAGGCCCTGGAGAAGGCCGCTATGGATTAGCCGGCCTCGTCCCTTTTTCTCACCGATTCGAGGATGGAGGTCACCATCCACATCACGATGCTGAACAGCAATGCCCACCAGAAGCTGCGCACGGTGAAGCCGTCCACAATGGCGTCAGCCATCATAATGATAAGGGCATTGATGGCCAGGAGAAAAAGCCCGAAAGTCACAAGGGTAAAAGGGATGGTCAGAAAGATCATCACCGGCTTTACCAGCGAGTTGAGAAAGGCCAGCACAGCGGCCACCAGCAGGGCGATAAGTACATTGCCGTCCTCTACCGTAACACCGGGAAGCAGGGCGGCCGTGATGATGACCGCGAGCGTTGAAATAAGCAGTTTGATAAGGAAATTCATGGCCGCAAAGTTACGGATTTTTCAGCGGCTGAAAACATCGTTCTTCGCCACCGGCCGCTCCCCGAAACGGTCTTTCATGTCCTTCAGCAGGAATTCATTCGGATTGATCTCGCTGATCGGGAAGATGGAGCCCTCCGGCTTGGTGATGAACGTGATCCTGTTCACCTCGTTTTCCTCGAAGAAGATCAGCATGTCGGTGCAATCGGTCTTATTCACGGAAAAGATCTCGCCCTGGTCGCGGGGGTAATAAACGGCCTGGCCGTTTCCTTCCACCTTGATCTTGTACAGCTTGTTCTTCATGAAATAAGCGGTCATGTTCTTTCCCTTCACCTGGTTGAACTTCACGCTGTCTTCGCGGGAAATGATGAAGGCCGTGTTAGAGAGAACGAGGGAGCGGATCTCACCGCCACCGGTCCGTATCTCCACTTTTTCAGCGGTAAGCTGGTTCTTTTCCGACCACAGCACGGGCTGCCGGTACAGGCGCATGGTCGAATCGCCATAGGTATAGACCAGCGAATCGCATTTGCCCTGCATGTCGGATTTGAAGAATTTCACATGATGGTAGGCGTACAGAATGCGCTTGTCGTAATCGATCAGCTTTTTCCCGGCACTATCCTTCGTTTCATAGGTGGCCCGCAGGGTGTCTGCGTGCAGGAAAAGACTGTCCTTATCGTAGACCTGGGTAAGAAGGGCGCGGCCGGTGATGAGCGAGTTCTCGGTCTTTTCGTAGTATTCAGCGTAATTGCCGGTAATGGTAACGTTCTGTGCCGAATCGATCACCGAAACGTTCTTGATGGCCTTCCCGAAGCCGGCCTTGCGGTTATAGTAAATGCTGTCGCCTTTCAGCTTTTGCTCGCGGGTATTGATCACCGCATTCTTGTTGAACTGGGAGACATCGCGGTCGGTATCGTACCAGCCGTTCTCGCAGTAAATGGTGTTCTCGTTGCTGACAATGGTGGTGGGGCCAAGGAAATAGGCCACTTTGCTGTAGGTATTATACAGCAGGGTATCGCACTTCATGGTGTACTGCGGGTTGACCAGCACTACGTTCTTTTTGAATGAGAATTCCTTGGCCTTCGAATTATAGTAGCCGTGCTCGCTCTTCAGCGTATTATCCTTGCTGATGATGGTACCCCCGTTATGATAGCTTCCCACGGAGCTGTTCAGGTCGTAGGTCAGGTACTCGGTCTTGAGGTTCATTTCCCGGTCGCTCATGCTCACATTCTTCTGAAGCTCGGCTATTTTGGTGTTGCCATCGTATTTCAGCATATCGCCATATACCTGTATGGTATCGCCCTGCAGTATACGCACGTTACGGTAAGCCTCCAGCGAATTATTGGGGAACAGGTAAGCGCTGTCGCAGTACATGTCCACGTTCTCGTGCCGGAAATGCACGTGGCCCACCAGTTTTTTAACATCCTTGCCTTTTTTCTTGTCGCCCTCCATGTTGTCAGCGCTCCATTCGATCTTTTTCTTCTTGCCTTCGTCTTTTTTCTGGGCAAAGGCCGGAGCGGGCAGCAGGAGCGCGAGCAGGATGAGAAGGGGCCGTATGCTGACGGGTAAGTAAGGGAATGACATGGCGGCCGGGTCGAACAAAAATTAAACCAAAACCTTGTTACGCATGATGGTTTGGGTGCGGTCGGGGCCGATGGAGATAATGGTCACCGGCACGCCCAGCTCCTCTTCGATAAAGCGGATATAGTCGCGCAATGCGGCCGGCATTTTATCCTCGGTGGTAATGCCGGTAAGGTCCTTGTTCCATCCTTTCATCTCCCGGTAAACGGGCTGTATGTTTTCGGGTGAGATGTCGTAGGGAATGCGATCATAGGTTTTGCCGTTGTGCCGGTAATGCGTGCATACTTTGATCGTTTCGAAGGTGCTCAGCACATCGGCCTTCATCATGATGAGCTCGGTGACCCCGCTGATCATAATGGCGAACTTGAGCGCGGGAAGGTCCAGCCAGCCGCACCTGCGCGGGCGGCCCGTGGTGGAGCCGAACTCGTTGCCGATCTTGCGCATCAGGTCACCGGTTTCATCGGTAAGCTCAGTGGGAAAGGGGCCGCTGCCCACCCGCGTGCAGTAGGCCTTGAAAATGCCGATCACGTTGCCGATGCGGTTCGGGGCTATACCCAGCCCAGTACATGCTCCAGCGCAAACGGTGTTCGAAGAAGTAACGAAGGGGTAGGTCCCGAAATCGATATCGAGGAGGGAGCCCTGCGCGCCTTCGGCCAGTACGGTTTTGCCGGCCTTAAGGGCATCGTTCACATAATGCTCGCTGTCGATGTGCTGCAGCTTCCTGACCTCATCTATGGCGGCAAACCAGGGCTTCTCCAGCTCCGGCAGGTCGTAGACGAACTTATAGGAGGCCAGTATCTGCTTATGCTTTTCTACCAGTTGCCGGTACTTTTCGCGGAACCCGGGGCTGGACAGGTCGCCTATACGGATACCGTTCCTGCCGGTCTTATCCATATAGGTAGGCCCTATGCCTTTCAGCGTGCTGCCTATCTTCTCTTTTCCCTTTGACGATTCGGATGCCGCATCGAGCAGGCGGTGGGAGGGAAGGATAAGGTGCGCGCGTTTGGATATGAGCAGCTTCTTTTCCACGTCAACGCCCATCTTGCGCAAGGCATCGATCTCGCGCATGAAGATCACCGGGTCAATGACCACCCCGTTGCCCACCACATTCACCGAGTCATCGTGGAATATTCCCGATGGAATGATGTGCAGCACATGCTTGATGCCGTTGAACTCGAGCGTATGGCCGGCATTGGGGCCGCCCTGGAACCGGGCGATGATATCGTACCGGGGCGTAAGAACATCCACTATTTTCCCTTTTCCTTCGTCACCCCACTGAAGGCCTAACAGTACATCTGCTTTCGTCATCCGGAATATTATTTCAGTTTTTTTATTGCCGACTCCACATCTTTGGTCACCGCGAACACGCTGTTCAGCTTGGTGATCACCAGCAGTTCCTTGACCTTAGGCGTAACGTTGCAGATCACCACATCGCCCTCGTTCTTGCGCGCCTTGGTCAAGAGCACGATCAGCACGCTGAGCCCGCTGGAGTTGATGTACTTGAGCTTGCCCATATCGAGCACGAACCTGTTCTTGCCGCTTTCCACCAGCCGGTCGACCTCGGCTATGAGGTCGTTGGCCTGCTTGCGGTCGATCAGCTCGCCCATCATATTGAAAACGGGAAAGCCGAGGTCAGAGGTCATTTTGTATCCGAAAACCATAAAGGAGTTATTTGCTGTTTTTTTTATGCTCGCAGGATCCGGCTTTGGCCAGCTTCTGGCACCTGCCGTACAGGTTGAGCGAATGGCTGCTGATGCTGAACTTCAGGATATCGCCCGCGGTCTTGGTGATCTGCTGCAGGCGCGGGTCGCAGAACTCGAACACCTTATCGCAATCCTGGCAGATGAGATGGTCGTGCTGCTTGTACTCGAACGATTTCTCGAACAGGGCCAGGTTCTTGCCGAACTGGTGCTTGGTCACCAGGTGGCACTCCAGCAGCAGGTCCATGGTATTATACAGAGTGGCTCTGCTCACCCTGTACTTTTTGTTCTTCATGTGCGTGTACAGCGATTCGATGTCGAAATGGTCGCCCTGCGAATAGATCTCATCAAGTATGGCGTAGCGCTCCGGGGTTTTCCTGTGCCCGTGCTCTTCGAGGTAGGTCGTGAAGACCGTCCTTACTTTTTCCTTAACATCCGATACCGCCATGGCCCGTTCTGAGAGGTTTAAAATTAGTAAATAATTTGAATGCCGGAGCGCGTTTCTGTTCTGCGGAGAGGGGTTTTAGCCTTTTTCGGCCTCATTATAAAGGCCGGAGCGCAGTGGCCGCAGAGGGGTGAACGGGAGGGGCTTAGCCTTCCCCGTCAATGCGCGTTACGGTCAGTACCCCGTTCACTTTTTTGAGCTTTTTCATGAGCTCGGTCAGGTGGTGGGTGTCGTGCACGAATACCATGATAGTGCCTTCGAATATGCCGTCATTCGTATCAAAGCTGATGGAGCGCATGTTCACGTTCAGCTCGTCAGAAATGATCTTGGTGATATTGTTCACCAGGCCCAGCTCATCGATGCCCGTGATCTTCATACCGGCCAGGAAAGATATCCGCTCCTGGTTGGTCCACCGGGCCTTCACGATACGGTAGGCGTAATTGCTCATGAGCTGTATGGCATTGGGGCAGTTCACGCGGTGTATCTTGATGCCCTCATTGATGGTGATGAAGCCGAACACGTCATCACCGGGTATGGGATTGCAGCAGGGGGAAAGCTTGTAGTCGATCTTCTTGAGGTTCTCCCCGATCACCAGCATATCGGAATTGCCGCGCACGTTCTTCACGATCTTTTCCAGTGAAGGCGCATCGCTCTTTTTGGCGGCTGCCTTGTGCTGGAGCTTGCCGCGCTCCTCGGTGAAGTCCTTCAGGTGCTTGAGGTTGATGCTGCCGATGGCGATTCGGTAGAACAGCTCCTGGCTCGAGGGCAGGTGAAAGAAATTGGCCACCTCGTTAATGTTCTGCACGGTAAAGTCCAGCTTCAGGTGGGTGAACTTGCGCTCCAGGATCTCCCGGCCGTCCTCGGCTATTTTTTTCTTGGCCTCCTTCAGGGCCGATTTGATCTTGGACTTGGCTTTGGCCGTTACCACGAATCCCAGCCAGTCCTCCTTGGGCGACTGCTTGTTGGAAGTGATCACCTCCACCTGGTCACCGCTCTTGAGCTGGTAGCTCAGGGGCACCAGCTTGTGGTTCACCTTGGCGCCTATGCAGGTCTCGCCCACGCGCGTGTGGATATCGAAAGCGAAATCGAGGGCCGTTGCCCCTACAGGCAGGGTACGCATCTCGCCCTTGGGGGTGAACGCGAATATCTCCTCAGCAAACAGGTTCAGCTTGAAATCATCGATGAACTCCAGGGCGTTCTCGTCCGTGCTCTCCAGCATATCGCGTATGCGCTTGAGCCATTCATCGAGCTGGTTCTCCCTTTCCTGTGCCGATTCCTTGTACTTCCAGTGGGCCGCGTATCCTTTTTCCGCCAGCTCATCCATGCGCACCGACCGTATCTGCACCTCTACCCACTTGCCCTCGGGGCCCATTACCGTGGTATGCAGCGACTCGTAGCCGTTGGCCTTGGGCGTGGAGATCCAGTCGCGTAGGCGGTCGGGGCTGGGATGATAGAAATCCGTTACGATGGAATACACCCGCCAGCAGTCGGCCTTCTCGTTCTCGCCTTCGGTATCGATGATGATGCGTATGGCAAAAATATCGTACACCTGCTCGAAAGGCACGCCCTTCTTCTTCATTTTATTGTGTATGGAGAAAATGGATTTCGGCCGGCCGAACACTTTGGCCTTAAAGCCCTGCTCTTCGAGTATTTCCTTGATGGGGATGATGAACTTATTGATGTACTTTTTCCTTTCCGGCTCCGATTCGATCAGCTTCTGCTCGATCTCGTGGTAAACCTCGGGCTCGGTATATTTCAGGCTCAGGTCCTCCAGCTCGGTCTTGATCACGTTCAGCCCCAGGCGGTGGGCGAGGGGGGCGTAGAGGTACAGCGTTTCGGACGCGATCTTGAGCTGCTTGTCGCGCTTCATGCTTTCCAGCGTGCGCATATTGTGCAGGCGGTCGGCCAGTTTGATCAGGATCACCCGTATGTCGTCCGAAAGCGTCAGCAGTATCTTCCGGAAGTTCTCGGCCTGGATGGATTTGTTGACATCCGAAATGCCTTCGATCTTGGTGAGCCCGTCAATGATCTTGGCCACCTTCTCACCGAACATGCCCTGGATATCGTCCAGCGACAGGTCGGTATCCTCCACCACGTCATGCAGCAGCGCGCAGACCACCGATGTGGTTCCCAGGCCGATCTCTTCGGCTACAATGCGGGCAACGGCAAGAGGATGGAAGATATAGGGCTCGCCCGATTTCCTGCGCATTTCCTTATGCGCCTCGAGGGCCACTTCAAAGGCCTTGCGGATAAGCAACTTATCGCCCTTTTCCATCCTGCGCTTGCAGGCCCGGAGCAGGGCTTTATAGCGGTTGAGAATTTCCTTTTTCTCCAGTTCCAGGTCAATTGTCGTACTCACTGCCATAGTGTAGGTAAAGTTACGAAAAAAGCGGCCTCCATCACTATACCCTCTCCAAACAAGAGGAGCGTTCACCGGATAGGGCTTTATTTTTAACTTTGGTTTTATGAAATTCTTTCGAATAGCCCTCTTTACGCTCATTTTCGCCTTTGCGGGCTTCGTGCTGGGGTATATTGTATTCGCCCAGTACGGAGGGGTGTTCATTCCGCTGGAGGCTATTTTCTGGGGTACGCGCATCAGCGATATGGCGGTGGAGGCCTCGCTCATGCTGAAGACCAAAATAGTGGGGTCATCGGTTGTTTTTGCCGCCATAGGCCTGATCGTGGTGGTGCTGCTGGAAAGGGGAGGGGGCAGGACGAAAAAAAGCGGCACCGGTTTTTTTGAATGTAAGTACTGCGGCTTCAAGGCCAAGGTGAGAACAGCTTTCTGCGAAGCCTGTGAAAGGGATGAGAACGGCCTGACCAAAGAGGACTACAAACGCAGGGCGGAGGAGAAGCTTAAAAAATGACCTGCGTTTTACTTTCCCAGGTAGTATTCTGATCTGAGATCATAAACAGCCGTGCGCGACACGATGAGGAACACGGCACCCGCCAGCGTCAGGGGCGCACCTGCGTACAATAGGGGAATGTAATAGGCGTAGCGTTCTTCTTCCCCCACGTTCTGGTTATAATTCTGATGCTCCAGGTAAGAGAAAGCCAGCAGGGTGACCCCGATGCAGCCCAGTAATTTCCCCGTGTTTTTCTGCCCGGTCTTGAGGTGCGCTATTGCCGCCAGATCGCTGAAAGGTATGGAGTTGTTATCGATGGAGACCGCTGAGTCGGTTATGCCGGTGAGTATACCCCTGCGGTAAGTAGTGCCCCGGCATTTTTTCGTTCCCGAGGCCCCATCCAGCGCTCCGGCACTGTCGCTTTTCAGCAGGTACAGCACCACGCGGTCGTTCCTGATCGTTTTAACCTTCCGGTTATCGCTTTTTTTGTAGATGTTGACCTGGGCCAGGAACGGAACAGGCATAAACAGCAAGCAGCAGATGAGGTATTTTTTCATAGGGCTTATTTTGAAGGCATAACTTTACCCGAACATTCCCCGAATCCTATGCGCAGACCGTTCTTTTCCGCGTATCCCCGCATGATCACAGTATCGCCATCGTTGATGAATCTTCTTTCCGAACCATCCTTGAGCTTCAGGGGCTTCGTTCCTTTCCAGGTCAGCTCCAGCATGGACCCGTAGCTATCGGGCGCGGGCCCGCTGATGGTGCCGCTCGCCATCATATCGCCCACTTTCACGTTGCAGCCGTTCACGGTATGGTGGGCCAGTTGCTGCTCCATGGTCCAGTACAGGTAGCGGTAATTGCTTTTGCTCACCAGCGTTTCTTCGCCCTGGCCGGGTTGTATATACACTTCCAGGTCGATGTCAATGTTCTTGTTGCCCGTATATTCCAGGTAGGGCAGCACTTTC
>JBFLYZ010000042.1:0-32754 GCA_040756415.1 Bacteroidota bacterium
AACCAGCGGTCGCTGAAAATATAGCCGAAGGCCACCGAAAAGAAAAGCAGGGCGAAGAACCCGTGCGCAAGCGTTTTGCCTATGGGGAGCAGGGTGGTCTTGATCAGCAGCCTTACGCCCAGCACGAATGAAACCAGCGCAAACACGAAAGAGGCTATGCCAAAGCCCTGGTGAATGAAAACGTGCGAGATCACGGCTCCCAGCTTGCCCAGCCAGTTGCTTACTTCCGTATCGGAGGCGAAAAGCGCGGGCCACGGGCCGGCCACTTTATCCTGGTCGGTCTGCCAGGTGAACAAAAAAGAGATAAAGGCCACCGTCATATACACCGAGGCGAGAATAAAAAAAAGACCGCTTATGCGATGCACCTGCTCGTTGCGGAGAAAGTTCATCAGCGGCTCAAACCGTTCGGCCAGCGTAGGGCGCCTGGATCTGCGTTTCTTTTTGGGCTCTTTCGCCTCAGCGCTGTCTTTCCCGCTCTCTTTCTGAGAGGCGTCACCATCCGTCTTCGGCTTTTCCCGAAGCTTGTTGACCGGCATTTCTTCTTCTTGCTCCGACATGACACAGTAATTCTTTCAAAAGTAGGGAAAGCCCCCTGCTGAAAGGTTTTTCGGGAGCGGAACTTATAAACGGCAGTATGTTAAGAAAGCGAATTCAGAAATTCATGCTCAGCCCGAACCGCGAAACGGTCCTGCCGGCCGGAGCGAAATGGAAGGAAGGCTGCACGCGAAAGGAGATATTGTCGCTCACATCGAATGTGAACAAATGCGCGTCAACCGAGGCGTCAATGATGTTCAGCACGTAAAATCCCGCTGCCAGGATGATGTTCAGGTCGCGGTAGCGCCTGTAAAAATCCACGTTCTCCTTGAGCTGCACATCGCTGTATTCCGGGAAATCGTCAATGGTAGAGCTGTCGTTATCCGTGCGGTAGATATAAGCCGTCTTATAGGTTTTGTACTGGCTGCCCGTATACCAGGCAAAATATCCGAAACCGCCAAGGCCGGCATATACCAGGGGCACCTTCCAGTATTTACGGTTGTAGATCTGTCCCAGTCCGGGAAGGCAGGCGCTCATAATGGCAGCTTTTTTCGGGGAGTAGACAGGCTTGGGAAGAGAATCTTTGTTCTGGGAAAAGAGCGCAGGACAGCTCAACAGGAGGATCAAGCCCAGGGAAAATCCGGCACGCCCGCACGACATGGCTCAGAGCTCAATGATGTTAAGTATGCGCTTGAGGTCCTCCTCGGTTTTAAAGGAGATCACGATCTTTCCGCCCTTAGCCCCTCTTTGAAGCTCAACTTTAGATGAAAACAGGTTTTGTAGCTGATTTTCAAGATTTTGATCACTATCGTTTTTTTTCTTTCCGCTGGCATTCTTCGCGATCAGCTTTTTATAGGTGGATACATTGCGGGTGAGCTCCTCCACATCCCTCACTGAAAGGCTTTCAGCCAGGATCTGCTTGTAGGCCGCTACCTGCCTGGCCTCGCTGTCGAGCGCCAGCAGCGCGCGGGCATGGCCCATAGAGATCTTGCCGTCACGTATACCCGCCTGGATCTCGGCAGGCAGCTTCAGGAGGCGCAGGTAATTGGTGATCGAGCTGCGGTCTTTTCCTACGCGTTTGCTCATTTCTTCCTGCGTGAGATTACATTCCTCGATCAGCCGCTTATAGCTCAGCGCCACCTCGATGGCGTTCAGGTTCTCGCGCTGTATGTTCTCTACCAGGGCCATTTCCAGCATGGCCTGGTCGTTGGCCACGCGTATATAGGCGGGAATGGCGGTGAGGCCGGCCATCTGGGAGGCGCGGAAGCGTCTTTCTCCCGAAATAAGCTGGTATTTGTCGTATCCCATCTTGCGCACGGTTACCGGCTGGATAATGCCTTGCTCCCGGATGGAGTTCGCGAGGTCGAGCAGGGCCTGTGCCTCGAAATCGGTGCGGGGCTGAAAAGGATTGGCTTCTATCTGTGAAACGGGTATGGTGCTGATGGCGCCCACCACCTTGGCGTCTTCGCTCTTCGAAGTAATGTCGGTATCTGCGTTCTCGAGCAGGGCGCTCAGTCCCTTGCCCAGCGCGTTTCTCTTGATGCTCATGGCTTATGTCTGAATGGCGAATATAAGCATTACCCCAATGGGGTGTGGGCTGAATTTTCCAACAAATAGCGAACGTTCAGTTCTCCGCGGTATCCACGTTGATGACCTTTTCCGACTCCTTCAGCCGCGTCATCTCGTTCTTTTGCAGGATCTCGCGGGCCAGGTTGAGGTAATTAACCGCGCCCTTGCTGCTGGCATCGTGCATGATGATGCTCTGCCCGAAGCTGGGCGCCTCGCCCAGCTTGGTGTTGCGCTGGATAATGGTATCGAACACCATTTGCTGGAAATGCGTCTTCACCTCTTCAACCACCTGGTTGCTCAGCCGCAGGCGGATGTCGTACATGGTCAGCAGTATGCCTTCTATGGCCAGCTCGGGGTTGAGCCGCGCCTGTACGATCTTGATCGTGTTCAGCAGCTTGCCCAGCCCTTCGAGGGCGAAATACTCGCATTGTACGGGTATGATCACCGAGTCGGCAGCCGTCAGCGAGTTGACTGTGATCAGGCCGAGCGAAGGCGAGCAGTCGACAATAATGAAATCATAGTCGTCTTTGATCTTTTCCAGGGCCTTGCGCATCATTTTTTCGCGGCCCGGCATGTTGATCATCTCGATCTCGGCACCCACCAGGTCGATATGGGCGGGCAGCAGGTCCAGGTTGGGGGTCTGGGTCTCCAGCACCACGTCCTTAGAGGCTATCCCTTCGATGATGCACTCGTAGATGCTTTGCTTGATGTTCTTGGGATCGAAACCTACGCCCGAGGTGGAATTGGCCTGGGGGTCGGCATCCACCAGCAGCACTTTCTTCTCCAGCACGCCAAGGCTTGCAGCGAGGTTGATGGCCGTGGTGGTTTTGCCTACACCGCCTTTCTGGTTGGCAATAGCTATGATCTTTCCCATGTTCTTTTACATTTTAATGGTTGAACCTATGCTCATCAGGATGAGTTCTTTTCCCGCCCTTGCGAACTTGCGCTTGGCCTCCTCCTGATCTATTTTGATATACCCGAAGGTATCGTAATGCATTCCGATGATGCGGTTGCAGCGGATGAAATCCGAGGCGATCACCGCATTGTCCGCGCTCATGGTAAAGTTATCGCCTATGCACAGGAAAGCGAAATCCACATTGCGGTATTCCCCGATCAGCTTCATGTCGTAGGTGAGCGCGGTATCGCCCGAATAGTAAAAATTCCCCTGGCCCGATTCGATGATAAAGCCCATGGGGTTGCCTCCGTTGCTTCCGTCAGGCATCGAGCTGGAGTGCACAGCGGCCACGCATTTTACATTGCCGAAATCGAACTTCCATTTGCCCCCGGTGTTCATCGGGTGCGTATCCTTCACTCCCTGCTTACCGAACCAGGAAGCGATCTCCCAGTTGCTCACCACCTTGGCTCCCGTTCGCATGGCGATGGAAACCACATCGGCCACATGGTCCTCGTGGCCGTGAGAGACCAGTATGTAATCGGCCCTCACCGCATTTACATCTATGCCTTTTGCCAGCTCGTTGGGCGAGATAAAAGGATCGAACAGCAGGTGCCTTCCGCTCACCTCAACGCCAAAACACGAATGCCCGTAATACGTAATGTTCATTGCCTGTGCCCTGGTTTTATGGCGACTAAAAATACAAGTAATGCCCCAGGCGGCCGGAGGCTTTTATGAGATATTTTAAACATACTGCTGTTCACATTGTTGAAAAGGCGGTTGCGGGCGCCAAACATCCCGCTGACCGCATCCTCAATTCCGTATCTTTGCCGCATGCTTTTTTTCCTGTGTGCGGCCAAGGACTGC
Source organism: Bacteroidota bacterium (assembly GCA_040756415.1). Taxonomy (GTDB): domain Bacteria; phylum Bacteroidota; class Bacteroidia; order JADZBD01; family JADZBD01; genus JBFLYZ01. The sequence continues at coordinate 3,863 of JBFLYZ010000042.1, forward strand.
GATCCTTTCTGGAATGGCACCCTGCTCGTTCAGGTGCTGACGGCAGCTTTCCTGGCCATCGTCTTCATACAATCGGGCCTCGATAAGGTGAACGACCGCAAGGGCAACCTCGGCTGGATGCGCCAGCACTTTGCGAACTCTCCGCTGCGTAACGCGGTTCCGGCACTGCTCTCCCTGCTTACGGTCATGGAGCTGGCCAGCGGCATACTTAACCTGGCCGCCATCATTGCGGTGTTCTTCCGCTCCTGCAATTATTGGTTTTTCTGGGGCAGCCTCCTTTCCGGGCTCACCTTCCTGGCTCTTTTCTTTGGGCAGCGCATGGCCAGGGACTATGCCGGGGCGCAGGGCCTTACCGGTTATTTCATCCTCTCGCTGATCGGGATCTGGCTAAGCTGCTGATCAATGAAGCAGCTCCAGCAGGCGCTTGAGCGATTCCTGGTTTTCCTTCAGCAGCAGGGAGTTGAGCACCTTTTGCTTTTCATAGTAGGTGAGGTGCCAGCTCAGCGATATGTTATCGGGAATTTCATTATGCAGTTGGAAATCGAGCACATCGATGTTGCCATTGAACCATGACGAGGCGCAGTTCAGCATCTGGCTGTGATTGAAATCCTGAACGGAAAAGAGGTTGCCGTAAAAGCTGCCCAGCGGCCTGGCCAGGCTTTGCGCCAGCGTCTTTCCCCGGTAGGGCTCGATGGGGCGCTCCTTGTGCTTATCGCGTATCTGTATGATGATGATGCCGCTCGTATTCTTCTCCAGCCATTTCCGGAAGGTGTAGATGTATTTGAGCGAGGTCTCAAAGCCGTAGTTGTCGCGCATACCCGCGTCCATCACCTCTATGGCGGGCTCGCTGGGCAGGGAAACAACGGGCGAAATGTAGGGGAAGGTGGCATTCATGCGCAGCACGCTGGTGAACTTCACGTTCATGGCGTCCTGGTTCTCAAAGAAGCGCGTGAACTCGATGGCCTCGATGAGCTTCATGTCTGAAATAGCGCTGCCATCCTCGTTCTGGGCGAGGAAGGAAACGGGTTGCGAAGAAATGATCAGCTTGCGCCCGTCATTCACCACGCTGGGGGCGAAGATCATCAGCGGTATATCCGCATCCTCTTCCGGTATGCTGTAATCGCCCAGCCGCTTGTCCAGTATGTTGCTGGTGTTCTCGTTGAGCTGGCGCTCGAAGGCATAGGCCCTGTCCTTGGGATAGGTATGGTTGCCGTCCTCGAACTTCTGCAGCCCGAAGAAGAGCTCGTTGGTGGCTATGCTGAAGGCTACGGGGTTCAGGATATCGTTCGAAATATTGATGGCGTAGCCGGGATGGAACAGGTCGAGCCCGGGGCTGTTCTGCTTGAGCAGGTACAGCTCGCGGTAATAAGCGGCCCCAATCATGCCGCCCGATGATCCTGAGATCAGGTGCGTGTGCCGGAACAACTTGCCTTTAAGCAGGCTGTCGCAGTACTGCAGCACGTGGAAGGTCCATAGCGATGAACGTAAGCCCCCACCGCTGGTGTTGATGATGACCATTTTGGGCTTGGGGCTTGAACGAAGGTCGAAGTTCAGGTTGTTGTATTTCCACTTTTCAAGTATGCTTATCGCGTGGGACGTATCCGCACTATAGGCATTGCGGTCGTTGTACAGCCGCTTGAGCGTGGCGTACGAATAGTCGGCCTTGTCCGCATCGTAATTCAGGCCGTAGGCCTTATTGGTGTTGCCGAGAAAATCGGAGCGGAAAACGAAGTTCAGCACTACTACGGTCACGATGAGCACGGTATTGGCCCATCCCCTGAAAAAGCTGTAGAGCGCGCTCGAGATCATCAGGAAGGTGGTGAAAAGAAGGAAAACGCTGGCCCCGGCAGGGATCATGAACACATCGTAATCCTGGAAAAGGCCCAGGATGATCAGGCTCCCGATGGCCACCACCCCGAACTTGCCCGCGTTATGATGGTTCTGGCGGAATACCCTGCGCAGCATCTCTTTCTTGTAATGCCGCACGGGCCTGACCAGGCGCAGCCGGAAATAGCTCCCGATATAGGTTTCGGTGTACCAGTCGCGCGTTTCTTTGACCAGGTTGGGATTCTTCCATTCCTCGGTGCGTATCTTCCTGGGCGGAGGCAAGGGATTACCGCGCGGGTCCTGGGTGCGCACGCCAAAGAGCTTGTAGATATCCTTGTTCGTGGTAAAAAAGTAGCTCATGCCGAGAAAAACGAAAAGCAGCATTCCGGTGAGAAACCCGGTGATGAGCAGGAATATATCTCCTGAGGTATAAATGTTCTCAGCCACCAGGGCCTTTTTGATCTGAACCACGTAAACGATAACGAAGAGCAGGGGTAGTATGGAATTATTGACGCAATACTTCCAGAAAGGGTTGTACAGGGTGGCCAGGAAGGGGAAACGGAACCCGTTCATGACGTAGCTGGCAATGTGAAAGGCCATGATGAAACCCCCGCAGGAGAACCCTACCAGGGCATAGGAAAGAAAACTTACTTTGTTGAGGTATTCGGGGTAAAGGAAAAGAAAAGGCACTCCGTATTTGGCGGCCAGCTTTTGGGTAACAAACCCGAAAAGGATGAGCCAGAAAAGCAGGTGAAGGTGATTTTTTTTAAGCGCGACCAGCAGGAGCTGAACGGGAAAGAAGAAAACGATACGCCTGATCCAGGTTCGGTAAAGCAACCTTTTGAACATACTCGGGGTGACTGTTTACTTCTTATACGTTAAAAGCCGATTAAAGTTTGCGGTTCAGTATGCCCAGGATAGCCGCTTCCGCCTTTTTCGCCTTTTCGGCTATGTTTTTCGCCTTTCTGACCATGCTGGAGGCAAATTTCCTGTCGTGCAATCCCTGGGCGTTGACCCGAACGTTCATGTACGCGCCCATCACCGCGGTGCGTGCGCAGAGGGCGCCCACGCCCGCGTCAGTGACCGAGTTGGGATTGCCTTTTTCCACCATGGCGCGGATAAGCCCCATGGATTCATAGGCCAGCTCCATGACCCTGAAGGGCACTTCGGTGGCGTAACGCGTGGCATCCTGGATGGCTTTTTCGCGCGCTTTCTTCTCTTCGGCAGTGGCCTTGGGCAGGGCGAACGCGCTCATGATGCGGTTGAAGGCATGCGTATCCTCATCCACCAGCAGCAGCAACTGCTCCCGTATGGCCTGTCCCTTTTCTGCGTGATCAGAAAACTCCTCCCAGCGCTCATCCCATCCTTTCTTATGCGATGAAAGATTGGCCACCATGATGCCCAGCGATACGCCCAGGGTGCCCACATAGGCCGATATGCTTCCTCCGCCCGGTGCTGGGCTCTCGCTCGCGGTCTCGTCAGCGAACTGGCGCAGGTCCATCCTGATCAGGCGAAGGTCCCTGTCATCTTTCAGCATGTATTCGATAATGCGCTCTTCGGGTTTGAAAGGCCCCAGCTCGTCAAGCCCCATAGATTTTACAGCGATCCTGATCAGCTCATCGGTGCTTACACCGGTGGAGCGCTTTTGCTTGCGGAGGAAGTACTTTCCCGCATCTATCATGGCCTGAAGGGGTATCAGCCCCACCAGCTCCGATCCGGTTACCCGCATCCCGCGGTTATAGGCGCTTTTAACGCATTCATCAAAAGCCACGTGCACGGGAGTTACCCGCAGATCGGTCAGGTTCATGCTCACCTGGGCGATACCGTATTCTTTGATGAACCAGCCAATACCCTTTACGGCCTTGCAGGTTCCCGGCTGCACCACTTCTTCGCCTTTTTCGTTCTTTACTTTACGGCCCGCCTCCCGAACATCGAAGGCCACCGAATTGGCCCTGCGCACCGAAGTGGTGTTGAGGTTCACATTATAGGCCACCAGGAAATCGCGCGCCCCTATCACGGTTGCGCCCCGCAGGGCATCGAACTCGGCAGGGCCGAAATCGGGCTTCCACTGCGGCTGTTTTATCTTCTTGAAAAAACCCTCGTATTCTCCTTCGCGGATAACGGAAAGGTTCCTGCGCAGGGGGTTCTTCTGGGCGGCCTCATAGAGGTATACCGGTATCTTCAGTTCCTTCCCGACCCGCTCTCCCAGCTTCCTGGCGTATTCTGCGGTTTCCGCCATCGTAATGCCGGATATGGGTATGAGCGGGCACACATCCGTGGCGCCCATGCGCGGGTGCTCGCCTTTATGCCTGCGCATATCAATGAGCTCGCCCGCCTTTTTGATGGCCCTAAAAGCCGCTTCTACAACAGCCTCGGGTGTGCCCACAAAGGTCACTACGGTACGGTTGGTGGCTTTGCCCGGGTCCACGTTCAGCAGCTTTACACCTTCCGTTTTCTCTATCTCGTCTGTGATCTGCCTGATAATACCCATATCATTCCCTTCTGAGAAATTGGGTACGCACTCGATAAGTTTGTTCATACGTTAATGATTTAGGCCGTGGTGCCGGCCAGTATTTTGCCGTTCAAAATTACGGTTTCAACCTGATTGGTGGCAAATGAGTAGGGAATAAATGAGTACGAAGGGATCTCCCTCGTGATAAAGACGCTGGCTTTTTTACCGACCGTTATGCTTCCGTGCGTGGCGGCCAGGCCCATGGCATAGGCCGAATTGAGCGTAGCGGCATTGATGGCCTCTTCGGGCGTCATTTTGTATTGCACGCAGGCAAGGGAAAGCATGAAGTTCATGTTGCCGCTGGGACTGGACCCCGGGTTATAATCACTGGCGATAGCTATCGGCAATCCTGCATCTATCATTTTCCTTGCCGGGGGATGAGGCAGTTGCAGGAACCATTGCGCCCCCGGAAGCAGGGTGGGCATGGTGCCGGATTTTTTAAGGGCGGCTATATCCTGATCGTTTATATACTCCAGGTGATCCACGCTGATGGCCCCGCATTGCACTCCGGCCTGTATCCCACCGCTGTGGCTCAATTGCTCGGCATGCACCTTGCCCTGCAGGCCATGGCCTTTTGCGGCCTCCAGGATGCGTATCGTTTCTTCGCGGGTAAAATAATTCCGTTCGCAGAACACATCGCAGTAATCGGCCAGCTTTTCCTCCGCGATCCTCGGAAGCATTTCGTGGATGATGGTCGAAACGTATTTTTCTTTGCTCGTACCGGAGGGTACCGCGTGCGCGCCCAGGAAGGTGGCTTTGATCGCAAGAGGCGAAAGGCTTTTCAGCTTTTTGATCACCCGCAGTATTTTCAATTCGCTCTCCAGGCTCAGGCCGTAGCCGCTCTTGATCTCCACCGCACCGGTGCCCATCAGGGCTATCTCTTCCAGGCGCTGCATGGCGCCTGCCGTCAGCTCTTCCTCCGTGGCCTCTTTAAGCCGCGCAGCCGAGTTAAGTATGCCGCCACCCCGCCTGGCGATCTCTTCATAGCTCAGGCCCTTAATGCGGTCTACAAATTCTTTTTCCCTGCTCCCGGCAAAAACCAGGTGGGTATGGGAGTCGCACCAGCAAGGCAGCACCAGCTTATCCGCAGCATCGATCACCTGCAGCCCGCTCCAGTCGCTGATACCCGGAAAATCATCCATCGTTCCGAAGCCCGCGATCGTATCGCCTTCTATGGCCAGCCAGGCCTGCTCCATACAGGGCAATTGGCCCATCGCGGGGCCGCTGATGCGTTCTGTATTGTCCTCGCGCACCTGTACCAGCGAACGTATGTTCTTGATCAGCAATCTCATTTTTGGTACAATAATTGAATGGCGGCTGTCACCATCCCCCAAAAGTACAGTATTTATTTTCTTAATTTGCCTGCAAAACCCCTTCGTTTTGAGAAAAGCGGTTTTACTCTGTATGTCCGGCCTTTTCATGTCCGCGTTCGCTGCGGCACAGGATGCCGATTCGGCTGCGGCCGAGCGGGAGCGCAAACTGCTCGAGGCCGTTCAGTACGATTATAACGTCATCAAGGCCGACCTGATCAGGGCTTTTGTTGGCGGGATAGGAATCGTTTACGAGCGCAGAACCAACCTCAACGTTTCATTTTTGGGCGAGCTGGACTGGAACCCCACCGCTTACCGCAAACGCTTTATTCTCGGGGCGGGTGTACGCTACTATTACAACCTCGAGTACCGCATACTTAAGCGCTGGGAAAAAGGCAAAAAGACCTCCTGCCTCTCGGCCGACTATTTCGAGCTGGACCTGCGCTGCGGGCGCAAAACGGGCGAATATTATGAGGAGTTATATATACCGACCGGTGGGTTTTTTGCACCGGTGGTCAAGATAGGCTTCCAGCGCAGGCTGGGCAAACGCTGCTTCTTCGACCTCTGGGGCGGCTACCAGATACCCCTGCCTGACCGCAGGCCCAAGGATGACCGCATCATGCCTTTCGGAACGTTCACAGGGGGCTTTATGTTCGGCATAGGCATATGAAAAAGTACGGTAAACATATCCTTTTCCTGCTGCTGTGGCCGGGTACTGCCTTTGCCCAGGACAGGCTGGGGCTTGTAACTTCCCGCTACTCGGGGCTGAACGCTGTGTTCATTAACCCTTCGCTGGGTATTATCTCGCCCTATCAGTTCGACCTGAACCTGGCCACCGGGTCGCTGGCCATCGATAATAACTTCATCTCGGTGCCCAAGAAATTCCTCCGCGAGCACTTCATCGACCTGGTGGTTTGGATGGACCCCGTGCAGGCGCGCATACTCGATCAGAAGCATAACGGGCTGTATGGCGATCTGTACATGAAGTTCCCATCATTGGGGCTGCGTTTCGAGAATTACTATGTAGGCGCCTTCTACAATAAACGGATCAATATAACGATGAATGATTTCCCATCGCACCTGCTCAAAGATTACCTGAGGGGTTTCGATCCCTCGCTGCTCGGCAGGGATACATCGCTGGCCAGGATGAACAGCACGTTCCTGCTATGGGACGAGGCGGGCGGCAGCTTTTCCACCACCTTTTACCAGTTCGAGAACGACCGCATCAATATTGGCCTGAACCTGAAGTACCTGTTCAGCGCGCAGGGTTATTATGTGCGCACTACAAGAGATCTGGCATATTCTTATACGGATTCCTCGCAGATCACCATCGATGCTTTTGAGGGAGAGGTGGGGATGATGAACGAGGAGTACGGCCAGGGAATGGCCTTTGATTTCGGCCTGAACTGGGTCAAGCAGGAAAAAGGCAAATCGTTCGAGCCGGTAAAGACCCCGGGCAAAAAACTGGATAAAAACTACCTCTTCCATGCCGGCATTTCGCTGGTGGACATGGGTTTTATCCGCTTCCGTGACGGGCAGGTGTACGATGTGAACGCGTATAATCTGAACATAAAGACGCTGGATAAGGATACCTTGACGCTTGATGATATCGAGTTTGGAATAGACGATCTGTTCTACTATATCGACTCTGCCGGGACTAACGGTGGCACTACCGGCATTCATTCTTCAAGCAGCCTGGATATGCGCCTGCCCAGCGCGCTTTCGCTGCAATTCGATTACCATCTCGGAAAGAACTTTTACCTCAACAGCACCTTTACGTTCGGGTTTCCCGCGCGCGGAGCTGCCGCGGCCAGGCGCCCTTCCCAGCTCTCGGTCACGCCCAGGTACCAGACCAGGGATTTTGAGTTCTTCGTGCCGGTATGCTTCTACAACTACAACCAGTTCAGGGTGGGTGCGGCCCTGCGCATCAAAGGGGTGGAGATCGGTACGGACCGGATATACAGCTATACGAAGAACATCGGGGGCCTGAAAGGCCTGGATTTTTATGTCAGCGTCAAGATCAGCATAGAGGAAATAGAGAAAAGCTTTCTCAAGCCGCCTCAAAAGCAGAAAAAGCAAAGGGAGTGGGAGTATGGCGGTTATACCAATAAAACGGCTTACAGGCCCAACGAGTTCGTGCAGCTTTATTACAGCTCCCATCCTGACAGCGGAAGCATGCTTGTGCTGCAAAACTTCGGGGGCGATACGCTGGATACGCTGTACTATACGGTGATGATGCAAAAGCCCCAGCCCTACAAGCCCTGGAAATACGGCTACGGCTTTAAGCTGGCCAAGAAATACAAGGTGCCCAAGGAAATGAAAAGCGATGTGTACTTCATCGAGAATCGCATACCGGTTGTGGTCAAGCCGGTACAGAACGAGGCCGTGGATATCCTGGTGGTGATCCCCACCAATACCTACGAGGCCAATAACCCGAGCGGAGGCAAGAGCATTTATTCCTCCAGGAAAGAAAAACGCAAACCGGCTAACGTGGTTTCCTTTATGCGACCCATTCCCGATGCCTTCTTCAAGGCCCTGGCCCCGCTGAACGGCTTTTTAAAAGAGCACCCCGAATGGAAGGTGGGTTACATTACCGATAAGGAGCTCGATAATTCCACCGCCCTCAAGCAGGCCAGGGTGGTGATCATTGCCGGCAACAGCAGCCACTGGACGCGCAAGGCCCGACAGAATTTTGATAAGTACATTGCCAAAGGCGGCAACGTGATCCTGCTTTCGGGTTCATATGATTTCATGAAATACCAGGTTCGATACAAAAGCGATGGCAAGCAACTGGTTTGCTACAAACAAAGATGGAAGGACCCTAACCCGAACAGGCTGGACAGGACGGGCGAGTGGGCCGACAGCAAGCTGGAGTACCCCATGCCCCGGTATACCGCTACCTATTACCCGGCACTTCGCGATTCCCTGCTGCCCAGGCTGATCCTGCCCGGGCTGGATACGGGCATTGCGGTCACCAGCTTTGCCGGCACCAACGTGATGAAACAAATGATGAATGAGAAAGGGGAGGAGCCTGCGGTATACGGGATCGTTTATAAACAGCCGTTTAATTACGGTAAACCTATTTATGTATACAGGGAAAATGCGGTGAGCGGCTTTGTGATCAATTACGCGGGTGACGCGGTGCTGAAGCTGGATACTGTTACCGAGAAAGAGGCCTTAGAGCTGTTTCTGAACTTTCTCCTGAAGCCGTAGCGCCCATACTATTTTTCCTTTTTCCGCGTTAATGCGGAAAACCCCTCAACCATGATCAAACATTTTTTTGCCACGCTGTTTGCGGTTGGCCTGGCGGGATCAGCCGCCTGCGTCACGAACGATTCCCTGCCCGTTTACCGGAACGAGATCGGGCTGAACCTGGCCCCCGTTATTGCCGTAACCGTAGGAGGCTCTCCCGGTTTCGAGAACAGGTTCGCCTTCGTTTATAAAAGGGCGCTGGATCGGTCCCGGGCCTTCCGGCTGATGCCCTCGCTGAGCCTGTACAGCCGGGACATGGCGGACATGAACGACTACGATGTAGTGGTGATGACCGATTCCTCAGAGACCAGGAAATACAGAAAGTGGAACAATGATCCCAAATTACAGGTGAATATGGGCGTGGAATACCGCTGGGGCAAAAGAAAGGTAAAATGGTTCGCAGGCGCGGACCTGTTCTATTCGTACCGAACGTACGGCTATGACGAATATTTTCAGAGCTATAAATGGGATACGGTAAATGGCAGCTACCAGTTCACCGCAGTGCTGAACGATTCGTCAGGAGCGTACCCGCATTATTCGTTTCACCGCAGCAGTTCGGTGCATGCAGCTGGATTAAGCCCTTTTATCGGCCTGAGTATTCCGCTCAGCGCGCATTTCGCCTTAGCCGCTAACTTTGCGTATAACATTTCTTTCGGGTTCGGCAAAAGCACCGAGCAGGAGAACGGGGGCTGGCTCAGGGAATATAATTTCACCTCGTTCGATGTCGAGTCGACAGGTGCCATCAGCGATGTTTCGCTGATCTATCGCTTCTGACGCGCTTTATTCGTAGTTTTGTTCCCTATGCCGGGAAACAGCTTCGGAAAATTATTTACGCTTACCACCTTTGGCGAGTCGCATGGCGAGGCCCTGGGCGGTATCATAGACGGCTGCCCGGCCGGGCTGGTGATCGACCGCGATTTTATCCAGCGCGAGCTCGACAGGCGAAAGCCGGGCCAGTCGAAGATCACCACGCAGCGAAAGGAGAGCGATACGATAGAGTTCCTGTCGGGTATTTTCGAAGGGAAAAGCACCGGTACGCCTATCGGTTTCATCATCCGTAACGAAGACCAGAAATCGCAGGATTACGGCCACATCATTGATGTATACCGCCCTTCTCATGCCGACTACACCTACGATAAAAAATACGGCATTCGCGATCACCGGGGCGGGGGCAGGGCCTCGGCCCGCTCTACGGTTTCAGTCGTAGTGGGCGGAGCCATAGCCAAGCTGCTGCTGCGCGAAGCGGGCATAGGGATATGGGCTTTCACCTCGCAGGTGGGCAATGTGAAGCTGCTTAAGCATTACTCCAAGCTTGACCTGAAAAAGACCTACGACAGCCTGGTGCGCTGCCCCGATGAGCTGGTGGGCCAGGCCATGATCAAGAAGATAGAGCGGACCAGGAAAGAGGGCGATACCATTGGCGGCATCGCTTCGTGCGTGATACAGGGTGTTCAGCCCGGACTGGGCGAGCCGGTATTCGATAAGCTGCATGCCGACCTGGCCAAAGCCATGCTGAGCATCAACGCGGTGAAGGGCTTTGAGTACGGCAGCGGCTTCGAGGGAACGAAAATGAAAGGCAGCGAACACAACGATATCTTTTATAGAGAAGGCCGCCAGGTCCGCACGAAGACCAATTATTCAGGCGGCATACAGGGAGGTATTTCAAACGGAGAGGATATTTATTTCCGCGTAGCGTTCAAGCCCGTGGCTACGCTCATGCAGAAACAGCGGACGGTCAACGCAAAAGGCGAAGAGGTGGAAATGATGGGCAAGGGCAGGCACGACCCCTGCGTATTGCCCCGCGCTGTACCTGTAGTGGAAGCCATGGCCGCCCTGGTCATTGCCGACCACCTGCTGCGAAGCAAAACGGTTAAACTCAGTAAGGAGTAATAGTGATCACGGGCTGCGGGCCGCTGGGCCCGTTCTGCCCCTGGATCCCTGGAAATCCATTGGGAGAGCGGCTGCCCAGGTTGGTAGGATCGGCCAGTGCGCCTTTGCCGCCATTGCCCCCTTTTCCTCCCGACCCGCCCAGGTTCACGCATACGATCTCGTTGCCTATTTCAAAAGCGTTCTTGGCTATGTTCACCACAATGGTGCCGCCCGGGCCCCCGTTACCGCCATTACCTCCGTTGCCACCGTAGGTCTTTGCGCTGCCGGTTACCCCATCGGGACCGTTCTCACCGTTGCCTCCTTTGCCGCCTTTGCTTTCTATCAGCACGCTCTTGAACCTGCCCGGCACTATTTTATATTCATATAGCTGTGCGTTATCCACGTCAAGTACCTTGGCCAGGTAAAAACTATCCTTCTTGTCTTTGCTGTACTGCTTAACGATGTTCACCTGTATGTTCATCCCGGCCTCGCCATCCGTTCCGTTGGCGCCCGTTACCTCGGTATAGTTGAACAGCCGTTCGCTTATTTTCTTGTCAGCAGGCGACTGGCCGTCCTTGCCGTTGTAGTTCAGCCTGACCAGTCCTTTGTAGTTCAGCCTGAACGTAAAGCTCTTTTCATAGCTCTTGTCTTTGTTCTCGAGCGAGAACACGACCGTGCATACCGAATCGGCCAGTGATTTTGGGCGCGGTGCCAGCGTAAGGGCCCCGCCCAGTTGCAGGGCGCTGCCCGCAAGCTTGAAAGCAAACTCGCAATTGGTCGTCTTCACTTTTATATCCGCTGCATCTTTAATGCTCAGCGGGTATTGCTTCTCCTTATCCTTGTCCTTTCCCTTTTCCTTGATTGTTACCTCGTAGAACCGGAAATTGATCACGGTGCCGTAGTTAAGGTCAGCGAGGGTATCGTGTTCGACCTGGAAGCCGCTGAACTTTGCGGCAAAGATGCAGGGCGAAACGCAGGATAAAAGCAAACCGAGGGTGACGATACGGTGCCTCATACTGGATTATTGTTTAATGATCTTTTTCGTGGTGAGCCGTCCGGTTTCCGTTACTATTTGTATAAAGTATATTCCTGAGGGCAATTCTTCCGTTTTTAGCTGGTTTTCACCACGGCTCAGTTTCCAGCTTCCCGCCTTTTCGCCCAGGGCATTCACCAGAACAGCCGTGCTGCCTTCGTCAAGGCTTACGTTTAGCGTTCCGTTCACCGGGTTTGGCCAGATCATCACTCCTGGATTTTCCTGCGGAAGCTGCGAGCCGGTGAGCAGGCATGAGCTGCTGACGAACCAGGACAAAAGCCTCACATACGATGCCTGCGTGTAAATGCCGGCTTCGGTGATGGTCCAGGAGTTTTGCGGCCAGCCCGTGTTCCAGTCCCTGTAGGATTTCTGTATGGGCTGGTTAAGCGGTGGAGTGACAAGGCTGGAATTGCAAAGGGCATTATTGGGGTTGCAGTTGCCCGGGCAGCAGGGATCTACATTATAGGAGGGATTGGCTCCGCCCGGCACATAGCCGGGAGCGGGACCGTAGGTTGAAACGCCAGCGCGGTCCCACAGGGCGCTGCCATCGGTGAACCAGGCGTGATAGAACTCGTTGATGGAGTTCTCTGCACCGTAGCCGCCCATATTGCTCAGGTAGGCGAAGGCGGTGGGATTGATGCCGTGGAAATAATTGATGTATCCCAACGCGGCATTCCGGTAATTGGTGTTGTTGCCCGGATCCAGGTTATATACGAGCATATTGGTGAACATAATGCCCTGTCTTCCCTTGGTGGTGTTGCTTCCCCAGGTGTAATTGTTATCAGAAAGGTGAGCGCGGTAAGCATCGGTTTGATTGAGGTAGGCTGGCAGGTTGTCAGCGTTATTGGTCTGCAATGAATTGCGGTATGCGTTCCTGATCGCATTGGCCACCGTGGGCGTGGCATTGCTGAGCGAAGCGTAATACAGCATCATATCCTGCTGTCCGCTTTCGAAGGGATAGGCATAGCTCCACATGATGAGGTGCATCTGCGTGTAGTTATTATCGAAAAAGGTGCGGTAAGCGGTATTGCCCGTGAGCGCGAAGAGGAATACCGCAGCCGACATCTGCCTCACCAGCCGCTCGTAGCTTCCCGTTTCCTGCTCGCCCGCACCGATCAGCCCCGTATTGTAAAATGTCACGTTCGGGTTGGCGCTGGCCCAGTTGTATGCGCTGATGGCGGCCGATTGCAGGGTATTGGCATAAGCGGTATTTCCAATGCTGTTGAACTGTATGGCGCCCAGTGCGAAAAGGGCCGATGCGGTAAAGCTGGCCGAAGTGGTGGCGGGTCCGTACACGCGCTGGGCGTTATCGGCCGATGGAGGAGAAGTAGATGCATAGTTGGCCACTCCGACTATGCTCAGCACCGATCCATCATTCTCCTGCATGCGCAGCAGCCAGTCGAGCTCGTACTTTACCTCATCCAGCAGGTCGGGCACCCCGTTGCCGGATTCGGGTATATTATAATCATCTCCCCACACAGAAGGATTTTCCGCGTAGGCCAGCATCAGGTCGATCATGGTCTCGAAGGTGAAATTCACATACTTGTTGTAGTCGCCCGCATCGTGCCAGCCGCCCGAAAGGTCCCTGGATGTGGAGCTGTTCAGGTTGTTGTACAAACGGCAGTCGGTATCCTGCAGGCTGCCCAGGTGGCAGCTCCCGTCCGTCCAGCCGGTTTGCGCATAGGGTGCCGACTTGGGCATGCCGCAGCGCTGGTAATAGAATACGCGCAGGGCCTGCTTGAGCGTGCCGAGGTACACGCAATCGCTGATTGCGAACTGGTAGGATCCCACGTTATTGCTGACATCGAATACATAGTAATTGCCGGGCGTGGTGAGCGCGGAAAAATCGAACCACCACACCTTATCCCCGCTCTGCGACTGGGTGGCGCCACCGTTCCAGGCGGTGATGGTGCCGGAGAACACGGTCAGGTCATCGCTCCACCTCCTGACCTCGTAATTGGTACCGGGAGTAAAAGGGCTGGTTGAATTGTAACCGGCCTGCGGGTTGCTGATCACCGCCACTTTCTTATCTCCCGGCCGGTAACCGAACTGGTCGATCTTGATATGGTCGTCAACGGTAGGAGGGGCAGCGGCAAGAAGGTTGAAAGCAAGCAGAAGTGAAGAAAGCGTTACGACTTTTTTCATGGCCGGGGGTTTTCCTTGTAAATGTAAACAAATCCGGCCAACCGGAATATCAGTCCTGCCGCCTCTCGAGCAGGCCCTTCAGGTTATGCAATACCTTTTCCCAGTTCTCCTCTGCATGCTTTCTCATTTTCTCATCCGGCACGTTCTCCTGCGTAATGGTCAAAAGCGTGCCGTCTTCCTCCGGTATAAGCTCATAGGTAATGATCACGTAATTTTCGGGCTTGTCGGCTATGCCCGATAACGAGCTCCAGTACGTATAGCGCAGCAGGCGGTTGGGTTCCGCCTTCAGTATGGTGCCCTTATCCCGGTAGGCCTTGCCCTGCCATTCGCCAGTAAATGTAACGGCACTGCCCTCTTTCCAGTCGGATTCAGCGTTGGTGCCGAAGAAATACTGCCTGATCTGCGCGGGATCGGTCAGGGCCTGCCAGACCTTCTCCGCGGGCGCCTGTATGCCGATACCGGCCCGCGCGGTAATGCCGCTGCTGTTCTTATTTGTCGTTTCCATTCAGGTTGAATCGTCTTCTGAAATGATCAAAGCCCTCGAACACCTTCAGGTTCTTCATATTGGTATATTTGAAAAGCCGGGTATTCATCAGGGAAAGTATGATGTTGGCCACCTTGATGGTCACTTTGGCCTGGAAGCTTTCCAGCTTGCGATACACGCAGTAGTTCACAAAGTGCTCGCAGTTGTTGCTGTCTATGCAATAGGGCTCCGCGGCCCTTTCCTTTACCCGTTGTATGATCTCTTCCAGCCGGCCAGGGTTTTTTTCAAAATAAACGAATTCGAATTCGCTGCACCCGGCCAGGAAATCGCGCCAACTGATGCATTCCACCCCGTCTTCGTTGTTCTCGATCAGCAGCAGCGTATCGTGCTCATCGAACCCGTATACAAAAGCGTAATGCTTATAGGGGTGGGCGTCTTTGACCGGCCTTCTGACGATAGACCCGGTATAGCCGGTGCGGCCTTTGTACCGGAACGCGTTCGATTTCAGCGCTGGCAGCTCGTCAATGCTAAAGTATGGATCTTTCCGTATCAGCCTCCTCATCGCAACCTCCCTTTAGTCTTATCAGGGCTAATTATGTGCCATTGTAGCGTTAGATAAAGAACGGATCAGCGCCCGCTCCGTGGCGGGTACCCCCTTGCCGTGAATGTTGATTTTATTCCACGAGCGCAGGGCCGTATGCGTTCCTCCAGCCCCTGTGGGGGAACTGGCACAGTTATTTAGGGTGTATATGCGTAGCGTACTGTTTAGGGGAGGTTCCGTTAGAGAATTCTGAGAAGCAAACCCTCACAACTTGAACCAGGTAATACTGGCGGAAGGAAAACAGGAACTGACCAGCCTTCTCGTTTATGACGGGAGGGCTGTTTTTTTTCGGTATTACCGGCTATTTCACAATAAAGATATCGAAGCCGTAACCGTGATGCATGATCGGCTCCGTATACACGGCCAGCTTGATGTCTTTGAACTCGAGCTTGGGCTGATACTCCTTCGCGGCCGGTAACTGGCCATCCTCTTCACGCAGGCCGATCTCATGACCTGTTCCCAGGTGAGCTATCACAAGCGTCATGGTTTTAGACGTATATAGCCTTACGGAACTTACATACATTCCAACTGATGTACCGGTATAATAATAGTTTTTGTTAAAACCATAATATGATGTATCCTTTATAACGGACAAGGGGTAAAACTTGCTTTGATAGAAAAGGTAGTCCATGTCGCTCAGGGTGTCATGGCTCAGCGCGACCAGATCGCACTTTTTCTGGTAATCGCAGAAAGAAATGTATCCGGGCGTGAACAGGTCAAGGGCCGGATGCTCTTTAAGGATCAGCCCGTAACACCTGCTGTAGATTTTTTTCAATGAATCAAGGTAGCCTGTACACGCGGAAACAGCACTGTCGCGCACCGATGATGAAAGAAGCTTTTGTTCTTTCGTGTAAACTGAAATATAAGCAAAGAGCAGCCATTTTTCCTGCCATTGTCCTTTCGTTTCCAGGCCAGGGCAGTCGTTCCCGATGGCCTGGGTACGCCTGATCTTAACATCGAGCGTAATGAGCTTGCCGTCCGATACCCCCACCGGGAAAATCTTGAACTGGTAGGCGCTCAGGCAGGCAGAAGAAACATTGCTCACCACCAGGAAAAACAAAAGGAGTAGTGCAGGCGTTACAGAGACCTTCATGATTCAAAATTAATATTATTGCCCCGCCAGGCAAAAGGCCCCGTTTCCAGCCTGATTTTATCGTAAATTCGCATAAAACCCAAAGGCATATGAAGCTAGTCAAAAAGATCGCCAAATGGAGCGGCATCACACTGCTGATCCTCATTGTACTCATTCTTGTCGCTCCTTTCATTTTCAAGGACAAGATCATCCAGTTCGTAAAAGACGAGGCCAATGCCCAGCTCAATGCCAGGGTCGATTTCGGTGATTTCGACCTGACCCTGCTCAGCAGCTTCCCCGACTTTACGCTCAGCATCAATAATGTGAGCATAGCCAACACCGGTGATTTCGCTGGCGATACCCTGCTCAGCACGAAGAACCTTACCGCAACGATCAACCTGATGAGCGTGATCAGCGGCAGCCAGTACAAGATACGCAGCGTGGTGCTCGATCATCCGCGCATACTGGCCCGGGTGCTGAAGGACGGCCGCGCCAACTGGGATATCACCAAGCCCGGCCAGGATACGGTAAAAAAGACCGAAAGCGCTGAACCGGCCAAGTTCGACATGAGCCTGAAGCACTTCGAGATCAAAGAGGCGCACGTGGTATATGATGATAAAAGCATGGATTTTTACACTTCTTTGAATGGGTTCAATCATACCCTGAGCGGTGATTTTACCCAGGACAACTTCCTGATGGAGACCATGACCAGCATCGGGGAGTTTACGCTTGCCTATGGAGGGGTGACCTACCTGAAAAAGGTGAAGACCGATATAAAGGCCGACCTGGATGCGGACATGCCGAACTTCAAATTCACCTTTAAGGACAATAAGATCAGCCTGAACGAGCTGGGGCTGGGTATCAACGGCTTTTTCGCCATGCCAGGCAATGACATGAACATGGATATCAATTTCAAGGCCGAGCAGAGCGAGTTCAAGAACTTCCTTTCACTCATCCCTTCCGCTTATTCGGCCGATTTCGCCAGCGTGAAGACCTCGGGCAAGCTGGCTTTCGATGGTTTCGTAAAAGGGACCTACAACGATAAGCTGATGCCGGCATTTGCCGTGAACATGAAGATCGATGATGCCATGTTCCAGTATCCTTCGCTGCCGGCCTCGGCACAGGATATTGCGGTGGATGTGAAGGTGAACAACCCTGACGGCAACCCCGATAAAACGGTGATCGATGTCAGAAAGTTCCATGTAGAGCTGGCCGGCAACCCGGTGGATGCCGTGCTGCACGTGGAGACCCCGGTCAGCGACCCGCTGGTGAACGGCTCCGTGCTCGGCAAGGTGAACCTGGCCACCCTTAAAGACGTTCTTCCCCTGAGCAAGGACGAGAACCTGAACGGGACCATTACTGCCGATGTGAAGATGAACGGCCGCATGAGCTCCATTGAGCGCGGGCAGTATGATAAATTCCAGGCCGAGGGAAAAGTGATCGTGATGGATATGCAGTACAAGAGCAAGGATAATCCCTATGACGTGGATATCAAAAGCATGACGCTTAACTTCACGCCACGTTTTGTCGAGCTGGCCGGTTTCGATTCCAGGATAGGGCGCAACGATGTGCAGGCCGATGGTAAGATCGAGAATTTCATGCAGTACATGTTCAAGGATGAGCTGCTCAAGGGCAATTTCAGTATGAGCTCATCCCTGATGGACCTCAACCAGTTCATGAGCAGCGCTGAAACCACCCCTACGGCAGCCCCTTCGGCTCCCGATACGGCTGCCCTGGGCGTGATCGAGGTGCCCTCCAATATTGATTTCACGCTGAACACAAAGATCGCGAAGATGATCTATGAGAAGCTGGAGATGAGCAACATTGCCGGCAACGTGACCATCCGCGACAGCAAGATCAACCTGAGCGAGCTGAAGATGAACGCCCTGGGAGGCAGCATGCGCATTTACGAAAGCGTGTACGAGACCAGCAACCCCAAGTCCCCGGGCGTGAGCTTCAAAATGAACATACGCGATTTCGATATCCCCTCTACGTATAATACCTTTCCGATCGTGCAGCAACTGGCAACCGTAGCCAAATACACTACGGGCAGGTTCTCAACCGATATTTCCTATACTTCTTCGCTCGATGCCACCATGATGCCCGTGATGAGCAGCCTGAACGGAGAAGGGAATCTGAAGACCAGCAAAGTGGTGGTCAGCGGTTTCGAACCCCTGAGCAAGCTGGCCGATGAGCTGAAGATGGATAAGTTCAAAAAGACGGAGTTCAGCGACCTGAACATCAACTACAAGATCAAAGACGGCAAGATCACGCTGGAGGAATTCCCCTTTAAGTCGAACAGCGTAACGGGCTTTATCAACGGCTATACGGCATTCGATCAGAGCATCAGCTACCTGATGAAAATGGAGGTGCCTACCAAGGATATGCCCCCGGGTGCAAAGCAGCATGTTACCGGATTGCTGAGCAAGGCCTCCATGCTGGGTGTGAATGCCCAGTTGCCTGAAAAAGTAAAGCTCAACGCTTTGTTCGGAGGCACCGTAATGAAGCCTACTATAAAGACCGATGTAAAGGATATCGCGCAGAACGTGGTGAGCAACGTGACCAGCCAGGTGAAGGATACGATCAAGCAGACGGTGACCAATGTGGTGAACGATGCCAAAGCGGAACTGGAAGCGAAAAAGAAAAAGATCATGGACGATGCGGCCAGGGAGGCCCAGAAAGTGAAGGACGAGGCCGCCAAGCTGGCCGAGCAGACCAAGACCGAAGGCTACAAGAAGGCCGATGAGCTGCAGAACAAGGGCGGCAACCCCATCGAGAAGGCGGCCAACAAAAAACTGGCCGAGAAGCTGCGTAAGGAGACGGACGAGAAGGCCGCCAAGATCGTTTCGGAAGGGAACGCCAAAGCGGATAATATCATGAAAGAGGCCCAGAAGAAGGCGGACGAGATCAAATAAGCTCTGGAACATTTCTTGTTAGCGAGCGTATAAGTCTATCGTATGAAAAAGCTGTTATTGCTGATCTTTTTCCTTTTCTCCCTGTTCGTAACGGGCTATGCGCAGGATGAGGAGGAAGAGCTGGAGGAAAAGCCCAAAAAAGAGAGCAGGAAAAAGGATAAGAAGGATACCGGTGCCACGGGCGGGGAGGAGGAAGGCAAGGAGAATGAAAACGATTGTCCTGACCCCGAAAACCCCGAGGCGGTCAAGCTCTTTAAGAAATACCAGGATAAGAAAAAGTACGAGTACAAAGAGCGTATCGCTTTCCTGAAGCAGTGCCTGGAAGAAGAGCCCGATTATCCCCAGGCCAATTTCGAGTACGCCCGGCAGTTGATCATAGCGGCCAAGAACAACAGCCAGAGCTACAAGGGCGCGGCTCCTTACCTGATGAAGGTCATTAACGCCTGCCCGAAGTACCATTCCGATCCGTACTATTACCTGGGCATCATCCACTGGGAGGATAAGAATTACCAGGAATGCATCAAGTACATGAAAATGTACCTTGACTTCAAGGAGGAGGATGAAAAAAAATACAACAAGGATTACCCGGCCTTCCTGGTCGATGCCAAGCAGCTCATCAAGTTAAGCAGGTTCTATGACCAGGTGTATAATCACCCGGTTTCTTTCGATCCGCAGATCGTGCAGGGCCTCAGTTCGGGCATGAGCGAGTACCTGCCCATCATTTCGCCCGATGGTACCATTGCTTTATACACGCGGCAGAAAAAGCCCACTTCCAAATCGCCTATCGAGAGCGACAAGATCATCGAAGTGTTCACCATATCGAAGAACAAGGACGGGAAATGGGACGAGGGGTATAAGATGACGGAGCCGTTCAACAGGGGCACCAACGAGGGAGGCGCAACGCTGACCATCGATAACAAGCACATGTACTTCACCATTTGCCGGCACGAGGGCGGGGCCAATATCAACTGCGACATATGGACCAGCGATTTCATCAACGGCAAATGGACCGATCTGCGCAAGCTCAGCGATACGGTCAATACCAAGGACCGCTGGGAGTCGCAGCCCAGCGTATCGGCCGATGGCAGCACCATTTATTTCGCCAGCGACCGCCCGGGCGGATACGGTGGGGTGGACATATGGAAGACGGTAAAGGGCCCTGACGGGAAGTGGAGCGCGCCCATCAACCTGGGCCCGAAGATCAACACCAAGGGGCACGAAAAATCGCCCTTCATCCATTCCGACAGCCAGACCCTTTATTTTTCCTCGGGCCCGCTCGAGCCGGAGCTGGGCGGTGGCGGTGGGCACATGGGCGTGGGCGGTTACGATATCTTTTACTGCAGGGCCGATACAGCGGGTAACTGGCTCGACCCTGTCAATATCGGCTACCCGATCAATACCAAGGGCGATGACCTGGGCTTTTTTGTCAGCACCGATGGCAAGACCGCCTATTTTGCCAGCGATGATCCGGCCAAGACCAAGAACAAGACGATAGGCGGGTATGATATCTATTCTTTCGACCTGTATAAGGATGCCCGCCCGGAGAGTGTTTCGTTCGTTGAGGTGGATTTTAAAAGCCCGGCCGATACGACCGTGAAGGACGTAAAGGTGCAGGTGGTGGATGCGGTCACAAAAAAGGTATATAACGGAATAGTGGATACTTCTACGAGCAAGAGCCGCGTGGCGGTGATCAATACCGGCAGCGACCTGCTGGTGAAAGTAGAGAAGGAGGGAGTGGCCTTCAGCTCCCAACTGATCTCGGCAAAAGATTCGGTAGTGCCGGGCAAGGTGGTGAAGACCCAACTGGTATCCAAACCCATAGAAGTAGGGCAAACCTATACGCTCAATAATATCTATTATAAATCCGGCTCGGCCGACCTGGACCCCAAATCGAAGATCGTGCTCGAGCAGTTTGCCGACTTTCTTAAAAAGAACCCGGGCGTGAAAGTGGAAATATGGGGGCATACCGATGATGTGGGCGATGATGCGGCCAACCTGGCCCTGTCGCAGGACCGGGCCTATACCGTTTTCGAGATATTGCTTGAGATGGGGGTGAAAAAGGAGCAGATCACCGGCTTCAAGGGCTGGGGAGAAGGGAAACCGCTTGTTGAAAATACGTCTGAGGCCAACCGCGCCAAGAACCGCAGGACAGAGTTCGTGGTTACGGCTAAATAAGCCCCCAAATCCTAATAATGCATTTTTCCCAATTTGCGGTGGCCGCAATTAAGCGCTACATTTGAATAAACAAACCTGCAGCCACATGAAAAAACTCTACACTATTCTCGCGCTTTCGCTTGCACTGGGATCTGCCAGCGCGCAAACCAGCCTTACCACGGCCGTGGACTTTACCGTTACCGATGTGAACGGCAATACCTTCAACCTGTTCAATATGCTTAACTCGGGCAAGTACGTTTGCATCGATTTCTTCTTCACCACCTGCGGCCCCTGCCAGCAGACCAGCCCTTATTTCAAGACCACTTACCAGAACTACGGCTGCAACAGCGGGCAGGTCTATTTCATTGCCATGGACTATGGCGATAACAACGCACAGTGCATAGCCTATGAGAACACCTACCTGGGCGGCAACTCCGGTTACCCGGTGTTCAGCGGGCAGGAGGGTGGCGGAACAGCCGTATGCAATACCTACGGCATTGGCGCTTATCCTACCTATATCCTGATCCACCCGAACAAGACCATCATCGAGCAGGATATGTGGCCCATCAGCAGCCCCGCTTCATTTGACGCCTACTTTTCTTCCCATGGCCTCAGCCAGACTCCTTGCCCGACCGGTGTGGAAGAAGTGGCAACCGCGGCCAATGTAATGCTGTTCCCCAATCCTGCTTCCGGCCAGATCACCATTGCCGATGCCGATGGTGGCAGGATAACAGCGGTGCGCGTATTCGACATGATGGGCAAGACCTATATCGAGAGAAAGTTTGAAGCGGCACTTCCCGAGCAGCAGCTCATCCTTTCCGAGCTCAACAGCGGGGTCTATTTCATCGAGGTGATCACCGAAAGCTCAGCAGCCGTGTTGAAGTTCAGCAAATTTTGATCCTTACACGTTCCGTTGAAAGAAGGATGGCCGGAACGGCTGTCCTTCTTTTATTTTCAGGGGGTTGTTTTTAAAGCGGATACTCAGTAGATTTGAAGCTTACAGACCCACTTATGGATAAGATCATCTCTGAAGTCAACCGTTGGGAAAATACGAATATACAGGTGTTCTGGGGCGAGATCGCTCCCTGCGACCACCTGGTACAGATCTACGAGAACGATAAGATATTTCTCGATACTCTTGAGGGCTTTGCGGGCACGGGCCTGCTATTGGGCGACAGCGTGGTTGTTATTGCCACCGCTTCGCATATCAATTCGCTCAATACCCGGCTGCTTGCTCAGGGTTTCGACCTGACCGCCCTTGCTGCGGCTGACCGCTACATGACGATGGAGGCCACTGATACGCTTTCGCGGTTTATGGTCAACAACTGGCCGGATGAAGACCTGTTTAACCGGTGCATCTCCTCTGTTCTCGATCGTGCCGGAAAGGACGGGCGCAAGGTGAGGGCGTTCGGAGAAATGGTGGCCGTGCTGTGGGCGCAGGGGCTTAATGGAGCCACCGTTCAGCTTGAAAACCTGTGGCACAAGCTTCACCGTAACCGCTTCACGCTGTACTGCGCCTATCCCCGGAGCGGTTTTACGCAGGCGGCACACGAGTCGATCGCCTGCCTGTGCAACCTGCATTCAAAGGTCATAGACGGGCAGGCGCGCCCGGCCACGGAGATCTACTACCGGTCGGTGAAGTAGCCCGGCTTTCTTCCTGGTCTTTCTTTTCTTATTTTTGTTTTATGAAAACCCGGGAGCTGGTATGCGCCTTAACCTTTGCCTTATCGGGCCATGCCTTCCCGCAAAACCCGGGCGATAACCTGTTCTCCTCTTCGCAGGTCCACGACATCAACATCATACTCACCCAGGCCAACTGGTGGGACTCGCTGCAGTATTACAAAGACCTGAGCGACCAGACCGGCCAGAACTATTATATGGTCTCGGACGTGATCATCAATGGCACACCGCTCAGTTCATCGGGCGTGCGCCTGAGGGGCAATTCCAGCTACGGCCACCCGGGAAGAAAAAAGCCGATCAAGATCGATTTCAACCAGTACGTTCAGGGGCAGGAATATGACGGGCTTAAATCCATCCTGCTCAACAACAGCTCGTATGACCCCACCATGCTGCGCGAAAAGCTGATGCTCGATGTGCTGAACGCCCGCGGGCTTCCGGCCCCGCGATGCACTTACGCGCGCGTATCCTACAACGGGCAATACGTGGGCCTGTATAAAGTGCTGGAGGTGGTGGACAAAACCTTTTTGAAGACCCATTTCAACAACAAGGAACGGAACCTCTACAAGGGCGAACCCAATGCCACCCTCGAATGGGAGGGAAGCAACCAGGCGGCCTATTACGATAACCTGGAGCTGAATACCAATGAAACGGCCAACGACTGGAGCGACCTGGTGAACCTGATCGACAAGATCAACAACAGCGGCAGCGATTTCCGCAGCCAGGTAGAGCAGGTTTTCAACCTGCAGGATTATATACGTTCATGGGCGGCAAATAATGTGTTTGCCAACATCGATGCCTACTATTCCATCCCGCACAACTATTACCTGTATAACGATTCCATCGCTGATGTATTCCAGTGGATCAACTGGGATGTGGGACTGGTCTTTGGCGTGTTGCCTTCCAGCCTGTTCCAGAGCTCCGACCAGCTCGATATCTTTTACCTGCCCGATCCCCCTTCTTCGCGGCCCCTGAACAATAACATACTGAATGTTCCGGAGCTGAAAACGGCTTACCTCAACGCGGTCTGCGATTTTCTGAACAACGACCTGGACCCGAACAGGCTTTTCCCCAAGATCGACAGCCTGGCCGCTGTGATACGCCCGCATGTGTATGCCGAGCCCGACAGCAACCAGATGTACACCGAGGCCCAGTTCGAGGGCAACCTGAACTCGACAAAGGTCCCTTCTTTCCTGTTCTATAATATTCCCGGGCTCAAATCCTTTATCGTGCTGAGGAAAGAGAATGTGGTGAACCAGTTGTGCCAGATGGAATGGAGCTGCGCCCTGGGCGCATCCTATTCCGGAATTGGCAGCGGCATTATTAACGTATATCCCAGTCCGGCCAACGATGAGCTGACGGTTTATTTCAATGTGCCTGAGTACAACACGCTGATCAGCTACCGGATCGTTGACATGATGGGCAATAAAGTGCTAGAAGAATACGCCCCGCTCGAGGACGGCAATTACGTTAAGAAACTGAACACGGCCGGATTAAGGCAAGGCATTTATATGCTCATCGTGGATGCCGCCTGCAGGGATGTGGAACGGAAAATTCTTATTATTCGCTGAAATGTTGGAGATTGGAAATTGGATATTTTTGTTTTATTCTTTGGTGAGAAGGGCAAGCAGATCTTCTGAGCTTTTATAATCCTCGCCCTCTTTTTTGGCTTTTTCAATGGCTTTTATAAGCATTTGTCTTGCTTCTTCCTTTCGCCCCAGCTTGAAGCACAAATGCGCATAAGTGTCCATATTGGCATATATAGGGGCAAGTTCTATGGCGCGACTGGACCAGCCCAACGCCTTTTGCAATAAGATCGTGTCTTCAGTGTGCTCGTAAAAAGCCCATGCGCTCCAACCCAACTGCCCTTCGTTATCCATGCAATACTTGTCTACGTAATCGGATGCCACGGCCGAATAATTGGTAAAATCGCCCCGGTCGTAGTAGTCTGACATTTTAATGTGAGCGAGTATCCTTGCCGCCTCCGATCCCGTATGAGCGTGTATTTCATTTTCTAATTTTTTGATCTGCACCGTATCCCTTTTGTCGTAAGCGTCTTTCAAAGCAAATTCATAAACCCTGCTGACGGTGATTCGGACGGAATCGGCCGTAAATAGTTTTTCCGCTTCGCTCCTCGAGGCCAGCAGTTCGGCCAACTGTCCTGAGTTATAAAAGTAAAGAGTCGAATCGAAATTTTCCAGGTGCCTGTTCAACCTGGCCCAGTTTTCCCGGAGCCCGGGTTTTGTTCCGCATCCAGCCATCCAGGCTACAATTATTGCTGATGCCAGGGTCCGTCTCATAAGTTACGATCGTTTTTCAAGTTTATTGATTTTTTCTTTCAGGACATGCAAAAGAGTGTCTACTGTTTTCAAATGCGTACGGAAAGACAGGCAGGCGAAGCGCAGGGTGAATTTGCCCTTAAGCATAGTCGAAGAAATAAACACCCTTCCGTCCGCCACCACTTCCTCCAGCAGTTTTTTATTGAAGGCATTGGCATCTTCCCCGCCCGTGCGGGCGTTTTTTTTCGGGATGTAACGGTACACTACTACGGAAAGCTCGGGCTCTATCCCGCATTCAAAGCCCAGCTTTTGCACCTCGGCATAAAAATATTTCGCAAGAAGCAGCTTTTCCTCCAGGCAGGCGCGGAAAGGCCTTAGCCCATGCAGCTTCAGGGGCAGCCACAGGCGCATGCCGCGGAAATGCTTGGTCAGTTCGGGCGAGAGCTCGGCAGGCGAAGGCTCCTCGTTTTGCTCGGGCGCATCCTGGAGGTAATGGGCCGTGTAATAGTGGGAGGCCTGCAGCTTTGACCTGTCCCTCACCAGCACGGCCCCCAGGCCGTAGGGAAGGAAAAGCCCTTTATGCGGGTCGATGGAAAGCGAATCGGAGCGCTCTATTCCTTTCAGCTTTTTCTTTCCTTCTTTCGTAAGTACGAAAAAGCCACCGTAAGCCGCATCGATGTGGTACCAGAGCTTATGCTTCGCAGTTATTTTCCCTATCTCATGCAGGGGATCAACGGCCCCGGTGTCGGTGGTGCCGGCCGAGGCGATGACCAGGAAGGGATTCAGGTTTTTCTTTTTATCCGCTGCGACCTGCTTTTCCAGTTCGGATGCTTTCATCCGGTAACGCTCATCGAGGGGCACATAACGGATCAGGCATTCGCCCAGTCCCGCGATGCGTATGGCCTTGGCCACCGAGTGATGAGCTTGTTGTGACAGGTAGATGACCGAGCGGCTTATATCCTTTGCTTTGATGCCTTTGGCCTCCCTGGCCGTGACCACGGCCATGAGGTTGGCCATGCTGCCACCCGAGGTGAGGTTGCCTAATGCGCTTTCGGGATAGCCCACCGTTTTGTTCATCCATCGGATCAGCATGTTCTCCATGCGCACCGCTCCTGGGCCGGCAAAGTAAAAGCCCGCATACCGGTTGAAGATATCGGCCAGGTAGTCCCCCAGGGCGGAATAGTAGATGCCGCCTCCGGGTATATAGCCCAGGTGCCCGCCCGAGGCGGGGTTCAGGCCGGGCGTATCCACGTGTTCCTGTATCAGGCTTAAGGCCTCTTCTATGCCGATACCCTTTTCCGATACGGGTGAGCCGAGAAGGCCGGCTCCTTTTTCATCGCTCAGGTTAAAGGCCTTTAGCTTCTCTATGCGCTTCAGGAAACTCTCTGAATAGGAGATCACTTTCTTTCGCACGGCCTTGCGCTCGCCTGCGCTGGGCTCCAGCAGGCGGGAGGCCTTTTCCAGCTCGAGCAGTTCTTTTCTCATGACACGAATATACAATATTCGAATACCTATATGGACATCGTGCGAAAGATGGCTGGGAGCAGTTGGAGTAGTAAGCCACACCGAGCCTGAGGGCAGGCGCCCAGGGGCGATTATGCATGGATTTTAGCAACTCTTCCAAGCTGCCTGAAGGACCAGGGGAGCGGCCAGCCTGCAAAACAATGGCATAATAATTGTCACAGGCGCCCCTGGACTTAAAAACAACCCCATGAAAAGACACGTACTCTCTTCCCTGCTCATTCTATCCGCATTCGCCTCTGCCGCTCAGAACGACCGGTCGAAAAAAGTGGAAACAAAATACCTGTCCCTGCCGGGATATGATATTTCTGTGACCGACCCTTCCACCGTGACCATAGAATTTGCCATGAAGGACGGTGTCTTCGGCACGGAAAAAGTGAAGGAAGGCGAATCCATCTGCAAGCCTACGGGCGGTACGGTAAAGGATGCCGTTAAGGTCAAGTCGTTTTACATCGAGGTGCCTTACACCCAGCAGGAATCGTATGTGGTGGCCAAAGGTCCGGACGGCAAGATCGTGTACAGCGAAAAGAGCTCCGAGACCGGGCAAAGCCTGGTGCGCTTCGGATGGGATGAGAAGATGAAGCAGGCTAAATGCGAATACGCCCTGGTGCCGGATAAGGTGAAAAAGGATTTTGCCGGGCAGGAGGCTTCGTTCAAGAGCAACGAGCATAAGAAATACGAGAACGAGGTGTACGGCAAGGCTGTGGCCGATGCTACTGCGCGTGTATCGCTGTCGTATATGACTGAGGAATTTGAAGTGTACAGCGCAAAGGGCAAAGGGAATAATTATGATGAGCTGGAAACGGCTTTCGACAAGGCCATGGCGGCCTACTCTTCGATAAAGAAGAACGGCTTTAACAATGCCGACCTGGGCAAGCTCAAAGAAGCCATTTCCGTTTGGGAAAAAGAGCTGCTTACGGCCGACCTGGAGAACAAGGACGCGCGCATATCGAAGGATATAGCAAAGGGCCTGCACGAGAACTGCGCACGGGCCTATATGTACCTCTATGATTTCGATAATGCCAAGAAGCACTGCGAGGAATTTTTGAAGCTATACGGCAATTTCAGCAATAACCGCAGCCAGGCCATAGACAAGCTGCTCAAGCAGATCTATATCCAGAAGATGGGTGCGGAAAAGAACAAGGCCCTGATCAGCGATATTGCCGCCCTGCACACCAAGGCTTCGGCCAAGGGCGCGACCCCCAAATCCAAGCTGCTCCCCGGCAGCGAGTTCAGCCGCCTGCAGAGCGAGTTCTACAGCTTTAAGGGCACGCAGTCGAGCGCTTTGATGCAGGATAAAAAGAACGATGTGGTTACGGATCCCTCGGCCAACCCTTACCAGAAATGGTATTACCCCACTGCGGTGGGTGGAGAAGGCATCATCATGAATATGCCTCCTTCGGCCTTAAGCGGCATCCCTGAGCTGAAAGCTTTTCCCGTGGAGATATGCTTGTACACCGGGGCCAAACAAGTGGTGATACTCAAGAACAAGATCAGCTCCGTTCCGGCCGATATAGGCAAGATGCAGTCGCTCGAGAAGCTGGACCTCTCGGGCAACCAGCTCACGACCCTGCCCGCGCAGATAGGCCAACTGGAAAACCTGGAAAAACTCATCCTGGATAACAATCCTATCGAAAGCCTGCCCAAGGAACTGGGTAATTGCAAAAAGCTCAAGAGCCTGTCATTGAAAGGTACCAAGCTCACGGATGCGCAGATAGCGGAAATTCAAAAGATGCTGCCGGAGTGTAAGATTAAGAGTTAGGTGGTAGTATTATAAGTTTGTCTCATTCTCGTGATCCTTTGCTTCTTCGTTTTAAAAACTCTCTAATAATTGTCAATATAAAAACTACGATTGAAACAATGACTAATATTTTATCAATAAAGTATGGGACGTGATCTTCAACAAAAAAATTAAGCAATACTACAACGATCAAAGTCCCATAGATTTGATAATCATTAAATTTTAGCAAAAATTTCATTTATATCATGCATCTGGTAATGCTCATTCCAACTGTGCCTTTGGGCAGCATACTCAAAGCTAAATCTTAAGATCGATTAACTATCATACAACAGGTTCAAGAATATATTTTTCCTTTACATTTCTTTCAACTGTGTCAAAAGCCAGCCCTAAAGCAAATACGGTCTTTCCTGAGGCAAGAAATGAATCTACGTATCTCTTTTGCTTGATTTGATCAATAGCTACTTGAGAATCGTTCAATTTGAATTCTATTATATAAGTAA